>JBBSUV010000057.1:0-22840 GCA_038234075.1 Flavobacteriales bacterium | reverse complement strand
GTCCGCGCTTGGGTTTGCCATCCCCCCCGGGGGGGGGGGGGGGGGGGGGGGGGGCCCGCGGGGGGGGGGGGGCCGGGGGGGCGCCCCCGGCGGGCGGGCGGGGGCCGCCCCCCGCCCCCCCGCCGGGGGGGGGGGGGGCGGGGGGGGTGGTGCTGCCCCCCCCCGGGGGGGGGGCCGGGCGCGCCCGGGGCTGCCTGGGGCGGGCCCCCCCCCCCCCCCGACCCGGTGGCCAGCTTGATGCTCCCCCCGCGGCCGCGGCCTTGGTCGATCAGGCCTTCGGCCAGCATGTCGGCTTTCAGGCTTTCGTAGTCGTCCTCGCTCAGGCCGAGCACTTCGCGGGCTTTGGCGTTGCCAAGGCTTTTGTTCGCCAGCATCTTCAGTAAGATGTTTGCGACGGTGAGGTCTTCTTGAGGCATCGCGGCTCAAAGTACTGGATTTAGTTGTCGGTGACCTCCATAAATGCGCACTCGATCGAGTCCGGGGCAGCTTAGATGCCAAGAGGCGGAACGCCTGAACGCACCAATAGGCCGAACGCTTGAATGCGCCAAAGGCCAAGAGACCGAAGAGCCTTGAATACCAAAGCAGCCGAAGGCCTGAATGCCCAAGAGACCGAATACGCCTGAGAAACCATGAGGTCTAGAGGAGTCCGTGATCAAGAGTCTATGAGTCGTAAGCCTCTGAGCTGAATGCCGGAATGCGCCAAAAGCCCCATGGCCGAAAGCCTGAACGCACCATCGAGCCTCGACACTCGCACGCGTTGTGGGAAGGGAACCACGGATGGACACGGACCTTGCTTCGCCAAAACGCTTCGCGAAGGCGCGTGAACACGGATCCTGGTGGGAACCGGCCACGCGGTCGAACCATGGACCCTATCACCTCTGAGGTCTTCACCATCCGTGTAGATCCGTGTCTATCCGTGGTTAAAGAATGACATGGATGGAGCGCCCAAAGGGCGCATCAGAGGTGATGGCCCTTCAACGGCATGGCCTTTGGTATTCACGTGGGCTAACTTCGCGCCATTCCTGAAAGATCATGTCCAAACGTTCGCTTCTTTTTCTCCTCGTCTTTTGGAACATCCTCCTCACCGCTGCCATTGTGTGGTCGCTGGTGCGCGCAAGGGTGCCCCAACGCCTCTTGAAAAAGCAGCTTACGGAGATACAAGTTGGTGACGCGGTGCAACTTCGGCCGATGGTGCGGGATACCGGGTCGGTCCCTGAAGGCCGGATCGCCTACTTCCTCATGGATTCCGTGGAGGCTAACTACGCCTTGGTGAAGGAAAGCTCGGACCGCGTCCGCAGCGAGGGCAAGCGCATGGAGGACAACCTGCAACGCGAGATGCAGAAGGCGCAGAACCGTTACCAGCAGCTCACCAGCAAGGACCACACCTACAGCACGCAGGCCGAGCTGCAGCAGGACCAGGCGGAACTGGAACAGCTGGGCCAGAAGATCCAAGAAATGCGGACCAGCGCACAGGACCAGCTGGACAAGATGCAGACCGATATGCTGCGCGACATCACGCAGAAGATCCGTGGCTTCCTGGAAGCTTACAACAGCACCGCCGGGTACGACTACATCTTCAGCATTCAGGATGCCGGCCAGATCTGGGTGGGCAACAAAGGCTTGGACATCACCCAGGACGTGGTCGCAGGGCTGAATGAACAGCACCAAGCCGTTAAGGCGGCGAAGGCCAAGTAGCCTTTGCGGCATTCGCAAAGGCATCTATCGAAGCGACGGAGATCCTACCCCAATGATCGGAGGATGACAAGCCACAAGATCATTGCGACCTTGATCCTTACGGCTTCCGCTTGCACGGTATTTGCGCAGCCTGCGGCCAAGAAGAACGAGGACCGGGTGGAGATCCTCAACGCCGATCGCTGGGAGTTCGATCAGGCCATCGTGCCCGGAGCGCAACGGCTTATCGGCCATGTCCGGTTCAAGCAAGCGGATGCGTTGATGGACTGCGACAGCGCCTACCTGTACGAGGATGAACGCGTGAGCGCCTTCGGGAATGTCCATCTTACACAAGGCGACACCTTGCACATCAGCGGCGACCGGCTTCAGTATTCAGGGGCGGAGCGCGTAGCCCGCATCACCGGGAATGTCCGGCTGAAGGACCCCGGCATGGAGCTCACCACCGAGGCGCTCACCTATGATGTGCGCGGCCACCGGGCGGAATATGGGGATGGTGCACGCATCGTCAGTCTTCGGGACGAGAACACGCTCACCAGCAGGCACGGCGCTTACCTCGCCGACAGCCGCCGGTTCATCTTCAGCGACAACGTGCGGCTGGAGCATCCGGACCGCACCATCACCGCCGATACCCTGCAATATGTCACCACTACCGGCATCGCGGAGTTCTTCGGCCCCACGCACATCACGCAGGGAAAAACGCACATGTATTGCGAACGCGGTACCTACGACACCCGCACGGGCAAAGGCCGCTTCACGAAGGCGGCGCGCATCGCCACCGAAGGCCAGGAACTCACCGGGGACAGCCTGCACTATGACCGCACCACCGGTGTCGGTGTCGGCTGGGGCCATGTCACCATTACCGACACGGTGAACAACCTGTTGGTGCGCGGCGAATTCGGCAAGCACCGCCAAAAGGAGGGAAGCTCCATGGTAACAGGCCGTGCGGAACTCGTGATGCTCATGGACAAGGATTCCTTGTTCCTGCATGCGGATACGTTGTTCGGCAGGGAGGACAGCCTCGGAAAGCAGACCATCGACGCCCGCCGGAACGTCCGCTTTTTCAAGAGCGACCTTCAAGGCGTCTGCGATACGATGAGCTATACCGGCGCGGACAGCCTCATCTCCTTGCGTGGTTCGCCCTTTATCTGGAGCAAGACCGACCAGATCAGCGGCGATACGGTCCGCATCCAACTGACTAACGGGCATGCGGAGACGCTCTTCGTGAACGGTGCTGCGTTCATGGCATCCATTGCGGACAGCCTGCATTTTGATCAGGTCGCCGGCACGACGATGGTCGGCCATTTCCGCAACGATGAGCTTTCTCAGTTGGTCGCGGAAGGCAATTGCCGAACCGTCTACTTCACCCGCGAAAAGAAGGACAGCACCGAGCGCATCACCGGCATGAACCGCGCCGATTGCAGCCGCATCACCGTGGGACTGGACAGCGGGAAAGTGACCACCGTGAGCTTCATCACCCAGCCCGACGCCACGCTCTATCCCTTGGCCAAAGCACCGAAAGAGGAGATGCGCTTGGAAGGTTTCTTCTGGAACGCAGCGGCAAGGCCGGAGGACAGGGAGGATATTTTTAGGGAAACACCTTTGGAGGTCTTAGCACCGAATGCAGGTCCCTGAGTGCTGTGGCTTTTGGCTTGTTCCGAGCGGAAATAGGAAAGCCGAAACTGGAAAGCTGAAACCGAACGCTCAAGGTGATCGCAGAGCGCTCGTTTTCAGCTTTCAGCTTTCCAGTTTCAGCTTTATCACTTTTATCACTCCCCCAAATACCTCACAAAATCAGGCAAAGGCTTCCGGTAGCCCTTCGGCCATTCCCCGGCGGGGTAGCCCATGTAGAAGAGGCCTAAGCAGTGGTCCTCGGGGCCGAGTTCCAGGAAGTTGCGCATGGCTTCGCCGGTGAGCACGGCGCCGGTGCTCCAGAATGCGCCCAGCCCGAAGGCGGCGCAGGTGAGGTACATGTTCTGCACCGCACAGGCCACGGAATACTGCTCCTCATGCAAGGGGATCTTGCCTTTCGGGTCGCGGGCCATGCCCAAGGCCACTACTACGCTGCTCTGCAAGGGGCGCTGCACATGGCTGTCATACTTGCGCTGCATGAATTTTTCGCCCGTGTAGAGCCGCATGTATTCTTCGCCCATGAATTCGGAGAGCCGCTCCCGGCCTTTCCCGGTGAAGACCGTGAAGCGCCAAGGCTGCGTCATGCCGTGCGTGGGTGCCCAGATGGCGTTGCCCAGCACCTTGTCGATCACGTCGCGCTGCACCTCCCGGTCGGTGTAGTCCTTGGGCTGTATGGTCCGCCGATCGCGGATGGTCTCGGTGATATCGCTGATGCTGTGTCGCATGGGGATGGATAGGATGGGCCGCAAAGAGACGAAGAAATGATCAGGTATCGCGGGAATGATCAGGGCTATCGCGTCTTCCGGTGATGATCTGAAAGAGGGTTGAAGTTCTCCCCTCCTTCCTTCAAGGAGGGGCAGGGGTGGTGCATTCAGTGAGCGGACCACCGCAACCCCGGATGCACACATGGAGTTAGGCGGGCGGGAGGCCCTAGAACACCGCCCACTCGGGAAAAACCCGAGTGGGTGCCCGTCAATGTGCCATACAACGAGGCCGGAAGAATCCAAAGACTTCCCAAGCAGCGAATTCCGATCCGGCCATGTCTTACGTTTGCAACCAACAAACCCCGACCCCATGGTACTTGATCGTTACGCTGCTCTCGCACTCGCACTTCCACTCGCCCTCGCCGCCGGTGCGCAATCCATCACCTTGGTGGCACCCGGTAACGTGCCCATTGCGGGGAATGAATTCATCGTGAAGCGAGGTGCCTATGTGGCCCCGGGAGCGGGTGGCGCAGGAATGCTCTTCAACTTCAATTCCCTGACGAGCACGGCCACCAACACCTACAAGTGGGAGGCTCCAGCGGACCTGCCGAATGGGGCACAGTTCCCAAGTGCGCAGTTCGCTTTGACCAACGCAGGTCCCGATACGGTGTTCTACAAAGCAACGGCTGATGGCATTGAAAGGGTAGGGGATACGCAGACTATTTTGATCCCCACCTTTTCAGCAGAATACCATTTTGCGGCACCTTATGCCAATAATGTACTGGAACTCAAGCTCCCTCTTACATACAACGGTACATGGAGCGATCCTTTTGACGGCACGTTTACCGTCGATGGCCAATCGGCTTCTCGGACTGGTGCCATCGTCGGCAATGCCGACGCTTGGGGAAACCTGGTCCTGCCGGGTGGAATGGACACTGTTGAAGTGCTCCGCGTGAGAACGAGGCTCACTGAAACCATCAGCATCACCGGTATTCCTTTCCCCATCAACCACGTTCGAAATGTTTCGGCCTTCATTCCTCTCTGGGGGAAGTTTCCTGTGTTCCGCACCGTTTCGGATTCCTTGAGCGCACCGATCATTGATCAGAATTATGCCTACACCGAATGGCTCGACCCTTCCGCTGTTGGTATCGCCTCCATCCATGCCGATCCATTCAATGTGCGCGTATTCCCCAACCCTGTTAGCGAGATCGCCGAGGTCGCGTTCAATGGAATGCAACGCGCCGCTACCTTGGAAGTGGTGGACATGCGCGGCGCAACGGTGCTGCGGAAAGCGCTTGGAACATCAGGCAACGCACCGGCTGTGGAGCGCATCGATGTCTCGCAGTGGGATGCTGGCGTTTACCAAGTGATCCTCACCGATGCGAAGGGCAGCCGCAGTGCGCGCCGCTTCATCGTTGCGCGTTGATCCACCTGGGAATTACCCTGTTTGATCCAAACTACCATGAAGCACTTGCTTTCCTTGGTTGCTGTTGGTGCGCTGCCGGCACTTCTTGCGGCCCAGCCTGTGATCGATGAAAGCTTCACCCCGCAGGTGGGCGAGACATTCACATACACATCGGGCAACTATGTGCCGATCACGCAAACGGGCGAGAATGTGCTCTGGGATCTTTCCGGGATCAATCCGGGTGCCGAAAGCAGCTTGACGGCTGTGGAACCCAATGCCACCGGGTACAGCGATCTCTATCCCACCGCGACGGTGGCGCTCGATGCCGGGGATGTGATCCAGTTCATGCGGGCTGCTGCCAGCGGCATTTACATCGAAGGGATGTACAGGAATTTAGGGTCGCAGGTCATACAGATCCAATATGCCGACGAGAGCCTCTATCTCCCGTACCCCTGCACCTACAACACCGCTTTCACGGATACCTTTACATACACCTACGAATACACCGGAGGCACGGTGAACGGTGGAGGCAACACGGCCTATACCGCTGATGGCTTTGGCACATTGGTGCTGCCCTATGACACGATCTACAACGTATTGAAGCTGACGGGTATCGATACCAGCTTCGAAAGTGTACCGGGCCAATCCTATGTGACGGTGAGCCAACAGGTCTACTTTTTCAAGCCCGGCTTGCAGTACTATTTGCTCAGCGCCACGGCGCTGTCCCAGTCCTTGAACGAAGGCCCGCCTGCCACCGGGAGCAATCTCTTCTACATGTCCGAAGGCATGCTCACGCAAGTCGGGGAGCAGGCCAAGCAAGCGATCGGTGTGGATGCATGGCCGGTGCCAGCCCGCGATCAACTGAACGTGAGCTACGGCTTGGCCGGAGACCATCAGGTGAAGATCGGACTGTACGATGTCACCGGACGTTCCGTGCGTTCCATGAAGGTGCGTACCGCCTCCTCCGGGATCCAAAGCACTGTGCTTGACGTGAAAGATCTGCCAGCAGGGATCTACCTGCTGAAGGTGACCGACGACCACGGCCAGAGCGGCACCCGGAAGGTGGTGGTTGAGTAGCCGCCCGCACGCCGTATGGACTTTGATGCCGGTCAGCGGTGGTTTAGGTCCTCCATGCGGTGGCTGTGAGCGCCGAGGTTTCCCTCACGGCATCACCACCAACCGCCCGGTATACGCGGGTGTCCGCCCAGGGTCACTCGCAGAGGACCCTGCGTGCGACACGCGCACCACATAAGCCCCCGGTGCCAGCGCCCCCGCAGGCAACGTATACCGCTCCGCACCCGCAGGCCAAGCCGCTTGCCATACAAAGCGGCCGCTGCCATCATGAATGTATAGTTCTGTGTTTGTGAGCGGCGCTGGAGTAGAAAATACCGTGGAACCCGCGCTTGGGTTGGGCGCGATCTGTAACGGTTGCAGTTGGTTTGCTTGCTGTTCGTGTATGCCCACGTTCAAACCATACAAGCGGCTGATCAATCGCTGGTCGGGATCATCGATAGTGCCATCATCATAGCCGTGGTAGGCCCCATAGATGTAGTAGCTGCCATCGTAGGCTTGGGTGATGCCCGCTATGCCATTAAGCCAACCCCAATACTCAGTGGTTGCGTCCCATTGATAGCCTCCGCACCCATCGCCGGCGAAGAGGTCATCGAGGAGATTGCCGGCCGTGTCGATCAGCGCGATGCTGCCGCGGGATTGGCCGTCAACCTCTGTGAATACACCTGTAATGATATACTTGTCGTCATCCAAAGGGGTAATGTTAGAGACGATCGCACCTGGGGCCCAGCCGGAAATGGGATTGTAATTGCGGAACACTGGGATATGGAAGGTGGGGTCCATGCTGCCATCGGGCAGCAGGCGCAACAAGTTCAAGGTATCGCCGCTGTCCAAGTCGAAGGGATCGCCCCCGGCCATGAGCTTGCCGTTAGGCAATGCACAAATCGATTTGATGTACATATAGCCCGGCGGGGCCTGAAAGGTGGTGTCCAACGCCCCGTCCGGCATTACGCGGAACGCAGTACTGGGCAGGGAGTGCCCGTCGAAGACCGTGGTGTAACCCGAACAAAGGAATTTTCCATCGGGCAGGGGAAGCAGCATAAAGATCGGTGCATTCGCTGTCCGGTGTACCCGCGTGGTGTCCAAGTAGCCTTGGGCGGTGAACCAGGTCAAGCCGTAAAGGCCCACATAGCCGCGAACACTGTCCTGCAGGAGGTGAAGGCCGCTCACCAAGACCCGCCCATCGGGGAACACATGGTAGTCGCCGCCTTGCGTCATGTCAAAGTAAGGTGCGTGGCTCATGGGGATGTAACTGGTATCAAGCTCCCCAGTGATCAGGAACCTGCGTATGCCTTGGCCGTTCCCGCAATAGAACCGGTCCAACCAAGGCGTGATCTTACCGCCCATATAGCCGTATATCAGTTCAGTATTTAAGCTACCATCGGCGTGCAACCGTATCCCTGATCTTTCGAGGGGCCATTCACCCGGCAACGCGATCAGTCCCGATACGATGATATCGCCATCCGGCAGGGGGAGGATGCTTTCAATCCCCTTGGACTCGGCATTGAACCGGAAGTTCGGGTCGAGGTTGAAGGGCTGCTGCGGCCAGACCGCCGTAGCCACCAGTACGGTGGCTACGGCGAGCAAGGTCTTCAGGATGGTGCGCATCATGGCCGTACCACTAATTTCTGTGCTTCGATGTGCTTACCGCTGTTCACGAGTTCCACGGTGTAAGTTCCCGGTGCCAAGCGGCGGGTGTCATACACGGCTTGGCCTTCGGTGCGGGAAATAGGGATCATCTCCACCTCGCGGCCGGTGGCGTCGCGCATGGATAAATGAATAGGTCTTCGCATGGTCCGCAGGGGTGGTTCTCAAAGCTATGGTCGGCAAGTACGTTGAACAAGCACGTCAATGCCGGAATGTGCCTTGGATATACAAGTCCATCTCCCTCACGGCATCACAACCAACCGACCGGTGTATTGCTCCATCAAGGTCTCCGCCCCGGGAGTATACGCGGGTGTCCGCGCAGGGTCACTCGCAGAGGACCCTGCGTGCGCCACCCGCACCACATAAGCCCCCGGTGCCAGCGCCCCGGCGGGCAGCGTATACTGCTCCACACCCGCAGGCCATACCGCTTGCCACACCAAGCGCCCACTGCCATCATGGATGTACAGTTGTGCATTCACAGGTGCGGTGCTTTCGGTGGCTGAGGCACTCGAAGCCACCGAAAATACCGTAGCACCCGCGCTGGGATTTGGCGCGATCTGCAGCGGTCCTAGCCGGTTTGCTTCCTGCTCGTGAATACCCACGTTCAACCCATAAAGTCGGCTGATCAAACGCTGGGTAGGATCGTTGGTGTTGCCATCATCATAGCCGTGGTAGGCCCCATAGATGTAGTAGCTGCCATCGTAAGCTTGGGTGATGCCCGCAATGCCATTGAGCCAACCCCAATACTCCGTGGTCGCGTCCCATTGAAAGCCCCCGCAGCCATCGCCGGTGAAGAGGTCGTCGAGGAGATTGCCGGCGGTGTCGATCAGGGCGATGCTGCCGCGTGGTTGGCCATCGACCTCTGTGAATACACCTGTAAGGATGTACTTGTCGCCATCCACGGGGGTAATGCTAGAGACGATCGCGCCTGGGGCCCAACCGGAAATGGGGTTGTAGTTGCGGAATACCGGTATGTGGAAGCTCGGGTCGATACCGCCATCGGGCATCAGGCGCATCAAGTTCAAGGTATCACCGCTATCCAACGGATAGGGTTCGCCCCCGGTTATGAGCTTGCCATTGGGCAACGAGCAAATGGCCCTGATGCTCAAATAACCCGGCGGAGCCTGGAAGGTGGTGTCCAAAGCCCCATCCGGCATAACGCGGAACGAAGTACTGGGAAGGGCGTGCCCGTCGAAGAACGTGGGGTAGCCCGAACAAAGGAATTTCCCATCGGGCAGCGGGAACAGGTTAAAGATCGGCCCGTTCGCGGTCCGGTGTTCGCGTGTGCTGTCCAAGTAGCCTTGGGCGGTGAACCAGGTCAAGCCATAAAGGCCCATATAGCCGTGGATACTGTCCTGCAGGAGGTGAAGTCCGCTCACCAGGACCCGCCCGTCGGGGAACACATGGTAGTCGCCGCCTTGCGTCACGTGTAGATAGGTTACATGGCTCATGGGGATGTAGCCTGTATCAAGCTCCCCGGTGATCAGCAGCCTGCGGACACCTTGGCCGTTCCCACAATAGAACCGGTCCTGCCAAGGGGTTATCTTGCCGCCCATTAGTGCATTGACGGGGAAGTCGGAATCAAGGCTACCGTCCGAATGAAGCTTGGCCCCCCCTCTCTCAATTGGCCATTCCCCCGGAACGGCGATCAGTCCCGATATGATGATATCGCCATCCGACAAGGGGAGTATGCTTTCGATATACACAGACTCGGCATTGAACCGGAAATTGGGGTCCAGATCGAAGGGCTGCTGCGCGGCCGCTACCGTGGCGGCCACAAGGGCCGCCACGGTCAGCTTCCGCAGGCTCATCGCTTCACCACCAATTTGGCGGTTCCCAAGGTCGCTCCGCCATGCACCAGTTCGATGGTGTAAATGCCGGGTGCTTCGGTGCTGGCAGGGTTGAGGTAGCTGTTTGAGGTTCGCATGGTCGTAGGGTTGGTTCCCAAAGCTATTGGTCGGCGAAGGTGTTCGACAAACCGTACTTGGCCGAAGTGAGCCAAGGATATACAGGTCAAAAGCCATCACGGGATTACCACCAACCCGCCGGTGTACGCTGGTCTTCACACAAGGTCACTCTCAGAGGACTCTACCTATAACATGCTCACCACATAAGCTCCCGGCGTCCGCGCCACGGCGGGGAGCGAATAGCGTTCCACGTCCCGGCTACCTTTGTACCCGTGGCCTGCGATCGTTCCGCGGCTACCGCGAAATGCTTGGTGTACGCTTTGAAAAATACCTCCCGCCAAAGGACGACCGCACGCCCTTTGAAAAGCTCCTGCCACTGTTCCTTGAGATCCTTACCCACACCAGTGGCGATGTGGAGGAGGCCTTGGACTGGATGCAGGAAGTGGACAAGGAGCACGGGCTTTTTTCCGCGGAATACACCTTCGAGAATTTCAAGGATGACCTCTTCAAGCACGGCATCCTCGGTGTGCCCACGAAGGGGGAGGGCATCGGGCTCACGGGCAAGGCTGAACGCTTGATCCGCGAGCACGCGCTGGAGCAGGTCTTCGGCAAGTTGAAGAAGAGCGACCGCGGCGCCCACGGACTGCGCCGCAGCGGTCAAGGCGATGAGACCACCAGCGACCGACGTGCTTACCGCTTCGGCGATGCGTTGGAGCAGGTGGCCATGAGCGACAGCATCCGCAACGCACAGCAGCGCGGCATCGACGAGTTGCGCATGAGCGAGGACGACCTCGAAGTGGTGGAGACCGAGCACCAGAGCGCCTGCGCCACCGTACTGATGATCGACATCAGCCACAGCATGATCCTCTACGGTGAGGACCGCATCACACCCGCGAAGAAGGTGGCGATGGCCTTGGCGGAATTGATCGCACGCAGATACCCGAAGGACACCTTGGACATCGTCGTCTTCGGGAACGACGCTTGGCAGGTGAGCCTGAAGGACCTGCCCTACCTGCAAGTCGGGCCGTTCCATACCAACACCGTCGCCGGGTTGGAACTGGCCATGGACATCCTGCGCCGCCGGAAGTTGAAGAACCGCCGCATCGTGATGATCACCGATGGAAAGCCCAGCTGCATCAAGCGCGACGGCGAGTACTACATGAACAGCCTCGGCCTGGACCCGTTCATCACCGCCCGCACGCTCGATGCCGCCATGCAGGCGCGCAAGGCTAAGATCCCCATCACCACCTTCATGATCGCGCAGGACCCCTACCTCCAGCGCTTCGTCGAGCGCTTCACCGAGGTGAACCAAGGCCGCGCGTTTTACACCGGCCTGCAAGGCTTGGCGGACATGGTTTTCCGTGACCACGCGAGCAACCGGAAAGCTTCCTAAAAACCCACTACCCCGCCGTAAGGGCGGGAGATCTCCCGCCCCGACATGAAATCCAAGACTTTCGGCGAACTCAAGAAAAGCGGATGGAAGCCCCGCACCGTGAAGCAGGAGTTGCGCACGAACCTCATCGCGCGCATCCGCGCGGGGCAGCCGCTCTTTGAAGGCATCCACGGCTATGCCGACACGGTGGTGCCCGCCATGGAACGCGCGATCCTCGCGGGCCACAGCATCAACCTGCTCGGCTTGCGCGGGCAGGCGAAAACGCGCATGGCCCGTTCGCTCGTGCAACTGCTGGATGAATGGATGCCCGTGGTGGAAGGCAGCGAGCTGAACGACGACCCGTTCGCGCCGGTGTCGCGCTACGGGAAGGACCTTGTGAAAGCCAAGGGCGATTCCACACCGATCGCATGGATGCACCGCGATGAACGCTACACCGAGAAGCTCGCCACACCGGACGTCACCGTGGCCGACCTCATCGGCGACAGCGACCCCATCAAGGCCGCCAACCTCAAGCTCGATTACAGCGATGAGCGCGTGATCCACTTCGGCCTCGTGCCCCGCAGCAACCGCGGCATCTTCGTGATCAACGAGCTGCCCGATCTGCAACCGCGGATCCAGGTGGCGCTCTTCAACATCCTGCAGGAAGGCGATGTGCAGGTGCGCGGTTTCAAGATGCGCCTGCCGCTGGACATCCAGTTCATCTTCACCGCCAACCCGGAGGATTACACCAACCGCGGCGCGATCATCACGCCCTTGAAGGACCGGATCCAAAGCCAGATCCTCACGCACTATCCGGAAACCATCGAGCTGGGCATGAAGATCACCGCCCAGGAAATGCGTTCATCGGACGAGCAGCGCGCCACCGTGGCCATTCCCGACCTGATGCGTGTGCTCGTGGAGCGCATCGCGTTGGAAGCGCGGGACAGCGAATTCGTGGACCGCAAGAGCGGGGTGAGCGCGCGCTTGGCGATCGGAGCGCTGGAAAGCGTGGTGAGCGCAGCAGAAAGAAGGGCGCTCTACAACAACGAGAAGCACACCATGGTCCGCATCGGCGATCTCTTCGCCGTGGTGCCCGCCATCACCGGAAAGATCGAGCTGGTCTATGAGGGCGAGCAGGAGGGACCCGAGAAAGTGGCCCAGCACCTTATCGGCCTGGCGCTCCGGAATACCTTCAAGGACTACTTCCCCGATCCTTCGCCCAAGCGGCGCACGGGAGCAATAGCGGATCCTTATGCCGAGGTGGTGACCTGGTTCAACGAGAACGAGACCGACCTACTGCTCGATGGCGACGATAAGAGCTACCGGGCGGAATTGAATGCTGTCGGTGGCTTGGCCGCGGTGCTGAAGCTTCACAAGACCCCCGTTCCGGAGGCCGAACGTTCGATCTGGATGGAGTTCGTCCTGCACGGCTTGGCCGAGCACAGCCGCATCGGTCGCAACAACTTCACCAAAGGCATGCACTTCGGGGATGTGCTCAACTCCGTGCTTTCCGATGATGGGGATGACGACGAGGAGGATGAGGTGGACCCCTTCAGCCTGCAATAGCGACCTAACGACGTGGGCCGCATTTTGACGCCCCACGTTACGAACAGGACCTCGGCCGATCGTTGGTTTCTTTCATCAGCAGGCTCTACTACCTTCGCAACGCGATGACGCCCCCGGACATTCAGCAGAACGTGCAGCACATCTTCAGCGAATACCTGGAGCAGCAGGGGCATCGTAAGACGCCCGAACGTTTCGCCATCCTCAACGAGATCTATGCCCAAAGCGGGCACTTCGATATCGAGCGGCTCTATGTGAGCATGAAGCGGAAGAAGTACCGGGTGAGCCGCGCCACCCTGTACAATACCATGGAACTGCTGCTGGACTGCCGGTTGGTGCGGAAGCACCGCTTCGGCTCCACCCAAGCGCAGTTCGAACGCGCCCACAGCTTCCGCCAGCACGATCATGTGATCTGCACCGGTTGCGAAAAGGTCATGGAATTCTGTGACCCGCGCATCCAGAACATCCGCAGTACCATTGCCGAGGTGATGGGTTTCGAAGTGACACACCACGCACTCCACATCTACGGGCTTTGCCCCGATTGCCAAAAAGAACGTGACAAGAAATGAGCAGCACCGCTACAGATAAGCCCACTTTCGAACTCAAGGTCAGCGACATGGAAGGCGCGAAGGTCTTCCACTTGAAAGGCCGCCTGATGGATCAACAGCAGGCCGACCACCTCATGGAGGTGTTGGACAAGCACCTTGAAGGCAACGAAGGGGTGAATGTGATCCTGGACATGGGCGAACTGCTCTACATGAACAGCACCGGTCTGAACATCATGATCAGCGTCCTCACCCGCACGCGCAAAGCGGGCGGACAGGTGCTGCTCGCCGATATCTCCCACGGCGTCCGTCAGCTCTTCGTCGTTACGAAGCTGGACACGGTGTTCCCGATCCTGGACACGGTGGAACTGGCTTTGGCCAAGCTGCGCGCGTAAGCCATGGCAGCAAAAGTGGATGTGTTGCTCGGCGCCCAATGGGGCGATGAGGGCAAGGGAAAGGTGGTGGATGTGGTGGCCCCCGATTACAACGTGATCGCGCGCTTCCAGGGCGGACCCAACGCCGGCCATACCCTCATCTTCGACGGGAAGAAGCACGTGCTCCACACGATCCCAAGCGGCGTGTTCCGCGAAGGCGTTTGGAATCTCGTGGGCAACGGCGTCGTGATCGATCCGGTGATCTTCCTCCGGGAAGTGAAAGAGCTCATGGATGCCGGAGTGGATGTGCGCCCAAGGCTGCTGATCAGTCGGCGCGCCCACTTGATCCTGCCCACGCACCGCGCATTGGATGCGGCCAGCGAGGCCGACAAGGGCAAGGGCAAGATCGGAAGCACGCTCAAGGGCATCGGTCCCACTTACATGGACAAGACCGGAAGGAACGGGTTGCGCATAGGCGACATCGAGCGGCCTGACTTCAAGCAGCGCTATGATGCGCTCGTCGCTAAGCACGAGCGGCTCTTCTCCATCTATGACCAACAAGTGGAATGGCGCGGTCAGGAGAATGAATGGTTGGATGCCGTGCAGGCCATGCGCAGCTTCACGTTGGTTGACAGCGAGCATTGGCTCGATCAACAGCTCAGTGAAGGCAGCTCTGTCCTTGCTGAAGGCGCACAGGGAACACTGCTGGACATTGATTTCGGTACCTACCCCTTCGTCACTTCCAGCAACACCATCAGCGCTGGGGCCTGCACCGGGCTGGGCATAGGCCCTTCCCGCATCGGCACCGTCATCGGCATCTTCAAGGCCTACTGCACCCGCGTGGGCAGCGGACCTTTCCCCACGGAACTGCTTGATGAAGTGGGTGAGCATATCCGGAAGGCCGGCAATGAGTTCGGCAGCACCACAGGGCGTCCGCGCCGTTGCGGTTGGCTGGACCTGCCCGCACTCCGCTATGCGGTGATGATCAACGGCATCACCGAGCTGGCCATGATGAAGGCCGATGTGCTCAGCGGGATGAGGACGATCCGCGTATGCACCAGTTACCGCATCAATGGCCAGGAGACGGACCGCCTTCCCTTCGATATCACGGGGGATCTGGAGCCGCTCTACACGGACCTTCCCGGTTGGGGTGAATTGGACGCCGATCGCCCCTTGCCTCCGCAGGCTGAGGCCTACATCCGCTTCGTGGAGAAGGCCACCGGAGTGCCCGTCCGCATCGTTTCCGTAGGGCCGGACCGCTCCGCCACGATGATCCGTGAGGTCGCCGCCGTAGCGCGTTGATCCGGCACGATGGGAGGGAAGCATTCGAGCCGGCACCGAACTCTTGACGTGCCGGTGCAAGTACCTCCGTCCGTGCGTGAAAGCTTAGGCGATGATGCCGACCTTCTGCTGGAGGCCTTGAAGGGCCCCGCACCGGTGAGCATCCGCCTGAACCCTTTGAAGGAAGCCTTGATCGAAGGGGTGTCCGTTCCTTGGTGCCCGCAAGGCCGGTACTTGGCGGAACGTCCCATCTTCACGTTGGATCCCTTGCTGCATGCCGGCGCCTACTATGTGCAGGAAGCAAGCAGCATGTTGTTGGAGCAGGCTTTCCGGGTCTGTACCGCCCTGCCCGCCGATGCAGTGGCGCTTGACCTCTGCGCTGCCCCGGGTGGAAAGACCACGCATCTCGCCGCTTTGCTGCCGGAGGAAGCCGTGTTGATCGCCAACGAGCCTGTGCGGGCAAGACAGGCCGCGCTCACTGAGAACCTGTGGAAATGGGGCCGGCCCGATACCATCATCACCGGGAGCCTGCCCGAAGCCTTTCAGCCGCTGGGTCCGTTCTGCGACCTGGTCCTGGTGGATGCCCCTTGCTCGGGAGAAGGCATGTTCCGGAAAGATCCCTTCGCCCGGGAGCAATGGAGTGAGCAGCTTGTGGAAACCTGCGCTGTAAGGCAGCATGGTATCGTCGATGCGGCATGGGCCGCGCTGAGGCCCGGGGGCTATCTGATCTACAGCACCTGCACTTGGGAGGCGCGTGAGGACGAAGACCAAGTGGATCGGATGATCCAGCGCGGTGGTGAGGTGATCCCTGTTCCCGTTGATCCCGCTTGGGGCGTACTATCCACGGAACGCGGACAACGGTGCTATCCGCATCGTTTGCGTGGCGAAGGCTTTTTCATAGCCGTGTTGCGCAAACCGGCAGCCGCTTCGGGGGGAGATCCCTTCAGGCCTGACAATGAGCACCGCACCACTCCTCCAACCAACCCTATCATGAGCTGGCTGCGCCGACCGGATCGCTACTTGCTGATCGAACATGATGAAGCGCAGCATGCTATTTCCACCCGCTGGGCGGAACTGGCGGCGGCGTTGGCGGCCACGGTGCGCATGATCACGCCCGGCATACCGGTGGCCCGGCGGAAAGGGGAGGCTTGGGCACCACATCCTGCGTTGGCGCTTAATAGGCTGCTGGACCCACAGGCGTTCCCCGCCATGGACCTGGACCGGAAGCAGACCATCCAATATTTACAAGGCGAGGCACTTCCGGCAACGGAGGCGAAAGGCACGGCGCTGATGCGATATCAAGGCCTCGGACTGGGCTGGGCCAATGGGGCCGGTGCGCGCTGGAACAACGGCTGGCCCGCACCATGGCGCATCCGCATGCGTTAGAACCACAAGCGTTCCGTTCGGCACGGCACAGGTTCGATGTGCCATGTGATGGCCCGCGACTTGCTACAAGGTTACTTTGCGACGCCCATGCTTGACCGTATTCTCGATCTGTTCGAACGCCATAAGTATGGCGTGATCGGGACGCTCATGCTCCATACGATGCTGCTTTTCGTACTCAACATCAGCAACGTGGACAACAGGACCGCACCTGGAGTGCCCGAACCGATCGAGCTCGACCTGTCCAGCGATATGCCGGAACCGGCACCTCCGGAAACACAGCCCGGTGAAGCCCCGGCCACGGCACAGGACGTTACCAACCTCGCCAGCAACAGCACGGCGGATCCCGCGGAACAGCGCCTTTCACGAGCTGCCCAAGAACGCTTGGCCCAGAACGTGGACAAGGACCTGCACGCCATGGAGAAGGAGGAGTTCGATCGCCTTGCGGACAAGCGCAAGTCGGAAGGGAAGGAGATCACCGTTCCCACCTTGGATCCCAGCAAATTCGATAAGAGCAACTACATGGAGAAAGCCCAGAAACCTGTAAAGGTGAAAGGGCTCACCACCGTGTCCTACGACCTCGTTGGTAGAAGCGACATCGTATTGGAGGTACCTGCCTATCTCTGTAAGGGAAGCGGCAAGGTGGTGGTACGCGTGGCCGTTGATCGCACCGGGCGAGTGATGAAGGCTGAGCTGGACCAAGCCTCCACCACCACCGTGGATGCCTGCATGTTGGACAATGCACTTTCCTCCGCCGGTGGCGCCCGCTTTACCAGCTCCGCCACTGCCGCGCAACCGCAGCGCGGCACCATCACCTACATTTTTCTGGCTCAATAGCCGCACCAGTTCTGATGGGAAAGGACCACGGGGCCTTTTGTATCCATAGGGGTTGATGCGCATCCGATCCGTACCCGACCACGATGTCGCTACCAACCGGGTTATCGGATGTTTGCGAATTGCAGAACGGAGCCAGATCGGCTGAAACCCTTGCCCACGGCGGACAATTCGTCATTTGGCAAGGATCTGAACAGTCTGTTTGACAGCCTTTTCCGGTTGGCATCACCTTGGCAGGCCGGTCTGCATCCCGAAATGCATCGGGGACCAAACATCGAACACACCATGTACTATACCAAACAACACCCGTTCGCCAAGCAGCCGCAGCCCTTTAACGGTATGCTTGAGCGCTTCTTTGGCAACATCGACCAGACACAGGGGAGCGATGACATGCCGAGCGCAAACATCCGCGCCAACATCCTGGAGATGAAAGAGGGTTTCCAACTGGAACTGCTCGCTCCCGGGTATACCAAGGAGGAACTGAAGTTGAACGTGGACAAGGACATCCTCACACTCAGTGCGGAACATAAGCAGAGCGAGCTTCAGGAGGGGCAACGCTTTACGCGCCGCGAATTCGCGCTGCGCCCCTTCAAGCGCAGCTTCCAGCTTCCGGAACACACGGACCTGGACAACATCACCGCCGAGCACGTGAATGGAGTACTCACCGTGAACATCCCGAAAAAGGTGGAGGTGAAAGCCGCTGTGAAGGAGATCAGCATCGCCTGACCAACGCAAATGGAACTGCACCCGTCCAAGCTTTTGGGCGGGTGCATGCTCCACGATCCCATCATCGTTCCTCGCTCCATCACAGCGCCTCTGTAGAAACTGCAACATCAACTCGGCCACGAACGTTAGACCACCTATTATGGCAAAACCGTTGATCGAATATTATCAGGAGATCTTATCGAAGATCAGCTACGCGGATCAGACTGTATTCCGCAAGGAACTGCGCAAGGCATTCCGGAATTTGGTGCCTGCTGAAAGAGAAACGCTCAAGGAATGGTTCCGTTCCGCATGCGTTTGCAAGACCGGGCCTGACGCCGGGATGCGGGGCGCGGGTCTATCCCCGCGCAACGAGCTTAGTTGAAGGTCTTGCTGTCCCAGGCTTCCTCGCTGAACTGCCCGAAGAAGGCCAGCCAGCCAAAGGCCGTGGCGGCGCACAGTAACATCATGGTGGAGAAGATCGCCATCACGCGATGACCGCCCCACCACGCCACCGTGGGGTCCGCTATTAACCAGCTTGAAGGCGTGAAGGAACCGATAAGCACCGAGGCCAAGAGCACGGTGACCACCAGGTTCTTCCAGTTCCTGACGGGCCATCCCGTCACGGCGCGCAAAGGGCTGATCGAACGCCCCCATTGATGTACCAGATAGTATGATCCACCACCGACGGGGATGAACAGCAATGGATCCGCATCACAGTCGCACAAGCGGAAACGCTTGGCTGGCGCCATGATCTTGAAACCGTTCAAGTGAGTGTCCGAGCGCGCCTCGAGTTGACGCAAGGCGTAGATCGCCTCCTTCGGTATATGGCCTTTGAACCTGCCAGCAGGCAAAAAGCGCAGCCGATATTTCACGCAGGCCCGGCGGATGTCCTCCACATCGTAGATCCGTAAAGGATCCAGGCCGACTACGCTGTTCTCCTGATGCTTCAAGCTGCTGAGCACGGCGGCCCGCAACAGGTCGTCCTTCTTCTCCTCCTCCTCGAGGATGGAATACACCTCCTCTACGATCGAACCCTGCCCCCGAAGGAGACCTATCAGTTCATCTTCACGGGTGTTGGACATTTCTCAAGGGATTGAACGGTTTCAGCCTTCGCTTTGACTGCCCATGCTCAGGCTTGCGATCCCACTTTCAGGGTCCTCGCCGATCAGGCTCGAGTCGTTATTGAACCTGTTCTCTTGCGGTGATGGTGGGCACAGCTTGCAGGTGGCGGAAATACCATCCTCTTCTTTTTCCACCACGGCATGCCAGATGTTGTCGAAGGGAAGGGCGAAACGTATCGTGCCGTCCTCATCACGACCCTTGAAGTAGGTGTGCGTCCGGCTACCTGTATATCGCTTGAACTCCGCCGCGGTCATGAATTTCACGGGGGCCGGTGAGTTTAGGTTCACCTCGATGATCTCCCCTTTCTTGGCCTGATATTTCCTGAACAGGAACTTCATGTGATGTTGGGTGATTTGCACCGCTAATATACGGTGCCGTGCACCGGACGGCTGCGGATGCGGGTTTTCAGAGCTTCACGCTGAGCACCGGAAAGGAGGTGCGATTAACGATGTCCTCAGTGACACTGCCGTTCACCACGTGGAAGAAGCCTTTCCTTCCGTGGGTGGCCATGGCGATCATGTCCGCATCGATCCCCCGGGCAAAATCCAGTATGCCTTCCTCCACGCTCAGGTCATTGTATATGGTGGTGCTGAACTTGCGCAGCTCGTGCCGCTGGAGGAACGCGTCGATCGCCTTGTAGCTGTCGGCACTGCGCTGGAAGCTGCCGGGCGTGTTCACTTTCAACAGATGGACCTTCGGGTCGAAGAGCTTCACCATCGGCAGGAAGGCATCGAACTTCTTGATGTCGGTTTCCGTGAAATTCGATGCATACACCAGATCGTGCACGTCGAAATCCTCCACGATATGCTTGATCACCAGCACGGGCATCGGCGCGATCCGTACTACGCGTTGTGTGTTGGAGCCCACCATGGTGCGCATGCCGCGGGCGCCATTGCTGCCCATCACCACCATGTCCATGCTCTTCAGCTGCTCATTCCGGAACATCTCGGTGATGCCGAATTGACGGAGCATGAAGCGCTTCATGGGGACGCCTGCCAAGAAGGGCAGCTCGGGCACTTTGTCCAAGCGGAGCTCGATGTCCTCGCGCCTCTTGTGGTTGCTCGAATGGAAGTCGGTCATGGCCTCATAGACATGTACCAAGTGCAGCATTGCGCCCGTGAGGCGGGATAGTTTGGCCGCTACGCGCAAGGCATCAGTGGCACAATCCGAGAAGTCGTAAGGGACCAGGATATTGTTGATGGCCATGGGATGAGCTGTCTGTGCGGCCTGAAGTTACGGGTTGTCCCGATCCCGGCAAACTATTCCTCTTGCTCCGGGCGGGCCGAAGGGGCCTCCGACCATGATCGTCGTTCCCGTTTACCTTCGGCGCCACACATGCCGATCCTCCACCTGCCAGCAACGGATAAGACGCCGGAGATCCTCTTCGACCGGGAGGCGGGGATGTTGGAAATGCGCGGTTGCTCCATCCATGAGAATGCCGAAGGTTTTTTCCGGCCCTTGCTGGAAATGGCCGAGGACTATGCCCGGAGGCCTGCTCCGTTGACGACGGTGAAGTTGGCCATGACCTACTTCAACTCCAGTAGCTCCAAGTACCTCTTGGACCTGCTGAAAGCATTGGACGAGATACACATCACCGGTGCGGGCAACGTGGCCATGGAATGGCATTATGATCAGGACGACCTGGACATGGAAGAGGCCGGGAGGGACTATAAGGACCTGCTGGAAATGCCGGTGACGTTGGTCCGCAGTATCACTGGTTGAACCGGTCGGTCCATTCTCTTTCGGAGATCGCGAGGCCGTCCTTGAAGTGGAAGGTCTGTCCCCAGGCATGCACCACCTTTTTGTACACCACCGGGCGGCCTTCGTCCTCAACGGTGCGCTCGATGACCGTGGCCCCCGCTTCCATGTAGATCCGTTCGCCGATGGTGACAGGTTTGGCTTCCGCAGCGGGCGTTGGAGCGGGCCGGGCTTTGCTTGATGAAGTAGGAGGAGCGATGGTGGCCGGAGCGGTGGTCGGTGCAGGGACCGGGATCTTTTCCTCGGGAAGCGGGGGATTACTGGCCGCTTCCTTGGGCAGCTGATCCGCGATCGGCGGTGCTGTTGCCGCTTGGGGTGGCTCAGGTAAAGTGGACGGAGGCGGGGCCGTGGTCACTGGAGGTTCAGGCGATGCCGGTGGGAGCGGGGTTGCCACTTCGGGAGGCATGGGCGCAGGGGAACCGGCCTTTTGTTCGGCAAGTTCCTGGTCCCGGCGCTTGATCAATGCCTGCAGGTCTTGGATCTTCACCTTGGGGTACACGTTGTAAGGTCTTATCGTGCGGGCTTCCTCGAAGGCTGATAGGGCATCCTCATACCGTCCTGCCCGGAACGCGACGTCCGCCTGTTGCATGATGTGCTGGTAACCACTGTCCGCGGCGGCTTGCTCGGTTTCCTGGGCCGCTATCTTGGAACGTTCCTTCGGGGAGAGCTTCTTGAAATCGCTTGTGAGGCCCCCATCTTTCCCTTGAGCGGTACATGGGCTTATCCACGCGGACGCCAGCGCGATGAAGACCACGCGAACAAGGAAGGCGGAACAGGTGTTCATGGCTGGCTCACACCTTGCAAAGATGCACAACGGTCGCTACGGAGGTATACGTAATTTCGTCCCGCTACGTTCCGGCCTGCTCCGTTCATCCGGATGATCAGTATCCGGATGAAAACGTGCAAACCGGACACACAACAACCCAACCCATGAGAAACCTCTTGATCGTTAGCGCTGCCGCCTCTTTATTGTTCGCCGCTTGCCAGAACGATCCCACCCAGAGTGAGCAGTACAAGCAATTGGAGCAGGACAAGACCGTGGTGTCCGAGCAGAACAATATGAAGGACTCCACGATCAATGAGATGTTCGGAGCCTTCAACAGGGTCAGCGAGAACCTGCGTCAGATCCGCGAGAAGCAGGGCATGCTGAAGAAGAGCGGCATGGGCGTTGAAAGCGGTGCGACCATGGAGCAGGGCATCGTGGACGACCTGCGGGCCATCGACTCCCTGATGTCCGCGAACAGGAATATCCTCGCACGCATGAAGAAGAGCAACGCGGCAGACAACGCGAAGCTCTCGGAGTTCACCAAGACCATCGCCGAATTGGAGCGTTCATTGGGCGACAAGGACGCGGAGATCGGCTCCATCAAGGAGCAACTCGCCAGCACCAATGCCTCTTTGGCCAGCATGATCCAGATGTACCAGGACAAGGAGCAACAGGCCAACATGCAAATGGGCGAGCTCAACGCGGCGTGGTATTGCGTGGGCACAAAGAAAGAATTGCTGGACAACAATGTCCTCACCAAGGAGGGTGGTGTGATCGGTATCGGCACCGTGAAGAAGCTGAACAGCGCGGGCCTCAACAAGGATTATTTCAAGCAGATCGACATCACCAAGGTGACGGTGATCCCGGTGGATGCGAAGAAGGCCAAGGTCATCACTTCACATCCTGCGGGCAGCTACGAACTGGTGGGAAAGGACCGCGTGGAGAACCTGACCATCAAGGATACCGCAGCCTTCTGGAGCATCAGCAAATACCTGGTGATCGAGGCGGAATGATCATTCCGCGATCCGGCAGCCCGATGGATGATGACAATTCCTGAAGGCCCGAAGGGATAATAAAAAGGG
>JBBSUV010000056.1:0-23058 GCA_038234075.1 Flavobacteriales bacterium | reverse complement strand
CTCCGGCAGCCACGGCCGCAAAAAATGCACCGGAGGAAGACCCTCGGCTTTTAACCGCAATGCACACAACTACTTCATCCCGATCTTCCTGGGATAGAGGATCGAAGGACCGCCCCCAAAGGTTTACCGCACCGAACTCCTGACAAGCTGAACGGTGGACGTGGATGCCACCCCCGTGGCCCGAACACTGTAGATGCCGTCCGGCAAGTCACTCAGGTCCAATTCCATTTGCGTGGCTGCCCCGACCGGTATTTGCGAGAACACCAGCGCACCGTTCATGGCGAAGACTTCCACCAGGCTCGGCTGTTGACCGGTCGGCCAGGTAATGGTCGCACGATCCATTGCGGGATTGGGTTGTACGGAAAGCTGGGCTGCCCTGCTCGCAGCATGGATCCCGGTGGTCGCGTCCAATACATTCAAATAGATCGTGTATGTGGAGGTCAGCGCCACCGGATCGTTGCTCTGCGCGGTGTAGGTGATGGTGTGCAGGCCCACTTCGCTTGCCGTCGGCGCAACAGTGGACATGATCTGTGTGCCGTTCCCGAAGGTGGAGGTCGTCTGCGTGTAGTTGGCTATGCCTTGGCATTGGGAGGTAGCTGTTACCACCTGCCCGGGTCCTCCGGCGATCATCATCATGGGATACTCCAACGAGGTGCCCACCTCGATATCCAAGGTGTCACAGCCGATGCTGGAGAAGATGGGCGGAATGGATTCATCGGAGGTGTTGAAGGCATAGTGCCGCTCCGTTAACCAGGCCACGCCATCCGTATTACCGAACGAGCCGTCCCAGTCCGTGCTGTCATGGTCGAAACGGCCGAGCTGCAAGTAGTCGATCCCATCACCCCGGTTCGCACCGACCGTCGCTGGGACACCGCCAAAACCGCCCACGCCCTGGGAAGCCGCGCCAGTGGTCCATTGCATCGTTCCATAGCAGAAGGACACATTGTTCCCTCCGGATATCGCCGGATCAGTACCATCGGTGATGATGAGTTGGAAGGAATTCAGCTTGTCGGTCTGCATGCTATAATAACCGACCGCCGACCAGTTGACGTAGAGCGCATGCGGGGTCAAACGATACATTACGGTACCACCACCCACGCGTGTATCCACATCGGCCCAAAAAGGGGCTACCATCTTGAAGGTCGAAGTCGGGAACGCGTTCGCAGTATAGGTGTAGTAAGGGTCCACGAAGGAGACATTCCCGTTGTTGTTGATATAGCAGTAGGAATACTCGTCCCCGTAAAGAGTGAACGTGAACGGCAATCCGATCACTGCGGAAGAGCCGTCATCGTTCGCGGGCAGGGCCAACGTGTAAGCGCTGTCCGGCTCGATCCAGCAGGCGCACGGCTCACCGTCCCGCTGGGAACCGCTATGCCCGTATGCGGCCGATGGATGAACAGCCGGTTGCGGATGTTGGATCTGGGTGATCTTCCACGCTTGATACCCATCGGAATCAGGTGTGATCTGGGCGGCGCAGGATCCTGCGATCGCAATTGCAAATGCCGGAACGAGATAACGAGGGGCCATGGTGCTTGGAGTTTGTCGAACGAATGTAGCGGAATTCCGTCACTCCTGTTCTTCATTTCTCACCTCCCTTGGTTACCGCAGGCATCCCTCCACCATTAGCCCTCTCCCTGTTACCTTCGCGGGCATTTTCGGCCCGGCCTCACACCTTCGCCAGGCTTCGGCGACCCAAGCATGAAGAACATCCGCAATTTCTGCATCATCGCGCACATCGACCACGGTAAGAGCACCTTGGCCGACCGGCTGCTGCAGATCACCGGCACCATTTCCGACCGTGACATGCAGGCGCAGAACCTGGATGATATGGACCTGGAGCGCGAGCGCGGCATCACCATCAAGAGCAAGGCCATCCAGATGGACTATGAGCTCAATGGCGAGAAGTACATCCTGAATTTGATCGATACCCCGGGCCACGTGGACTTCAGCTACGAAGTGAGCCGGAGCATCGCGGCCTGCGAGGGCGCCCTGCTGATCGTCGACGCTACACAAGGCATCCAAGCACAGACCATCAGCAACCTTTACTTGGCTTTGGAGCACGACCTGGAGATCATCCCCGTGCTGAACAAGATGGACCTCCCCAGCGCCAATCCGGAGGAGGTGAAGGACCAGATCGTCGACCTCATCGGTTGCAAGTTGGAGGACATCCTGAGCGCCAGCGGCAAGACGGGCTTGGGCGTGGACAAGATCCTGGAGGCGATAGTGGCGCGTGTTCCGGCCCCGAAAGGTGACCCCGCCGCACCGCTGCAAGCGCTCATCTTCGACAGCGTGTTCAACTCCTTCCGCGGCATCATCGCCTATTTCCGGGTGATGAACGGCACCCTCCGCAAGGGTGAGAAAGTGAAGTTCTTCAACACCGGCGTGGTGTATGATGCGGACGAGATCGGCGTGCTGAAAATGGACCTGAAACCGAAGCCTCAACTAAGCGCGGGCGACGTGGGATACATCATCAGCGGCATCAAGACCGCCAGCGAAGTGAAGGTGGGCGATACCATCACGCACCTGGCACGGCCCTGCACGGAGGGCATCCACGGCTTCGAGGATGTGAAGCCCATGGTGTGGGCCGGCATCTTCCCGGTGGAGACCGACGAGTACGAGGAGTTGCGCGACGCCATGGAGAAGCTGAAGCTGAACGACGCCAGCCTCACGTGGACGCCCGAGAGCAGCGCCGCACTGGGATTCGGTTTCCGCTGCGGCTTTCTCGGCCTGCTGCACATGGAGATCATCCAGGAGCGGCTGGAGCGCGAGTTCAACATGACGGTGATCACCACCGTGCCGAACGTGGGCTACATCGTCACCAAGAGCGACGGTGAAGTGATACACGTTCACAACCCGAGCGAGCTGCCGGAAGTGAGCCGCATCGATAAGATCGAGGAGCCCTACATCAAGGCACAGGTGATCACGAAGACCGAATACATCGGTTCCATCATGACACTGTGCATCGAGAAGCGCGGCCTGCTCACCAACCAGCACTACCTCACCACGGACCGTGTGGAACTCACTTTCGAGCTGCCGTTGGGCGAAGTGGTGTTCGACTTTTTCGACAAGCTGAAGAGCATCAGCCGCGGCTATGCGAGCTTCGACTATCACCCCATCGGCTTCAAGGAAAGTGACCTCATCAAGCTGGACATCCTGCTGAACAACGAAAAGGTGGACGCCCTCAGTGCGCTCATCCACCGTGACCATGCCTTCGAGCTTGGAAAGAAGATGTGCAGCAAGCTGAAGGAGCTCCTCCCCCGCCAGCAGTTCGACATTCCGATCCAAGCCGCGATCGGCGCGAAGATCGTGGCCCGCGAAACGGTGAAAGCCCTCCGCAAGGACGTGACCGCGAAGTGCTATGGTGGCGATATCTCACGCAAGCGCAAGCTGCTGGAAAAGCAGAAGGAAGGGAAGAAGCGCATGCGCTCCGTTGGTTCCGTGGAGATCCCGCAGGAGGCTTTCTTGGCGGTGCTGAAGTTGGATTGAGGGCTTCCACCGTTGCACTTGGCTATCTTTGAAACATGGATTGGCGCAAGTACATCACAAGCGACCCCAAGGTCTTGGCGGGCAAGCCTACTGTTAAGGGCACACGGTTGTCCGTGGAATTCATATTGGGTCTGATGGCGAAAGGTTGGACCGAGGAAACGCTCTTGGAGAATTATGAGCGCCTGAAGTCCGCCCACATCAAGGCGATCTATGGGTTCATGAGCGAGAACATCGCAGCAGGCCGGTATCCCCAGCCCTTGGGTGAGGCGAAATGAGGTTTCTCATTGATGAATGCGTGGCGAAGACCTCCGCATTGCGCTTGCGCATGCTCGGCCATGACGTATTGCGCGTAGGCACGGACCTGCGGATCGCTGACGATATCGATATCCTCGCTTTCGCCACCACGGAAAAGCGCATCATCATTACGCATGATCAGGATTTCGGTAAATTGGTGTTCAACAAGAAACACCGTGCTCCACACGGGGTTGTGGTATTCCGCTATGAGCCTGCCACTCCGGATGAAGTGGCCAAAAGACTCATTGTGATGATGCTGTCCGGACTATACACGTTCGCGGGATACTTGACCGCTGTGGACGAAGGCAAGGTGCGCCAACGGGCTTGCTGAAGGCGCATTTTCCGATCCTCGATCAGCCGTAAGCGCAAGCTGCTGGAAAAGCAGAAGGAAGGCAAGAAGCGCATGCGCTCCGTGGGCTCGGTGGAGATCCCGCAAGAGGCTTTCCTAGCGGTGCTGAAGTTGGATTGAGTGGCAAGCTGAGCCGAAGGCGAAGTCCCGCAAGGCGGGAAAGCGCATGCGCTCCGTGGGCTCGGTGGAGATCCCGCAAGAGGCTTTCCTCGCCGTGCTGAAGTTGGATTGAGAACGCTCACCCCAATACCACAAGGTCCAAGCCTTTGAACTGCTTGAAGGCCTTGTCCGTGGTGACCAAGGTGTAGCCTCCGGCCATGGCGAAGGTCGCGAGGTAAGCGTCCATCCAGAGCTTGGGCGAGGCCGTGCGTATGGCTCCGAGCTTCTTCCATGGCGCATCCATCCCGGAAGGTTCCACCGAATGCCCGATCCGGTCATCGGTCATCCACGTCTGTTGCAATTTCCAAGCGCCGGCGTTGTCCAAAGGTGGTTGGCCATATGCCTGCATGATGACCTTACTGGTCAACAACCTCAGGAGTCCTTGTTGCGTCGCCCGGTTGAATGCTATGCTTTCCGCTTGTGCGGTACTATTCAGCCAATCCAATGCGGATCCATGATACGCATGGTTCTTAACCGATAGCGAGAACCACACGTTTACATCCGGCAGATGGATGATCATTCGCCGCTTCCATAAAGCACCTGTGCGACCCTCTCCGGTGTTATTTCCTCGTCCGGACGGGCTTTGTGCCCCCCTTTGATGATGGGCATTTCACTATGTGAAAGGATCTTCATCTTTTTCATCTTCTTGTTCTGGCGGAACAGGTCATTGAGTACTTCGGTCAAAAGATCTTTCATGCTGCGCCCTTCGGATGCCGCCTGCATTTTGATCCGGCGGATCAGATCATCGGGCAATTCGATCGTGGTCTTCATCGCTGCGAAGATATGGAATACCCATATTTACGGGTCATGGCTTTATAGGTCCGGGAACAGCGATGCGTCCCTGTCCACAGTTCATTCCGGCAGGGCCAAGGAAACCTACCCCAATGCCCGATCCATCTCTGCGCTCCGACACATCTATCCCAAGTATGTTCTTCTTCCCGATGTTCGGGGCGGATCCGCCTCATTGTGCTTCATTCGAAGCATACGATTACGACTGTAATTCTAGGGGTTATAAACAATGGCATACGCTGTGTGCTGTTGCCGCAAAACCTCAATAACATGTCGAACACCAAGTCCTTTACCCAACGCAGCTTGGGCGCACTCGCGCTTGCCACCTTCTTCACCTTGGGCCTACAGGCACAGGACGCTCCCACCCTTACCGACCCGCAGATCGCACACATCGCGGTCACGGCGAACCAGATCGACGTGAATTATGCGGCCATTGCCAAAGAGAAGTCCAAGAACAAGGACGTTCTCCGCTTTGCCGAGACGATGGCATCCGACCATAACGGCGTCATTAAGAAAGCCACGGAACTTGCCAATAAGCTTGGTGTGACCCCTGAGGATAACGCGACCAGCAAGAGCTTGAAAGAGCAAGAAGCGAAAACCTCCAAACACCTGCGCTCATTGAGCGGTGCCGCATTCGATAAGGCCTATATCGATAACGAAGTGGCCTATCACAAAGCGGTGATAGCTACGGTGAAGAACACTTTGGTTCCTGCAACCAAGAACGCCGAACTCAAGGATCTGCTGGTGAGTGTCGAACCCGTCCTGGCCTCGCACTTGGAGCATGCTGAAATGGTGTCGAAGGAGTTCAACAAAGCAGCTGCTGAAAAGCCTGCTGCCACGAAGCCCGAGCCGATGAAACACTAAGTCTGTTGGGCCTCCTTGATCAAGGTGCCCCTGGCTATGATCCACCTATGATTGAAATGTCCGGACCGATCGGTCCGGACATTTCATGTTGGGTTGTAACCATTCCAACCTTTGGACATCCAATGCATAACCAAACCAAGAATATCATGAGAAACACTGCCTCTACCATCAAACGGAGCGCGACCCTCTTCGCCCTGTCCGCATTCCTTTACGCCGGCGCCTTTGCACAGGACGCCCCGAAACTCACTGACCCCGAGATCGCCCACGTGGCGGTGACGGCGAACCAGATCGACGTGGACTACGCAGCGATCGCCAAGACCAATTCCAAGAACAAGGACGTGATCCACTTCGCCGAGACCATGGCCAAGGACCACACCGGAGTGATCAAGCAGGCTTCTGAGCTTGCGGCCAAATTGGGCGTTACCCCTAAGGACAACGCCATGAGCAGGTCCCTGAAGGAAGGCGAGGCAAAGACCTCCAAAATGCTGCGTTCATTGAAAGGCGCAGCATTCGACAAGGCCTACATCGACAATGAGGTAGCCTATCACAAAGCCGTGATCGATGCCGTGAAGAATGTATTGATCCCACAAACGCAGAATGCTGATCTGAAGAACTTGCTGGTCACCGTGACCCCGGTCCTGGAATCGCACTTGGCGCACGCTGAGATGGTCCAAAAAGAATTCGCAGCCAAATGAAAAACCTGTTGGGCGCTGGATCAGCTTTCCTCTTGTTAGCCGTGTGCTCACTCACGGTGGCGTGCGGTACCACGGACAAGAAGGACACGGGCGCGCCCCAATATGAGGTGGTAAAGCCCGAGCATGTTGCGACCTCCGTGGCTGTGACCATCGCACAGATGAAGTTCAGCCCGGACACGGTGAACATAGAAAAAGGGGACACGCTGGTGTTCACCAATAAGGACATGGTGGATCACGATGCAACCGCGCTTCCCGATTCTGCTTGGACCTCAGGCCCTCTGCACACGGGTGACAGCTGGAAAGTGGTGCCCGACAAAAGCACCGATTACTTCTGTAGCATCCACGTAGTGATGAGAGGCAGGATCAGCGTGAAATAGCCGGACCGAATTATCGTGCGTCCCCGCAGGCTCCTCTTCGAGTGATCCTGCGGGGATGTTCGTTTTCCTACGATCCGGAGGGGCATGTATGGGGCAAAGCCCAACGCTATGGGAATCCTGCGCCCCAATATCGACGGTCCGATCTTCCTCATTGAGCACAAAAGCACTGGTTCTCCTCGTGGCACACCGTTCGCCTACGTCCCGGCAAAACAACACGATGAAACACACATTCTTGAACACCTTGATGGCATCCGCTGCGCTCCTTGCAGTAGCACCCGCATTCGCTCAAGGTCCTGTATTCGGGGTCAAAGGCGGCTTGAACTACACCAACCTTGCCGGTATGGATTCCCAGGATGACAATGGAAGGATAGGCTTCAACGCGGGTATCTTTGGCAGGACCAACCCGGAGGCGGTGTTAGGGCTTCAGGCCGAATTGCTGTATTCAACGAAGGGGAACCACACGAAGTACAACGCCTTTTTCGGTCTGGTGGACCAGGAGGTGGATTTCAACTTGAACTATATCGAACTGCCGATAATGGCCTCCTTGCGTTTGGAGCAGATCGTGGACATTAACCTGGGTGGCTACTTGGCCTATCTCACTTCGGCGAAGGTGAAGACCTCGGGCGACCTGGGTACTAGCTCCGATGAGCTGAACAAGAGTAACTTCAAGTCCATCGATGCGGGGATCGCCTTTGGAGTGGCATTCAACCTGGGTGCGAATGCGCAATTGGGTATCCGCTACCTGCACGGCCTTACCGATGTGGTGGACAACAGCGATCTCCACAATATGGTGGGTGATGCGAAGAACAGGTGTGTCGAGGTCTATGTCGGAGTTGGCGTAGGTGGGAAGTGATCCCGCCACGTGAACCGGCCTGGACAGTTCACTCCATTGTAACACGGACGGTCAGCACTTGGCCGTCCGTGTTGCGTGTACGTATCACGTACAACCCCGAGGACCAGCCCGTCGTATTAAAGAGGTGGCGAGATCCGTTTTCGTTCACCGCTCCGACCACCCGGCCTTGAGCATCAAAAACATGGATGCTCCCCAGCGCGCGGCTGTCCGTGGTGAACACCTCCATCCCCGTGGCGGATCGTGTCACCTTTAGAACGGATGGTGCCGTTTCCGCAATGCCCTGTCCGATATCCACGCAATGTTCGTAGAACGGAAAGGCGATGGCGGAAAGCGTTGTCCAGATCACGGGCGCATGGGGCCCTACGATCATCGGTGTCAGGCTCACACCGAACTCGGGCTGGCCGCCATTAGGTCCTTGCTGCGGAATGATCTCCATGAGGTAATTCCCGGGCGGAAGGCAGATGGTGTCCTGGACATACTGTTGAAAATTCATCAGCTCGAAGGAACCCTCGGCCACCGTGTTGCCCCCGTTACGGATGGTGTAATTAAAGATCCCTGTTGACGTTCCAGGACCGAAATTCCGGAGATCCAATATCACCGGTGAGCAATTGCCAGGAGGACACAGATCGACAGGCAGGTTCCAAGTGCAAGCCAGTTGCTGGCCGCTCCGAAGCTGCAACGTCGCATTGAAGGGCGATGCGGGCATGATCGTTCCAACGGGAATATCCATCGTGTTATAGTTGTCCGTCCCTATTCCGAAGGTGTTTATCGTTTCCTTGGCCAAGGTGTCGCCATTGTCCGCCAGCAATGTGAAACTGGGATAGTCGAACAGGGTGGCGGTAGGGTTGAGGATGTGGACCAGGAGCGTCGTGTCGTTGAAGGGCGACCAAGTGAGGCTCTCCAGGATGAGGGAGTCGCAGGCGGAAATGCTGCCGGACACCGTGAACACATGTTGGCTTGACGGGGCCAGATCGTCCACCCCGAATCCTGTGATGTTCACCGTGTACGTTCCGGCGGCTAACTGGCCCAAATAGACAGGCTCGGTATGTGGGACCAGCACGGACAGGCCCGTCGTGTTCTGTGTTACCAAGGCGAGGTTGATCGTGTATCCGTTCACATCGGCACTGGCTGATGTGATGGAAGATCTCGTGCTGGACAAATTCCCCGAAAGCTGCAACTGCACGTAGTCCAAGACGTTTGGTGCAGTGGGCACCACAGCGATCTGCTCCAAGTAGAAATAGGTCTGTGCATGAACCGCGTTCGCAGTCCAAGCAAAGAGGCCGGTCAGCAACAAGAACAGAGGTGTAGTGGCTCGCATGCGTATGGGCCGTGGCCCTGGTTTGGGGTTAGTTGGATCGAAGTTACATGGGCCAAGACGTGGAAGGAGGGGTGAACGCTGCTTCGGTGTTCATTTCCGCTATTCAGGGCCTTCCGCCCTAAGTGGGGAACCTTGGGCGGAGCTGCCTGTAACTTTCGCCGAACCAAGCCGTCCCACCTTCAGGAAACCTCATTCCTGTGACCGTATCCGACTACAATAGCGCAGTTGACCAGCACGCGGACGGCATCTACCGTTTCGCGGTGAAGCACCTGCGCGATACCGACACGGCGAAGGACGTGGTGCAGGAAAGCTTTGCCCGGCTTTGGCAGAAGTTGGATGAAGTGGACGGAGCCAAAGCCAAAAGCTACCTCTTCACCACCGCGCACCACATCCTTGTGGATGAGGCACGCAAGGGATCGCGCAGCACCCGCATGGAGGACCGGCACGCCGACCTCCGATGGAGCAGCCAGAGCCAGCCTGACCTGAAGACGGTGTTGGACGCCGCACTCGCCATGCTGCCGGAAGTACAACGCAGCGTGGTGCTACTGCGCGACCTGGAAGGATACAGCTACGAGGAGATCGCTGAATTGACCCATTTGAACACTACCCAAGTGAAGGTGTACATCTACCGTGGGCGTACCGCTCTGAAGAACTACATCGGTAGCCTGGAGAACGTGCTATGAAGCTGGACAGGAAGACATACGAAGCTTGGCTGCTGGACCGCATGGAGGGTCGGCTCTCCCCTGCCCAAGTGGAGGAGCTGGATGCATTCCTGCGTGTCCACCCGGATCTGCCCGCTTCCATTGTGTACCTGCCCGGGATCGACGGCGGTGATCTCGAATTCCCAATGAAAGGCGCACTGCGCAAGGACCACCCTCCCACCGGTGCTCCCGATGCCGCGCGCTTGGACGATTTCCTGGTTGCACGTTCAGAGAAGGAACTCAGTGCGGAGCAGGAGAAGGAACTGGACCGCTTCCTGTATGAACACCCGGAGGCCGAAAGGCAAGCGGCATGGATGGCCTTGGCCCACATACCCCAAGATCCGCTAAGGTTCCCTGCCAAGACTACTGTGGAGCGCCATTTCCCGCCCAAAGGAATGCCCGATGCCCACCGCTTAACCGATTTCCTGATCGCGGATCTCGAAGGTGACCTGTTGCCCGACCAGCGATCCGCATTGAAGCAATACCTCACCGAACATCCTGAAGCCGCTAACGAGAAGCACTTGATGGCTGCGACGCGCACTATGCCCGTTGTCATGCGGTTCGCTGGAAAAGAGAGTTTGAAAAAGCGAAAGGTCCGCGTGGTGGCCCTGTGGCCAAGACTGGCCGCCGCCGTCTGTTTCCTTTTGCTGATGGGAGCGGGCTGGTGGCTGCTGCGTGACCGACCGGCGGACGGAACACAAGTGGCCCGCATTGAAAAATCCGTGGTACACCAAGAGATCCGTTCCGCGGACCTTGAGCCGAAGTCTGTTGCCCCTGAGCAGCCGGATGCTACCGAGAACCATAGCGTTACGCCCGAAGCACCACGACCCGCCCCGGTTGAAGGTCCGGCGGAAGCATCAGGGAACACAAGCGTCAAAGCCCTACAGCCCGCGCCAAAGCCAGCACCATTGCCTGAGCAAAAGCCGGAACCCCGGAACGCACCGGCAACGAAGCCGATATCGCATGAACTTCCAACGGAAGAACCAGCACTGGCACATGTGGAAGAGCAGTCCAGCGTTCCGCCCGCTCCGGAGCTTGCTGTGACTGTGCCTGCCCCGCAGGAAAAGAAAGAAGTAGCAACCTCCGCCAGCAGGGATGGTTCCAGCCAGGACCTTGGGGCGTACGTGGCGAATGCGATACGCGGCAAAGTGCTTGAGACCCCGAAGCGCACTGCCGACCTGGATGGCAGCGATGCGCTGGCCTTCGCGGACAAGGCGATCGCTGCGGTCACCGGCGGGCAAGGCGGCGTGGAAGTACAACACACCTCCAAAGGCCAACGGTTCCAGCTTCGCTTGGGCCGCAATTTCTCCGTTAGTGCGAGCCGCGGGCGTTGAGCACTTCGGGTACGGGATAAGCAGCATTGGAGGCTTGGCATCCGGTGCATCCATCAGGTTACGGTACTTCATTTTCGCCGCCCATCATTCCGTGCGGACCGCTCGTCACGTTTGATCGGTCCCGGTGTAACAAACCGGCGCTTGGCCCTGTCCTATGCCAACAACCAACGGCAGCGATGCCACAACACCAAGCACGATGAAGACCACCATCCTCCGACACGGTTCCATCCTCGGCCTTTTGCTTTTGGCCTCCACCATTCATGCAGCAAATGGCGATCTGCCGGAAGTGACCATCACCCCAGCGCAGCATACGGAAATGGAGCGCGCGGTGCGGCAACAGATCGACCGCTTCGTCATCTTCCCGCTTTCCGGCGATGCCGAGCCCATGTACGGCACGGTGGACATCGCCTATGTGGTGAACACCGAAGGACGTGTTGTGGTCGTTGGCTCGGACTCGAAGAATAACGACCTGCGGGATTATGTGGTCCGTAAACTCGGACGGATCAAGGTGGGGCCGGATCCATCGGGCCTTTGGAATATCACGCGCTTGCGCTTCACCTTCCGACCGGAGTGATCCGGACCCTCTCTGCTACAGAAGCCTCATGCCCCTTCCGGCATGGGGCTTCCGCCATTTCGAGGCCTACGCTCCGCGGCCTGTAACTATCCGGAATGCCCCGCGTCCTACTCTCAAACGGACCAAAAATGAAAGCCTCGATCCTCCTTTCCCTGCTGCTGCTCCCCTTCTTCGGGATGGCGCAGCAGGACAGCCTTTCCACGGACAGTACCGCTACACAAGGTGCCCGGCACAACCTTAGCCTAAGTGCGGGTGCCAATGGCCTGAAGTTGAACTTGGATAATATCGACACGAACAATACACCGAAGGGCGACACCATCCGCATAAACACCAAGCGGAAGATCTACCGCATCATCACCACAAAGCGCCCAGCGATCGATAGCACGAGGACCTTTGAGGACCGGTTGAAAGAACTGAAGAACGAGCGGCGCAACTTGTTCAACTATTGGGCAGGATTGGAGATCGGGATCAACAGCTTCGTGACCACGGACGGGCGGATCGGAGATGGGCCGGAGAGCGGGCCATTGCAACTGAACAATGCCCGGAGCCGCTTCTTCGCGATCAACTTCTGGGAAAAGAAGATCGAGTTCGGCACCAACCACGTGGGGCTCTTCACCGGCCTGGGCATCGAGTTCGACAACTACAAGCTCAGCGAGAACAACACGCTCCAATTCAACGGCGACAGCACCTATGCGGTGGCCATGGTAAGCCCGGACCTGCGCAAGAACAAGCTGCGCCAGATCGGCCTGCGCGTGCCGTTGATGCTGGAGTTCAACACCAACGGGGCCAAGCTGCCCGCCAACGAGGAAGAATTGAATGCCAGACCGGACTGGTCCTTCAGCCGGGAACACAACGTCCACCTTGCGGTCGGCGTGGTGGGGAGCTGGTTGTTCGACACCATGTACAAACAGAAGTACACGGAGGGTGGAGGCACGGTGAAGCAGCGGACCAAGGACGATTACAACCTGTTGCCTTACCGCTTGGCCGCCAGGGCACAGATCGGCTACGGCCCGTTGAACCTCTTCGCCGAATACGCGCTGACACCCATGTTCGAAGAGGGCACTGCACCGGACCTGAGGGCGCTGAACGTGGGTATCACGTTAGTGGGATTCAATTGATCGGGGCCTCAGTGGTCCCTGCCGAAGCGGCGGGAGACCACTGAGGGAACCGAGGGGAAACAGTTCGCTATTACCCGTGCAGGCCGTCGTAAACCGACGGCCCTGCTTATTTTCGCGGCGCACCGCGCCATTACGCGACGCTCACATCCCGTTATCGCATAGCACCATGGGCCGCATCTTCGAAACACGCAAGCACCGCATTTTCGCACGCAACGCTAAGCTGAGCAAGCTTTTCACGCGCATCGGCAAGGAGATCGCCATGGCCGTGAAGGCGGGCGGTCCGAGCCCGGAGTCCAACCACCGCCTGAAGGTGGCGATCCAGAATGCCAAGGGCATGAACATGCCCAAGGACAACATCGACCGCGCCATCAAGAAGGCGGCAGGTGGGGCCGAAGTGGACTTCAGCGAGATGACCTACGAAGGCTATGCGCCCGGCGGCGTGGCCATTTTCGTGGACACGGCCACCAACAACACCACGCGCACAGTGGCCAACATGCGCACCCTCTTCAACAAGTGCGACGGAAGCCTCGGCAACTCCGGCTCCTTATCCCATGTCTTCGACCGCAAGGCGGAGTTCGTGGTCACTACGGAAACGCTGAAGGGCAAGGACACCGACGAATTCGAAATGGCCTGCATCGACGCGGGCGCGGACGATGTGATCCACGACGACGAAGAGTTCATCATCCTGGCGCCCTACACCGAGTTCGGATCCCTGCAGCACAAGCTGGACGAATTGGGATTGGAGGTCAAGAGTGCCGAGCTCAAGCGTTTCCCGCTCACCACCATGCCTGTCGACCTCGCCACCGCGCGCAACGTGATGAAGCTGATCGACCTGTTGGACGAGGACGACGACGTGAACGCCGTGTACCACAACATGGAGCTGAGCGAAGAGGTGGAGGCGGCGTTGGCGGAGAGTTGAGCAAAGCAAAGAGGTAGGACCGCCTGCAAGGTCGCCTCGTTCACCCGCGTCCAAGGAACTCTGAAGACCGGTACATTTCAGGGTTCGATGGAGGCATCAAAATTCTTCAGCCCACCTTAAAGCGGATCTGGTAGCGTGTTCCCGTGCTGTCGCTTTCCATGGTCATGAAGCCATTGAGCTGCTCCACGAGGCTTTCGATCAGGCTGCGGCCCAACGTGCCGGTATCACTGTGTATCTTTTCCTCGGGTATCCCATGGCCATTGTCACTATAATGCAGATCGAACTGACCTTGGTCCGCCCGATGGATCCTCAAGTTGATGAAGCCCTCCTGACCTTCGTGGAAAGCATGCTTGAATGAGTTGGTGATCAGCTCGTTGAGGATGAGACCCAAAGGCACCATGGTGTCCAGGTCCAACACCAATCCGGGGTCGATCGCGGTGCGGTAGCGAATGGTCTCTCGGACCTTGTTCAGCTGCACCAGCTCTGTGAAAAGATCCTTGATATACTGGGACAGGTCCACCTGGGCGAGGTCGTCACCCTTGTACAGCTTCTCATGGATCAGCGCCATGGAGGCCACGCGACTTTGGCTCTGTGCGAAGATCTGCTGGAGATGCGCGTCCGCGATGGTACCCGATTGCAGGCGAAGCATACTGGACACCACCTGCAGGTTGTTCTTCACACGGTGGTGGATCTCGCGGATGAGCGTCTGGATGCGCTTGTTCGCCTGTTCAAGCTTTTCCTTTTCCTGACGGAGCATCCGGTTGTTCTCCATGTCCCGCTCCCGCGCCGCCTTGAGGTTGTCCCGCATGCGGGTAAGGGAGTGGCCCAGCACGTCCTGTTCGCCGCGCACGATCACGGGGGTCTCGTAGTTCCCTTTCCCGATAGCGTCCGCACTGGCGGAAAGTGAGCGTATCGCCTCGATCATCACGTTGAAGGATCCAGCCATATGCCCCACTTCGTCATTGGAGTTCACGGGTACCCGGGCGCGCACGTCCCCTTGCGCCAGTGCCGAAGCAGCATCGGTGACCTCTGAGACGGTGCTCCGGATGCCGCGCATGATCACCACGGCCATCACGGCAACCGCGCCCACCACGCCCAACAAGGCCAGGAGCACAAACAATAAGCGCCTTTTCGCAGCACCGGAAAAGCCTTGGCTGGCCACGATGATCGAATCGATGGACCGCTCCTCCACCTCACGCATACGCTCCATGCTCTTGCCGCTCAGCTCCCACCATTCCGCTGCGGTTGTACCCAACCCGGCGATGGAGCGTTTTTCATGGACGGTGCCGATCATGGACCGAACGAAGTTGACCTCGGGGCCTTGGAAAGTGCTGCGGTAGTAACCCAGCACATCCGGCGTGGCATCGCGCAGGAAGAGCACGGTGCTGGTCTCGTAAAAGGCGATGCGTTCATTGAGCTCGCCAAGGTCCGTCGGGCTGAGTGTGCCGGTGATGAAGGCGCGCAGGATGCGGGTGCGGATGTCACTGAGCGCATCCTTTGCGTTAAGCAGGCTCTGGTGTGCGAAGAGCTTGCTGTTGGTCTCAGGGTCCATGGCCTGTTTGGACACCTCACCCAGATTCCGCAAAAGTTCGCTGTCCATGCTGCGATAGAACTCCTCGGCATGCGCGGCCGATATGTTCCGTGCATCGATCCGCTTGCGATAGCTCTCCATCGGCCGCAAGACATCAGCGGGTCGCAGGAGGGGATCGATGGTGAGGCCTGGATCGTTCAGCCGCGTGACGTACGCGTCTGTTTGCACTCGGGCGAGTTCCAGAGCGCGTGCCTTGGGCAGGATCTTCTCCATGGTGGCCACGCTTACCGCACTTTCATTCTGCAGCCCGTCCACCACATCGCCGATCACGCGGATGTTGCGCGCCTGCTTCGAAACGTAGCCCAGCACATCATTGCGCTTGATGCTCGAATCCACCTGCTTCCCGATCAGCACGATAAGCCCGATCACAGGAATGCCCAAAGTGATCAGGAACTTGGTCCGTATGGGGAGGTCGGCAAAGCGCCAGGTCATCTGCCGACGAATGTAGGGGAAGCAGCGCAGCCGTGCGTTCTACATTTGGCGGCGGCCCGTCCTTTCGCCGGGCCCATCCAAAGACCGCATAGCCGCCATGGAGATGAAAGCACAGTTCGCCCTGCTGGGGAAAAAGACCGAGGAAGCCCTACTGGGAGGGGGCGCGGACCGCATCGAGGCCCAACACAAAAAGGGCAAGCTTACCGCCCGCGAACGCATCCACCTGTTGTTGGACGAGGGTTCGTTCCAGGAGATCGGCCAATTCGTGACGCACCGCAGCGTCAACTTCGGCTTGGACAAACAGCACTTCCTCGGTGATGGCGTGATCACCGGGTATGGTACGATCCATGGGCGCACCGTCTATGTGTTCTCGCAGGATTTCACCGTGCTCGGAGGCTCCCTGGCGGAAGCGCACGCGGAAAAGATCTGCCGCATCATGGACCTCGCCATGGAGAATGGTGCACCGGTGATCGGCCTCAACGACAGCGGCGGCGCACGCATCCAAGAGGGCGTGGTCTCCTTGGGTGCCTATGCGGACATCTTCCACCGCAACGTGATGGCGAGCGGCGTGGTACCGCAGATCAGTGCAATCCTCGGGCCCTGCGCCGGCGGGGCCGTCTACAGCCCCGCCCTCACGGACTTCGTGCTGATGGTGGAGAGCACCAGCTACATGTTCGTCACCGGCCCCAACGTGGTGAAGACCGTGACGCACGAAACGGTGACAGCCGAGGAACTGGGCGGAGCGGGCACCCATGCTTCCAAGAGCGGCGTTGCACATTTCACCGCGCCGGACGAACTGGATGCGATCGATCAATTGCGTCGCCTGGTAGGCTACATACCGAACAACTGTGAGGAGCGTGCACCGATATTGCCGTATGAGGCCGGGGACGAATCGCGCCCCGCGCTGAACAGTATCCTGCCGGAGAACCCGAACCAGCCCTACGACATCCGCGACGTGCTGAACGCGGTGATCGACCCGGACAGCAGCATGGAGGTGCATGCGGAATATGCGCGCAACATGGTGATCGGCTTTGCCCGCGTGGCCGGGGAAACAGTTGGATGTGTGGCGAACCAGCCCTCGGTGCTGGCCGGTGTGCTGGACATCGACGCCAGCATCAAGGCCGCGCGCTTCGTGCGTTTCTGCGATGCCTTCAACATCCCCTTGCTCGTCTTCGTGGATGTACCCGGCTTCCTCCCCGGCACCGAACAGGAGTGGCGCGGCATCATCAACCACGGCGCCAAATTGCTCTATGCCTTCAGCGAGGCCACCGTGCCGCGCATCACCGTGATCACACGGAAAGCCTACGGTGGCGCGTACGACGTGATGAACAGCAAGCACATCGGCTGTGACATGAACTACGCATGGCCGGCGGCGGAGATCGCCGTGATGGGCGCGAAGGGCGCCGCTGAGATCATCTTCCGCAACGACATCAAAAAGTCGGCGGACCCGGAGGCCACCTTGGCGGAAAAGGAAACGGAATACAAGGAGCGCTTCGCCAACCCTTACGAGGCTGCCGCACGCGGTTTCATCGACGAGGTGATCCAGCCTTCGGAGACGCGCCAAAAGGTGATCGAGGCCCTGCGCATGCTCCGCAACAAGGCCAAGCGCATCCCGCGGAAAAAGCACGGCAACATCCCACTTTAAGCAGCCGGGAATGCCGACGTTGAGCGGGTGTCTGGAGCAAGGGTCTTGCGCCCGCAGGACTATCGCCGCAAAATGTGGTGACGTCCCGCCATTCGATATGACAAGCAGCCGCAAAGCAGCCCGACCCTGTCAATCCTGAGTCCGATACGTATCGGACCTGTCCAAAGGATCTGGTCAATTACAACTCCTGTGGCCTGCTAAGCCCACGCCGTCGTGTGACCCGACGCGGGGGCTATTTTCGCAGCATGCGCCACCCGCTGCCAAAGCCTCCGCCCAGCCGTCGTCAGGGGCCGCTCCGTGCGTGGGTCCGTGTGCTTGTGCTGGCAATGCCATTGGCCCCTTTCAGCAGCGCGCAAGCACAGGTAACGGAGCTCTCTGTCCTGCAAGTGCTGGCCCTGCCGGACGACACGGCCAAGGTGCTGAAGCTCTCCGACCTCTGCTTCGCCTATCGTCGTTCGGATGCGGACTCGGCATTGATCCTCGGCAACGCCGCACTTCGGCTGGCCAAGAAGCTGCACTACCTGCGCGGCGAGGCACAGGCCTGTAACGACATCGCGATCCTCCATATCGACCGGAGTGACTTCACCACTGCGGACAGCCTGTTGCGCCGCTCGCTTGGTCTGCGCACCCAGCTCAGGGATTCCACGGGCATGGCCGCAGTGTACAACAAGCTCGGCATCATCTACCAAGCGCGCTTCATGCTGGAAGAAGCATTGGAAGAGGACCTGAAGGCCTTGCAGATCTACGAACGCATCGGTCCGCCCGCACACGAGGCTTCGGTCCTGAACAACATCGCCATCCTGCGCTTCAACCTCAAGCGACTGCCCGAGGCCTTGGCCACGCACCGTCGCGCGGCGGAGATCCGCGAGCGCATCGGCGATGGCGCAGGACTGGCTGCTTCCCATGGTAACATGGCGAACGTGGAGGCGCAGATTGGCGATACCGCAGCGGCCATCACCCACTACAACGAAGCCATCGCTTTCTTCCGCGAGAAGGACCAGGATCCCGAACTGGCCGTGCAGTTGAACAACCTAGCGGGGATACACATGGCCCGCGGTCTGTTGGGAACGGCTGCTGCGGAATACGGCGAAGCCCTTGCCATCCGCACGCAGGCAGGCGAACGCAAGGCGATCGCCTCTTCCCTGATCGGTCTGGGAGGCACACGTTTGCGCCAAGGTCGGTTCGAAGAGGCGCGGCACATGCTGCTGAGCGCTCTTGCCATGAGCCGCTCCGTGGGCGCACGCAGCGAACAGATGCAGGCACTGCTCGACCTCGCCCGTCTCTATGCACGGCTGAACCGCGGCGACAGTTCCTTCTTCTACCATCAACATTACGCGGCCTTGAAGGATTCGGTATTCACCGCCGACATGGGCGAGCGTTTGGCTCAGGCTGAAACGAAATTCGAGACCGGTAAGAAGGAAAGTCGGATCCTGGCACAACGCGCGGAGATCGCGGAACTGGAGCAACAGGGCGAGCACCGCAAGTTGTGGCTCGTCACCGCTGTGGGCGGATCAGCCATGGTGATGGTGACGGCTTTGCTGCTCTTCCAAACACAGCGGAAACGTGCACGGGCGAAGCATGATGCGGCGCTGATCGCCGAGCGGGAGGCCGGGCTGCGTGGCGTACTGGAAGCCACAGAGACCGAGCGGACGCGCATCGCCCGCGAACTACACGACGGGATCGGGCAGCAGCTTACGGGTCTCAAGTTCCGCTTGGAGGAGATCGCCTCTATCGCCTCCAGAACGGACGGAGGCCAAGGCGGTGGCAGCACTGCTGTTTCCGAGGCATTGGCCATCGCGGACGACGCGGGCCGCGAGGTGCGCGACATCGCCCATGCCATGATGCCACGAACGCTCGGCGATCTGGGGCTCGGCCCCGCCACTTCGGACATGCTTGCACGCATCCTTTCCGGCGCGGGCATCACCCATGAGTTCGAGCAATTCGGCTTACAGGAGCGTTTGCCTAAGGATGTGGAGATCGGCGTTTACCGCATCGCGCAGGAGCTCGTGCAGAACACGATGAAGCATGCCGGGGCGCGGCAGGTGAACCTGCAATTGCTTAAGAACAACGGGCATCTTGTCCTGATCTATGAGGATGACGGCAAGGGCATGGACCATAATGCCGGCCATGACGGCATCGGGTTGCGCAACATCCGCGAGCGGGTCCGGGCCTTGCGCGGCATCCTAACACTCGGGAACGGCGAGACCAGCGGGATACGCGCCACCGTGCGCATTCCGCTGGAGGCATCCTGATCACGCAGCTATCGCCATCTTGCGCCCTGATCCGATCGCTTGCAATGGAATTGAAGACACCGGTGAAGGTCGTGTTGTGCGATGATCACCGCATCATAACCGATGGATTGAAAGTCCTGCTGCAGGATGTGGCAGGGGTGGAATGTGTGGGCACCGCCGACTCCGGCAAGGCCTTGCTCTTCCTGTTGGAACACATCAGCGCGGACCTCATCCTATTGGATCTGGATATGCCCGGGATGGACGGCGCGGAGGCCATGCAGCAGATCAAGGACCGGTGGCCAAGGATCAAAGTGATCATCCTCACCATGCATGATGAGCCCAACATGGTGCGCCGCCTCATGGAGCAAGGTGCCGATGGTTACCTCCTGAAGACCTGCGGGCGGGATGAACTGTTGCTGGCGGTAAAGGCCGTCCACGAAGGGGACAGGCACTTTTCCGCAGAGATCACGGAGACGCTCCTCAAGCAACGTGCAGAGATCTCCTCCAAGGATGGCCGCCTCGGCGCGATCAGTGGACGGGAGCGCGAGGTGTTGGCCGCCTTGGCGGAAGGCCTCTCGAACAAGGAGATCGGCGACCGCCTCTTCATCTCCCCGCGCACCGTGGACACCCACCGCAGCAACCTGATGAAGAAGCTGAAGGTGCACAATCTCGCAGGTTTGGTGCGCTTGGCCGTGGCCGCTGGCCTCGTCCGATAAAGGCATTCTCGGCGCGACCCGGGAGCGTAACTTAGGCCGTACCCAACAAACCGCACAACATGCTCTTGAAGACCCTCGTCCTCGCCGCTTTCACCGGTATCGCGATCACGCCAACCGACCTTCCCGAGCTCACCATCGGCGCCCCCGTGCCCGCCGTGGACGTGAAGCTGAAGGACGTGATAGGCGGCGAACGCAGCCTGAAGACATCGCCGGGGAGAACGGCCTGCTGGTGATCTTCAGTTGCAACACCTGTCCCTTCGTTCTCGGCAGCGAGGGCAGCGAAGGCTGGCAGGACCGCTTTGGCGCTCTCGCAAAAGGTTGCGACGACAAGAAGATCGGGTTCGTGCTGGTGAATAGCAACGACTCCAAACGCGACGCCGGTGACAGCTTCACCGACATGCAGCGCCAATACAAGCAACACAACTACGGCGGGAGTTACCTGCTGGACCAAGGCCACGCGCTGGCCGATGCCTTCGGCGCCCGCACCACGCCGCACGTCTTCCTCTTCGACAAGGACCTGAAGCTCGTCTACAAAGGCGCCATCGACGACAATGTTGGAAGTGCCGAAGGCGTGAAGGAGCCTTGGTTGCGCAACGCCATCGCCGCCGTGGCGGAAGGCCGCACACCGGAACCTGCGACCACACGGAACATCGGGTGCAGCATCAAGCGGGAATAGACCGTGGGGATACCACGGACTACGAGCCCCGCCTAAGCACTTCCATATAAAGGTGCAACAGCACGGACCAACCGTTAGCGTTCGGCTACGGTGCAGATGGCCAACGCATTTTCAAGCAGGTAGGCGATCCGCTCACCGGTGGCTTCAAGGATTACTACATTCGTGATGCCCAAGGGAACATCATGGCCACATATCGCTATACCAACAACGGCCCCAAAAGTCTGAAACTGACCGACCGACCTATCTATGGCAGCAAGCGCATTGGTAGCTATACCCGCACAGCACAGCTCGCCGGGGTCCTGATACCCACGACATACGTGAACTACGTGGAACCCATGCAATCGGCGTTGATGCGGTATGAGCTGAACGACCACTTGGGCAATGTGACGTCTGTGATAACCGGGCGGCTATTGCCTGGGAACAATGCTGGATCTCCCCACCAAGCTGAACTGATCAGTGCACAGGGCTATGAACCTTTCGGGAGCCTGCTGCCCGGGAGGAATTACAGCAGTAGCTCCTACGCATTCGGCTTCCAAGGACAGGAGAAGGATGATGAGGTCTACGGGGCTACCGGGACCAGCTATGCGTTCGAGTACCGGATGCACGATGCAAGGGTGGGCAGGTTCATGAGCGTGGATCCGCTGGCATTTAAGTATCCATTCTACAGCCCTTATGCGTTCAGCGGTAATCGTGTAATAGACATGGTGGAGCTTGAAGGTTTGGAACCTGAAATCACATCTGACAAGCTCAAAGCGCAAGGAGACCAAAATTCAGCTTGGGGCTTCGGTGCACGAGGTAGTGAAGGCAGCAACTGGCAGCAGAACATCAATGGTCAGGACTACCAGACTTACCAATGCGCTGATTGTTTTGGAAATAACGACCGTGGTGATCGACAAGGTTTGGAAAATCCCTTGATGTGGGGTAAGGTTCCAGCGCTTGCTACTATACCGGATAATACCAATGGTGGAGCTGTTGGTGGCGATGTTCCCCCTCCTCCCCCAAATCAAACCACATTGCAAGTACCCAATGCAACCAATACAGCCCCACCTCCATTAAATACGCCTGTCAATTTTGCGGGCCGCTTCCAGGGCAATGACAATCAACTAACGGGTGCGACAGCCGATGCTGCGAACGCGCAACTGGGCCAGATCGGTGCATTCTTGGCCGCCAACCCCAATGCTCGGGTTAATGTCACCATTAACACAACCTTACCTTCTGGCACCCCCGTGTTCTCCAGAGACGCTAACAATCCATTCGCCGGCACCGCTGTGGACAAGCGGGGAGCGGGCGCACCCGGTCTACTTCAAGGTCGATCGCAAACCATTCAGCAAGGGTTGAACTCCGGGTTCGGAGGTGCAGTTCCGAATGGTCAAGTGAACTTCATGTGGCAAACCGGCCAGCCTAACACAAATACAAGCGTAACCGTCCGCCCTTGATTGGTACGGGCATTGCACTGGATTTTTCATGGGGCCCATGTTGTATAGACTTGTTCAGGCATTTTCTCGTCATTTGATTGTGAAGACGGTTTTCATTGTCATCCTTCTTTTTGGACTATCTGGCTCCAAACCGTCTTCCGATTTTATTGAATGGAGGTCAACATGCCCTTTGGAATGGTCAGACTATCAAGGGCGTGTTCCGTTGAACCCTCCGCACGCAGCTTTGACCTATTATTCTATCGAATCTAAAAGCACCTTTTTAGATCGACAGCATGTTTCTCATGAAGTCTCCTGCCTTTTCGTAAAGAGCAGGTCATGGGTAAAACTTGACCATAAAAGTGATACGTCATTGCTTCTCCATGAACCCAGATTTTGCAGTAGGCTGAGAGGATTTGCATAAACCCCTTGCCAGTGCTAAGATAGCGGCAGATCAACCACGTAAGGAAGGCATGCACGAGCTTTCGCACGAGTACACATCGAAGAAGATCAGCCCTTGGGGTG
>JBBSUV010000055.1:0-23119 GCA_038234075.1 Flavobacteriales bacterium | reverse complement strand
ATACTCGTGGACTGGAACATCGGCGGGAACGGTTTCTACAACCTGTACAACTACAACGGTTGCGGCGATAGCCAGCCGGACCACATCCAAACACTCGGCGCCCCGGTTCCCAACGTGCAATACATCGAGACCTTGGACACGATCTGCCTCGGCGCGGGCATCCAACCCTTGAGCGTGGGGAACCCTGCGGGCGGCACGTTTTCCGGCCTGGGCGTGGTGGGCACCTCGTTCAACCCGGCGGTGGCGGGCATCGGTGCGCGCACCGTCACCTACAGTTACACCGAAGGCGGCTGCACGGGCATCGCGCAGTCGGTGCTTTATGTGGACGGGTGTACCGGGGTGGGAAGCAACAGTGATGTTGGCGGCATTTTCTTCCAGCCCAACCCGGTACATGATCGGCTCCGGATCAGCAGCCCGGACCGGCCCATGGTGTCGTACATCTTGCGAGATGCATTGGGCCGCCTTATCAGCGCGGCCGGCGTGGATGCGGAACAATTCATTCTGGAGCGCGGGGACCTGTCTTCGGGGACTTATTTCATCACCATCACATTCCCCGATGGGCGGGTAACGGGGAAAGTCATGATGGATTGAAGGTGCGTGGATCGCGCGAAGGTGGCCATCGGGCAGGGACGTGCATGCCGCTACCTTGGCGATGGGAGGCTCCGTCCACTTTCGCGGGCATGAGACGGCTATGGTGCCTACCTTACCTTCGTCCGCTCCCCAACCGGACCACCCATCATGGACACGGAACACTTGATCGAGGAACTGCTCGCACCCACAACGGAAAACCGCACAGAACGTGCCAAGGAGATCGTCCTTCACAACGATGATGTCAACACGTTCGAGCATGTCATCGTAAGCTTGATGGAGATCTGCGACCATGATCCCCTACAGGCCGAACAATGTGCATGGCTCGTGCATTACAAAGGCAGATGCAGCGTGAAACGGGGCAGCTTCGATCTTTTGAGGCCCTTGTGCGAAGCACTCTGCGACAAAGGACTTTCTGCGGACATCCAATAAAAAAAGCATGATCAAACGGATCACCACCGGCATCGTTCTGGCTGCGATGATGGGCTGCAGCACGGTGCCTATCACCGGGCGCAAACAGTTCAGCCTGATGCCTGAGAGCGAGATGATGAGCATGAGCCTGACGGAATATCAAGGCTTTTTGCAGCAGAACCCACCTTTACCTGCCTCGGACCAACGGGTGCAGATGGTCCGACAGATCGGCGACCGTCTTTCCAAAGCCGCAACGGCGTATTTGAAAAAGAACGGGGCTGCCGACCGGGTGAATGATTTCCAATGGGAGTTCAATGTGGTGAACGATCCTCAAGTGAACGCTTGGTGCATGCCGGGTGGGAAAGTGGTGGTCTACACCGGGCTCTTACCGATAACCGAGAATGAAGCGAGCCTGGCCTTGGTGATGGGCCATGAGATCGCGCATGCCATTGCAAGGCACGGTAATGAGCGGATGAGCCAAGCGCTGGCGGTGCAAGGGGTCGGGATGGGCCTGCAGTTGTATGCCTCAGAGCATCCGACCGCCGCGGCGAACCTCTTCCAGCAGGCCTTCGGGATCGGTGGCCAGCTCGGGATGCTCGCCTACAGTCGCAAGCAGGAGAGCGAAGCTGATAAGATGGGGCTCGTCTTCATGGCCATGGGTGGGTTCGACCCTCGTATAGCACCGGCGTTCTGGCAGCGGATGGCCGCACAAGGAGGCGCCAAACCACCGGAATTACTGAGCACACACCCCAGCGATGCTCGCCGGATCGCCGACATTGAGGCCTACATGCCGGAGGCGATGAAGTATTACAAGCCTCGTTGAAGCGGCTGTTATTATATTCGCGGCCGCTTTCAGCCATTTATACGGTCGATCGCATTTGCACTCGTAGCTCAATTGGATAGAGCACCTGACTACGGATCAGGAGGTTTGGGGTTCGACTCCCTACGGGTGCACAAGGGGATGGTCATCTTGGCCATCCCCTTTTTCTTTGGGGCCTAGCGGGTTTTAGCCCGTGTCCTGAGCCAGCCGGAACAGGCGTTGAGTGCCCCTTTCGGTTCAACAGGTGTGGTGGTTTCTCCACGCACCCTGTTCCACCCTCAGCCACTTTAGGGAATAGTCCGCAGGCGATCACCGAGCATTGTGACCGGGGTAATGGATCCGGCACAAGATCCGGTGAGGTCGGTTCCTTGCCCGCGAACTCAAGCCCTTAAGGCTGGATACTTCCGAGGCCGGATGTTCTCCGTGTAGTTGAACCGTATTTGACGATCCATCTTGACACCGCACCGATGCCGACACCTCTCGCTGCTACAACGATCACTTTGCCGCCTGCCCGCATCGCGGCACTTGACCATCGACCCAAAAAGTTAGCGCGAGCGGCGAGCCTGCGCTATGTGAATGACGAGGAGCAGGGCATCAGCCGCAAACGCGCCGGCAAGGGGTGGAGTTATTCAAACGCAGGAAAAAAAGTCCGGGACACCGCTACGTTGGAACGCATCCGCAACTTGGCCATACCACCTGCATGGCGGGATGTCTGGATCTGTGCGGACCCTAATGGTCACCTGCAAGCCACTGGGCTTGACGCCAAGGACAGGAAACAATACCGCTATCACGCGCGCTGGGCTGAGGTCAGCGCTCAAGTGAAATACCACCGTCTGAATACATTCGGAAAACATTTGCCCCGTTTGCGGAAGCAGGTCGCGCAGGATCTGCGTAAGCACGGGCTTCCGAAAGAGAAGGTCTTGGCCGGTGTGGTGGCGTTGATCGAGCGCACGCGCATCCGCGTTGGGAATAAGGACTATGAGCGCAGTAACGGAAGCTTTGGTCTCAGCACCCTCAAGGACAAGCACGTGAAGCGTGACGGGAATGGCACCCGGTTAAAATTCAAAGGCAAATCCGGTATCGTTCACGACATCCCCTTGCACAGTGCGAAATTGGCCCGCTTGGTGATGCGCTGCAAAGAGCTCCCCGGTCAGGATCTTTTTCAATATGTGGATGATCATGGAGCCGTTCACAATGTGGATTCCGGCATGGTGAACGAGTATGTGCGCACTGCATCGGGCGGTGATCTCAGCAGCAAGGACCTGAGGACATGGACCGGAAGCGCATGCTGTGTCAAGGCCTTGCTGGAAAAGGAGGTCCCCGGAACAAAGAGCGGTTGTGCAGAGTGCATCAACACCGCCATGGATGTAGTGGCGAAGCACCTTGGCAATACCCGTGCGGTCTGCAAAGCGCATTACGTCCATCCCGGAGTGGTGAAGGCTTTCGAAGAGGGTAAATTGAAGGATCTGGCAAAAGGGGTCCGCGAGGGTAGGACCAGCACGGGATTGAGCCGCTCGGAGCGAGTGCTGCTCAAGATCTGCGGGATGAAAGCGCGGATCTGAACCGTTTCATCCGCTTCCTACATTAGCGGCCCCAGCGGGCGGAGGTGGTCCACCAACGCGAAACCCGCTCCGCTGGGTATGTAGACATGTCCGAAAAATATCCGGATGCTCTGCCTGAGCATGTTCCATTGGAACTGGCTGCCGAACTGATGAAAGTGGATATTGCCCAAGTCCACACTTGGATAAGGGAAGCGCGGCTGAGCTCGACCGGAGGTGCAGGGGCCGCTTTGCTCGATCGGAGTGAAGTACTGCGATTCCTGGGCGAGCTGGACTTGGAGCGGATCGGCCCGGCAAAGCCCTTTCCTGTTGTGGCGATCGGTTCCTCGGCGGGGGGATTGGAAGCGACCAGTGAACTGCTCGAAGGACTCGAGGCGGACCTGGGTATGGCCTACGTCGTGATCTCACACTTGGCCCCGGAGCATGAAAGCATGCTTCCCGAATTACTCCAGAAGCACACCACCATGCCCGTGCTGACGGTGGTGAATGGACTGCGTTTAAGGCCGGATCATGTCTACGTGATCCCCCCGAATGCCAACATGGGGGTCGTGGACGGCGTCCTCACATTGCGCACACCGCGCAGCACAGCAAAGAAGGGTTTCCATCCGATCAATGAATTCATGATCGCGCTTGCGGAGGTCTATCAGATGAACGCGATCGGCGTGGTGCTTTCCGGCACCGCGAATGATGGAACACTGGGGTTGAAGGCGATCAAAGCTGGCGGGGGATGGACGTTCGCACAGGACGACAGCGCAAAGTTCAACGATATGCCGCGGCATGCACAAGAGACCGGCGCCGTGGATTTCGTGATGCCTCCAGCATCCATCGCGGCACAATTCGCTTTGCTCCGTAGGCATCCGGTGGCCAAAGTGGCCGGAGTCTCCATGGACCACGTGGCTTCCCAAGGCTTTTTGGAGATCTTATCGTTGGTGCGCATCCGGACAGGTGTGGATTTCAACCAATACAAACGGGCCACGATCATGCGTCGGATCCTGCGGCGCCTAGTGCTGCACAAGCTCCCCGATCATGAGAGTTATCTCATTCGACTGAAGGAGGATCCACATGAAATGGACATGCTCTTCGAGGACCTGTTGATCAATGTGACCTCGTTCTTCCGTGAGGGGCGATTCCACGAGGCACTCAAGGAACGCATTCTTCCCAAGCTGGCAGGATCGGAGGAGCTGGATCACACGCTTCGCTTCTGGGTGGCTGGCTGTTCCAGCGGGGAAGAGGCTGTTTCCATCGCGATCACCGTTCTGGAGTACTTCCTTTCAGCGGGCCAAGCACCACGGGTGCAGATCTTCGCCACGGACCTCGACCCGAAGATGGTGGAAAAAGCGCGTTCCGGGATCTGGCACGGCCGCCATGGAAAGTGTTTCACCGATGATCCGATCGCGCTACTTCACCAAGGTCGATAACGGTTTTCAGGTGGTGAAGGCCATCCGTGACCTCTGTGTCTTTGCACAGCACGACCTGTTGAAGGACCCGCCCTTTTCCCGCATCGACCTGGTCACTTGCCAGAACGTGCTGATCTACTTGAACAACGCTGCTCAGCGCAGGGTGCTGCATAACTTCCATTATGCTCTTTTACAGGATGGCTTCCTTTGCTTGGGCCGTTCGGAATCCGCGAACGCAGCTGGCGACCTGTTCTGCCCCGTGGAAAAGGACGATAAAGTATTCTCAAAGCGGATGGGATCAGCCACGGTGCATTTCAGCAGCGAAGGCACTAGGAACGGTCTGCCGAACGTGAACTGGTCGAATAAGCAGGAACCTGTTGGTAAAGCCCGGGCCAAAGCGTCCGAACTGGACCAAGAGGCCGAACGGCTCCTGCTGCATAGGCACGTGCCCGCGAGCATGGTGGTGAACGAGGACCTGGAGATCGTTCGTTTTCGCGGAGCTACGGCACCGTACCTCTCCCCGCAGTCCGGTAAAGCCAGTTTGAACCTGTTAAAGCTCGTACGCGAGGACCTTGTATTTGAACTGCGTGGACTGCTGCGCAAAGTGAAGGAAGATCATGTCCCCATTTCGCGCAGTGGGCTGGAGATCGATGTGGACGGTACGTTCCGGAATGTGAACATCGAGGTGGCACCCATGCGCACCGCGAACGGCGAGGACCATTACTTGGTCGTTTTCCTGGACGATGGCGGATCGGGCTTACAGACAAAGCCCTTGCAGCCTGCGGACGCCGAAGGGGACCAGGATGCGAAGGACCGACGCGTCGCCCTGCTGGAACGGGAAGTGCGCGATGTGCGCGACCAGATGCGCGTGCTGTTGGAGGAAGCCGAAGGCAAGAACGAGCAATTGCAGACCGCCCATGAGGAAATGCTTTCCAGCAACGAGGAGCTGCAGAGCATGAACGAGGAGCTGGAGACCAGCAAGGAGGAACTGCAAAGCACCAACGAGGAACTGACGACCATCAACGACGAGCTGCTTCAACGCCAGGAAGAGCTCAAAGTGGCACGGGACTACGCGGAAGGCATCATCGGCACCATCAGCACGCCTCTTGTCGTGCTGAATTCCAATATGCGTGTCAGGCGTGCCAATGCGGCCTTCTACAAAGCGTTCCACACCACGAAAGAAGAGACGGAGGGTATCCTGTTGCACGAGCTCGGCAACCACGAGTGGGACGTGCCGGCCTTGCGAAAGCACTTGATGGAGGTACTTCATCACGGCACGGAAATGCAGGGCTTCGAGGTGAAGCATGAGCCCACCGGCGAAGATGAACGGACGTTCAGCCTCAGTGCGCGTCGGATCCTGCATCTGGGCCCGAAGCAGCGGCTGTTGGTCACCTTGGAGGACATCACCGAGCGACGCAACTCCACGGAAGCCCTTATCCGGTTGGCGGCCATCGTGACCAACAGCAGCGACGCCGTGCTGAGCTTGGACCTACAGGGAAAGGTGACCTCTTGGAATCCCGGCGCTGAAAGGCTGTTCGGTTGGTCCGCCAAGGAGATGGCAGGGCAGTACCTGGACCGATTGCTTCCTGCGGACCGTGCGGGCGAGGTGCAACAATTGATCGATAGGGTGAAGGGGGGTGAGCGGGTCCATTTCTTCGAGACTGAGCGGAAACACAGGGACGGCCATCAAGTGCAGGTATCGCTCACCGTATCACCCCTGCGTGCGCCGAGCGGCGAGATCATCGGCATCTCGAAGATCGAACGGGATATCACCGCCTCAAAAGCGGTGGCTGCTTCCTTGTTGGAAAGCGAACGCCGTTTCCACCTGTTGGCGGACAACATGGATCAGTTGGCGTGGATCACCAACGCGGAACGGAGCGAGTACTGGTTCAACGGACGTTGGACCGATCTCACCGGCGTGCCGACAGCGGAACTGCAGGCGCGGTTCAAGGAGCTTCACCACCCGGATCATTTCGAACGTGTGCAGCGATCCCTGGTCGACACCACGGAACATGCGGAACCTTGGGAATGCACTTTCCCGCTGAAGCGCTTGGACGGTGAATACCGCTGGATGCTGGCCCGTGCGATCCCCCAATCGGACCGCGAGGGGAATCTGGTCCATTGGTTCGGCACCTGCACGGATATCACCGACATGATGAAGGCCGAAGAGGCCTTGCAGGAAGCTGATCACCGCAAGGACGTCTTCCTCGCCACGTTGGCGCACGAACTGCGGAACCCCATGGCCCCTTTGCGAAGCGGCTTGGAGGTGCTCCAGTCCATCGAGGGCGACGAAACGTTCACCCACACCCGCAAGGTGATGAAGCGGCAGGTGGACCATCTGGCCCGCTTGGTGGAGGACCTGCTCGACCTAGGTCGTATCAATACGGGCAGCCTGAGACTGCGGCGCGAGCCCATGGATCCGAAGAAGTCCATGCAGGATGCCGCGGAGGCCGTAGAGCCGATGATGCGTGCCAAAGGACAGCACTTGGCGATGAAAACACAGGATCATGCTTACTACATCAATGGGGACCCGGTGCGCATCACCCAGGTGTTCTCCAACCTGTTGCACAATGCGAGCAAGTTCACCCACAAGGGCGGGCACATTGAGGTGGGCTGCACCTTGGGGAAAGAGTCCGTTGAGATCCATGTGAACGATAGTGGGGTCGGGATACCCGTGGATCAGCGCGACCACGTGTTCGAGATGTTCACGCAGGTGGATCCGGAAGAACGCGCTAAGGCAGGTGGAGGCTTAGGCATCGGCCTGCACTTGGTAAAGCGATTGGTGGAGATGCACGGCGGCTCGGTGGCTGTGGGCGCAGGCAAAGAGGGGATGGGCACGCAGTTCACAGTGACCCTGCCCTTGGTGCAAGCTGCGGAGGGCGCGAAGGCCCCTGCCGTTGTCCACGTCAAGTCGATCCATGACTCGCGCGTCCTGCTGGTGGATGACAACAAGGACTCCGCGATGATGTTGTCCATGTTGTTGCGCGCCAAGCGCGCCACCGTGGAGGTCGCCTATTCGGGGGAACAAGGGCTTAAGCTGGGCGAAGGTTTTGCTCCCGACACCATCTTCATGGATATCGGCATGCCGGGCCTGGACGGTTATGAGACCTGCCGTCGCATGCGTGCCACGGAATGGGGTATGCACGCACGCATCATCGCATTGAGCGGTTGGGGCCAGGAGGATGACAAGCGCCGGTCCAAGGAAGCAGGCTTCGATGCGCACTTGGTCCCGCCTGTGGAACGCGCCACCTTGTTGGCATCCTTCCAAGATAGCAACTCGGAGCGCTGAAGGCTTATGACGCCGGGCACGCATTTTGGAGAGAGATGCCTAAATGAGCGTCCAATGCCCACCTCGTATAATTCGGATCCAAGTGAAATTGACATGAACTTCGTACCCCCCTTGGACCGTATTGAACGCAAAGTCGCGCGATTGAAGGCGCTGTTGGATATGGGAGGCACCATGGAGAACAAGGGCGCTACGCTGCATGTGCAGAGCTTACGTATCGATGTGGCCGGGCTTGCGGATATGGATGAGGCGGTCTGGTCGAATGTGCGACGCAGCATCGGGGAGCTCACTGGGTTTGAGCAAAGGAGCAAACGGCTCGATCCGGGAACAGGGCATTCGCAGCAATAGCGGCCCTTGTTGGATCATGTTTTCGCCCATCAGGGGCGCTATGCACACCCACCTTAATGTGTACCGCTCCGGAAGGCGCACGGGATGGATGAAGGTCTCATTTTCGCCATTATGGAAAGCGGTGAGGAGGTCCCGCCCCAATGCTTCATGCGGATGCGGGTGCAAATACCCTTCTCATCGTGGATCATGTGAATGGATCGATCTCGGGGAATGATCACCGCCGGGTCAGTTGACTTCGTTCTCCACTGAACGGGAAGGATGTTGATCGTTCGGGATACCGGGAATTCAGATAGCCGCATTCAACACTGAACTTGGCACCGCAATTGGAACGCGTTACCACATGGACACCCGAGACCCCCTCCCTGAGCCTCTGCCCGCTACTGCCCCGGAACTATTCCTTGGGCTGCGGGATCTCTTCGATTCCCGGTTGTCGATATTGCTGAAGCAGGCGAGAGCCATGCTGCCATCGGCTAGCACATCCACCCCGGTCAGTGTCGCCTTCGCTTTCCGTGGTATGATGGTCTCGGCTTTCTATGATGCCGCTACTGACCGCTTCACTGAACTGAGGGCCTGCGATATCGGTGAGGTGGAAGAAGCGGTCCCGAGCTATTTGCTCACGATCCCACTACGTTGATCGCGTCCGCGAGGTCGCGTGTCTTCCTCCCTTCCCGAAAGTCGGACTGGTAGGTCCGAACACGTTGTGATCGACGTTGACCGAGCGAGGTGTAACTCACTCGTCCAAAAGGTCTTTCAACTCCGCAGCGATCTCCTTCAATGGGAAAGAAGCCTTTTTCAGGACGCCTTGGAAGAGGTCACCGTGCTTTTCAACCCGTTCCGGTACGGTGTGGATGTTGAAGTCGCGCAGGTCAAGTCCGGGTCTTACTTCGTCCCACTCCAAGGGTGTGCTCACCGTTGCGCCCGGCTTGGGGCGGATGCTATACACGCTCGCCAAGGTCTGGCCCTTGCGGTTCTGCAAGTGATCGAGGTATATCTGCTTTTTGCTCCGTTTCGCAAGGGACCGTTCCAAGGTGGTCGTCTTCGGAAGCATGCTGTGGACCACGCGCATGATATCCTTCGCGACCGGTGCCAGCTCCTCGTACGTGTAGCGCCCTCCGGTGGGGATGTAAATGTGTATGCCCGTGGCACCCGAGGTCTTGCAAAATCCCGCTGAACCGATCCTGTCCAGCACCACCTTCACCGCCAAAGCCGCTTCGACCACCTCATCGAAGCGGTTACCTGTGGAAGGGTCCAGATCCATCACGATCTGGTCAGGCTTCAGCAGGTGTTGCTTCCGCGAGTTCCAAGGGTTCAGCTCAATGCAGCCCAAGTTGACCAAGTAAAGAAGGGTGCCGAGGTCGTTGCAAAGGATATAGTCGATGTCCGCACCACCGCGGCTGTCCGAAGGGATCTTCACCGAGGGCACCCACGAGGGAGCAACGCCACCAGCATCCTTTTGGAAGAAACCCTGCCCCTTGATGCCGTTGGGCGTGCGATTCAGCGATTCGGGTCGATCCTTCAAATGGGGTAAAAGGATATTGGCCATGCGCTCGTAATAAGCGATCACATCGCCCTTTGTATAGCCCTCATCCGGCCAGAACACCTTGTTCAGATTGGTGAGGTGGACGGTATGGCGACCGACCTTCACATTCCGTTCGTTCTCCGTCCGGTCCTTCCTACTGGTGGAAGGTTTGGGCTTGGCAGTTTTCGTCACCTTGGGTCTGGCTTTCATTTTCACATCAGCGGTAGCGGTTCTTTCCTTGTGGACTTCCTTGGCGCCCTTATCGGTACGAAGGCCGAGGAAGACAGGATGACGCATATGGCCGTCCCGCGTCCATTCCGTGAATTTGATGTTCGCAACGAGGCTGGGCGAGACCCAAGTGGCAAGGCTGTTCGCATCAACAGGACCGGCGAAAGGGGAGGTCTTGCGCTCCATGGGCTTCATCGCAGCGGCGAGTTCCTTCAGGGAACGCGCATCGAAGCCGGTGCCTGTATGTCCTACGTAACGGAGTTCACCTTTTTCATACACCCCGAGCAGCAATGCTCCGAAATGCTTCCGGCTGTTCCTCGGCGCTGTATATCCACCTATCACCACCTCTTGTGCGCAGTGGTTCTTGATCTTCAACCAGGACTTGCTCCGCACACCCGGATGATAAGTGCTGTCCTTGCGTTTCGCGATGATGCCCTCCAGATCCTGCGCCTGCGCGGCGGCGAAGAAGTCCTTGCCCCGCGTGGAGATATGATCGCAGTACTTCACGAGATCACCCTTCGGTAGGGCTTTCAAAAGAAGCTCCTTTCGTTCGAGGAGCGGGAGGGAGGTGAGGTCCTTGCCGTTCAGCTCCAACAGATCGAAGACGTGATAGACCAAGGCTGTCCCCGGTTCGCCGGAGGCGTGTTGCAGCAACTGAAAGTCCGGCCTGCCCTGTTCATCCACCGCTACGATCTCCCCATCCAGCACCATCTTCTGCTTGATCCGGCCCAGTTCCTCGGTAATGTCCGGATAGGCGTCGGCGAAAGACAGCCCGTTGCGGGAATAGAGCCTTGCACCTTTTCCTCCGGTCTCGGCAACGGCGCGGTACCCGTCCCACTTGATCTCGAAGATCCAGTCGGGATCATCGAATGCCGGAGTGTCCGGTGAGGCCAGCATGGGTTTTACGGGGTCTTTCACTTTGGAAGTCTTACCGAGGCCACGGACCGAAAAGTGCTTGTTGACGTGCGCGGTGGTAGCCGAAGCGGCTTTGGCTTTTACTGAAGCGCTTTTGCACCCTGTCTTCGAGGTTATTGTCTTTACGGCTTTGCCTTCATCTTCATCCTTAACCACCTTACCTCTCTTACCACCTTCCTTCTCTTTGGCCAATGCCTTATTGATCGGCGAGCTTTTCGGCGTCTCCCGCTCGCTGTCGTAATCCTTCTTGGCGTAGCGATCCTTGTGCTTGATCAACAACCAGGTGTTCTCCTCCTTGGTATGCATGCGCACCAGCGCGAACTCGCCTTTGAGCTTGCGTCCCTTCATGCGGATCTTGATGGACCCCTTGTGCAATTCCGCCATCAGCTGTGTTCCGGGATCCTTGCCGGCTATCGGCTCCAGTGGTTCGTATGTGCCGTGGTCCCAGATCTCCACGATGCCAGCGCCATAGTTGCCTTCCGGGATCACGCCCTTGAAATCCTTGTAATCGAAGGGATGGTCCTCCACCATCATGGCCAATCGCTTGTCCGCTGGATCCAGCGATGGGCCCTTGGGTACGGCCCAGCTTTTCAGCACGCCGCGCATCTCCAAGCGGAAGTCGTAATGCAGGTGAGAAGCCTTGTGGCGCTGCACCACGAAGATCAATGGTGCATCCTTGACGCCTTTGCCACCGGCGGGTTCCGGTGTTTTCTTCAGGTCGCGCTTGGCCCGGTACTTCGTCAGGCCCATGCTCAAGAAGCTTTTTTACGCTTGCTCGTGGACTTCCCCTCCAAGCTGGCCTTCAAGGCGGCCATCAGGTCCGTGGATGGCTTCTTGTGCACCACTTTCATGGCGGACTCCTTCTTTGCTTTCCCCTTGCGCTTGGCCTTGGCCTTGATCGCCTTCAACAGCGCGGCGGTGTATTCGTCCTTGTACTTCTTGATGTCGAACGTGCCCGCGCCCTGATCGATCAATTGCATGGCGAGCTTCATTTCCGAAGGCGACACCTTCTCCACTTTGGGAAGGTCCAGCTCCCCGGGGTCACGCAACTCTTCCGCGTAGCGCATCTGATTCAGGATAAGCACCTCGCCATCGGGTTGCAGCACGGCTGGGTGTTCCTTGGTCCGCATCACGAAACTGGCCACACCGACCTTGCCGCTTTTCTTCAAGGCTTCACGCAGCAGCGCATACGCCCGCGCACCGCCCTTGTCCGGCGCGAGGTAATAGGGCTTCTCATAGAATTTCGCTTCCACTTCCTCCTCTTTCACGAAGTCCTTGATGAGGATCACATCGCTCTTGTCCAAAGAGGCGTTCTTGAAGTCCGAGTCCTCCAGCACGATGTACTTGCCATCCAGGTCGAAGGCCTTCACGATGCGCTCGAAGGGCACCTCTTTCCCGGTGTCCTCGTTCACCCGCTGAAAGCGGATGCGGGCTTGGTCCTTCCCATCCAGCATATCCAGATCGATCTCGCTTTCCTGCGTTGCGCTGAAGAGCTTTACCGGTATGGTCACCAAGCCGAAGCCGATCGTTCCTTTCCAGAGTGGGCGCATGATCCAAGTTTGTGAGGGTTCGTAAAGTGCCGCTGAAGTGATGCGTACCGGTCCCGTTCAGTTCCGTTCCGAAATGGGTCCTGAGCAAGAGGAGATTGTATAATGCCCATCATAAAGTGTTCCATTTGAAAGCCGTGCCCTTCGCGCATCACGCCAGCCGTTCGCGTATCAGGTCTTTCAGGCGTAGCGCATCGGTGGCGCCAGCGCCCGCGGCCGTATTGTCAAACGATACCCATACCTGTTCGCCGGCTTTAAGTCGGTCGCATACCTGTTCTGAAAGTGGGTGCAGAAAGTCGTCGCTGTAGGACGACCAATACACGCGGGGGCTCCCGTGGAGCCGGAAGTACAACAAGTGCGGATAGCCGCTCGGGCGCAGGTCCATGTACAGCAGTGGCGGATCGGCCGCCACTCCGGAAATGGTGTTCGCCTTCAGTCCATTCACCGCGTCCGGCGCGGCCCACGAGGGATGACGGGCCTCCAGGACCACAGCGCCATCATACACTTCGCGCAATGCTGAAAGGAAGTCCTCCGCTTCAGTGGACCAGACGAAGGAGGGTGGTAGCTGGATCAACACCGGTCCCAACTTGGGTCCCAGAGCGGAGACCATCTCCAAGAATACCTGCGCTGGCCGGATATCGGAAAGTCGGCGCTCATGCGTCACCGAGCGGTGCATCTTCACCGCGAAGCGAAAATCATCGGGCACGGATGCCGCCCACTTGGCGAACGTCCTTGGTTGGTGTGGCCGATAGAAGGTGCTGTTGATCTCCACCGCGTTGAAGTGGCGTGCGTAGCGCACGAGAACGGGTTCCTCCGCTGGCGTGTTCAAGGCCTTCGGTAACTGCCAGCCGGCCGTGCCCAGATGGAGACCATGCAGATCCTTCATGATCCGTTATCCGCGGTCGGGTACGCGTTGAGCGGCAGCACCCGAGGAAACGTAGGTGTACTGTGCACCGAAGAGCAGGATCAACGTGGAGAAATAGGTCCAGAGCATCACGATGACGATCACGCCACCTGCGCCATAGGCACTGCCGGCATTCGTTTTGGCGATGTAGAGACCGATAAGGAACTTGCCCAAGGTGAACAGCACCGCCGTGAACAGCGCACCGACCCATACGGAATGCCACGGCACTTTCGCATCGGGCAGGAGTTTGAACACCAAGGCGAATACCAGCGTGACCATTCCGAAGGAAAGAACCATCCCGACCACCCCGAGAAGAATATCCTCAGCGGGTAGCCAACTCCCCATGCGTTCCCCAATATTCACAAGTACCGCGTCCAGGACAAGGGACGTGAGAAGCAGGAATCCGAAAGAAGCGATGATCGCCAAGGAGAGCATGCGCGAACCGAGGTAACGCAGAACGGCGCGACCCTTCACCGGCTCTATGCGCCACACTTTGTTCAGTCCTCGTTGTAGCGCCGCGAACGCCGCTGTAGCACTTATCCCCAAAGCCACCACACCTAATATCTTGGCCACGATGCCACTGTGCTGCTTATCCGCATTGTCCACGATGCTCGCCAATTGCTTGGATGTATCCGTTCCGATGAAACTTCCGAACTGGCTATAAACCGCCTTTTGCACCTCCTGTGCATCGTAAAAGAAGCCGGCGATAGCGATCACAATGATGATCACGCCCGGTAAGGCGAAGATGGTGGTATAGGCCAAGAACCCCGCTTGGGTAAAAGGGTCTATCTCCCCGAATTGGGTGCCAGCGGTCTTGAGATTGCCCCCAAAACCCTTTAATCGTTGCTTCAGATCCATGCGGGGGCACTGCATAAGCTGTGCCGGGGCCGGATCATGCTACTGATGTAATTTCGTCGGCCATTCCCAACCCATCCTCATGGCCAAGTCCCTCTCGAATGAGGATCTGATGATCACGCCCGAACTCCGTTCGCGGCCAAGCCCAAGGGGAGATCCAGCACACACGAACCGGCTCTTGCACGACTTGATCGCCAAGCTCAACGGAGGTTCCACCGCCTTGCTGCAGTACTTGGCTGATGCCGCAGCGGAGGTCGGCGGCGGTGATGCGGGTTGCACAGGAGGCGTCTGTTTGATGGAAAGCGGACCCGATGGTGAACAGCGCATGCGTTTGGTCGCCACCAGCGAGGCGGAAGGAGCACAGCGGAACTTCAACCTTTCCCTAGGCCAATGCCCCTGTTCGCTCTGCCTCGGACAGCCGGGGTTGATGCTCCTCAAGGAACCCCAACGTCATTTCGAAGCTTTCAACCCCACCACGCTACCCATCGCTGAGCTGCTCTTGGTCCCTTTCGGAACAGGTACACCGGAGCCGGGGACGCTCTGGGTGGCGGCGCACGGCGATCACCGGTTCCATCAAATACACGCGGACGCGTTGCGGCTCCTTGCGGAACAGGGGACCATAGTCTATCAGAACGTCCGCGAGCGCGAGCGATTGGCCGCCCGGTTGGAACGTCGCAGCGACCAGAATACCCTGTTGGACCGGTTGCCCGTCGGTATCGCTAAGCTGGACCAGGAGTACCGCTACACCTACCTGAACGACCGCGCCATCGCCTCGCTGAAGACCAGTCAGGATCATCTGTTGGGGCGCTCGGTGTGGGAGGTTTATCCGGAGGTGGCCGGCACCTTTGTGGAGGAGGCCTACCGCCGCACCATGGAACAGGGTGAGGTGAGCAGCTTGGAGTTGTACTTCACCCCGGTGGAGACCTGGTTCGATCTGGAAGCGCATCCCGCAGAGGGGGGCGGCATCGTCGTATTCTTCTTTGATGCCAGGCAGCGCAAGCTGAACGAGTCCGATCTCGTCACAGCGCTCGCATCGGAGGAACGGAACCGGCGGTACTATACCACCATTCTCAACACCACCCCTGATTTCGCCTACATCTGGGGTGCCGATTACAAGTTCCTCTATGCCAACAAAGCGCTGATGGACCTGTACGGCCTGAAGGAGGAGGAATATGTAGGCCGCAGTTTCCGGGACGTAGGCTACCCGGAATGGCATGCACGCATGCACGAGCACGAGATCGATGAGGTGGTGCGCACCGGGAAGCCCCTCCGCGGCAAGATCCCGTTCCAGAGCAAAGGGGGCGGCGGGATCTATGACTACATCTTCATGCCCGTGTTCGGCCCCGATGGCCAGGTGGAGGCCATCGCCGGCACTACGCGTGACGTTACCGCACAGGAACGCTCCGCAGAAGCGCTGAAGGAAGCTGACAAGCGCAAGGACGAGTTCCTGGCCGTGCTCGCCCACGAACTACGCAATCCCTTGGCGCCCCTTCGCAGCGGTGTGGAATTGCTCAGCCAGGACCCCGAGATCGAAGTGGTCCGGCAGGCCCACGACATCATGGCCCGCCAGATCGAACACATGGTACACTTGGTGGACGATCTCATGGACCTCAGCCGGGTGAACAGGGGAGCGATCGAATTGCGCAAGGGCCCGCTACAACTGCGCTCGGTGCTGGATACCGCGTTGCAGACCGTACAGCCCTTGATCGTGGAACGGAAACACCGCATACAGGTGGAATACGCGCCGACACCGATCAACCTCATAGGGGATAGCACCCGGTTGGCGCAGATCTTCAGCAACCTCTTGAACAACGCGGCGAAGTATACCGAACCCGGTGGGGACATCACGGTGCGCGTTCGGCGAACGGAGAGTGATGCCATCATCACGATCACGGACACGGGGATCGGCATCGATCCGGAAGATCAGCACAAGGTGTTCGAAATGTTCGCCCAAGTGGACCGCAAGTCCGAGAGAGCCAAGGGGGGGTTAGGTATCGGGCTCAACATCGTCCAGCGGCTCGTGCAAATGCACGGAGGGGCCATTACCATGGCGTCCGAGGGGCGTGGCAAGGGAAGCACGTTCACTGTTACCCTGCCTTTGAGCGAGGAGCAAAAGCCCGCGGCATCATTGCCGGTACATTCCGACACCCAGGTGAAGTCTCTCCGCATACTGATCGTGGACGACAACGTGGATGCTGCCTTTGTGCTGAGCATGCTGTTGAAGCACATGGACCACGAGGTACATGCGACGCACGGTGGTAAGGATGCTATAGACCTCATGGCCGGGTTCAAACCGGACGTGGTGTTCCTCGACATCGGCATGCCGGGAATGGACGGCTATGAGGTATGTAGGCACATGCGCGCCCTGCCCGGTGCCGAAGGATGCTTTATTGTGGCCCTCACCGGATGGGGGCAACAGGAGGACAGGCGACGCGCAACGGAGGCCGGTTTCGACAAGCACTTGGTGAAGCCTGTGGAAAGGTTGACCATCGTCCAGCTCTTGACGGAATTAACAGACAACGGCTGAACAACTTCCCGGTCACCGCCCTAAGAATACCGAACCTTCCTGCTTGTACAATACCTACAGTGCCGACCAACGCTTCAGCAGTGGCCAAGCAGAGTATAGATGAGGATGAAGATGAGCACGGTGCCGAGGCAACCGCCGCCCCATTTGTAGGCCGCCGCGCCAGCCAAGAGTCCGCGGAACATGTTGTTCATCTTGTTGTGGTTATCTTCTGTGGGTTCAGGCTGCGTTCTTCAGCACGTAAACGGTGCTATACCTTCCGCATACCAGATCAAGGTCCGCTGCACCGCGCAGGTCGCTCCGTTTGGCCAAGTGCACCAAACAGCGGTCGCCTTTGATCTGACGGGCCAGCGGATCAGTGAAGATGGCGTCGCAGATCAAGTCATCTAGTTCATCCAAGGGAAAGGATGCGTGTAATTCCAGATCGATCGTGTCGAGATGGTCGTGGACGATAACCGGGCCGAAGGCATTCAGCTCTTGGACCAGTTGGGGTAGGTTGGTGGTGATCATGCCATCAGCCTTAGCATGTGACGGGCCAAGGACCATCGAGGTATAAAAGCGCGTTGATATTGTTCGGCATCAAGGCTTTATCCCTTTTAAGGTGGCGATTTACCGCATTTTCGCTCCCCGATCCCTTCCCCAGAACGGGGCGCCGCGTCCCCATGACTCAGCAGTGACTCATGGTGTCTACAATGCCCATGAGAATCGAAGTTACACGTCTGGTAATTAAAGGAATCATGCGCTAATAGAGGTTGGGGAAGAGGTATCAAGCACCTCTGACCGGTTGTCCTTCCAGAAGCGGGATGGGCGCGGCACAGATCATGTCCCTTTCCAAGGGAACAAACAAAACCACATTCCATGAAAACCGGAGCAAATTCTTTTATGGTCAAACCGATTCTCCCCTTGTTTTTGGTCGCTGGCCTGTTGATGAGCTGTGGAGGCAGCGATCACGACGGTGATGACACGGCCTCATCCGGCACAACCACTGCGATAACAACGGATGCTGGAGCAGGCACCACAAACCCCAACGCGGCCGGTGATGCTAATGCCACTGCCACGGACCGCTACAATGCCACTGGCCAGATGGATCCCATGGGCAACTATACCTCGGATGGCACGGTGCGACCGGGGGTCGTAATTACACCAGTGCAGGAGCGCACGGACGCCGTGGCCCGCATGAACGGCATCCGCGCCACACTGATGGCGGAGTTGGAAGAGGTGCGGAGCCATCTGAAGGATGGAACGTTGGATAAGGAGCATGCCACAGCGGACCAAGAACGCGCAGCTGACCTGGCACAGGGCCTCGAGCGTGTGGACCGCACCTTGGCTGCCATGGGGAATGCTACGGATGCCACATGGGCCGAGATGCGGGCTGCACAATTGAAGGAGGTGGATGAAGTACGCACCTGGTGGAATGCCCACATGGCCGAACGCAATTCCATGGCGAAACGATAAGTAGACCTGCAAGGGCCCTCCGTTATTGGGGGCATGTGATCAAGGCCCCCGCAAATGCGGGGGCTTTGCTATTCCGGTTATGCCGAATGAAAGATCCGCGTTGCTTCCTCCAGGCTTAGCTGGGTACTGGATCCATCGACCCCGCCGATGTCAAGCACAGCTGTATCGTGATGGACACGATGATCTACAACAGTAGAGCTTGGCAGACCGTCGCGTTTGCTCGGTAAGGGAGAAGGTGCGGAGGATCGAGCTAGCGCTTGGCAATTGAGTAGGCGAGAAGCAAGACAAAGCGGCACATGCGAAGAGGGGCGATAGGGGCGCCCCTTTGGTGGGGTGTGCAGATGATAGACCCCTATGCTTTTAAGATCGTGAACTCAAGGGTGAGGCAGCAATGCCTCAGATCCTGGTCAGGAGGGCATCATTGGTGCGCTCCAATGAGGCCAACTGCTCCTCGATCAGCGACCGCTGTTTGCGGAGCGTCAGCAGAGCCTCCGTCGGCGTGCGCTCATCCTCCCAAACAGCGGAAAAGCGCTCCAGCAGGTAACGGTCGCCCCGTTCGCATTCATCCAATACGGCGGCATCATCCCAACAGGAGAACCGATCGCGTAGGTCAGCCCATACGCGGTGCATCGTGCCCTTCATGCTACCATCGTCCACAGCGACATGCCCGAACGACAAGTCGTGGATCACCGCTGCCAGGTCCTCTTGCAACTTCCGGCGCTCCATGCTCCGGTCGGTGAGGAAGGCGGACAACTCGGGGAGATCCACTTTCGAGGATGCAAAGCGATAACCCTTGCGACTGTCCCCTAAAAGGGCATGAAGATCTTTCAATGGGGATAGGGTGGGGGCGGTCTTCATGTGCAGGGTTTTTACCACTTCCCTCCACTCTCGTGCCGATCCGGATCCGATCAAAGCGTACTACATGGACGGGGTCCCACGGGTATTATGGGTCAGCCTCCGTGTGCAAGGCGCTCCCCGAAGTGTTGACCCCATGCCCCAAGGATATCCGAGCACTTCATACTTGTGGGAATTGGCGCCGTGCCCCAGCCCGCTACCAGTGGGGACATGGCGCCAATTAAGGAAGTTCAGCAAGGATGGGATGAAAATTGCCTAGCTCAGCGCAAAACCAACATTTCATGAGAACATTAACTAAGATCCTGATACCCGCGCTTGCCCTCGCGGTCCTTTCCATCGCGGGTTGTAAGAAGTACAATGATGGCCCACTGATATCCTTGTCTCCGAGGGCTGAACGCGTCGCCAACACATGGTTGATCGATCACGCAACAGCGAATGGGAATGATGCCACCTCCGACTTCGAAGCTTATGTGCTCACCCTCACTAGCAGTGGGGATGCAACGCTGGTTGCCACCTACACTGTGTTCGGCACTGCCTTCTCGTTCAACACGAGCGGCACGTGGGCTTTCCAGAACGACGACGAGGAACTCGTGCTGGACTTCGCGGATAATTCAGCGGATGGGACGTACCAGATCCGTCGGCTCACCGAGGAGCAACTCTGGCTGCACAAGGTCGGCGATGACCTCGAATTACACTTGAAACCCCAGTGATCCATTTACCAACAGTTCCTTCCAACTTCAGAAAACACATCCGAACCATGCAATTACGCAACACCTTGATCCTAGTGGCGGCCGCCACCTTACTCGCCACAGGCTGTAAGAAATATGAGGACGGTCCATTCCTGAGCCTCCGCTCCAAAACAGAGCGCATCGCGAACACCTGGCGCATCGAAGAAGCCAAGGATAACGGCAACGACGTTACCTCCAGCTTCGATCAATACGAGCTTCAACTCCTGCAGAATGGCGATGCTACACTGGCAGCGCTCTACAACCTCGGCGACCTCAGCTTCGAATTCCAGACCAGCGGCACCTGGTCGTTCCAGAACAAGAAGGAGGACCTCCGCTTGGATTTCGAGAATAACGCAGCCGATGCCACGTATCAGATCCTGCGGCTGAAGGAAGAAGAGCTGTGGCTGAAGGAGAAAGGCGGCAACTTGGAGTTGCATCTCGTACCCCGCTGATAACACAGGCTGAAGCGCTGTCCGAAGGTGACAGCGCCTAGCACAGGACCCACAACTGGTAGCGAGCATTCAAGCTCGCATCAGTTGTGGGAATGCTGTGTTGATACCCTGTTGGTGTGACCCAAAGATGGCGGGTGTGGTCAGCAGTTGAGCGCTCAAACTCAGTAACGGATTCCACCGCTGGACCGACTCGGAACCGCGCGCCCGGTGGGTAACGATCTCCACATCGGTAAATGGCCGATGTGCTCATGACGCATAGCGCGAGCAGTTCTGCGATCGACACCGCTCCTATGTTCCTTTTATGGCACCAATATGGTTGGCAAAGTCGACCAACCTGAACCACATGGCCAAACGGACCAACCCCAAGAAAGAAACGCGCAGCAAAGCGGCGGACCTGGAAAAGGATACCACCGATGGCATGGACCAAAAGCTGACCACAGCCCAAGGCCTGCCGATCAACGATAACCAGAACAGCTTGAAGGCCGGGTTCCGCGGACCGACCTTGCTGGAGGATCATATCCTGCGGGACAAGATCACGCACTTCGATCACGAACGCATCCCGGAGCGGGTGGTGCACGCGCGTGGCTCGGGTGCGCACGGTTATTTCCAAGTGTATGAGCCACTGGCCAAGTGGACCAAGGCCGGTTTCCTGAACGATACATCGCGTCGTACGCCGGTATTCGCCCGCATCAGCACTGTGGCCGGTTTCCGGGGCAGCACCGACCTACCACGGGATGTCCGTGGCTTTGCCGTGAAGTTCTACACGGATGAAGGCATCTATGACCTTGTGGGCAACAACATGCCGGTGTTCTTCATTCAGGATGCCACGAAATTCCCGGACCTGGTACACAGCGTGAAGCCCGAGGCACACCATGAGATGCCGCAGGCCGCCAGTGCGCACGAGACCTTTTGGGATTTCATTTCCCTGATGCCCGAGAGCATGCACACCATCATGTGGCTGATGAGCGATCGCGCCATTCCGCGCAGCCTGCGGATGATGGAGGGCTTCGGCGTTCACACCTTCCGCTTTATCAATGAGCAGGGTAAGAGCAGCTTCGTGAAGTTCCATTGGAAGCCGCTGCTCGGGGTACACTCCGTAGCCTGGGATGAGGCGACCAAGATCAGCGGGAAGGATCCCGACTTCCATCGCCGCGACCTTTGGGAGGCCATCGAGAACGGGGATTTTCCGGAGTGGGAACTGGGCGTGCAGATCGTGGATGCAAAGGACGAACACAAATTCCCCTTCGATCTACTGGACCCCACCAAGCTGATCCCCGAGGAACTTGTACCCGTGCAGCGCGTGGGGAAGATGACATTGAACCGCAACCCGGTGAACTTCTTTGCCGAGACTGAGCAGGTCGCCTTCCACCCGGGCCACTTGGTACCGGGCATCGATCTCAGCAACGATCCATTGTTACAAGGGCGTCTGTTCTCCTATATCGACACACAACTCACGCGGCTGGGCGGTCCCAATTTCAACGAACTCCCCATCAACCGACCCTTGGCGCCGGTGCACAACAACCAACGCGATGGGCACATGCGGCACACCATCGCCAAGCAGCACATCAACTACGAGCCCAACACGCTGGGCGGTGGCTGCCCCTATCAAGCGGGGATGATGGATGGCGGCTTCACCTCTTTCCCGGAACCGATGGAGGACATGAAGGTGCGCGCCAAGAGCGAGAAGTTCATGGATCACTTCAGTCAGGCCAAGCTCTTCTATCACAGCCAGAGCAAGCCGGAGCAGAACCACCTGATCAATGCCTTGCGTTTCGAGCTGGGCAAAGTGGATACGCCCGCCGTGCGCGAACGGATGATCGGCATGCTCGCCTACGTGGATACACAGCTCGCCAGCGCCGTGGCCGATGCGTTCGGCATCGAAGTGCCCGAAGTGGAGCATCCGTTGAACCAAAGCATTCCAGCGGATACGCCACAAGCGGAAGTGCAGCCGTACGATGAGGAACCGATGGTCAAGCGCTCCAAGGCCTTGAGCATGGCCGATACGATCAAGGACACCATCCGCACCCGCCGGATCGCCATACTGGCGGATGCCAGCGGCGCAGCGCAAGCGAAGGTGCTGAAGACCGCTCTGGAAGCGAAAGGCGCAATGGTGAAGGTGGTGGCCCCGGTGAAGCACGCGGATGCCGACCTGACGCTGATGACCACCACCTCCGTGGTGTTCGATGCCATCGCGGTGATCGGTCGGGAACCTTGGGTGGATCTCCCCGATGCTCAGGATTTCGTGCGCGATGCCTTCCGCCACTGCAAAGCCATCGCCTTGATCGGTGATGCTGATACGCTCCTGGATGGGTTGGGCATAAAGGATGGATTGAAAGCACCGGGTGTTCTGAGTGCACCTCAAGCGAAGGCGCTCACGCAGGACTTCATCCGCGCCATTGCTGCACACCGGCACTGGGAGCGGGAGAAGGATCCGGTGACCGGGAAGAAGGGGTGATCGTTTTGCCGGGCTGTCAGCCCAGCATACGAGCCGGGCCGGTATCTCACCCGAAAGCGTCGGAAGAAGCCATCACCTAATGCAGCGGGGGGTGACCCCAATGTCATTAAGTTAAGGGATGATCGCTTGGATCGTCCCAACGCAGGTACTGTGTTAACATGCAAGTGTCCTGTCGATTTATTTTCGACTATCTTTAGAGTTCCAAAGGAAGTTGCTGCAAAGCACTATCCTGTGTAGCCTGGGCATTGTTCCGGGCTACCTTTTTTTGGTGGT
>JBBSUV010000054.1:0-23940 GCA_038234075.1 Flavobacteriales bacterium | reverse complement strand
TGGGCGGCATGGATCATGGGCCGCTTGGGTGGTTGGAAAGGCTACGACTCCCAAGGACCACCAGGAGTGATCGCTCTGCGAAGAGGCTTGGATAGATTGGCCTACATCATGGAGGGCATGGAACTGGCGAAAGATGTGTACGCACAGTAGCTGCCGAAGGCACGGGCGACTTGTGGGCAGGCTCCCGGTTGCGATCGCTGCGTACGATGCGTTCCAACTTCCCGCTAAACCTCTAGCTTTACAAAACCAACAGACCAAGGCATGTCGGACGTGGAATTGAAAAAGCGGTTGATCAACCGGATCCAGCGCACGCGGGATAGCGCATTGCTTCGGGAGGCATACCGTCTCTTAGGTACCGATGCCGGGGACTTGGAACCTTACAAGTTGAGCAAGGAGCAGCAGGACTCGATCAACAAGGGCAAGAAGGACATCAAGGAAGTCCGCATTCTCAGCGAGCGCCAAGCCAACAAGGCCATTGATGAATGGCTCGGAAAATAGTCTGGTCCGAGAGCGCGCAACGTGAGCGGTTGGAAATACTTGCCTATTGGCGAGAACGCAATGGCTCCGACACGTACAGTGAAATCTGGATGTCAAGTTCCGAGCGGCACTTCGGCTGATCACTGCACATCCCAAGCTGGGGCGATCCACGAGTGATCCAGCGGTCCGGGTCAAATCTGTGGGTGAGTACCAGCTCTTCTACTCGCCCACTAATACAGAGATCCACGTGCTTTCGGTCTGGCACGGAAGGCGGGATCCCGAGGAGAGGCCTTATTGAATCCTTCGTTCTCGAAAGCGCTTGCGTCCCGGTCCAACCATAAAGTGAGCCTGCCGGAGGCCTGGCTCCTGAACCGAACAGGTCGGGCCCACCTGCCGTAGGCACGGGCGACTTGTGGGCCTGCTCTCAGAAGCCGGTCAAGGCACCGAAGCTTCTTTGCCCTGAGGCGCTCGACGGGCGGCGGACTTCAGCCTGCAACCACAGAATTACCTTCAGCTTAGGTTTGTGCATACCCATGCTCCCGCGCCATCCTCGATCCTCAAAAAGTTCGAACTGAAATGAGGCCACACCTGATCGCAACCATCCTCCTCGCCTGCTCCACGTTGACAGGTTCCGCTCAAGGCACATCCCAGCGTCCGGACAATTCAACACTTGCAAATGATACGTTGAGATCGATCCTAGCGTCCAGCACCTTTTCGCTTCAGGAAGACTACCAAGGCGATTGGGGAGGTCATTTGCAAACCTTCCTTTTCACGGCAGGCGACACGCGTGTCCGTGTGCAATGGAAGGATCCCGTCTCAGGAAAGGACCTGGACGCATCCCTGCCTTTGAATGAGCTCGGGCGCTTAGCGGATCTCTTTCTTGAATGCTCGTCCAGAATAGACACCTCCAACACGAAGAGCACGGAACACATCTCCTATCTGTTCAAGAATAACAAGTCCACGTATGTGCTCGACGACCATTTCACCATGGCGTGCAATGAGGACTTCAAGGCCTGGAAAGCAATACTTCTGGCCGAATGGAAGAAGGCAGGAAATAAATAGTTGAAGCGGGTTCAACGGCGAAGCGCTCAAGGTCCGGAAACCGAGCGTCGCGATGAACGTGTTGCTCGGCATCTGAAATAAACACGCCGAGCATTGAACACTCTCCCAAAATCCGTGTTGTAAAGCGGCGCCCTGCCAGTACAGCAGAACGTCACTCCTCAACCCGATCCCTTATCCGCGATGAAAACAACGCTCCTCCTCTTCCTCTTCAGCCTTGCCATGGCCAGCCCCGGTTGTGCGCAAGAACCGACCTATCAATTGTCCAGTCACATCCTGGACATCACGAAGGGACAGCCTGCCGCGAATGTGAAGATCAGCCTGTCCAAACAGGACGCCAATGGAGCGTGGGCCACCGTAGAGGAGAAGACCACCGATGCCAACGGCCGCATCCCGGATTTTCTGAAGAACGGCAAAGGGGTCGATCATAAAGGGATCTACAAGCTGACCTACTTCACAGCGCCCTATTTCAAAAGCCTGGGGGAACAGTCCTTCTATCCCTTCATCGAGGTGGTGTTCGAGATCACGGACGGCAACCATTACCACGTGCCGATCACGCTCTCGCCTTTCGGCTATTCCACCTATCGGGGGAATTGAGTCGCGGAGCATTCCTCACCGTGGGCCGGACTGTTCCAGCCATTTATTTGCGTTCCATGAAGGAGGGTTCCGTGTCCTTTTTGTAGGGATGCAGGTGGTCTGCTCCACTTTTCAAAAGTTTTCCACGCGCACGTAGGCCCGCAGACGCATCGGGTACCTTCGCCCACCCATCAGGGATCCCGCCCATGACCTCTCCCTTGCCGGCTACCGCCAAGAACACCTCTGTCGAAGAACTTAAGTCCATTGCCAGCCAAGTGCGCCGCGACATCGTGCGCATGGTGCACGGTTGCCAGAGCGGCCACCCCGGCGGTTCGCTCGGTTGCACGGACTACCTCGTCGCGCTCTACTTCCACGTGCTGCGCCACGATGCGGAGAACTTCACCATGGACGGCATCGGCGAGGACCTTTTCTTCCTCAGCAACGGCCACATCAGCCCGGTGTTCTACAGCGTATTGGCCCGCAGCGGCTACTTCCACATCGAGGAACTGAAGACCTTTCGGAAATTGAACTCGCGCCTGCAAGGGCACCCTACCACGCACGAAGGCCTGCCCGGCGTTCGCATCGCCAGTGGCTCGCTCGGCCAGGGGCTCAGCGTGGGCATCGGCGCCGCCATGGCGAAGAAGCTCAATGGCGATCCTTCGCTCGTCTACACCCTGCACGGGGACGGCGAGCTGCAGGAAGGCCAGATCTGGGAAGCCGCCATCGCCGGCGCCGGTAAGAAGGTGGACAACCTGATCGCCACGGTGGACTGGAACGGTCGCCAGATCGATGGTGACGTGGACGACGTGATGCCCTTGGGCGACCTTCATGCCAAGTGGAAAGCCTTCGGCTGGGACGTGCTGGAGATGCAAGGCAACGACATGGCCGCCGTGCTGAAAGGCCTTGATGAAGCCAAGAGCCGCACAGGCAAAGGCAAGCCGGTGATGATCCTGATGCGCACCGAAATGGGTTCCGGTGTCGACTTCATGGAGGGCAGCCACGCGTGGCACGGCATCCCGCCGAACGACGCCCAGCTGGCCGCAGCCCTGAAGCAATTGCCCGAAACCCTCGGGGATTATTGAACGGTGCGCTTTGGCTACCCTGATGAACTTCGGCACGCTTTTGCGTTGTCCCGCGTTATGAGGCTTGAAATGGAAGTTGTCAGTTGTCAGTTGTCGGTTGTCAGGCGTTGCCGCGACAAGATCCTCCGTGCCATGCGCAGTAGCAGTGTGGCAAAGCACTGGCTTTCGGCCATTCAGCATTTTTCATTTTTCATTTTTCATTTTTCATTCCCTCGTCTCATCGGAGTTACAAGCGACAACGCACAGAACTCGCGCAGCCTCATTCTACATTCTAAATTCTACATTCTGAATTCTACATTCCTTCTCCTCGCTCTTTTATCCACGACATCTGCGTATTCCCAAAAGCCGGACGAAAAGAAGGTATTGACCCGCATCCTCTTCGTGATGGACGCCAGCAACAGCATGAACGCGTTCTGGGGCAACGAGCCGAGGATCAACGCCGCCCGCCGGGTATTACTGGAATCATTGCCTCCTCTCGAAGACGTTCCGAACGTGGAACTTGCCCTGCGGATCTACGGGCACCAGACGCGTATCGAGCCGGGTAAGCAGGACTGCGACGACACCAAGCTGGAAGTGCCTTTCGGGAAGCACAACGGCAAGGCCATCCGCGATAAGATGAACTCGGTGCAGTGCCTCGGCACCACGCCCATCGCACGTTCGCTGGAAAAAGCCGCCGGTGATTTCCCGGACAACAAGTCGCGGAACATCATCATCCTGATCACGGACGGCATCGAGGCCTGCGATGAGGACCCGTGCGCCGTAAGCCGCGCTCTGCAGGCGAAGGGCATCATCCTGAAGCCCTTCGTGATCGGCATCGGCATCGAGGAAGCCAACAAGTACAGCCTGAAGTGCGTGGGCAACTACTACGATGCCGGAACGCCCGAGATGTTCGACCGCGTGCTGAAGGTGGTGATCGACCAAGCGCTGAACAGCACCACCACTCAACTGCTCCTGCTCACGGACGACAGCAAGCCCACCGAGACCGACGTCCCCGTCACCTTCTACGACCAGAACACCGGCGAGGACCGCTACGACTTCGTGCACACCATGAACCTGCGCGGTGAGCCGGACACGCTGAGCATCGATCCCGTCTTCACCTACAGGATCGTGGCGCACACCGTTCCGCCGAGCGTGAAGGAGAACGTCACCATCGAGCCGGGCCAGCACAACGTGGTCGCCTTGGTGGCCGGGCAAGGCCGCTTGGAATTGAAGATCGAAGGCGCGGTGACCGCGGAGTTCCCTGTTGCCTGCATCGTGCGCAAGCAAGGCGAGCCCCTCACGCTGAATGCTCAGCCGATGAACAGCTCGCAGCTCTACCGCACCGGCACGTACGATCTGGAGGTGCTCACACTTCCGCGGCTTTACATCCCCGGCGTGGTCATCAAGCAGAGCGGCGTCACGCCGGTGAGCATCCCGAGGAGCGGCGTGCTGAACGTGGTGGCCAACGTGGCCGGGCCTGGCGCCATCTTCCAGAAGGAAGGCAACGAGCTCAAGTGGGTCGTGGACCTCGACACCCGGACCGCACGCAACCAATTCAAGCTGCTCCCCGGCGATTACCGCGTGATCTATCGCCCCGGCGGCGCGCGCGAAACAGCGTTCTCCATCGTGAAAGAAGTGACGGTGGTAAGCGGAAGAGCGGTCAACATCGAACTTTGAGGCTACAGAGAAAATCACCACAGAGGCACAGAGACACAGAGAGATCAGCCAGCTGCCGTAGGGGCGATGCATGCATCGCGCCGTGGCAGTGGCAGTGGCAGTCGGCACCATCCATCAACCATCAATTGCAATTCTCCGCGTCTCAGCGCCTCTGCGTCCAATCACCGTTCACCAATCACCAGCAACATGACCACCTACCCCGTACTTGACAAGAAGGACACGCGCAGCGGCTTCGGCGAAGGGCTTTTGGAGATCGGCAAAGCGGACGACCGTGTGGTGGCGCTGTGCGCGGACCTCACCGGATCGCTGAAGATGGACGCCTTCGCGAAGGAATTCCCGGAGCGGTTCATCCAGGCCGGCATTTCCGAGGCGAATATGATGGGCATGGCCGCAGGCCTCACCATCGGTGGAAAGATCCCCTACACGGGCACCTTCGCGAACTTCAGCACCGGGCGGGTGTATGACCAGATCCGCCAGAGCATTGCCTACTCGGGCAAGAACGTGAAGATCTGTGCCAGTCACGCGGGCCTCACGCTCGGGGAGGACGGTGCCACGCACCAGATCCTGGAGGACATCGGCCTGATGAAGATGCTGCCGGGCATGACGGTGATCGTGCCATGCGACCACAACCAGACCAAGCAGGCCACCATCGCCATCGCAGACCATGAAGGCCCGGTATACCTGCGCTTCGGTCGCCCGAAGTGGCCTGTCTTTATCGCGCCGGACATGCCGTTCGAGATCGGCAAGGCACAGATGCTGAGCGAGGGCACGGACGTGAGCATTTTCGCCTGTGGGCACTTGGTGTGGAAAGCGCTGCAGGCCATGGAGGAACTGGAGAAGGCGGGCATCAGCGCGGAGGTGATCAACATCCACACGATCAAACCCTTGGACAACGAGGCCGTCCTAGCTTCTGCAAGGAAGACCGGATGTGTAGTGACCTGCGAGGAACACCAGCGGAACGGCGGCTTGGGCGACAGCATCGCCCAGTTGCTGGCGCGGGAACTGCCCACACCCATGGAATACGTGGCGGTGAACGACAGCTTTGGCGAAAGCGGCACACCGGAACAGTTGCTCACCAAGTACGGCTTGGATACGCCGGACGTGGTGGCGGCCGTGAAGCGGGTGCTGACGCGGAAATAGCTTCGGAGCCGCAGGGTGCGCTAACTCGTAGATCTCATGCTTGGCTAGACCCTGCGGGAGCATTGTGGACTATGAGCAAGCATTGGACACCCCTTCGCGACCCCGGCTCAGGGGCCGGGGTGACAACCATGAGAGGAACGGCTGCCCGATCAACTGCGCCCCGCGCGGTTGATCGAGCAGCCGTTCCAAGAACCAGTGTCATTCCGGGCTTGACCCGGAATCGCGGAAATGTGCGGCCATGGTTATCGCTTAAATCGATCGTCGCCTGATATTCATGGACGAGCCTACCGACCAGGAGCTGATCGCCCTCTTCCGCAAGGAGGAAAGCCGTCACTACGCGTTCAACCTGCTCGTCCGCAAGCACCAGCGGAGGCTCTACACCTTCATCCGGCGCATGGTCACTGACCCGGACGAGACGAAGGACGTGCTGCAGAACGTCTTCCTGAAAGCGTGGACGGGGCTCGACAAATTTCGCGAGGATGCGCAGCTCTTCAGCTGGCTGTACCGCATCGCCCACAACGAGAGCATCAGCCACCTCAAGCGCATGCGGCGCGGGCTTTTCACCAGTGATGCAACGGTGACCGAACGCCTCGTGGGCACGTTGGACTCCAGTGAACACTTCTCCGGTGACATGATCCAGCGGAAACTGCAACGTGCCGTGATGACGTTGCCACCGAAGCAGCGGGCGGTATTCAACATGAAGTACTTCGACGAGTTGAAATATGAGGAGATGAGCCGTGTGACGGGCACGAGCGTGGGCGCACTGAAGTCCTCGTACCACATCGCCGTGAAAAAGATCGAGGCGGAGCTCACACTCGGCCTCTCGCGGTCCGATCAAACCAAACCCGGGGAATAGCGTCAAAAGCACAAGATGAACCAGAAAGAACATATCGAGGACAGTGCGCTCCGGAAGGATGCTCCGGTGCTCTTTGGTCTATCAAAGCAGGATCCTTTCCGCGTGGAGGATGGATTCTTTGAGCGTTTCCCGCATGAAGTGCAGGCCTTGGCATCCAAGCCTGGGAAATCCCCCCTGTTCCTTTGGCTGAAGCGCGCCGCTGTGGCGCTACCTGCCATGGCACTGGTGCTCTTCGCTGTGCATGCGTTGCGTGGTCCGGAGGTTCCCCTTGCTTCTGTTCCCGTCACGGAGGAGGCGTTGTTGTCCACCACATCGGATCAATTCGACACGCAGTCCATCTTGGCCGGCCTCCCCGAAGAAGAATGGCCTGCGTTCGACTCCGTTACCGTGCAACTCACCGCGAACGAAGCGCTGGCCTACGTGGACCAGCATGACATCGATCTCACCGAATACCTCTATCAACAATGAAACATCAACTGATCCGCACAGTACTTCTCCTTCTTCTTGTCCCGATCGCCGGCCTGTTGCACGCCCAGGGCGATGCATCCGGGATCTCGCCGGACCGCATGAAGGAGATCAAAGCCCAAAAGAGCGCCTTCATCACACAGCGGCTCAGCCTCTCCGCCGATGAAGCCCGCACCTTCTGGCCGATCTACGACCGCTATGATGCCGATATGGAAGCGGCCCGCAAGGAAATGCGCTCCGATCGCCGCGACCGCAAAGGCTCCGGAACGCTCACTGAAGCGGAGGCCTCCAAAGCCATCGACGAGAACCTCAAGAACAAACAGGACCAGTTGGACATCCGCAAACGCTACGTGGCGGAGTTCAAGAAGAGCATCGGTGCGGTGAAGACCTTGCAGCTGGAAGGCGCCGAACGGGATTTCAACAGGGAGTTGCTGAAGCGGATCCGCTCACAAGGCGGAAACCGCGGAAAATGAAAGCTTAACCGCAGAGAACGCGGAGAGCGCAAAGAGGGAGAATGCCTTCTTCTGCCGGGAAAAAAACCGCAGATGTCGCAGATGGGCGTAGATGCGGTCTTTGGTCGGAATGGGGTCTACCGAAACAAGCGCAACCACAATGTCTTCCTCCGACGAGGGCCAACTCAAGTCAGACCTGCGCCTTAGGCATTATCTGCGGCCATCTGCGACATCTGCGGTTAAAATTCCATCCCGATCTGCGGTCGCACCGATCTTTGCATCATGTCGGATCTCCGTAAGGCTTTCCTTGGGCATCTCGCGCAGACGAGCCCCTTCCCCATTGCCTTGGACATTGTGGGTGCGGAAGGCTGCCACCTTCACACACGCGACGGCAAGCGCTATTTGGATCTTGTGGCCGGCCTTGCTGTTAACAACGTGGGACACCGGCATCCGAAGGTGGTGAATGCCATCAAGGGACAAGCCGACAAGTACCTTCACGTGATCCCGTATGGTGAGTTCATCCAAGAGCCACAGGTGCGTTTCGCGGAGAAGCTAACTGGCCTATTGCCTGCAGGCTTGGACAGCGTCTACTTCGTGAACAGCGGCACCGAGGCCAACGAGGCGGCCCTGAAACTCGCCAAGCGCATCACCGGACGAACGGGGCTGGTGGCGTGCCATAAGAGCTATCACGGCAGCACACACGGCTCGCTCAGCATCACCGGTAACGAAGAGAAGAAGTACCGCAGCCTGCCCCTGTTGCCGGGCGTGCATTTCATGCGCTTCAATGTGGCGGAAGACCTTTCAATGATCAATGATTGGACCGCAGCCGTGATCGTGGAACCCATACAAGGCGATGCGGGCATCCGAGTGCCGGACCGACCATGGATGGTGGCATTGCGCCAACGCTGCGACGAGACCGGCGCGATGCTGATCTTCGATGAGGTACAGACCGGCTTCGGGCGCACGGGCAAGCTCTTTGCGTTCGAGCATTTCGGTGTTGTGCCGGACATCCTAGTGTTGGGGAAAGCCTTGGGCGGCGGCATGCCGATGGGCGCTTTCGTCAGTTCGCGTGAGCGCATGGACCTGCTCACGCACGATCCCGTGCTCGGGCATATCACCACCTTCGGCGGACATCCGATCCCTTGCGTCGCTGGCTTAGCGGCACTTGAAGTGTTGCAGGATGAAGAGTTGGCTGCGAACGCGGAACGCATGGGCATGCTCTTCAAGAAGCTGCTCGTTCACCCGGCCATCAAGGAAGTGCGCGGCATGGGCCTGATGCTCGCCGTGGACCTTGGCGATGCGGAGAAAGTCCAGCGCGTGGTGATGGGCTGCTTAGGCCGTAACGTCTTGGGGTTCTGGTTCCTGAGCTGCCCTACGGCCTTCCGCATCGCGCCACCGTTGTGCATTAGCGAGGAACTGGTGCGGGAAGCATGCGCAGCGATCTTGGCAGAGGTTGACACGCTCTAAAGCATTGATGTGCACTTGCGACATGCGAGCGCTTGCCTTTGTTGATCTGATCTGAACTCGCGAAACGCGAGCGTTTGCTTATCGCTGGCGCTCGCGTGTCGCGAGTGTCAGTGATCATCAGGAACTCAGAGCGCCTCCTCCAACTGGAGGGACAAAAGGTCCTCCACGGTTTCCCGGCGTCGGATCAGCATGGCCTTCCCATCCTTCACCAGCACTTCCGCCGGCCTTGGGCGTGAATTGTAGTTGCTTGCCATGCTGAATCCATAGGCCCCTGCATTGAGGAAAGCGAGCAGATCACCTTCCTGCACCTCCGGCAGCAGACGGTCCCAAGCAAAGGTGTCCGTTTCGCAGATATAGCCCACCACGGTATAGATCCGCTGCTTCCCCTCGGGGCGGCTCACGTTCACGATGCCGTGGTAGCTACCGTAAAGCATCGGGCGGATGAGGTGATTGAGACCACTGTTCACGCCTGCGAACACCGTGGCGGTGGTCTGCTTGATCAAGTCCACGCTCACCAATAGCACACCGGAAGCACTGACGAGGAACTTGCCCGGCTCGAACCACAGTTCGACCTGCGATCCACGGGCCGCATTGAATTCCTTGATGCGCTCGCCCAAGCGTTGGCCGAGGTCCTCCACATCGGTCGCGATGTCATCCGGCTTGTACGGCACCTTGAATCCACTGCCCAGGTCCAGGAACCTGAGGTCCGGGAACTTGGCGGCGGTCTCCAGCAGTAGTTCCGCGGCGCGCAGAAATACCTCGGTATCGAGGATGTCGCTGCCCGTGTGCATATGCAGCCCATGGACATATAGCCCGTGCGAGGCCACCACGCGCTCCACGTGGCGCATCTGATGGATGCTGATGCCGAACTTGCTGTCGATGTGGCCTGTGCTGATGCGATCATTTCCACCTGCGAGGATGTGGGGGTTGATGCGGATGCAGACCGGCACCTTTCCTCCGTAGGCTTGGCCGAAGCGCTCCAGCATTGGAATGCTGTCGATGTTAATGTGGACGCCAAGCTCCACGGCCCGTTCATATTCCGCGAAGGCCACCATGTTCGGGGTGAAGAGGATCTCCTCCGGCTTGAAACCCGCTCGCAGCCCGATCTCCGCCTCCTCGATGCTCACCACGTCCAAGCCCAGGCCCAGCGTGCGCATATGCTTGAGCACCGCCATGTTGGTCAGTGCCTTGCAGGCATACATGAAGCGCGTGGGTGTGGAATGAAAGGCCTTTTTCAGCCGCTCAGCCTGCTGCCGCATGGAATCGGCATCGTATACGTACACCGGCGTTCCCGCGCTTCGCGCGATCTCCAGCACGGGCATTCCGCCCATGCGATATTCCCCCCCTATCAATTCCATCTTGAATTTTGAGGGCGCGAAGTTATCCGGAGGAATGCCCTGGTCATCACACCTTCGATCGATCTGGAGAATAGCCAACGACGACCTCCGCACTGGCGACACGCGAGCGCTTGCTGATGCTGGCGCTCGCGTGTCGCGAGCGCCAGCATCAAGTTTCAAGCTCAGAACTGTCCTGTGCTTAACATCACCAGCGTGCAGGCCTCCAGCGTTTCGATACCCGCTGCTTCCGCCTTCTTGGCGAACGCCGCGTTCTCCGCACCGGGATTGAAGATGATCCGGCGCGGATGCAGGCCGATGAGTTGTTCCTCCCACTCGGCTTGGTTGTCTTCGTTCAGGTACATCGTCACCGTATCCACTTTGGCCCCAGCCGGAATAGCCTTCACCAAGGAAACATCCTCCACCGTCCCCTCACGCAGGCCCACGGCCACCACAGGGTGCCCATGCTGGCGCAGTGCGTGGATGGCGCGGTTGGAATAGCGGTCCGCCTTCAGGCTTGCGCCCATGACCAATGTGGGATGCTGTTTGTCCATAGCCTACCAGGATCTTACTTGGCCACGGCCATCGAGCGCTTCTCGCGGATCACCACGATCTTCACTTGGCCAGGATAGGTCATTTCGTTCTGGATGCGGTCAGCGATGCTCATGCTGATGGTATCGGCTTCGCCGTCGGAAACGTGCTCGCTTTCCACCATCACGCGCAGCTCGCGGCCTGCCTGGATGGCATAGGCCTTCGAGACGCCGTTGTAGCTCATCGCGATGCTCTCCAAGTCCTTCAGGCGCTTGATGTATTGCTCCACGGCCTCGCGGCGGACACCCGGTCGGGCACCGCTGATAGCGTCGCAGGCCTGCACGATCGGCGAGAGCAGGCTGGTCATCTCGATCTCGTCGTGGTGTGCTCCGATGGCGTTGCAGACGTCCGGCTTCTCACCGTACTTCTCGGCCAGCTGCATGCCTAAGAGTGCGTGCGGCAGTTCGGGCTGATCATCGGGCACCTTGCCGATGTCGTGCAGCAATCCGGCACGCTTGGCGGCCTTCACGTTGAGTCCCAGTTCAGCTGCCATGGTGGCACAGAGGTTGGCGGTCTCGCGGCTATGCTGTAGCAGGTTCTGGCCATAGCTGCTGCGGTAGCGCATGCGGCCCACCATGCGCATCAGCTCGACGTGCAGGCCGTGGATACCCATGTCGATACAGGTGCGCTTGCCGATCTCCATGATCTCATCTTCGAGGTGCTTCTTCGTCTTGGAGACGATCTCTTCGATGCGTCCGGGGTGGATGCGGCCGTCCTTCACCAACTGGTGCAGGGCCAAGCGCGCCATTTCGCGGCGCACGGGGTCGAAGCAGCTGAGGATGATGGCGCCGGGTGTGTCGTCCACTACGATCTCCACGCCAGTGGCTTCCTCCAGGGCGCGGATGTTCCGGCCTTCACGTCCGATGATACGGCCCTTGAGCTCGTCGTTCTCGATGTGGAAGGTGCTCACGGCATTTTCCACGGCATGTTCCGTGGCCACGCGTTGGATGGTCTGGATGATGATCCGCTTGGCGTCCTTGTTGGCGCTGAGCTTGGCCTCTTCCACCACGTCCTTCACCAAGGCCATGGCCCCGGTCTTGGCCTCATCCACCAGGGAGTCCATAAGCTGCTTCTTGGCCTCATCCGCATTCAGGCCGCTGATGCGCTCCAACTGGGAGACCTGCTTCTCGTGGGCTTTCTCCAACTCGGCACGGCGCACTTCCATGCCCTGCATACGCTGATCAATGTCCTTCTGCTCGGCTTCCACCTTCTTCTCCTTGGCGCTCAGCTCCTGCTGCTGCCTGCTAAGTTGTTGTTCGCGTTGCTTATGCTTTTCCAGACCCTGTTGGATGCGCTTATCCTTTTCACGGGCATCGCGCTCATGCTCATCCTTCATCTGAAGGAATTTCTCTTTGGCCTGAAGGATCTTCTCCTTCTTTATGGCCTCGCCCTCTGCTTCGGCCTCGCGCAGGATTCCCCTGCTGCGTTTCTTCATCAGGTTGTTCAGCACCACGTACACGATGCCTCCGCCTGCGACCAGGCCCACGATGGTCCCGATCAACATTCCGACTATGTCAAAGTCCATTTTCCACTGTTTTTTTTAGTTATGGTTCAGTGGACCATGGGCGCTCCGGAGAGCGAAGGCGGGGATCTATCCGTTGAGGTCTTTCAGCAATCGGTCCAGTTCGTCCAGCACCTCCTTGTCTATGGAGGATTGTTGGGGCTTTACCGCATTGAGGGCACGTGTGGTGACTTCCAATGCGGCCATGGCCAGTAGGTCCTGCTTGTCAGTGAGCGGATAGCTCGCCTTCAAACGGGTGATGCTTTCGTTTATCTCTTGAGCTGCCGCACGGATGTTCTCCTCCTCCTCCGGGTGGATGGTGAGGGGGTAGGCCCGTCCGGCCAGTTCGATCCTTATCGATCGTTCTTCCATGGTGTCTGTTGCCGATGGGGTCACGCGTTCAGCAGTGCCAAGCATCGGTCTATTTCGTTCACCAGTTCGTCGATCTTCTCCTTCGTTCCTTCCCGCTCAGGCTGCTCAGGTGCAGCTTTCACGGTCCGAAGAACCTCGTTCTCCTGTTCAAGTTCATTGATCCGGGCCTTGAGCACATCGGCTTCGCGGCTCCCTTCGCGGAAGCGGGCCTCCAAGGCCTCAACGGCGGCTGTAAGCCGGGTCTGCTCATCGAGCGTTCCCTGCACCCTTTTGCGCGCCGCGCTGATCCGTTCAAGCAATCCTTCCATCTCTCTTGGACATGAGACCGTTATGGTCCGAGGCCAAATATAACGGGGACTTGCCATGTTCGGTTGCGTTTGTTTGCACGCCCCCTTGTTCATCACCCGTCGCTCAGATGCGGGATGGCGCGGATCTTGGCCGGTAGCTTGCACCCTCCTTTGATCGAACTGACCTGCTCCGTCCGTTGAAATACAGCAAGGCACCGATCCAACTTCAAACCAAAGTGACCAACATCAAATTACTAACCATCAGCGCGTTGTACTGCATCTTCAATAGTGCATCCGCGCAAGACAAGAACCCCGATTTCCGGCATCCGATGGACCTGCCCATTGAGGTGGCAGGCAATTTCATGGAACTCCGGGACAACCACTTCCACTCGGGATTGGACATGAAGACCGCTGGGCGGATCGGGGAGCCGGTGATGTCCGTAGCAGATGGATGGGTGAGCCGCATCAAGATCAGCCCGTGGGGCTATGGCAAGGCGGTTTATGTGGACCATCCCTCGGGCTACACCACGGTGTACGGACACTTGGACCAACTGAAAGGCCAATTGGCCTCCACTCTGCTGGACCTCCAATACGCGGAACGGAACTTCAGCGTGGACCGCTACTTCAAGCTCGGGGAGCTTCCTGTCACCAAAGGTCAGGTCATTGCGCTCAGCGGGAATACCGGCGGCTCCACAGCACCTCACCTGCACTTTGAGGTGCGCCGCAGCTCGGACCAACATGCCTTGGATCCGCAAGCCTATGGCATGACTGTACCGGACCGGGTGTACCCCACCATCACGGGGCTTCGGGTCTATCCGTTGGACAGCATTTCCCGCGTAAGCCCCTATCCGACCGGCTCCTTGGGTTTCGTGGTCTCGGAAACGAACGATTCCACATACAGTTTGAAGCCGGGTACACTGGTAAAGGCCTTCGGCACAGTGGGCATCGCCGTGAACGCCATCGACCGCTACAGCAATAGCTATAACACGTGCGGCATCCGGTCACTGTCCGTAAGCGTGGACGGTGGCCCGGTCTTCAGCGTAGCCTTGAGCGACCTCGATTTCGGGACCACCCGTTATGCGAACGCCTACATGGATTATGCGCTGTTCAAGGACAGCAACATGCACTACAACCGCTGTTACAAGCTGCCGAATAACCGGCTCAACTTATATGGCAAGGAAGCGGCGCAGGGCCGGATCGCAGTGGAGCCGGGCAAGGACCACGCGATACAAGTGATCGCGACGGACGCGGCTGGCAACCGGTCCACCATCACCTTCGTGCTTCACGGAGCCACCGCGCCCGAGACCTCAGCCTGGCCGGCGGACAGGTCCCCAGGCCAGCTTTATCGCTACGACCGATCGAACGCGATCGTGGAATCAGGCATGCGTTTCACCTTGCCACCCAATGCGTTATATGACGACACACGCCTCGTTACCTCCGTCTCAAAAGCACCTGCGCAAGCGTTGTCGCCGCTCTTTCAGATCCAGAACGAATTGACGCCTTTACAGACAGCTGGAGAACTCTCCATTGATGTGACCGGGGCCTTTCCCGAAGCGCAAGCCTCGAAGCTTTTGATCGTGCGCATGGCGAAGGGTCGCCCTTCCGCGGAAGGAGGCACCTTTTCCAACGGCAAGGTCACAGCCAGCGTGAAGACGCTCGGTTCGTTCACGGTGATGATGGACACGGTCGCACCGGTGATCACGCCGCTCGACCTGAAGGCGGACATGAAAGGTCAAAACAACTTCCGGGTGCGCGTTCGCGACAACTTGGCAGGCATGGACCAATGGGTGGGCAAGATCGATGGCCAATGGATCTTGATGGAATACGAACCCAAGAGCAACACCCTGGAACACACCTTCGACAAGAACACGGACAAGCCGGGTAGCCATGAATTCACCCTGGAGGTAAGTGATGAGCGAGGCAACCGAAGCCAGATCAGCCGGAAATTCACGCAGTAAGCCGGTAAGCAAGAGGCGGATGCAACGATTATATCGGGTGGATCGTACTACGGCCCCTTGCCCCCTAACATGCGTCGTAGACTCATCCTCTCCTCGATCTCTTTGGCAGCCAGCATCTTGCTGGCCACCGGCTGCGGCCACTCCTTCATGGGCAGTGGCTTGGATGAGGGGTTGATCGAGTACAAGATGAGCTTTCCGGACATGGACCCGGATGGCCTGATGGCGGACATGCTCCCGGATAAGACCACCCTGAGCTTCAACAAGGAGAACCAGTCCTTGGACCTGAGCGCCGGAATGGGCGTTTTCCGCACGAGCATGGTGGTGAACACCATGAAGAAAGTGGTGGACTACCACATGAGCGTGATGGGCAAGAACCTGGTGGCCGTACTCCGTCGCCATGACCTGATGAGCTTGAGCAAGACACCACCCAACATCGCGGTGTTGTTCACTGAGGGACGGGACACCATAGCCGGATACCCTTGCAAGCAGGCCTACTTGATCTACGAGGACATCACCATTCCGGAGGCGGAAGTGTGGTACACGGATGCTATTTCCATGGATACCCCGAACTGGTACGGTCCCTACAGCGAGATCCCAGGGGTGTTGATGCGCTACGAACTTGTGCAGCACAAGATCAGGATGCGCTTTGAGGCCACCAGTGTAAAGCCCGGGCCGGTGGACGCCGCCAAATTCAACATACGTCCTGACCATCAAGAGGTTAGCCCAGAGGTGCTTTATCAGCAGCTGGACGAAGTGCTGGGCACATTCACCAACTGACGAGGCCAAAGCGGAGCGGACGAAGCGATCCGCAGCCTGCTGCGCGCACCCGCAAAATGGGAGGCCGCATAGCTATCACATCCGATTGTTGATAATAGTCGGGGCCTATAGGGCGTTCCCGCCCTGCAGGGCCAATAGTTTTGCTACGGCCGCCACGGCTGCGGGCACGTTCAATGCCAGCAGTCCGTTGTGGTTGTAGACCCGCGCCAGCGCCCCCATCCCCGTTTCCCCGTGGCCAACGAAAGAAAGAACAAACTGCGCGAGCAAGAGCCCGCCGAAGAGGAACGTCCGGTCCGTAAGGTCAAGGCGAAGAAGACCAAGAGCGCTTCAGGGCCGCCTTCGGAAAGCCGTATCGCCAAGCTGCGTGCGTTCTTGGCCGACGAGCGCGTACACAAGGTGAGCGGCCTTTTCCTCATTTTGGCGTCGTTCTATCTGCTCGTAGCCTTCACCAGCTACCTGTTCACTTGGCGCATCGACCAGGACCTGATGAGCCGCAGCTGGGGCGAGATCTTCAGCCCGGATGTGCGCGTGGAGAATTGGCTTGGGAAGATCGGCGCGCTGATCAGCCACCAATTCATCTTCCGCTGGTTCGGCGTGGCTGCGTTCATCTTCGTGTTCTGGACCTTCTTGGTTGGCGTGCGCATAACGCTGAACACGTGGCTTACGCCAGTGGGCAAGACATTGCGCTGGAGCATCATGGGGCTGTTCTGGCTGCCCACGTTGTTGGGCTTCTTCTTCCCAAAAGGCGGGTGGCAGATCATGGGCGGAGGGATCGGCTATGCCATCAACAACCACCTATCCGGCTGGCTCGGCTCCTTCGGCGCTGGCGCTGCCATCCTCTTCGCTGCCACAGCTTTCGGTGTCTACACTTTCAATCCGTCCCTGCATTGGGTAATGGCCTTGTTCGAGCGGAAGCCGAAGCCGGTGTCGGAAACTTCCGACGAGGAAGACGAAAGCGTGGATGCCTTGTCCAAAGCACGGGTGAACCGGGTGCGCGAAGCTGACACGGACGAGGCTCCTTGGGAGGTGACGGCCCCAGTGCTTGACCTTGCGGATGAGGAAGCCGAGGAGGAGGCCGGACCGGACCTTGAGTTGGAACCTGTTGCGGAGGAAGAGGAAGCGTTCGAAGAGCCGGAAGAAACGGAACTGGACCTGAGGCCCGTGGCCGCAAGCATCGATCTGAGCGGCATCAACGACGAGGAGAACGGCTTCAGCGTGGAGGCGGCCGTACAGGAAGAAGCCTTGAGCGAATCCGAGATCGAGATCAAGCTGAAGGAATTCGGGGAGTACGACCCGACGCTGGACCTGAGCAGCTACATCCCTCCTACCCTTGACCTCTTGGTCGAGCACAGCACGGGCGAGCTCACCGTGACGAAGGAAGAGCTGGAGGAGAACAAGAACAAGATCGTCACCACGCTGAACAACTACAACATCGGGATCGAGAAGATCAAGGCCACCATCGGGCCCACGGTGACGTTGTATGAGATCGTGCCGCAGGCCGGGGTGCGCATCAGCAAGATCAAGAACCTGGAGGACGATATCGCGTTAAGCTTGGCCGCCTTGGGCATCCGCATCATTGCGCCGATCCCCGGCAAGGGCACCATCGGTATCGAAGTGCCGAACAGCAATCCGCAGATCGTGAGCATGCGTGCCGTGGTGGCCAGTGAGAAATTCCAGAACAGTAAGTATGACCTGCCCATCGTGCTGGGCAAGACCATCAGCAACGAGACCTTCGTGACCGACCTGGCGAAGATGCCGCACCTGCTGATGGCCGGTGCCACGGGCCAAGGCAAGTCCGTGGGCTTGAACGCGATCCTCGTTTCGCTCCTGTACAAGAAGCATCCGAGCCAGATCAAGTTCGTGCTGGTGGACCCGAAGAAAGTGGAACTCACGCTCTTCAACAAGATCGAGCGGCACTTCCTGGCCAAGCTTCCCGGCGAGGGCGAAGCCATCATTACCGACACCAAGAAGGTAGTGGCCACGCTGAACAGCCTCTGCATTGAAATGGACGAGCGGTACGAACTGCTCAAGGATGCGGAAGTGCGCAACATCAAGGAGTACAACGCGAAGTTCATCAGCCGTCGCCTGAATCCGGAGAATGGCCACCGCTTCCTCCCCTATATCGTGCTGGTGGTGGATGAATTCGCCGACCTGATCATGACGGCGGGCCGCGAGGTGGAAACACCCATCGCCCGCTTGGCCCAACTGGCCCGTGCCATCGGCATCCACCTGATCATTGCCACGCAGCGCCCGAGCGTAAATATCATCACGGGTACCATCAAGGCCAACTTCCCGGCCCGTATCGCCTTCCGTGTCACCAGCAAGATCGACAGCCGCACCATCCTGGACAGCGGCGGAGCGGACCAGCTGATCGGTCGCGGCGACATGCTGCTGAGCACCGGCAACGAACTGATCCGTATCCAGTGTGCCTTCGTGGACACGCCGGAGGTGGAGGCCATCACCGCCTTCATCGGCAACCAGCGCGGCTACCCCGATGCCCTGCTCCTACCCGAAGTACCGACTGAGGAAGGCGAGACCGGCTCCGTGGATGATGGTGAACGCGACAGCATGTTCGAGGATGCCGCCCGCGTGGTAGTGATGACGCAGCAAGGCAGCACCAGCCTGATCCAGCGCAAGCTGAAGCTGGGCTACAACCGCGCAGGCCGCATCGTGGACCAGTTGGAAGCGGCGGGTATTCTTGGCGGCTTTGAAGGAAGCAAGGCTAGGAAGGTGCTCGTGCCTACCGAGGCTGCTCTGGATGAGATGCTGCACCCTGCGGGGACGGCTGCGGGGTCGAGGAATGGGTATTGAAAACGCCTGAACGAGGTTGCGCTATTCGCGATCGCTCTGTTGGCCGTGATCCTGCGGACGTTCAGCGCTATTCACCGTGCCGCTGCCAATAGCGCTTACCGTAGCCACAAAGCACCTCCTCTCCCACCCCGATCCGTCGCGTGGCGCGGAGGCAGACCTGACCGCTATCATCGAGCGCGATCTTGGCGTTATTCCGTAGAGAGGTGTTGGCACTCCCCTTTGCATCGTTGGCGAACTTGGCGAAGCCCTGCACGCCCATGGCGTCCAATGTGGTGCCTTCCGGCAGTTCCATGAAGTAGCGATCCAACCCTTGTGCGGCACGATCACTGGCTTCCTTGGCGGAAAGCCGCTCGCCGTGGAAGATGGCGATCACTTCGTCCTTGTATAATGGAATGGCGGTGAAGAGTCCTTGCCCTGCACCCGGCAAACCGGAAGGGGCCGTGTAGAGGTAGCCCTCTTCTGCTAGAGAAATGCCATCTGGATCCATGCAGGTGCGAACATAGCGCCACGCGTCCGTTCCATCCCATCGTCCGATGTATAACGGTCCGATATGCATCGGACCTTGGAAGCCGGATGATCCTGTTGGCGCTACAAGCGCCCACCTCACGGGTCTCGCGCTTGCAGCGCGGACCAGCAAAGAGAAGCGCCCCGGAAAGATCCGGGGCGCTTCAATAAAGGGAGTTGGGATCAATTCCCTCCTTCCAACTCCGTCGCCTTCTTCAGGCCGTCCTCGATCATGTTGTAGAACTGATCCATTTTGGGCAGGATCACGATGCGGGTGCGGCGGTTCTTCGCGCGGTTCTCCGGGGTGTCATTTTCAACGAGAGGAACGAATTGGGAACGACCACCGGCGGTGATGCGGGACGGGGCCACGCCGAGATCTTCCGTGAGCACTCGTGTAATGGCCGTGGCGCGGAGCACACTGAGGTCCCAATTATCCTTGATGCAGGGCTTGCTGATAGGCACATTGTCCGTGTGGCCTTCCACGAGGACGTCCATTTGCGGCTTGTCGTTCAACACGGTGGCCACTTTGCTCAGTACGTTCTTCGCGTTGGGCCCGATGGTGGTGCTGCCGCTTGGGAAGAGCATCTTGTCGCTGAGGGAGATGAAGACCACGCTCTTCTCCACGTTGATGGTGACGTCCGTGTCATTGAGGTTGCCAAGTGAACTCTTCAAGCTGATCACCAGCGCCAGTGTCACTGAGTCTTTTTTAGTCAGGGCGTCGCTCATGTTGCGGATCTGGAGGTCCTTTTCCTTGATGCTCTCCAACGATCTCTCCAGATTGGAGGCTTCCTTGGCGCTCAGTGTGGCCATGTTGCCCACGTTGTTCAGCAACGCTTGGTTGGTAATGCTCATCTCAGCCACTTGGTCCTTCAGGTGGTCATTGCTGGTCTGCAACGTAGCGGACTTGCTGTTGCAAGCATCCAAGGCACGGTTGGCCTCATCGAGCTTACCATGCAGCGTTTCGTTCGAAAGCTGGATGGCGGTGTACTTCTTTTTGGATACACAGGAGCCGAGCGTGAGTGACACGGCCAAGAGAAAGAGGATCGGTTTGTTCATGGGCTGTTTTTTTGACGCATCGAAGATAGGTGCGGTCGCGTGGTAGGTTGATCGCGATCTGACTTCTAGAACAAACATCCGCAGCTGGCCATTGTTCGTCATCCCTTCCTGAATACGCCTCAACTCAACCGTTTGAAGGCCTTGAGAGGCGACATCACAACAATTGACCTCTGGCGTGTTGCCGACCATCCAACGTGGCTACATTGTGGTGCGGATCAGCAGTATCTGCATCCCTCGATCATCCGTCATCATCCACCCAGCAACACCCAAAGCCATGGACGACAAGAAGGAAAAGCCCAAGAAAAAGGGTACAAAAAGTGAACAGAAGCTGACCTCCATCTCAGGTTGCCCGGTCGCGGACAACCAAAACGTACTGACTGCTGGGCCGCGCGGCCCACAGCTTTTGCAGGACGTTTGGTTCCTGGAGAAGCTCGCCCATTTCGACCGTGAGGTGATCCCCGAGCGACGCATGCACGCCAAGGGTTCCGGTGCTTACGGCACCTTCACGGTGACCAATGACATTACAAAGTACACGCGGGCAAAGGTGTTCTCCGAGGTGGGCAAGAAGACGGAGATCTTCGCTCGTTTCTCCACTGTGGCCGGCGAGCGCGGCGCTGCGGATGCGGAGCGCGACATCCGCGGTTTCGCGGTGAAATTCTATACGGAGGAAGGCAACTGGGACCTGGTGGGCAACAACACGCCGGTGTTCTTCATGCGCGATCCGCTGAAGTTCCCCGACCTGAACCACGCCGTGAAGCGTGACCCGCGCACCAACATGCGCAGTGCGCGGAACAATTGGGACTTTTGGACGAACCTCCCGGAGGCGATCCACCAAGTGACCATCCTGATGAGCGATCGCGGGCTTCCGGACGGCTTTCGCCACATGCACGGTTTCGGCTCGCACACCTTCAGCTTCATCAACGCCAAGAACGAGCGCTTCTGGGTGAAATTCCACCACGTGTGCCAGCAAGGCATCAAGAACCTCACCGATGCACAGGCGTCCGCCATCGTCGGCAACGACCGCGAGAGCAGTCAGCGTGACCTATACGAATCCATCGAGAACAAGAAATTCCCCAAGTGGAAACTGTGCGTCCAAGTGATGCCCGAGAAGGATGCGGCCAAGGTGCCATACAATCCTTTCGACCTTTCCAAGGTGTGGCCCCACGGTGATTATCCGCTGATCGAGGTGGGTGTATGGGAATTGAACCGCAATCCCGAGAACTACTTCGCGGAGGTGGAGCAAGCCGCTTTCAATCCCGCGCACGTGGTGCCCGGCATCAGCTTCTCCCCGGACAAGATGCTGCAAGGGCGTCTCTTCTCATACGGCGATGCACAGCGCTACCGTTTGGGCATCAATCATCAGCAGATCCCGGTGAATGCGCCGAAGTGCCCCGTACACAGCTTCCACCGCGACGGAGCGATGCGCGTGGACGGCAACCACGGCAGCACCTTGGCCTACGAGCCCAACAGCTATGGCGAATGGAAGGACCAGCCGGACTTTGCGGAGCCACCACTGGCGCTTGACGGTGCCGCGGACCACTGGAACCACAAAGTGGATACGGACTACTTCTCACAGCCCGCAGCGCTTTTCCGCCTGATGAAGGCCGACCAGAAACAGGTGCTCTTCGACAACACGGCACGTGCCATGGGCGATGCTCCGCGTGAAGTGAAGATGCGCCACATCAGCAATTGCACCATGGTGGATCCTGCATATGGAATGGGTGTGGCCATGGCGTTGAAACTGCCGATGGAGTAAGTATGCGTCTTCTTAGACGAATTCAGCAGAACGCCAGTGGATCTTTCATTCCACGGGCGTTCCTGCGTTCGTGCACATCGGGTTGTTCACGTCCGGTGGCACTTTGACCTCATACGGGCCCGGTAGTGCCGCTTCTTTGCAGGGCAACATCCGCGCATGGCCCTCAGTCGATTCTGGACCTTCATCCTTATTTTCAGCATCGGCTATGCACTGGTGATGCTGGCCACCGGTAGGCAACACAGCCTCGGCACGCTGGTGAACGGCAACCAGGGCGACCCCAAATTGGTGGGCGAGAAGGACAGCGTGGACCTGCACGGCACCGCGTTGTTGATGGACCTGCGCGCCGCAGGCGATAAGGGCGTGATGCGCGGTGACACGCTGGTAACACTGGGCAAGGGCGGTATGGTGCGCTACACCCATGGCACACAAGCGGCGGACGGCCTGTTCGAGACCTGCAAGAACACGGTGATGGACCTGTGGCTGCCGCTGATCGGCTACCTGACCTTCTTCTGCGGCCTGATGAACTTGCTGGTTGACTCGCGCGCCATGGAGAAGTTGGCGCGCTTCCTCTCCCCCATCTTCAGCCGCATCTTCCCGGATCTGCCCAAGGATCATCCAGCCTACGGCTACATGACGCTGAATTTCGCGGCCAACTTCCTCGGCCTGGACAATGCCGCCACGCCCTTTGGTCTGAAGGCCATGGAGAGCATGCAGGAAAGCAATCCCACGCCGGATCGCGCGACGAACAGCCAGATCATGTTCCTCTGCCTGCACGCGGCGGGCCTCACGCTGCTACCCACCTCCATCATCGGCTACCGGGCGGCGATGGGTGCTGCGAACCCGGCCGACATCATGATCCCGTGCATCGTCACCAGTTTCGTGGGGACGCTCGCCGCCATGCTCTTCGTCAGCATCCGTCAGCGCATTAACCTGTTCAACCTTCCGGTGATGCTTTTCGTGGTGGGCGTCAGCATCACCATCGGCGGGTTGATGGCCTACATCAGCGGATTGGCGGGGGCTGCTAAGTTCCACTTCACCGATAACCTCGGCAATGGGATGCTGCTGGCGATCATCTTCCTGATCGTGGGCTACGCATTCCTGCACGAGCGCTACTTCAAGGAGAAAGGCACCAACATGTTCGACTCGTTCATCCATGGTTCGAAGGACGGCTGGACCACCGGCCTGCGCGTGCTGCCCTACATGCTGGCGATGCTGGCGGCGTTGAGCATCTTCCGCAACAGCGGGCTGATGAACATCGTGATGGACGGCTTCTCCACCGTACTGGCCTTCTTCAAGGTGGACCGCGAGATCATCGACGCCATCCCCGTGGCGCTCATGCGTCCTTTCAGTGCAGGCGGCTCGCGTGGCTTCATGCTGGACGCGATGAAGACCTACGGCGCGGACAGTCTTACCGGCCAGCTCTCCAGTGTGCTGCAGGGTGCCGCGGAGACCACCTTCTATGTGATCGCGCTGTACTTCGGCTCGGTGAACGTGAAGGACACGCGTTATACGTTGGGCATCATGCTGCTCGTGGATCTGGTCTGCGTGCTTACCGCGATCGCGGTGTGTACTTTGTATTTCTGATCGCACCAACTCTGAGTTCCCGCAGGGTCACCGCTTCGGGACCCTTTTATGTTTGCCGCAGTGAAGACGACGGAGTTCTCCGTTCAGTCCGATCGGGGTGGTTACATTGATGTTCATACATGATGTGCCGCCTCGGCGTGTAAGGCCATGGGACCCTAGGTGAGCACTCCGCTACACCG
>JBBSUV010000053.1:0-25424 GCA_038234075.1 Flavobacteriales bacterium | reverse complement strand
AGGAACACCATCAAAAAAAGGTAGCCCGGGACAAGGCCCAGGCTACACAGGATAGTGCTCTGGAGCAACTTCCTTTGGAGGTCGAAAGATAGTCGAAAGAAAAGCCATGGGACGCTTGCAGGTTAACACAGTACCTGCGGAGGGACCGGCTTTTCACATCCCTACCTTTCAGTCTTGACCCTTCCGCAGGGTCTCCGCCTCAGGACCCTGCGGCCTGATCAAGTTTCCCCCATCTCTATCTTCTGAGGCACTTTGTACGTGTTTAATTCATATCTTTGCCGTATAAACATCGCAGCCATGGATTCCAAGATCACCCTCAGCTTCGATCAGCAGGTCATCGTACAGGCGAAAGCCTTCGCGGAAGCCAACAACATCAGCCTCTCCCGGCTCACCGAGTTCCTGCTGAGCAAGGTGGTGGATCGTCAATACCGCAGCTTGGATGACCTGCCCGTTTCCGAATGGGTGAACATGGTCAGCGAAGGCGAAGTGGAATACGTGCGCAAGAACAGTGCGAAGAGCGTGAAGAAGGACTATCTCGAAAGCCGGAAGGGACGGTGAAATGCACTTTACCGCAGCGGCGCTACGACGCAACGAGGTCGCAACGCAAATTCAAATACCAACGTGGCGTTGCCGTTGCGTCGTCGCGTCGTAGCGGTTAGATCGTGAGCATGCCACCCAAACGCATCTTCCTGGACGCCAACATTCTCGTGACGGTGCTCTGCAACGAGTATCCGAAGTTCACCGTGTGTGCCCGGGTGCTGAGCTTGGCGGATGACAAGCGCTTCGAGGTGTTTACGTCCCCGATGTGCCTGTCCATTGCAGGCCACTTCGCCGGAAAGAAGGGTGGCAAGCAGTTGGCTAAAAAGAAGCTAGGGATCCTGATGGAGAAGTTGAAGGTCACGAACGTTGATGGCACTTCAGTCCTCCGAACTCTCGGTAATAAGAAGGTACACGACTTCGAGGATGGCCTCGAGTACTACTCGGCCGTGGATGCGAAGTGTACCTGCATCGTGACATACGACAAGAAGGACTTCTACTTCTCGGAGATGGAAGTGCTCGATGCCCGTGAGTTTCTTTTGAAACATGCGGTGAAATAGCTCAGAAGTGAACAGCGAGCCGAGTTGTTGGTCGATCCTATGGGAGCCGCCGCCGGTGATCACTTTTTTCGGATCACTTCAATGGAAGATGTGCAGGTTGAAAAGGTCTTGATCTTAACCCGGTGACAGTGCCACGATCGGCCCCTGAATTCCCGGGCTTCCGGGGCAATGCAGTAGATTCGGCATCCCATGCCGAACCCAACTACTACTTACCGCTCACTGGACGGAATTGAATGCGGGAAAGCCTTGCGCATCCGGATAGCGAAGGAAAGTGAAAAGATCCTGAAAGCACGGGGGCGAGCGCCGCACCTAGCTGCCGTTCTGGTAGGAGAGGACGCCGCCAGCCAGACCTATGTGGCGAGCAAAGTGAAGTCCTGCGAGGAAGTGGGCTTCCGGAGCACGCTGCTGAAGCGCTCGGCAGAGATCACCGAGGCTGAACTGATGGAAATGGTGGCACAACTCAACGAGGATCCGGAAGTGGACGGCTTCATTGTGCAACTGCCACTGCCCATGCATATCGATGAGGAGCGCGTCACATTGGCCATCGATCCCGCCAAGGACGTGGATGGTTTCCATCCACAGAACCTGGGGCGCATGATGCTCGGGCTGCCGGGATTCCTGCCCGCCACGCCCAATGGTATCGTGGAGTTACTGAAGTACTACGGGATCCCCACATCGGGTAAGCACTGCGTAGTGGTCGGGCGGAGCAACATCGTGGGCACGCCCATGAGCATCCTGATGAGCCGCAATGCGGATCCCGGGAATTGCACAGTGACCTTGACGCACAGCCGCACCAAGGATCTGTCTTCCATCACCCGCCAAGCGGACATCCTCATCGTCGCCATCGGCAAACCGGGCTTCATCACCGCGGACATGGTGAAAGAGGGAGCGGTCGTGGTGGATGTGGGCATTCACCGGATCGAGGATGCCTCCAGGAAGCGGGGTTATCGCATCTCGGGCGATGTGGATTTCGCGGAGGTGGCCCCAAAGAGCTCATGGATCACACCCGTGCCCGGTGGCGTGGGGCCTATGACGGTGACCAGCCTTCTTCTCAATACATTGAAGGCCGCCGGTCACTAGAGCCCTAAGACTCCTTTCAGGGTGGGGCAGGATCTCCGACCTTTGGGCCCGACCTTATGTTGAACTAAACCCACGATCCTCCGCATGGCAGAGAACGATCAATACTTCAAGCAGGTATTCGAGAACAACCGGAAATGGATCGCGGAAAAAAAGTCCGTTGACAAGGATTACTTCACCAAATTGGCGAAGGGCCAGAAACCGGAGATCCTCTACATCGGGTGCAGCGATAGCCGCGCCACGGCCGAAGAGATGATGGGAGCAGGGCCTGGTGAGGTCTTCGTCCATCGGAACATCGCCAACGTGGTGAGCAGTTCAGACCTGAATGCGCTCAGTGTTATCGAATATGCCATCGGAGCCCTGCACGTAAAGCATGTGATCGTTTGTGGCCACTATGGTTGTGGCGGTGTGAAGGCAGCCATGGAGGCGAAGGATCTGGGCCTGCTCAATCCTTGGTTGCGGCAGATCCGCGACGTTTATCGCTTCCACCGCAGCGAACTTGATGCGATCAAGGACGATGATCTGCGCTATCGCCGCTTGGTGGAGTTGAACGTGGAGGAGCAGTGCATTAACGTGATCAAGACCGCTGTGCTTCAGAAATCCTATCTCCGCGATCGGACCCCAACGGTGCATGGTTGGGTGTTCGATATGCGGACCGGCGAGCTTGTGGACCTCCATTTCGATTTCCCCGGTAAGCTGGAGGAAGTCCGCGAGATCTACGATCTGGGGGCGGAGGTCTGAGCCATCCCGGCTTGTCGAACATCGCAACCCAGCGCTTGGCCATCCGGATCATTTACAACGGGCGACAACTCGTCAGATCAGAGCATAGTGCCTCAGGTTTAAGCCTGTAGCAAAGGTCATGATCTGAATCTGTGCGGGGATCTATATTCGCCACCCTCAAAAAACAGACAAGCATGTACAAGTTATCCTTACTGGCAATCACGGGCCTCTTCCTGACACTATCTGGTAGCGCGCAGACCAAGACCGACAAGGCGCAAGTGAATTGGGGCTCGGACATGGACATGAAGGAGGATGGGACCTTCATGGATGTCATCGGTGATCTGGACAATAGCATCTACATGTTGATGGGCCGCCACAATAAACCCTTCATCCAGCGTATGGACGGGCTGAAGGTGGCCTACCAGAAACCATTGGAGCTGGAATTGGACAAGAAGGAGCTCGTCCTGAAAAGGGTGATGCTGACCAGGACGGAGATCCTTGTGTTCGCAACCCGATATGACAAGAAGGTGGATGAGTTCACCCTTTACTACAGCAGCTATGACCAGGCAAGTTTCAATCCGCTGAAACGCTTCGAACAGGTGGCCGTGGTCCATTCCGAGAAGTCCCGCAACGCGGGCGGTTTCCTCATTTCCAGTTCCCCGGACCGCTCCAAGGTGCTGGTGCGAGTGGACCAACCTTTTGAGAAAGGGGAGGATGAGAAGTTCCAGTTGACTGTTTATGATGCCAGTATGGGTTCCCTGTGGTGGCAGAACCTCGAACTCCCCTTCAAGGACGAAGAGTTCAGCATGGAATCACAACGTGTGGACGATGATGGCAGCGTGCTGATGCTCGGTATCAAATACGCGGATAAGGAGCAGAAGCGCGAGTTGAAGAAGGCCAACAAGGCCACTTATGAATACCATATGCTGGTCTATACCGCAGGTTCGTCCAGCCCACAGGACAATATCATCACTGTTGCGGACAAGTTCCTGCAGGACATGACCATCTCCATCGCCAACGAGGGGGACATCATCTGTGCCGGCTTCTTCGGGAACAAGGGCAGCTTCAGCGTGCGTGGTGCGTTCTACCTACGACTGGACCGCGCTTCCAAGCAGATCGTCCACCAGAGCTACAAGGAATTCAGCGACGACTTCATCACTTCCTACATGACCGAGAAAGAGGCGAACAAGGCGAAGAAGAAGGCCGAAAAAAAGGAGGAGGAGATCGAACTTCCGGAGTTTGAACTGCACGACATCATTCATCGCGAGGACGGTGGGGCCGTATTGATCGCGGAGCAGTTTTTCGTAAGGGAGGTCACTACACAAACCCCGACCGGCAACGGGGGGACCATGACCAGTACTTCCTATCACTACTATTACAACGATGTCATCGCCGTGAACATCAGTCCCGAGGGGGATGTGGAGTGGGCGGCAAAGGTGCCGAAGCGCCAACACAGTGTGAATGATGGTGGGGCAGCCAGCAGCTGCGCCGTGGAGGTGAAGGGCAGCAACATCTACCTAGTGTTCAATGACAGCGGCGAGAACCTCTTTGTCAAGCCCGGCGACAAGATCAAGCAGTTCGAGCTCAAAGGCAAGGACGCCTTGGTGGTGCTTGCCACCATGGACCGTGACGGGAAAGTGAGCCGTGAGGCCCTCTTCTCACCGGACCGCCGTGATGTGATCCTACGACCAAAGGATTGTGTGGAATTGAAGAATCAGGACATGTTCATCTATGCCAACCGGGGCAGGGACTACCGGTTCGGCATGATCGTGTTCAAGTGAGTTAGCGCGCGGGTTGTCAGTGGTCAGGGGCGGGTCAGGTGCTTTGCAAAGCACCGGACCCGCTTTTTTGGTACCGCTTGCCGCAGCGCGAACTGCACAAGCTCACGTGAGAGAAAAGGAATTCAATGGATCGTGGTGATCGGACCAAGCCGAACAATGGGCAACTGACAACGATACTATGCCGAAAGCCGCCGCCGCAGATCCGCCATCTTCAGCAGCGCCACCGCTGCTTCCACGCCCTTGTTGCCGTGCTTGCCACCACTGCGCGCACGTGCTTGCTCGATGTTGTCGTCCGTGAGCACGCAGAAGATCGTAGGACGGCCGGTCTTCAGGCCCACGTCCATGATGCCTTGCGCGGTGGCGTGGCACACAAAATCGAAGTGCGGGGTTTCGCCGCGCACCACGCTGCCGATGCAGATCACGCCGTCCAGTGCGCGGTGTTCCAGCAGCATCTGTGCGCTCAAGGCCAGCTCATAGCTGCCGGGCACGCGTTCCTCATGGATGTCCTTCATGGCGACTCCGTGCTTGAGCAGGGTCTCCATGGCACCATCACGCATGGCTTCCGTGATCTCCGGGTTCCATGCACTCACTACCAGCCCCAAACGCAGACCGGTGCCCCGAGGGACACCGGCAGCGTCATAGTTCGATAGGTCCTTGGTGGCCATGTCTAACCGGCCATGGCTTTGGCGCGGGCCGCATACTTCTTCGCCGTATTGGCGTCCGGCGAGCCGGGATAGTCGGATGCGATGCGCCCGAAGCACTTCGCCGCGTTCTTCCAATCGTTCTGTTGCTGGTACACGATACCGGCCTTCATCAGGAACATCGGCGTGGTGTAATCGCTCTTCACCATGTCGGCGGCCTTCATGAACTTCGTGACGGCCTCATCCGGCTTGCCGAGCTCCACCAGGACATCACCTTGGTTGCCGGTGGCCATTACGCGCAGCACGTCATCACCGAGGTCGGCATCCTTGTAGTACTGCAGGGCGGCCTCGTAGTCCCCTTTCTGGTGGTTGATCACCGCGATGTAGAACTTGGCCAGGTTGCCGGTGGTGGTGGAACCATACTCGTCCGCCACCTGGGTGAAGCCGAGGAAGTTCCCGTCGCCGTTGAGCGCGAGGTCCAGCGAATCGATCTCGAAATAGTACTGGGCCTTCCAGACCATGTCCTGGGCCTCTTTCGCGCGGGGCTCCGCGATGAACTTCTTGTAGCCCAGCAGGCCGGCGACGATCACGAATATGGCCACCACCGCGATGGTGACCGGGGTCTTGTTCTTCTCCAAGAACAATTCGCTCTTGGTGTAGATCTCACCGATATCCAGGTCCTTGCCCTCGTTTACTTCCTTCGACATGTGTGGTCAGCCGATTTTTTTGTGGTGGGCAAAAGTAGGTGATCAGGGCTAACCCGCGACGTGCGCCGTGAAACACCTCCAAGTGCTCGGTTCCGGACGTTTTTCCCCAAGGCATCGCCAAGATGCTCAGAACGGCGGACCCTATCTTTGGTCCATTCCCATGGACGTCCTGCTCAGTCGCCTTTCCGTGCTCCAGTTCCGCAATCATCGTGAGGCCGGCTTGGAGTTGGGAAAGCAGGTGAACTGCCTTATCGGGCCTAATGGTGCGGGCAAGACGAACCTGCTGGATGCGGTCTACTACCTGTCCATGTGCAAGAGCTATTTCGAGCCGCAGGACGTGCACAACGTGCTGCACGGGGAAGAGTGGTTCATGATAAAGGGTACCATGGAGACCCCCTCCGGTGATGATGAGCTTTCTTGCGCTGTGCGCAAGGGCCATCGCAAGGTCTTCACCCGGAACCGCAAGGAATATGACCGCTTGGCCGATCATGTGGGTCGCTATCCGGCGGTGCTGATCACCCCCTACGACGGCCAACTGGTGCTGGAAGGGAGTGAAGTGCGCCGTCGGTTCCTGGACGGCCTCATCGCCCAGTTCGACCGGACCTATCTGGAGCACCTGATGCGCTACAATCGGGCGCTGGCACAACGGAACCTGTTGCTGAAGCAGATGAACGGCACGCTTTCCCGGAGCGCAGCTGAGCCTTGGGATGAGCAGTTGATCACCCATGGGGAAGCCGTTTACGCGGTGCGCAAAGGCTTCATGGCGGATATGGCGCCTCTACTTGTCCGTCACTACGCAGGCATTACCAGTGGACCGGAGGAAGTGGAGCTCAACTATAAGAGTGAACTGGAGGAGGCACGGATGTCCGAGGTCTTGGAACGGCAATGGCAACGTGATCTCATGGCGCAATACACCACGGGCGGGGTCCACAAGGACGATCTGCTGTTCGCCATCGATGGCCGACCGTTGAAGCGCTTCGGCAGCCAAGGCCAGCAAAAGACCTTCTTGATCGCGCTGAAACTAGCCCAGTTCGACCTGACGGCTGAACGTTCCGGCACCAAACCGATCCTGCTCCTGGACGACATCTTCGACAAGATCGACCCGCAACGCATGCGGCATCTGCTCAAGCTGCTCGGGGACGGGCGCTTTGGTCAGGTCATCATCACGGATACGGATGCGCTCCGCATGCACCGGGCACTGGACGGCCTTGATCTGGACACACGCTTCTTCCTCATGGACCATCAAGGCATTACTGCCCAAGGCCCGCACCTGACCATGCAAAAGGCATGAAGCGCAAGAACGACCAGACCGTAAAGGAGGCCATGGACCGCCTCGTGGACGCCTATGGCCTAAGGGAGAAGCTGGATGAACAGGCTGTGGCCAGTCTCTGGGACGAACTTGCGGGCGGCATGGTGGCCAAGCACACCGTGGCTGTAAAGCTGCGCCGTGGCAAGCTGCACATCAAGGTGGACAGCGCCCCGCTGCGGCAGGAGCTCACCTTTATGCGCGAGAGCTTGGCCAACACCATCAACGAGAGGTTGGGTCGGAAAGTGGTGGAACAGGTCCACTTGGACTAAAGCCGGAACGGCCAAGATTCAGTACTGCTCGCGACCGGTGAAGAAGAAGGCCCCCTCGATGGCGGCGTTCTCATCACTGTCGCTGCCGTGCACCGCGTTCTTCGCCTTGCTCTCGGCAAAGCGCTTGCGCAATGTGCCTTCAGCTGCGTCGGCAGGGTCGGTGGCACCGATCAGGTCGCGGAAATCCTTCACCGCATTATCCTTCTCCAGGATCGCAGCCAACACAGGGCCGCTGGCCATGTAGCCCACCAGTTCACCGTAGAAAGGGCGCTCCTTGTGAACCTCGTAGAACTTCCCTGCTTCCTGCTCGGAAAGTTGCGTGTACTTGAGGGAGATCAGGCGGAATCCCTTGGAAAGGATCATGTCCAGGATCTTGCCAGCGTGCCCTGCGGCCATCGCTTCCGGCTTGATCATGGTGAACGTTCTGTTGCTTGCCATCGTATGATGTTGAAAATCGGGCGCAAAAGTAGCTGCCCGTGCCATTCAAACTGACCCCGACCCTTGTTTTCTTCGCGGGATCCTGCGACAGCCCCGCCGCAGCGAAGACACCAGCCTGATGATGCACCCTAGATATGCTCTCATTGCCCTTGTGGCAACCCTTTGCTCTTGTGGCTCACCGGCCGATCAGGAGAACAGCAAGCCCGACACGCTCGTGATCGGTGGGGACGATGCCTCGGAACAGACCGAGAACCTCTATCAAATGCCCACGCCGAACGAGCTGTTCCAGATCGTGAAGACGATGTCCGGGGAAGGGCAGAAGCGCATGATGAGCCCGGCCAAGAACGTGGATCGCTATGCCACGATGCCGAAAAAGGCACTCAATTTCGGGGTATATGCCACGGACCTCGTCTACGCCAGTAACTACAAGGTCACCAGCGAGGTGGTGCGGTATTACCTCACGTGCAAAAAGCTGGGCGACGAGCTCGGGCTTGGTGGGGCTTTCAGCGATACGGATTTCTCCCGCTTGGAGCGGAACCTCACCCATGGTGATTCCCTCGATGTGATCAGCAACGATGCTTACGAGCGGGCCTACCGCCGCATGCAGGACGATCGTATGGGACCGACACTGGCGCTGGTGCTGGCCGGGGGATGGATAGAAAGCATGCACCTTGTCACAAGGCAGGTGATCCATTTCGATGCCGCTGATCCCTTGGTGATGCGTGTGGCCGAGCAAAAGACCAGCTTGGACCACTTGATCGACCTGATGGAACAGTACAAGGATGACCCCAATGTGAGCGAAACGCGGAACAACCTGATCAAGCTGCGCGACATCTATGATACCTTCCCGGTGATCCGCAGCCAACACCAAGGTGCTTCCCCGAGCGGCAGACAGATCCTGGGGGACGATGTGACAGTGATCATCACCCCGGAGGGATTCAACAGCCTGGTGGACTCCTTGGAGACCATGCGGGAGAACATCATCAAGCCAGAGGATAGCGTCGACACCCAGCCCAAATCCTGAACCCATGCAATTACGATCGATACTTAGCGCAGCAGCCATCGCCATGGCCACCTTGGCCATGGCACAGAGCGAATGCTCCGAATTCTGGAAGTCGGCCCCACGCGCAACGGACACCCGCTTCACGGTCAATGGGCAGAGCAGGGGAGCCAGCATCCAAGTGGGTGTGCCCACCGAACTCAATATCATCATCTACAAAGGGCAGGACTATCGGGTCTCCTTCGTCTATGATGAAAAGATCCTTGGCGACCATGTGGTAGCCCGGGTCATCGAAAAGGTCCGCCAGACCAAGAAGGAGGCTGAACAGGGGAAGTCTGTCACTGAGGACAATGTCAAAGTGATCTGGGACAACCAGGACCATGACATGGCTGATGCGGTGGAATTCACGGCGACCTCAACGAAAAGGATCGCCATTGAGGTGACTGCGCCCGGCTTGCCCGAGGATCCAAAGAGCAAGAAGAGCGCAAAGAAGACGACCGATATCGGCTGCTTGGGGATCCTGATCGAGCACATGCCGACGCCCAACATCGGTTTCTGATCACATCCAGAAGGTATGTCCGGACCGCTTGGTGCGTGCCGGGCTACTTTTGGGGCCTATGAACTCCTCCTCGGCTCCCCCGGCGGCTATTGCCGCATTGTCCGCCCTGCTCGATGCACCGAAGCGCATCGCAATCACAACGCACTTCAATCCGGACGGCGACGCCATGGGCAGCAGCCTCGGCTTGGCGCATGTCCTAAAGGCTCTGGGCCACACGGTACAGGTTGTGCTGCCCAATACCGCACCCGGAAATCTGCGTTGGATGCCCGGCAACGACCAGGCCATCGACCACGATACGGCCAAGGAAGCCAGCGAAAAGGCCGTGCGGGAAGCGGAGTTGCTGTTCTGCTTGGACTATAACAGGCCGGACCGTGTGCAAGGATTGGAGCAGGTGGTGCGCGAGGCTCCTGTGAAGGTCCTCATTGATCACCACCGGGATCCGGATACCTGCTTTACCGTGAACTTCAGCGACATCACCGCGTCGTCCACCTGCCAGATGGTGCACGACGTGATCACGGCGCTGGGCCATGGCGATCTGATCGACAAGGATGCGGCCAACTGCCTATATGCAGGCATCATGACGGATTCCGGCTCCTTCCGCTTTTCCAGCACTACGCCACACACCTTACGGGTAGCCGCGGAACTTTTGGAACGCGGCGCGGTGCCACACCTTATCCATGCCGCGATCATGGAGGACAATACCGTGGACCGTCTCAGACTGACGGGTTTTGCGCTCAGCGAACGCTTGCAGGTGTTGGATGATGGGACCGCAACGGTTATCGCGCTTTCCAAAGCCGATCTGGACCGGTTCAATTATGTCCCTGGTGACACGGAGGGCCTTGTGAATTACGGGCTCAGCGTGCGGGGCATCCGTCTTTCCGCATTCTTGGCGGAACGCAAGGGCATCATCAAGATCAGTCTGCGTTCCAAGGGCAATTTGCCGGTAAATGAATTTCTGGCCGCCCATTTCGAGGGTGGTGGACACGGTAACGCTGCCGGGGGCCGTTCCACCGCATCATTGGATGAGACCATTGCGACGCTCGTAAAAGAACTCCCCGCCTTTTTGGCAAAGCATCCAGGATGAAGTATCCGGCCTGCATTCTTCTGTTGATGCTCGTTGCCTGCGGAGAAGGCCGGACACCGCCGCCTGCACGCGTGGGTCATCGCGTTGCGCCGCCGGACAACAGCTTGTTGGACGAGAACAAGCGCATGGCCGTGCGCGAGGAGAACGATATCCAGGATTGGCTGAAGCGGCAAGGGGTTCCCATGATCTCCACAGGTACCGGGCTGCGGTATAAACTGGTGCGTGACGTGCCGGGGGATACAGCAAAGCCCGGCCAATTAGCCGTGCTCAACTACGCCGTCTATCTGCTCAATGGGGATACTTGCTATGCCTCTTCACCGGATACACCGGGCTCGTTCCGCATCGAGCATGCCGATGTTGAAAGCGGACTGCAGGAAGGCATTCAGCATCTTTCCGTGGGCGACAGCGCCGTGCTGGTGATCCCCAGCGCGCTTGCGTTCGGCCTGCTGGGCGATCGTAAAAAGATCCCCATGAGGAGCACCGTGGTGTATCACATCGGCTTGGTGGCGCTGGAAAAATGATCCGTGCCTGCCTCGGAAGCCTATTGCTTCTGGCCTTGCTCACCGGCTGCGATCGTTCACCCTTGCGCGGAGGAAGCCGGATCGGTGAGGATGCTTACTGGCGGTTGAACATGTTGGGCGATGGCGAACGCACCCCGACGGACAGCGATAGTGTGCTGGTGCGCGTGCGCTTGGCCAAACCGGCGGGAAGTGCGGGTTCGCTCTATAGCACCGAACGCTGGTATGGCATGGGCGGGCAGAAAGGCACGTCGAAATACTTCGCGCGCCTGAGGCAGGGGGACAGTGCTACCGTGATGCTTCTGTCGAGTGCCACACCGTGGAAAGACCTTGGAGCTGCGGTCCCACCCGCGGAGAAGGATACGGGCTGGGTCATCATGGAACTGTCCATGCAGGATCTCCGGTCGATGGCGGAATCCCGCGAGCTGCAACGCGCCGTGCTCATGGCACGGACGGAGTCTGATGAACAGCGGATACTTTCAGACTTCTTTTCCAAGTCTACGGCTGAGTGGAAACAGGCCTTGGGAGTTTATTATGCCCTGGATCCCGTGAACAACGACGGCCCCCGCATCCAAAGCGGTGAATTGGTCACCTTGGCCTACACCGCATCCTTCTTGGACAATGGGAAGGTCTTTGATAAGGAAAGAGATGGGCTCACATTCCGCCTGGGCGATCCCGACCAAGTGATCAAAGGCTTGGAGGCTGCAGCGCATCTATTGTCGCGAAAGGGAGGCAAAGGCCTTTTCATCATACCCTCCGAACTGGCATTCGGGCCGCGGGGCTCAACCTCCGGGATCGTGCCTCCGTGGACGCCCTTGCTCTATGAGATCACGGTGTTGCCACCGTCACCTCATCAAGCGCAGGTAGCGCCCTGATCGTATGGGTGGTTGAACTACTGCTTTACGATGCGACGCGTTGCTTTGCCTTGGCCAGTGGTCACCTCCAGGATATACGTGCCGGCAGCGAGTTCCCGCAGGTCCAGCACAGCACTGGTGCTGTTGAGATCAATGGCACGGATCAACTTCCCGTTAGCCGAGAATATGTTGCAATTGGATAGGCCTGCATTCGACCCGATCAGCACCGTGGCATCGAAAAGAGTAGGGGATACTGTAAGCTCCACGGCCACGGACGCATGCTGCGGGATCCCGACCGACATACTGGCAAGTATTGGATAGCCATCGTTGATCGCAGGATCGATGGTCCACGGTGCGGGCACTTGGGCGGCATTGAGCAGGCTTACCATATTCGCAGTCTTCATTTCAGCCGTGGTCTTGCCCGTGATCTCCTGCGAGGTTTCGGGGCCTGTCCAGCCGCCAATACCGTCCGCAAGCGCTGAGGATTCCGTGTCCCAGTAAGAATTGGTGACGGTCATTCCGCCCACTGCACCAATGAAGCCGCCGATCAATTCGGCGCCGGTCGCAGTCCCGGTCGCGTAGCAGTTGCCCACGATCAAATTGCCATCAGCACCCCCATACAGGCCACCAGCCCTGCCGTTCACCACGGTAACATCAGCCCGTGAATAACAGTTGTTCAACGTGTTATTGCGGTTCGGGCCAAAGGCGAAGGTGCAATATCCCACCAGTCCACCGGCGAGGTATTGTGCGCTCACGGTCCCAGCGCTCCAGCATTCTGAAATATCCGAAAGGTCCCAAGGGGAACCGACCAATCCTCCGATCTGGTTCACACCGGTTACCGATCCCGTGGAGGAACAACGGAGCATGGTGGAGTTGGTGAGCAAGCTGCCCACCAATCCGCCTACGTTAAAGGATGTGGCGACAATGTCCACCCCGGTGGCATGGCAATCGGTCATGGTGCTGTTGGTGGAGAAGTTGCCGACCAATGAACCTGCGGTATCGGAGATCCGGAGATAAGTGTTCTCCAGCACGATGTTGCTCAGCGTGCTGTTGGTACACATGCCGAACAATCCGATCCAATCACCGCCGGGTATCACAACGAAGAGGTTGCGGATGACATGGTCATTGCCCTGCACGGTTCCAGAGAATGGGAGCGTATAGTCCGGCCCGATCGGCGTCCACAGATGTGCAGCGAGGTCCAGGTCGTTCGCAATGTTGATCGTCTTCCCGGTGAAGTTGTTCCCGCCTGCCACCAGTGAGGATAGTCCTGCAAGTTCTTCAGGCGTTGTGATATTGAACTCCGTGTCCGTCCCGTTGTACCATGCGGTGGTGGCGTTGGCGGACCACATGGTGGTGGGCTGCGCGAAGGCTGCACCGGAGAATACGAACAGGATGGCTGATGAGAGGAATATGCGTAGTGACATGGGACGGTTTTTAGTTCGAGCTGTTCAGCGACGCATCAAATGTCAGGGTCGGCAGGGTGCGCTCAGCATGAACTCCACGATCAACACCGCCTTGGTCGGCTGAGTATTGGAATGCTGCTGCACGCTGCCGACCACTCGACGGAAGTTCGGAACGAGCCCGGTACAGAGCCCGTATACACTTTCACGCGACTCAAAGCGAAGCGCTCTTTGTAAAAAGTAGGTGAGGAGCAGCGCTGAGTGGATATGCCCACAGAGCCGCAGCCATTCAATCCCTATCCGGCACAGCCCCCGGCGGATTGAACAATTCCCAGTCGTCCCATAAGTAGAAGGAGTCCTTGAATGTGCCCACCCATTCCACGAACAAGGGCTGGAACTCCTTCACTGCTTGGCGCAGCAGGTTGAAATGATCCTCTTCCAAATGTCCCGCGATCTCCAATCCTCGCAGACAGGTGATCAGCTCCCGGCATGCACGGCGCACCAATGCGGCGTTCTCCATCTGCAGATCATACATGTTCAGTCGATACGCGCCTGCCAACTTACCGGTGATGGTGTGGACATATTCCAGCATATCATCCTTGCAGCCCTGCAACATGCTGTTCTCGAATCCCTCCCGCTCGCTGCCACTTTTTACCTCATCAGGAGCGGCTTCAACTATGGCGGTGGCGAGAACGCGTATCTCTTCGGCCTTTTGAAAGATGGCTGACTTGTACACCTCGTCATGAGCGTCCCATGCAGCACCGTCAAACTCGAGATCGTCATCGTTGTCCAACATGGAGTATCGGATCTTAAGCGTTGCCTTGAAGTCGATCAATCCCGCACCTTCTCGAACACCATGCGGTAGTGCTCGAACACTTCTTTCTCGAACACCTGCAGGTTGGGCTGGATCCGATAACGGCGCACCCATTTGCGGAAATCGCTGTTGAAAAGCTTCGGCAGCAAGGTGCCGTAAAGCACGTACTTCTCCAAGTTGAATTTGTTGAAGGCCTTGGTCCACCGGTCAATGGTCTCGATATAATCCAACCTACCACTATCGATGCTCACGAGCTTGAAATGCTCTTTGGCGGGTTCTGTCATTCCCTCACTTCCGTAGGGGATCCATGAGCCGGGGAATACGTCGCAGACGAGGTCCATAAGCTCCTCATTGCTGTATTCGTGCTTCTTCTTGTACACGTTGGTCTCCCCGAATTTGATGTCCTCGAACTTCACCATGTTAGGCCCGAAGACCATCGTCTGGCAGTAGAAACGCCCGCCCACCGGGAGCAGGTCACTGATCTGCTTGAAGTAGGTCCGGTAGATCTCCTCCTGTTTGCCCGCCTTGTATTCCTCGATGGAACAAAGGTGTTCCGGGCTGCCCATGGCCGCCACCGCATCGAACTTCCCGAAGGTCTCCAGCTTGATGTCCTTGGAGTTCATTTGGTGGACGTTCAAGCCGTTCTTCTTGCAAGCATCGGCCTGACCCTGCGCAAGCACCACACCGTAAGCATCGGCGCCGTGTTTGTCGAGGTAATCCACGAAAGCGCCCCAGCCGCAGCCGATGTCAAGCACCTTGTCGCCCTTCTTGATGTGGAGGTTGTCCCAGATGAATTTGTGCTTCTTCTCTTGGGCCTGTTCCAACGTCATGCTGAAGTCACCATCGAAGCGTGCACCGCTGTAGCCGCCTTTCTCCCCCAGGCTGAGCCGGAAGATCTTGTCCATGGTGGTATAGTGCGCGTCGAGTTCCTGCTGGTCTGCCATGTGGGTATTTTTCGGTGGGCGAATGTAGGCGCTGGAGGAGGGATGCACGTTCAGCACGTCAACGGTACTTGTGTCAAGCACCGAAGAAGGGATCACAGTGCTGTTCTGGTAGAGTTCCTGAGTAAAGAAAGTTTAGTAAGGCTTGCTTCGTAGTTGGATCCACGGATGGCACCAGTTGAGTTGAACGTCCCTCCGGAGCTAACCGGGCAACAAGCCCCTCGCCGGTTTCCAACGCATCAATTGCAGGCTGGTGAGGATCACTACCAAGGTGACGCCCACATCGGCGGTGATCGCCAGCACCAAATGGCTTTTGCCGAATACGGCCAATATCAGGAATAGGAACTTCACCACCACGGCCAGCGCAGTATTGAAACGGATCCGGCGCAACGTGGCCCGTGACAACAGCACGAGGTAGGGGATCAAGCGAAGATCATCGTTCATCAATGCCACATCGGCGGTCTCGATGGCGGTATCGCTACCCAATGCGCCCATGGCGATGCCCACGGTGGAAGTGGCGAACGCGGGGGCATCGTTCACGCCATCGCCCACGTGCGCGGCAGGACCGATGGTTTCTTGGAGCTCCACGATACGCGCGGCTTTGTCCTCCGGAAGTAGTCCCCCATAGGCCTGCTTGATGCCGACCTTCTTTGCGACCTCGTCCGCTGCCGTCTGGTTATCGCCGGTGAGCATTATGGGCAAGAGGCCGATCGCTTTGATCTCCGCCACGGCTTGCTTGCTGTCCTCCCTCAAGCGATCAGTAAGGCCGAATACCCCGGCCACCTCCGTGGCGAAGCTCACGACGATAGCGGTCTTGCCATGCGCTTGCAGATCCAGCACAGCTTTCACCGCTTCAGGCTGGGCCTTTCTGTTCTCGGTGATGAAATCCAGTTTGCCCACCATGATGGCATCATGGTCGCATACCACGCAATCGGCATGGATCCCCTTGCCCATGGTACTGGAGAAGTTCTCCACGGCGTGTGGATCATGACCGGCCTCTCGCGAGCGGGCTACGATGGCCTCCGCCAAGGGATGCTCGCTGAATAGTTCAGCACCAGCAGCACAGCCCAGCAATTCGGCTTCCGTGGTATCGCCGAAAGTGATCACATCCTCCACCACGGGCTTTCCATGGGTGAGGGTGCGCGTTTTGTCCAAGCTGATCACCTTCAGTCCCGCCAATGCTTCCAGGTATTTGCCGCCCTTGATCACTGCACCTTTCGCGCCGGCATTCCCAATGGCGCTGTAGATGGCCACCGGCGTGCTGATCACCAAGGCACAAGGGCAGGCGATCACAAGGATGGTGATGGCCTGGCGGAACCAAGGGTCGAAAGGTTGGTCCAACAACGCCACGGGGATCACCACCAGCATGATGGCCAATACCAATACGGAAGGAGTATAGATGCGTGCGAACTGTTCAATGAAGCGCTGCGCATGGCTACGGTTGGCCCGCGCAGCGAATGTGAGCTGTACGATCCGGGAGAGCGTTGTGTCCTTGTTCATACGCGTAGTGCGTACCTCCAGCGCACCCAAGCGGTTCAGCGTGCCGCCGTACACCACATCATCCACGCGCTTGTCCTTTGGCAAGGGTTCACCGGTGATCGTTGCCTCGTCCACGGCGCTGTTACCTGCCGTTACCACCCCATCCAAGGGGATCATTTCTCCGGGCTTCACCACTACCGTGCTGCCGATCGGCACTTGTTCAATGGGAAGCGATCCTCCATCCTTCAAGAGAACCACCTTGGGCATGCTGCTTACCAAGTTGTCCAGTGCGCTCTTGCTCCGTGATATGCCGATATCCTCCAACTTTTCGCCCAGCGTGTAAAGGGTGATCACAACGGCTGCCTCGGGGAACTGGCGCAGGTAGAAGGCGCCCACCACCGCGATCATCATCAACAGATTGATGCTGCTGAACCGCAGTTTTATCAGGGCCTTCAGTCCTTCCCAAAGCACTTGCCAACCTACTGCAAGGATGAAGGCAGCGAAGAAGATCGGGGCCCAGGGCATGGGCAGGTCCACACCGAGTATGGAAAAGGTCTCGAAAACGACGACCACCACCACGGCCAAGAGCAGGAAAACGAATTTGTGATCCTTCCACAGGCTGTGACCATGTGGAGTGCGATCTTGAATTTGGCCCATGCGCGAAATTAGTTGATGCACTTATCCACTGCGGGCATCATTTCAGACTGAACCAATGATCGTGCGCGACACGGAGAATGGCTCAACAGTGCGATCGGACTTACCTGTACTTGAACCAAGCCCCAAGGAAGGGGTTGTAAGGTGCATAGACCGGCTTCCCGCTCTCTGGCAGGAAGTCAGTGATGTAGACCAGCTCGCGGTCGATCAAGGCTTGCAGGGCTTGCACAAGCGTGGCCGACGACTTCAGGTCGTACTTTTTGATGAACGCGCCGCCCGTGGGGGTATCCACTTCACCTTCCTTGGAGATCGCAGCGAAAAGGTCCCACTGGTTCTTTGTTAGCGCGCTGCGGAATGTTGCCATCACCGCATCCTGCTCGCGTACGATGGAAAGCATGACATCCACGATGGTGGCGCGTTCCAGCGGACGCGAGTCACCGAACAATCGATTGAACAGTACTTGGACATAGAACGTGTGCCCCCGGCAGAGGTCGTAACAGAAGAGGGCGTCCTCCTTTTTCAGTGGTCTACCGTGTCGCTTCATGATGCGGATGGCAAAATCGGCATACGTCTCCCGGTCGATCCGTTGCAGTTCCACTTGGTCGGCGCTGCCATAGAAGGGATTCGTCGCATTATTGAACAGGTCCAAGAGTATGTGCCTTTGGCTTCCGGAGAAGATGCATCGGACCTTGGTGCTGCGTTGCAACTCGGTGCGCAAAAGCGCGTCCATGCGGGCATCCTTGAAGCTGCTGATCTGTTGGAACTCATCGAAGGCGAGGAAGATCGTCTTTTCCTGTTCGTTGAGTATCCGGAAGATCTCACGTGTGGTCGCGGCCTCCTGGCGATGGCTGCTCCGTTCCAAGGATATGCTGGGCTGCCCTGTCAGCTCGTCCATGCTCACTATGGGGCGCAACGCGGAGAACCACGTCATTGCGTTCTTCAGGAACTGCTTCGGCGTGGGATTCAGCGCCTCGTGTACCGCGTTCAGAAGGATCGTATTGAATTCATGCACGTCGCGTGCGGCATAGATGTCGGCGAACACGGTCCGCGCGCCCCGCACTTTTGCCAAGCCGTTGAACACGTGGTGGATCAGTCCCGTTTTGCCATAGCGCCGTGGGCTGTACAGCATAACGTGCCGCCCGTTCCGAAGGGCCGATGAGATATTGGCGGTCTCTTGTTCCCGGTCGCAAAAAAGCTCCGGGGAGATGTAGGCGTTCACGCTGAAAGGGTTGTCCACGAGCATGGGTTAAAGTTACATCGATTTAGTTACCTATGATTAGTAATAAAACATTACTAATATGGGATCACTAATGCCATTGCGATATCTCCCATCGACCCGGCAGCTTCAATGGTCGTGCTCCCCCGTGCCCTTCGTCAATTCGCTAAGCAGGAAATAAGCGCCCTTCACCACGATCCGTGCTGCAGGGTCCACAGCTAGCAACGGCACCACTTCCGTGTAGCCCAGCTCGCTCGCTCCTGTGCGCACGGCGACTTGCTTGTAGGTGCTGGGCTCATCCTCCACGAAGATGTAGTGCTCGTCGCCATTGCTTACCACGGCATCGCTTGGTAGGCTCCACGCCGCAGTGCTATCGGTCATGATCAACGCCTCGATGTACATGCCGGGCATCAGCTCCTCACCGTTGTCATCCAGCTTAGCGTGTGCCAGCACGGCCTGTTGGTCGCGTTCGAAGGCCTTGTTCACCGCGTAGATCGTGGCGCTGTGCTGGCCCACGGGCTCACCGGCATGGCCGAAGACCACCTTCTGGCCGGCGTGTACCCGCGCCACATCCTGCTCGAACAGGTTGAGGTCGATGTGCAGGCCGCTGTTGTCCACTACCGTGAAAAGTGGAGTGTTCGGCTCCGCGAATTGCCCGAGTGTGATCGCGATATGCTGCAGCGTTCCCGCGATAGGAGCGCGAACGGAGTAGGTAGAACTGATGTCCTCTGGTGAAAGGCGCGTTGGATCAGTGCCGAATAAGCGCAGTTTTGCGCCCATGCCGGCCTGTTTAGCGCGGGCCACATCCGCATCCGCCTGCGCGCGCTCCAAGGTCTTCGTGGCGGTGATCCGTTCATCGTGCAGGTCCTGCTGGCGTTTGAGGTCGGCATTCAGCGCACGCAGGTTGGCGCTGGTCTCCAAATAATCCTGTTGCAGCTGGAGGAATTCCATGTTCTCCACGGTGGCGAGCACTTGTCCTTTACTGATGGACTGCCCCTCGCGCACGGGGATCCCGCGCACCAACCCGCCTGCCAGCACACTCACTTGTGCGCTCTTGTCAGGAGGAAGGACCAAGCGACCATTTGCTTTCAGGGAAGTGCTGAGGCCGCGCTTTTCCATTTTACCGGTAATGAGCCCGATGGCCTTGATCTGGTCGGCGGTGAGCGTCACTTCGGCACCATGCGTGTCGGCGGGTTCCTGTGCTTGGTCCTCGACAGCAGGAGTGCTTCCTCCGCCACAGGCGACCAAGGTGATAACCATCAGTGTGGCGGCCCAGGGCATCCAGGTCCGATATGTATCGGACCGCTTTGCGAGGTCCGATACAGTTCGGACTTGATGGGACCTGTTCATCCCATCGGCATTTTCGTTCTTCATCTGCGTTTGTATTACAGCCCCATCAGGGCATTGAGGTGGATCATGGTGAGGCCGAGTTCATACCGTACGCTCAGGTGCGCCGCGTCTATGCGGCGGGCCTGTTCAAGCCCTTGGATGAATTCGAGATAGCCTGCATCGCCGTTGAGGTAGGCGCGTTCGGCATCGTTGCGCAAGGTGCTGGCGAGCGCGGCACCGGAGTTATCATAGTAGGCCAGGCTTTCGCGTAGCTGTGCCACTCGGGCCTGCGCGCGGGCCAGTTCCGTTACCCGTTTGCGGCGCAGTTCTTCCAATTGCTGCTGGGCGATCTCGCTGCGCAGGCGTGCGGCTTTCGTGCGTGCGCTCTGACCGCCGCCGGGCAAGGGGATGGAAGTGCCGATGAGGTAGCCCGTGTACGGCGATGTACCGTCGATCGTCTGATAGAAGCCGCCGCCTTGTATGGTGGGCGCCCATTGGCTGCGCTGCATTTTCCATTCTGCTTCTGCGAGCGCCGCCCGTTGCTTTTCCTGCTCCAGGACAGGGTCCGATCCTCCACCCGGCTCGGTAACACGGGAAAAGGAGTTCAGCGCTAAAGTGTCCGGGACAGCACTGCCCACGGGACCGGTCCATTGTTCAAGCTCAGTGGCGTAGATGGCGATATCGGCCTGCGCTTTCCGTAGTTGTACACGGGCTTCGTCGGCAGTGCTTTGTGCACTCACCTTCTCCAAGCGACCTGTTGCACCCGCTTCGAATTTGCGTGCAGCGAAAGCAGCGAGTGTGGCGTAGGAACTGTCCAGTTGCTGCATCAGGCGCAGGTTCTCCATGCCCATGGCCCATTGGAGGTAGGCACTGGCCGTGCTCTCCTTTACCAATATGCGCGTGCTGTTCCTTCCAGCTTCAGCCAAGCGCACACTTTCCTTCAGGTAGCGGGCGCGTTGCGCGATGGCGGTGGGGAAGGGGATGCCCGTAGTCGCTTGAATGTTGATGTCATGGATGGCACTGTTGATCTGGCCACCTTGCAATTGCGCACCAAGAGGTTCCAGTTGGAAGGCGGTTTTACGCAGCGCGTCTTGTTGCTGCACTTCCAGTTCGGCAGCGGTGATCGCGGGATAGGTGCGCAACGCGCGGGCCACGGCGCTATCCAGCGAAAGGACAGGAGCCTGCGCATGCACGGAATTTCCGAGGACTAACAAGGCTATCACCGAAGATGCCAAGATCCCCTGACCTTCCTGACCTCCCTGATCTCCCTTACCTCCCTTACCACCATCACCTTCTTCAATTCTATCCCCTTCTTCACCATCCTTCTTCCTGCGGAAAAACACCATGTGATAAAGCACCGGCAAAACCGCCAGCGTGAGCAACGTGGAGGTGATCAAGCCACCGATCACCACCGTGGCCAAGGGCCGTTGCACTTCACTGCCCGGACTTGTGCTGAGTGCCATCGGCAGGAAACCCAACGAGGCCACGGCCGCAGTGGCCAGCACAGGCCGCAAGCGCGCGAGTGTGCCCTGCACCACCCGATCCGTCACGTCGGTCATGCCTTCGCGTTGCAATTGGTTGATATAGCTGATGAGCACGATGCCATTCAGTACGGCTACACCAAAGAGCGCGATGAAGCCCACGCCGGCGCTGATACTGAAGTCCAGTCCGCGCATCCAAAGGGCGAACACGCCGCCTACCGCCGCCATGGGCACAGCGCTGAAAATGATGAGCGCTTCGCTGAATGACTTGAAGGCGAAGAAGAGCAGCACGAAGATCAGCGCCAGCGCCAAAGGCACGGAGATCAGCAAACGTGCGCTGGCCTCCTCCAAATTCTTGAATGTTCCGCCGTAGGCCACGAAGTAGCCCGTGGGCAGCGGCAACTTCTCTTTGATCACGGCTTGTATTTCCTCCGCGACGCCTTGGATATCACGACCACGCACGTTCGTTTCCACTACGATCCGTCGAGCACCGTCCTCACGGCTTACCTGCGCAGCGGCGCTTTGGAAACCGATATCAGCCAGTTGCCCCATTGGCATCTGTGAGCCGTTCGGTAGTGGCACCAAGAGGCTCTTCAACTTATCCGGGTCTGCGTCGCGCATGTCCGCCATGCGGACCACGAGATCGAAACGACGCTCTCCCTCGTACACCACGCCGGCTTTTCCTCCGGCCAGCGAAGTGTTCAGCACCCGGTTCAGGTCAGCGACGTTCAGCCCGTACTGGGCGATGCGCGCACGGTCATACTTCACCACGAGCTGCGGCATACCGGTGACCTGCTCCACCTTGATGTCCGTGGCTCCGGGCACCTTTGCGATCAGTGCCGCGGCCGCATTGGCCGTTTTGAAAAGCTCATCGAGATCATCCCCATAGATCTTTACAGCGATATCGCTCTTCACTCCGGCGATCAGTTCGTTGAAGCGCATCTGGATGGGTTGCTCGAAGCTGAGGTTCATTCCGGGGATCACGCTCATCTTTTCGTTCATCAGATCGGCCATGTGCTCCCTGTCCTTCGTCGTTTTCCAATCCTTCCGGTCCTTCATCACAATGATCAGGTCCTGGGCTTCAATGGGCATGGGGTCGGTGGGGATCTCACTGCTTCCGATCTTGCCCACCACTTCCTTCACCTCTGGGAATTCCTTTATGAGGATGCGGGCCAGCTGGTCGCTCACCGCGATGCTTTGGCTCAGGTTGCTGCCTTGCCGGATGGTGACGCTGGTGGCGAAATCGCCTTCGTCCAGCTCCGGGATGAATTCACCTCCCAACCGGCCGAAGAGAATGATCGCCGCAACGAGCAGCAGAAAGGCGCTGCCAACTGCGATACGGCGGTGGCGCAAAAGCCCACGCAACTTCGGCGCGTACCAGTTCTGGAGGCGATGCATCATACGCTCACTCCAGCTTTCCCCCTGTGGAATGTCCTTTCCCAGGAAAATGGAGACCGCCCAAGGCACATAGGTCAGGCTCAGCAGCAACGCACCGATGATCGCGAAGCTCACGGTGAATGCCATGGGACGGAACATCTTGCCCTCGATGCCGACCAGCGCGAAAATGGGGACATAGACAATGAGGATGATCACCTGCCCGAACACGGCGCTCTTCATGATGCCGCCGGCGCCTCGGATGGTCTCATCGTTCATGCTCTCCGTGGAAAGCCGCTTGCCCGCGTAGCGTTGGTGCAGGGCGAACATCATGCCTTCCACCACGATCACCGCGCCATCCACGATCAAACCGAAGTCGAGCGCGCCCATGCTCATCAGGTTCGCGCTTTGCCCGGCCACCACCATGCAGCCGATGGCGAAGAGAAGTGCGAGCGGGATCACGCTGGCCACGATCAGTCCCGCGCGCCAATTGCCCAATAGCAGCACAAGCACTGCGATCACGATCAGCGCACCCATCAGCAAGTTGTGCTCCACCGTGCCGATGGTCTTGTCCACCAGCTTGGAGCGATCTATGAAGGCGTCGAGATGCACGCCCTCAGGCAAGCTGTGCTGGATCTCCGTCACGCGTTCTTTCACAGCGGTCACGGTCGCCATGGCGTTGGCTCCTTTCAGCATCAGCACCACGCCACCCACGGATTCGCCCTCGCCGTTGCGCGTCAAGGCGCCGTAGCGTACCGCGTGTCCGAAGCGTACTTCTGCAACGTCGCGCACCCGCACGGGGCTGCCACCCCGCGAGCTGATCACGATATCTTCCACGTCCTTCAGCGAGGAGATCACGCCTTCACCACGGATGAAGTAGATGTTCGGCCCCTTTTCAATGTAGCTGCCTCCTGTGTTGGCGTTGTTGTTCTCGAGAGCGTTGAACACATCCATCAAGGAAAAGCCCGCTCCCGCCAAGCGGCGCGCGTCCACGCTCACCTCATACTGTTTGAGCAAGCCGCCGAAGCTGCTCACATCGATCACCCCGGGCACGCCGAGCAGATGCTTACGCACCACCCAATCCTGAAGCGTGCGAAGTTGAAGCAGGTCGTATTGGCCTTTATGCGCACTGTCCACTGCCAAGGTGTACTGGAAGATCTCGCCGGTGCCGGTGGTGGGCGGGGCGATCTCCGGCGTGCCATACCCGGGCGGGATCGCGTCCTGCGCTTGCGTGATGCGCTCCGCCACAAGTTGCCGTGTGAGATAAAGTGGGACCTCGTCCTTGAAAACGATGGTGATCACGGACAGGCCGCTGCGCGAAATGCTGCGCAGTTGCACCACGTCCGGCAAATTCTTGAACGCCTGTTCCAGCGGGAAGGTGATGAATTGCTCCACCTCCTGCGTGGCAAGGTTGGGAGCGATGGTGTTCACCAGCACTTGGTTGTTGGTGACGTCCGGCAGCGCGTCGATGGGCAACTGTGTGACTGACCAAGCGCCCCAGCCGATGAAGGCCAGGAGCAACAGGCCGGTGATCAGCTTGTTGCGGACGCTGAATATGATGATACGATGGATCATGCGGAATGAGATCAAAAAGAAAGAGGTTGAAAGCTGTCACTGGATGCAGTGCAACGCATCTGTAGTTCGGAGCCAACGTCCCGTACACAGGTAATTACAAGGGAATTCCACGGGGCGGAGCCTCGTCGTGGAAGGGTGCCGAAGCACCGTTCCTACCTGCGTGGTGGCTGCCAGACGTCGCTCGACCCATTCCGGCCCGGCATGAGCTCATCCATCAGGATCAGTCCCAGTTCCAAGGCATTCAGGATCGTTGGACTCATCGGGGAGGCATGCGGAAGCCGGGCCTGGATGGTCTGGGTCGCGCAATGATTGTCACAGTGAAAGGGCAGATGGTGGTGATGATGGTCCCGATCGGCGTGATCCCCACCATGGAGGTAATGCTCCGCGATGAAACCGGTCAAGCTCATGGGGCCGTCCGCTTGATGCTCCGATAAATGCTCGAATAGTGCAGGCAGCTTCAGGAATTGATGCGCCTCCATCGTATTGGAGAGGAAAACACCCAAGAGGAGTATGGTGATCGAGCGGCGTAAACGCATATTGGTGGCGCAAAGGTAGACCGAGGCCTGCTCCCAAAAGTGATGGATATAATTCTAGGTTCCCCCCTGCTCTTTGTGTTCGGTGCCTTCTGTAGGCAGCCCCGCTGGGCTTCCCGCATCTCCTTCGTCGCGCGGGATGTCGTTTTGCTCCACTTCTCGTCGCAAATTTTTCAATGAAAAGGACCCCGGCTTTCGCCGAGGTCTTTGTGGTCCGTGCCTTCGGCAGGCAGGCCCGCGGGGGCTTCCCGGGTCTCGTTCCTAGCCCGGGATGTCGCTTTGCTCCACTTCTCGCCTCAAGTTTTTAAATGACAAAGACCCCGGCTTTCGCCGAGGCCTTTGTGGTCCGTGCCTTCGGCAGCTACTGTGTGTACACATCTTTCGCCAGTTCCATGCCCTCCATGATGTAGGCCAATCTATCCAAGCCTCTTCGCAGAGCGATCACTCCTGGTGGTCCTTGGGAGTCGTAGCCTTTCCAACCACCCAAGCGGCCCATGATACATGCCGCCCACTTGGTGGTCTTGGGGTCATTCTGGTTCTTCTGCTTGATGGTCCGTCCTTGTAGTTTGCAGTT
>JBBSUV010000052.1:0-25994 GCA_038234075.1 Flavobacteriales bacterium | reverse complement strand
GCCGCGGGTCGTACTCTTTGAAGACGACATTCCTTCGTGAAGCCATGCCCGAAGGTCGATCAACCAAAACGCTTTGTCAAGATCGAACAGCTATGGCTTTTCAACAAAACGAAAGGGGCTGCCTCCTTTTGAGACAGCCCCGTTCTGCTCATCGGCCGGTGCCGATCACTTCTTCTTCTTCGCGTCCTTCGCAGGCTCTGCAGCAGCGGGTGGCCACAGGCCCAGCTGCCCCATCATCTTCATTTCCTCCATGTAGCCCCAATGCTCGGCGACCTTGCCGTCGGCGAAGCGGAGCACGTCGGCGCCCATCACGTCCATCTTCTTGCCTGTAGCGGGCATCGTGGTGCCCCAAGGGCCCGAGTTGGTACCGGTGATGTGTAACAGCACATAGGTGCGATCACCGTTGGTGGCCATGCCCATGATGTCCTGGTGGAAGTCGGGGAAGGCGGTGCGGTACATCGCCAGTTCATCCTTGAACAGTTGGAGGCCGGTGGACTTGAGGGAGGTGTCCGCTTGGTGGTCCGTGAAATCAGCGGCGACCAGCTTCTCCACGCCGTCCGTGCCCGATGTGTTGATCATGTCATAAACGGCCTTGGCGGTGGCTTCCTGCGCCTTGTTCAGGCTGTCGGCGGCCATCATTGCCTTGTGGTGCGCCGTCAATTCATCCATCTTGGCATGGTCCCCTCCACTGCAGGATGCGAGCAGGAGGAGTGCGATAACAGGTACGGTTGCGAAAGTCGTCCGTTTCAACATGGAGGTGGTTTTAGTGGTTCCAGAAGTTTGGATCCGGCCGAAATCTATGTTCACGGAATGCGGAATTGTTCCGCGAGGCGTGTATATAGTTCTCAACCGTTATTCTACTCCCGCACCACCTTCCCCACGGCACGTTGCCCGTCCTTTTCCATCCGCAGGAAATACACACCACTGGGCCATGCGGATGCATCGATGGAAAAGGTGCCGGAGCTGTAAAGACGGCGACTTAGTACGGTGCCGCCCAGCGCATCCGTCACGGACAATCGCGCTCCATCGGCGGCGAAGGGCGGTGTGATGAAGAGCGTACCGCTGGAGGGGTTGGGCCGAATGGAGATCAGGGTTCCTTCGGCCTCGTTCACGCCCGTTACGCCCAGCAGCTGCGTCACCGCGTGGTAGGCGTTGAGTTTGCCCATGCCCCAGCGTGTGCTTCCACCCGGCGGGATGGTGCCGGTGTAGTTGTCGGTGATGGCGGTCTGGCGGATGATGTCGCGGATCTGTGCCGGTGTGAGCGTGGGATCGGCCTGCAGCATCAGGGCCACTGTTCCGGTGACCGCGGGTGCGGACATGCTGGTGCCGCTGAAGCGCGCGAAGGGATAATCGCGGCCTTGGAACGGCACGGTGAGCGTAGCGGTGTAGTCATTGTCCGTGAACGAACTGATGGACGAGGCCACGTTGACGCCCGGTGCGGTGATGTCCGGCTTGATGCGTCCGTCCAGCGTGGGACCGAAGGAGGAGAAGCCCGCGATGTTGCCGCCGATGGGCGAGCCGGTGGGGGAATAGCCGACTATGGAGCTGCACGCCGCCACGGTGATGGCGCTTTCCGCGCAAGCGGGTTCACCGATGCCGTACTGGTTGTCACCGGCCGTGCCTCCGGGCACCCCGGACTGGAAGGCCTGGCCCCAGTTGCCCACGTCGTTCGTCAGCTCCGTGACGTTCCAGAAGTGGACTGTTCCGGAAGCTGCGGTGGCCTGCATCACCACGCGCAGGGCGGTGTTGGTGTTCTTGATGCGCAGGCGGAAATGCGACCGGTCGTTAAAGGGGTTTGCGGCTTCCGCAGTGAGGTTGAAGAACACGGTGTCGCTACCCGAGACCATAAAGGAATCCACATAAGTGGCCTGCGTGGCAGTGTGGTACCACGGCGTTTCCATCACCGCGACGCTGTTGCTGTTGAGCACCTTGAAGTTGGCGGAGAAGGCCTCGCCGGTACCGCCCCACATGGTGAGGCTTTGGCCCCACATGTTCGGGTTGGCACTGTAGGGATAGAACTGCACGCCGCTGCGCAGGGTGTCGCCGGTGAAGGTCTTGCCGATGTGGAAGGCGATATCGCCGTTGTTGCCGGCGGAGATGGAGAAGACGACACCCTCGGCGGAGAACTGGTCCAGCGCTTGGCTCAGCAGGGAGTGGCCGTCCAGTGTTCCCATGTAGTAGAGGCCCCAGCTCATGTTCACCACCAAGCGCTTGCCGTCCTGTTGGGCGATGTGCTGCATCCAGGCCACGCCATCGATCGCGGCTGCGGCATCGATCAGGAAGGTGCAGAAGAGGTATTGCGCATCGAAAGCGATGCCGCGGTAGATGGTGCCCGCGCCGCCTCCACCGGCGATGCCTGCGGTGTGCGAACCATGGGTGGCGTAGCTGTAGATGTTGGCGGTGTCGCTCTGTGCGGCCAACAGCGCGGCGGGCGTGCTGAATTCAGCGCCGTAACCATAGTTGGCCGGTGCGGGGCCCGCTTGGCGGTACTGGTCCCATGCGGCGCGGATGCGGGAGGTGGCCATCGCGGTATCGTAGAACATCGGATGCGTGTAGTCGAAGCCCCAGTCGAGGTCGCCGATCAACACGCCTTCACCGGTGTAGGCCTGCGGCAGGTTGATGCCGCGCTGCACGCTGTCGGCGTGGATGGACTTCACCAATTTGTCCAGCGTGGGCTTCGCAATGCCGGCGAGCTCGGCCACCACCAGCCCGTGGATCGCAGAAGCTGCATCGAGGTGGTAAGCATCCACACGGAAGGAGAGCACATTACCGATGCGCGCACCAACGTGCACGATAGCAGGGTCGAGCGCATCGCCGCTGAAGGCTTCGCTCACCTTGCCGAGAAAGCCCACCATGCAGCGGCCGCCCATCATCGCGACAGGGTATTTGCCTTGTGTCGCAGCGGTCAATTTGTTTGCATCGGGCTGGTGCAAAGCCAAGGCTTTCAGCTCGGCGATGGCCACACGCGTCTCGGCGGGCATCGGCGTTTGTGCTTGCAATGCGGTGGTGAAGAGGAGGGAAGCGAGGAGTAGTGATCGGATCATGTGTCGCGGGGATGGGGAACGAAGTTCGTGCATTCAGTTGTTCGTTGGAACGCGCCTGTGGTATGTGCGCCCACACCCGCGCTTTCGGAGCGGGCAGGCTTGCACCACCCGTAACTTTCACCCGTTGCTCGCCCCATCGGCAAAGTAGCTTCCTCTTGCATGGATACCCCGGATAAAAGGAAGATCCCCCTGCGCCAGACCCGGAAGGAACTGAAGCATTTGGTGCGATTGAAGAACCAGCCATGGCGATGGGCGGTGGGTACCCAGTCCGGCCTGGCACTTGGTTTTCCCATGGTCCTGTTCGCTCTGATCGGGCAGCCGCAATGGGGCATGATCGCGATGCTAGGGGCGTTCACCGCGATGTATGGCGCGGGCCTGGAACGCTGGGACCGCCTGCGCATGCTGCCCTATGTGGCTTTGGCGTTGGTGCTTTCCTCCGTGTTGGGCATCCTGTTCTCCTTCAGCACTTCGGCCAGCGTGCTCTGTGTGATCGCGGTCACCGCTTTATCCAGCACGCTTTGCCAAGGCATAGGGATGCCTCCGCCCGGCACGGTGTTCTTCGTGCTGCTTACCGCCGTGAGCAGCAACTTGGCTGCACTCCATGTCCGCACCGGCGCGTTGGTGGCACCGGGGTGGATCCCCGTGCTGGTGGCTGCAGGAGCCATGGGAGCGATGATCGTAGTAGCGGCGGCCACGCTGTTGCCCAAGAAGCGGGGAACGGAAGAAGAGGAAAGAACAGTACCACCGTCGTTCAAACGTTTCCAGTTGGACCGGGAGACCACTGCCATTACGGTACGTTTGACCGTTGGCGTGGCCTTCGCGTGCATCGCTGGCCTCTACTTGGGGACACTCAAGAGCTACTGGGTGATCCTGCCGGTTGTGGCCATCCTTCAGACCGGGCATAACCGTCGCTTGACCCTTACCCGCGGCATCCAACGGATACTCGGCACCTTGCTGGGCGTGGTCCTTTTCGCCGCCCTGCTACAGTTGCCCCTTCCGCCTGCGGGCCTTGTGCTGATGGTGATGTTCCTCCAGTTCGCCACCGACGTGGTGATCACGCGCAACTATGCGCTGGGCCTGTTCTTCATCACGCCGCTCGCGCTGATCATCACCACGGTGGGCCATCCCATCAGCCCGGAAGTGGTGGTCCGCGACCGGGTGATCGACACGGTGGTGGGCATCGGCATTGCGATCGTCGTGTACTTGATCAGCCAGTGGATCGAAGGCTTGAACGGCAAGAAGATCGACATCGCGGAATAGCAAACAGCACGCGCGACACGCGAGCGCCAACCATGCTATTCAGTCGCTCAGCCGGAGGCAGCAGTGTCGGCGAAAGCCCGACAACTGACAACTAACAACCGACAACTACTCCGCAGGATACCACTCCTCCAAACTAACCTCGATAGCGGGATCCTTGGCATTCACCAGTTCCTTGAAGCGCTTCACATCGCTGAAGCCATTCGTGCCGCGATAGTGATACGGGTAGACCTCCTTCGGCTTGAAGGCGAGCACGGCATCGGCGGCTTCATCCACGTCCATCGTGTACGGCAGATTCATGCAGACAAATGCGATGTCGATGTTCTGCAATGCGCGCATCTCCGGAATGCCCTGCGTGTCGCCGCTGATGTAGACGCGCTTGCCGCCAAGCGTAAGCACGTATCCGTTGCCGCGGCCCTTGGGGTGGAAAGCATTGGGCGAGGGCGGAAGGTTGTACATCGGGACGGCCTCGATGTGCGTGTCAGCGAGGTCGATGGCATCCCCGTTGTGCATCACCTCGCAGATGGCCTGAAAGCGTGGGGGCAGCATGTCCATCACCGCCTGTGGCGCTATGATCCGCGCTTGCTTCAAGGGAAGCGACTCGAGCGTCGCAATATCCAAGTGATCGGGATGGATATCGGTGATCAGCACGAGGTCCGGCGCGAGATACTTGGCGAAGCGTGCAGGTCCGGTATGCGGGTCCACAAATATGGTGGTGCCACCATATTGCAACACCATGGAAGAGTGGTAGATGGGATGGACCTGAAGGCTGTCCGTGGTCGGTCCCGTCGTGCGCGGTGTTCCTGTCGCAGCGCTTGTATCGGGCGCCAAGCAAGTGAATAGCGGCAGGGCGAGCAAGGTGATGAAAGTTCTCATGGAGAATGCGTTCAGGCGATCCGAAGGTACCGCGCCTTGGTCCAGGGAAGTAGTAGCTTACTTTGACAACATGCAACAGCGCACCATCGGCAAGAGCGACCTCCACGTCGCGCCTCTCGCTTTCGGCGGCAACGTCTTCGGCTGGACCATCGACGAAGCCACCTCCTTCAAACTCCTCGATGCCTTTGTGGTCGGCGGCTTCAACCTGATCGATACGGCGGACAGCTATTCCAACTGGGTGCCCGGCCATACGGGCGGTGAATCGGAGACCATCCTGGGCAACTGGATGCACGCTCGTGGGAACCGTGACAAAGTGGTGATCGCCACCAAAGTGGGCGGCGACATGGGCGAGGGCAAGAACCTGCGGAAGGACTATATCCTGCGCTCCGTGGAGGCCTCGCTGAAGCGTCTGCGCACGGACCACATCGACCTTTACCAGACGCATTGGGACCATCTGGAGACGCCGATCGAGGAAACCCTCGAAGCCTTGGATGAGTTGGTGAAGTCGGGCAAGGTGCGCTGGGTGGGTGCTTCCAACTTCAGCCCGGAACGATTGCAGGAGTCCATGCGCATCAGCGCTGCCAAGGGAATGACGGCCTACGTATCGCTGCAGCCGCGCTACAACCTCTTCGACCGCGACGTGTTCGAGCGGGACTATGCGCCCATCTGCGAAGAACACGGTATGAGTGTGCTCAACTACTACGCCTTGGCCAGTGGCTTCCTCACTGGGAAGTACCGCAGCGAAGCCGACTTCGGCAAGAGCGTGCGCGGCAGCAGCATGCCCAAATACCTCACCCCACATGGCTTGAAGATCCTGGATGCGCTGGATGCGGTTTCCAAGCGCTTGCGCAGCACACCGGCAGCGGTATCGCTCGCGTGGCTGATGACCCGCCCGCACATCGCGGCTCCCATCGCCAGCGCTACGAGCATCGCACAGCTGAACGAGCTGATGTCCGCTGCGGATCTGCAACTGAGCAAGGAGGATCTCGCGGAATTGAATGAGGCGAGTGCGTATTGAATATCTGTCAGAGGCAGTTGGCAAAGGCAGTTGGCAGTAGCGGACGTCAGTCCGGTCACTGATCACCAGCCACCATTCACCGCACCACTACCTTTGATCCATGCCCAAACCCGAGCTCGCCCGTCGCATCTTCTGGGATGTGGACTACGACAAGCTGGACTATGATGCCAAGGCGGCCTTCGTGATCGAGCGCGTGTTTGAGCGCGGCGACGTTCCCGATATCCGCAATTGCAGGCGGTATTACGGGGATGAGAAGGTGACCGAGGTGTTGCTGAAGGCGAAGTTCCTTCCGCTGGACACCCTTCACTTTGTGAGTGCGATCTTCAATAAGCCACTGGAGGATTTCCGATGCTACACTTTGAGACGGTTGAACCCAACGTTGTACCCATACTGAAGCGTCTCTTCAGCTTAAAGGCACTTCAAGGCTGCAGCTTGGTGGGTGGGACTGCACTGTCCCTTAGGTATGGTCATCGCCGTTCTGTCGACCTCGACCTCTTCACCTCCGGTGATCTGGACCGTGATGCTGTAATTGCCTCATTACAGCGGGAATTCGGCAGTTCCTTCGACTACAAGCCATCGAAAGCCAGTTGGGCTGTCTTCTGCCACATCGATGGCGTGAAGGTGGATATCGTTCGCTACCCGCACCCGCGCATCGCTCCGGATGTGATCGAAGAAGGCCTCCGGTTCTATGCTGACGACGACATCGCTGCCATGAAGATCCAAGCGATCCTGGGCCGGGGTGTGAGGAAGGACTTCTGGGACCTGTACGAATTGTTCAAGCATCACGACCTACAATGGGTGATGGACAGGCATGCGGAGAAGTATCCGAACCAGATGATCGCGGTGAGCATTCCTCATGCACTCACTTACTTCACGGATGCCGACGAAAGCGAAACCCCAGTTAGTCTCAAAGGCCAGACTTGGGAAGGCATCAAGCGCTCCATCTCACAGACCGTTAGCGACTACTTGAAGTGATAGAAGGCATACCACGAAGGGCACGAAGAACAGAAAGGCGGCAGTTGGCAGTAGCAGTATGCAGCGGCAGACGTCAGCCCGATCACCAGCTACTATACCTCACGAGCAACCGCTTGCTTTGTGCCCTTCGTGCCCTTTGTGGTAGAAACCCCGCGGTCACTTATCCGCCACGAAATCCAACACGATGGAATTCATGCAGAAGCGCTTGCCGGTAGGGGGCGGCCCATCGTCGAAGATGTGGCCGAGGTGGCTGTCGCAACGGCCGCAGAGCACTTCCGTGCGGGCCATCCCATAGGTGTTGTCATCCACGTAGCGCACACTGTTCGGTCGCAGCGCTTGGTAGAAGCTGGGCCATCCGCAGCTGCTGCCGAACTTGCTGTCGGAGCGGAAGAGGGCGTTGCCACAAACGGCGCAGTAGTACATGCCGAGGCCGTCGGCGTCCCAGTACTTGCCGGTGAAGGCGCGTTCAGTCGCTTTATGCCGCGCCACCTCGAAGACGCTGTCGGGAAGGATCCGCTTCCATTCGGCATCGCTCACGTTGAGATGAGCGGTGTCCGTGCGGGAGTAATAGGGGTTTTCCATGTGTGTGGGAGAGGAGGAAGGAGCTTTATCCATGGTTGTTGATGATCCGGAGCTGGCGCAGCCCAAGGCACCGATGAAAAGTAGGAAGGCCGATCGAATGAACATGTTCAATGGTGTTTGCAAGATCCGTGCTGCAACGAGCACCTGACAGTATTACAAAGGAGCGGACCGATGTCCGGGGAACGGTCGAAGAACGGAGGCTTCCTCGTGTTCATTGCTCGCTGTTTTTACGATCTACGTGAAAGGCGTCTTCTTGGATGGTGGTCGCTACCAACCGTTCGCCCTGACAGCGGACCACTCTTCCGGATCCCGGATCGCATCACGTAAGAACTGCCATCTTCGGTGCATGAAACATCAGCTCTCCACCCTCAGCGTATTGCACTATGTGTACGGTGTGCTCGTCTGCCTTACAGGACTTGCCTTGTTGAGCCTTGTGTTCGCAGGCTCGTTCCTGAACAGCGCTTGGCTGGCAGAGCAGAGCGGCGAAGCGCCACCCACTTGGTTGGGTTCCTTCCTGCGCACCTTGGGTTGGATCCTGTTCGTTCTGGTCGAGGTCCACGGCATTCTGAACCTCATCAGCGCCGGGAAGATCGGAAAGCGGAATGGCCGCACCTTCACGCAAGTGGTCGCCGCATTGAACTGCCTGAACATACCGTTCGGCATCGCCTTGGGCATCTTCACCTTCGTGGTGTTGGGGGACAAGGACGTCCGTACGGAATACGGCCTGGTGGCCTGAATGTCCGTTGCTTGATGTCTTATGTCCCATGCATGTTCAAGCATTGGACATAAGACATCGGACAGGACTATGCTTAGCTTGACGAGAATGCGGTAGGACCCGCATGGAAGAGGTCCGATGCCATGGTAATTTCGCGCATCATGACGCCATTATCATTCTTTCAACACGAGTTGGACACGATCATCCACGGGAACCTCAAGATCATCGAACGCATTCCGGGCGACAAGCTGCTTTGGAAGCCTCACGAGAAGTCCATGACCTTGGGACGCTTGGGTCAGCATTTGGCGGAGCTGCCGCATTGGATGAACCGCATCGCGGAAAGCGACCATTTCGATTTCGTCTTGAGTGGCTATCAACCACCCGTGCCGCCCGCATCGTTGCAGGAGATCATCGATCTGCATGGAACGAAGTCCAAGGCCGCTGAAGATGCATTGAAGCAAGCGGGCGCGCTGGACCTGGACGCTCCGTGGGAGGTCCGGCGCAATGGGCAGGTGATGTCAAAAACACCACGCTATCAAGCGATCGAGCGACAGCTGCAGCATATGGTGCATCACCGCGGCCAGCTCACGGTGTACCTGCGTTTACTGGATGTGCCCATCCCCGGCTTCTTCGGCCCCAGCGCCGACGAGAAGTGATCGGCATTCCCCGAAAGTCCAGTCCGAAGCACAAAGCACCCGCTCGACATGAAGCCGAGCGGGTGCTTTTATAGGACATACGGCCTCTCGTGCCCCCCGTATCCTTACCAGATCACGATACGCTCGCTGTCCGGCACGATCATGGTGCCGGGATCTTTCGGGCACCACGCCTCAGCGAAGGGCTTGAACTGGCCGAGCGCTGCGTCGATGCGGAAGTGGGCGGGGCTGTGCGGGTCACGCTCGATGCGCATGCGCAAAGCCTCCGGGCGGATGTTGTCGCGCCATACCTGCGCCCAGCCCAGGAAGAAGCGCTGCTGCCACGTGTAGCCGTCGATCAGTGGTGGCTCGGGCTTGCCTTCCAAGCTATGCTTCAGGGCCGCGTAGCTTAGCGTGAGGCCGCCTTGGTCCGCGATGTTCTCACCCACGGTGAGCGCACCCTTTACATACAGCCCGGGCATCGCCTCCTGCTTGTCGAAGTAGGCGATCATCTTGTTGGCCAGCGAGTCAAAGTTCGCCTTGTCGCTGGGCGTCCACCAGTTCACCAAGTTGCCGTGGCCGTCGTACTTGGCGCCTTGGTCATCGAAGCCGTGGGTGAGCTCATGCCCGATCACCGCGATGATGCCGCCGTAGTTGATCGCATCGTCCGCATCAGCGTTGAAGAACGGCGGTTGCAGGATCCCCGCCGGGAAGACAACCTCGTTCATGGTGGGGTTGTAGTAGGCGTTAACCGTCTGCGGCGTCATGCCCCACTCCTTCGGGTCCACGGGCTTGCCGATGCGCACCAGATTGTCATTGGTCCGCCACTCGATCAAGTGCATGGTGTTCTCCATCAGCGTATTCGGCTTGATGTCCACCATGCTGTAGTCCTTCCACTGGTCCGGGTAGCCGATCTTGGTGGTGAAGAGTGACAGTTTCTCCAAGGCCTTCTGCTTCGTCACATCGCTCATCCAAGTGAGGTTCTTGATGTGTTCGCCATACACGGTGCGCACGTTCTCGATCATGTCCTCCACCCTTTTGCGGGAGGACGCCGGGAAGTACTTATCCGCGTACAGCTTACCGAGCGGCTCGCCGAGCAGTCCGTCCGTGGCGCGCAGGGCGCGGAGTTCACGGGATTTCTGCTCCTTGGTGCCGCTCATCACGGTGCCATGGAATCGGAAGCTCTCCTCGTTCAAAGCCTTGTTCAGCGTGTTCGCATAAGTGGAAAGGAGCTGCCACTTCATCCAAGCCTTCAACGTGCTCAGCGGGGTGGACGCCATGTAGGCTGAAGCCTTCTGAACGTATTCCTTGTTCTCCACCAACAGACTGTCGTTGCTGATGCCGGTCTTGGCGATGGCCGTGGCCAGGTCATAGTCGGGCGAGAGCTTGATGTAGTCCGCGAAGGCCATCTTGGTGTAGATGCTCGGATCGCGGCGCTCGATGTTGGTGAGCTGCAGCTTGGCTAGGCCCGTCTCGAAATCGAGAATGGTCTGGCCGACGTTCTTCTCCGTTAGGCCTGCAAGGCTGAACATCGTATCCACGTGATGGACGAACTCCTTGCGGATGTTCACCATGGCGCTATCGTTCTTCTCGTAGTAGCTGCGCTCACCGAGGCTCAACCCGTCCTGGTCGCTCCACAGCGTGTTCATCTTGCTATTCTGCTGGTCGGGTTGCGCGTAAAGGCCGACGAAGGAGGAGGATCCCAAGCGGGCATATTCGCCGGAAAGCGCGGCTTGTTCCTTCAGGTTGCTCAATGCATCGATCCGGTCCATCCAATGCTTCAGTGGCGTGGCGCCGAGCTTTTCCAGTGTCACCGTGTCCATGTAGGACCGGTAGTAGTCACCGACGAGCTGGGGCGTGGAGCCTTTTTTGGCATCTTTCTCGGTCATCAGTTTCTCGATGATGCTCTTCATCTTCACCTCGAGGTTCTCCTTCGCGAGGATACCGAAAGCGCCCCAGCGGGATTCGGTCGCCGGCACCGGGTTTTTGTCCTTCCACGTGCCGTTGACGAAGCGGTCGAAATCGTCGCAGGGCTTGGCGGTGGTGTCCATGCCCGCCACATCGAATGCGGGTACTTTGGGGGTTTGGGTCTCGGGCATCTTGGGTTCTGAGGTGCAGGCGGCAAGAGCGACGAGCGGGAGAAGAAGAAAACGGCGGAATGATCCGGAAGCGCCTGCGGCCATGTGAATGCGTTGTTTTGAGGGGGGCAAAGGTATTGTTCGGGAAAAGCCCCTTCGTTCAGATGTGATGAATGGCGGAGACGAAGGACGAAAGAGCACGGAACTGCGTTCAATGCAGGCGGGTACTTTACGAGGTGTGCATCGCCCGGGGTCCGCGAGCCTGAACTTTACCCCGTTATGTCCACCACCAGATCACGAACATGGCGCCTGCTTCTGCGCATGCTCGTTGCACTGCTGCTATTGCTCGGTATAGTTGTGGGCGCAACGGCGTGGTGGCTACGGCATGGCGGCGCAGCTTGGCTGGACCGGGAGGCGGAGGCCCGCATCCATTCGGCGATCGCACAGGCCAGCGTACCCGGTTATCACATCACCTTGGGCAGCCTGAAAGCCGACGCTCGGAACGGCAGTCTGGTGGTCACCGACGCCGACCTGGACTTCGAGCCGCGCCTGCTGGACAGCCTGCGGACCGGCGCCTACCGCTACCTCTTCGCCGCCAAGGTGGGTCGGGTGGAAATGCGTGGCCTTTCTTTCTGGCGATTGCTGCTCCATGGTGAGATCCGCGTGCAGGCCATTGCGTTGGAAGAACCCGAGTTCCACTACTACACCGGGCCTAGGCGCGTGGACCTCGCGGATCCGTTCAAGCGTTTGGGCCAAAAGGGTCAAGGCTTGGTATCGGTGTTGGTCGCCGATACGCTCTCGATACAGGGTGCGAATGCCTCCGTGCAGGACCTCAACAAATTGCTTCCGGAGCTAAAGGTGAGCGGACTGCAGATCGGGGCCTCGGCGTTGCGCGTGGCCGCGAAGGGCCGGAACGCAGGCGTGCGTCTTTCCTTGGAAGGGGCGGAACTGAATGTGGACAGCATCAGCACGCTTCTTCCCGACGGCAGCCGCCTGCATATCGGAGCGATCTCCCTCTCCCGAACGGGACGGAGTGGCAGGCTCACGGATGTCCGGATCACTCCGGAGCAGGTGGATAGTACAAGCGCCGATCGCACACAGAAATGCGAGATGACCCTTGCGCTGGATAGCATCCTCCTCAGCGGCCTGGACGTGGACCGGTCCATCGCGGATGAGGCCCTTTGGGTGAACGACATAGACATCCTTGGACTACGGATGATGCTGGAATTGGACAAGACATTGCCAGAACAGGAGCGGACCTTAAAGAGCTTGCCAACAGCCGCACTGGACGCTATGCCGTTCTCCATCAAGGTGGACACCGCCCGGCTGGTCAATGGAGCCGTGCTATACCGTGAGCGCGACCCGAGGACCGGAAGATGGGGTGAAATGCCTTTCACCAGCATGAACGCCCGGTTCCACAACATCACAAATGAGGCGGGCGCCATCGCGGAGGACGACAGCCTCACGGGGGATCTCTCGTTCAGGATCTTTGACAGCGCAGAAGTAAAAGGCCACTACAGAGCGGCGTTGGATGGGAGCGAGCGGTTCAAGCTGACGGCTTCGTTGACGGGGCTGCCGTTGGTGGAGGTGAACCGGGCCACGCGTCCCTTATTGCACATGGAAGTGGAGCAGGGCATGCTGCATCGTGTGGACCTGCGCATGGAGGCGAACGCCCGCCGTGCGAAAGGCGCGTTGGCGATGAATTATACGGACCTGATCGTACGCGTGGAGCCCGGCACACCCAGCGAACTACGCCACAGCATGATGGGCAACATGATGGACATCATGCTTTCGCAGGAATACGGGGGCGGCATGAGCGCGGACCGGGAGCGCAACTTCTCCATCGAGCGCGACCCGGAGCGTTCCATATTCAACTATGTGTGGCACGCCACGCGCGAGGGTCTGGTGCGCAATCTCGTGCCCGAAGCCAAGGAACGCATGCGCTCGGTGCTGAGGCAGGATGCGGAGATACGGAGAGAGGAGCGCGCTGTGCGGAAGGAGAAAAAGGAAGTGGCGCGCTGATCGGGCCCTGTTCTCACGGTGCTACTGGCAGGGTGTGCTCATCGGCACATGTCCTTCCCAGTGATTTCCGCTGCGCACATACTCCAAGCTGTCGGAGAAGGCACGGCCAACCGTATCCAAGGAACGTGTAGGTGTGCAGCGATCGGTCAGCATCAGGTCACCATTCTTGTGCGCGAACACCAAGTACGGCTGGCCCATGATGAATTGGAAAGCGCAGTTCTCGTCTTTAAAGGAAGTCGAGATCACGGCGTCCTTGTCGGCCAAGCCTTTCAACGAGCGGTCCACACGGAAGAGAACGGCGATATGGTCGATCGGGTTCTTGGGATACTTCTGAGCGTTGCCCACGGCGAATACGGTGTCCGCGGAAATAGGAACACCTTCAAAGACCATGGCGGAAGCGCAGTAGGCATCGTCCAACTGCACCGTGGGGCAGTCGCACCCCGATAGTGGGGCACGATCTTGGGCGTGGAGAGGTGTGATCGCAGCAAAAGCAGCCAGAAAGCTGGCCATGAGTGTGAAGATCAGGTCGGTTTTCATAGTATCATGGTATTTGACCGCATCCTTTGCACAAGGATCATTCCATTCCGTGCAACGCTGAAGGTTTTCATCACGTCTATGACCCATGCGATCCACTATTTATATTCTACTGCCAGCGCTGGTGGTATTCGCCGGCACAGTTCAAGGTCAACAGGTCCAATGGCTTACGGCAAGCCCCATCGACTACACGGTCGATCCGGATACGCCGACACACTTGGTATGTGCTTCGGATGCGGACCATGCTTACGTGGCCCGAAGCACCGAACTGAGCTACCTGTATCAAACGGTTTTCGGCAGCGCGGTGATCGAGCAACGCAATGCCCTGGGGGAGATCAATTGGTCCTTTTCACTGGGGGACTCCGTCTTGTTACAGGCCATGGCATCGGACATTGATGGGAACGTGATCATTGGTGGTCGCTTCTTCAGGGCTCTCCATCTCGGATCGGGCTCCGTGCTTCCCGTGGTGAACGGGAATACCTTTCCCGAGACCTTCCTGATCGCCTTGGACATTGATGGCAACCTGCTCTGGCAACGGAACATCACGCCCAATACTACGGCAAGCATGGATGTGGAAGCGATCACCTTCGATCCGCAAGGAAGAGGTTGGTATGCCACATGCGACTACTTTACGGGGGCGATCAAGCGTTTGGATAATTCCGGAAATGACGTGGAGACACGTCCGGTCCTGAATGCAAAGCTCATCGGTAGCCTCAGCTTCGACCCACAAGGCAATTTGTACGTTTCCGGAGCTACCAGCACACCCGGGATCACGGTGAACGGCACCCTCTATCCGATCACCACGGAATATAACTTCTTCGTCACCAGGATGGATGCGGACGGTACATCGCAATGGCTCCGAAGCGGCGAGGATATCGTCTTTCAACGAGCCCGTGTCAAAGCGGATGCTTTCGGCCATGTCTATTTGCTGTATCCACCTATGGACAGCCTTACCTTCGGAGGAACCCACTTCCATGGTCCGGAATGGAACAGCACCTTCATTTTGGCGCGGTTGGACAGCATGGGTACTTTACAATGGGGCTTTCAACCTCCGTTGGGTACACCCTTCTCCGGGCAGTTCGATGTGGGAGAAAAGGATGTTCTGGGAGTGGACGCGAATGGCAACGCCGTGATCGTGGGCCTAGCCTTCGGCGTAATTGCTTGGGGCAACAATGTGCTCACCAACCTCGGCTCCACGGAGGAACGCGCGATCACCCTGCTCCAAGTGGACAGCACGGGTACACCACAATGGGAACTCCACGGTGGAAGTGGTGAATTCGACGTGGTGCAAGGGCTGTCCGTATTGCCCGATGGGATCTGCCACATTGCAGTACGTACGCGCGATACCTTCCCGTTCGGGTCTTTTACCGCCGAAGTGTCCACGCCGCATTTGGTGGTCGCACGCATCGCACTGGACACTTCCACCGGAGTGGAAGAAACCGCTGGGAAGGATCAAGAGATCACGGCATTCCCCTCACCGTTCACTTCCGAATTCAGCATTGCCGCGGATCCCTTCAGTCGCGGCGTTGTGGATGTGCTGCTGCGCGATGGCACCGGGCGCATTGTCTCACAGAGCCATCGCCTGGAAGGCTTGGGAAATGCGCTCGCAGCAGGGAGCTACCTCGTGGAAGTGCGTCAGGGTGAAAGCCGTTGGCACGGACGCGTGGTGAAGCAATAGGAATCCAGCTCTTCCAAGTTCAACCTGCGGTTGCAACCGCGGCTGCCACTACCGCCTTCGCGTTGCCTACAAAGGCTTGATCACCGATCACGATCACCGGCCGCTTCAGGAAGGTGTATTCCGAAAGGATCAGGTCGCGATAGTCCGTTCCAGTGAGCTGCTGCTTGTCCAGGCCCATGCTGCGGAACTTCATCGCGCGGCTGCTGAAGAGGGCTTCGTAGCTGCCCGCCAGTTTCTTCATCGCATCCAATTGCTTGGCGGTGATGGGTTCCGACTTGATGTCCTGCAATTCAAAGCGGTCCAGTCCCGGTATCTCTTTCAGGATGCGCTGGCAGGTCGCACGACGCCAGAGCGCTTTGGCGACGGCGCGTGGAGCAGGTGGAGAGGTGGTAGATCTTCATGGGAGCGTCGTTGGTTTCTACCGCGAAGGACACAAAGGAAATACTTGCGTTAATGTGTGATGCTAGTGCAGGTTATTGGCACGCTTGACTTCTCTCGAAAAGATCGGCATGGAACATTGGCGGTGAAACTTAGCTCGTCTCCCGCCAACTAGTTTTGATACATGGAACTGATGAACATCTTGATCATCGTAGCATTGGCTGTTGGGGTTATCGCGATCGTCCGTTACCTGTTGGTCAAGAAGAAGCGGTTCACGGAAAAAATGGAGCGTCCTTTCCCGGCGGAGTGGCGAAAATTCTTGCTTGAACGTGTGGCCTTTTACGACCAACTGAGCCAGAAGGACCGCACGGTCTTCGAGCGCCGCGTGCAGCTCTTCCTCGCAGAAAAGCGGATACAGGGCATTGACACCGACATCGATGACGCGGTACGGCTCATGGTTGCCAGCAGCGCCATCATCCCGGTCTTCGCCTTTCCTGGCTATACCTATCCACACGTCAACGAAGTGCTGATCTATCCGAACAGTTTCGACAGCACCTTCCAGACGCAGCGCTTCGATGGTCACCGGGAGAACATCGCCGGCATGGTGGGCGACCGCTTCATGAACGGCACGGTTGTGCTCTCCAAGTCCGACCTGGTGCGTGACTTCGACGGAGCGACACACCGGACCAATGTGGGCGTGCATGAGTTCGTGCACCTGCTGGACAAGGAGGACGGCGCTGTGGATGGCATCCCCGAAATGCTGATGAAGCACGCCTACGTGGGGCCTTGGTTGCAGGAGATCAAGCAGGAGGCCGAGCGGATCGAGAAAGGAAAGTCCGACATCAACCCGTACGCCTTGAAGAGCAACGCCGAATTCCTCGCCGTGGTGAGCGAGTACTTCTTCGAGGATCCGGAGAAGATGCAGAAGAAGCACCCGGAGCTCTATGCCCGGCTCTCCGCGATCTACAATAGGCCCGCGGACAAGGCAGTGACGAAATGATGCGTGGTGGTTTTACCGCAACGCACGCGACGGACGCAACGACTTTGGTGTTTCAAACTGCATAGCGCACTGCCCATTCTTCCGTCGCGCTCGTTGCGGTTAACCTTCTCTATGCGCGCTTCGCGGTGATCCTCCGATCAAGGCACCATCACCTTTGTGGTCAACCGCACGTTGCCCTGTTCCAAACTCACGAGGAGCAGTCCGGAAACGGGGTTCACCCGCACACCGAACGTGCTGTTCGCCGCTGCACCTGCGCGTTCACTGTACACCAATTGTCCGTTGCTGGAATACACGTTCAAGCGTGCATCGCCGGTGAAGTCCGCCGGCATGGTCACCCGCAGTTCACCGGAATACCACCAAGCATTCAACGCGGGCGTTACAGCGTCGCTTTCGGTGATGCCCGTTAGCAACGACCCGTGCAAGCGGATGAGCTGTTGGTATTGCGTTTCCGTATCGAAGGTGGTGAAGCGGCCGCCCACCAATACCTTATTGTCCTGCTGGACCGCAATGCTCCGCACGAAGTAGGTGTCCCCGGGTTCGGCCCCTGCGCCAACACCAAGGTCGTAGCTGTTGTCCCGGCTTCCATCGGCGTTCATCCGGATCAGGCACGAAGGTCCGGGTACGGGTGGGTCGTACATGTTAGCGGTGAATTCGCCACCGGCCAGGATGTGGCCGTCCGCCTGTACAGCGATGGCATCCACCTTCGCATAGGGGTAAAGAGGCGAGGTGAACGAGTTATCGTATGCACCGCTCATGTCCAGCCGCGCGATGGCCGTTCGTGGCACGCCGTCGTACCAGCCGAATATCCCTGCGGCAAGGAGCTTGCCGTCCGGCTGTAGTGCTAATGCCCGGATCGAACTGCCGGTGGCGACAAACCCCGGATCAGTATCCATCGAAGCGTCATGCAGTCCGTTGGAAGCGATCAGGGCGAGGTCGCCGCACCAAGTGCCTTGGTAGTTGTAGAAGGAACCGCCGGCCACGATGCGCTGATCGGGCAATACCAGCAGGTCGTATACGGTGCCGTCGAATCCGGCGCCCACCAAAAAGGTGGTATCCACAACACCCGTGGAGTCGAAGCGCGTGATGTGCGGCTGGCTGTGCCCGGCACAGATGAAGAAGTCGCCTGCGGCCAACACGGTATTGTTCCGGTGCAAGGCGATGGCGTACACTGCATTGTTGATGGAGTTCGGCGGCACGTGGAAGCCGGGGTCCAACGTCCCATTGGGGAACAGGCGCGCCACGAAGTAGTTCTGGATGCCGTTATAGGTGCCGAAATTCCCCGCGATCAGGATGCGCCCATCGGGCATCAGATCCATGTCCTGCACCAAGAAATCCGGGCCGCTGCCGCCGGGGTTGAAGGTGCCGTCCACCGTGCCGTCGCTGTTCAGCCGGACCAGGTTGCTCTTGCCCGAGCCCGCATAGTTGGTGAACCCGCCCCCGACGAGGATCTTACCATCGGGCTGCACGAGCACCTTGTTCACCAGCGTGGGGGGCGATGCAGCCAGGAAGGAGTAATCGATGATGGGCACCTGGGCGTGCAGCGCGGTGGTGGCGAACAGAATGGCGAGGGTAAGGAATGGCTTCATGGCGGTGGATCACCTTGGTGACGCTGCTTCGGCTTAAGACGTTGCACCATCGGTGCCGCCAAATGGGCCAAGGTGGTGAAGTAATGTGGATCTACTCGTGTACCTGCGCCCTTTGTCCGGCAAGTGGCATAGAGGATGCTGCCACGAACGCAAAGAGAATTTGGCCGCCAGGATCACATGGGTGGACTTGGCGTCGATCCACCTATCAAGGCACCATCACCTTCGCGGTCAGCCGCCTGTTGCCCTGTTCCAAGCTCACGAGAAGCAGGCCCGCATTGGGGTCCATTGGCACGCCGAACGTGCTGTTCGCCGCTGCGCCTACACGTTGGCTATGCACCAATTGTCCGATGCTGGTGTATACGTTCAAGCGTGCATCGCCGTTGAAGTCCACCGGAACGGTGACGCGCAGTCCATCGGGGTTCCACCAAGCTTTCAACGTGTTCTGCGTGTAGGGACTTTCGGCGATGGCCGTGGGCATTGATCCGTTCAACCGGATGATCGCGGGGTATTGTGTTTCGGTGTTGAAGCTGCTGAAGGCGCCGCCCACCAGCACCTTATTGTCCTGCTGTATCACAATGCTCCGCACGCTGGCTGCCACGGGCCCGGTACCCTCGCCAACATCGTAGCTGCCATCCCGGCTACCATCGGCGTTCAATCGCAGGAAGCTGGCAGGCCCCGGCACGTTGGGATCGTACATCCCAGCGGTGAAATCGCCGCCCGCAAGGATGTGCCCGTCCGCCTGCACGGCGACCGCTTTTATCAGTGCATAGGGATAGAACGGCGAGGTGAATGAAGCATCGTACGCGCCGTTCATGTTCAGCCGTGCTATGCCGGTCCGAGGTACATCGTTGTGGTGGCTGAAGACCCCCGCAGCAAGGATCTTGCCGCCCGGGGCGAACGCCAATGCCCTGATGGAACATGCGGAGCCTTGAAATCCCGGATCGTTATTCATCGAGGGCTCATACAGTCCGTTGGCTGTAAGCATGGCGATCCTGCCACAGTAATTATCCTGGTACATGTAGAAGTCACCACCTACGAGAATGCGGTTATCGGACAGTACCAATATGTCGTTCACGTTGCCGGTGAATCCACTGCCTACCAGAAAGGTGGTGTCCACGGCGCCCGTGGAGTCGAAGCGTGCGATGTGCGGCTGGGTGTAGCCGCAAGTGAAGAACTCGCCCCCCACCAGCACCTTATTGTCCCGGTGCCACGCAACGGCGAGCACGGCGCCGTTAAGGGTTTCGGGCGGCACTTGGAAACTGTTATCCAAGATCCCGTTGGGGAACAGGCGGGCTACGAATTGGGTCGGAATTCCGTCGTAGCTGACGAAGTTGCCCGCGATCAAGATCCGCCCATCCGCCATCAGGTCCATGTCCTGCACTAGGTGGTCGGGACCGATCCCGCCGGGATTGAAGCTGTTATCAATGCTGCCATCGCTGTTCAGTCGCACCAAGTATCTCTTGCCGGAGCCCGCATAATTGAGGAATCCTCCACCCAAAAGGATCTTTCCATCGGGCTGCACGAGCACCTTGTTCACGAACGACGAGGGCGGCACCGCCATGAAGGAGTAGTCGACGAGGGGTACTTGGGCGTGCAACGCCGTGGTGGCGAAGAGAATAGCAGCGAGCAAAAGTGATCTCATGGTGCAGTGTGTTCTCGGAGTGGACGTTGATCCAAGCTGCGTGGTTGTCCCGCCAAGTCGATCACATCCTGCTTATTACTTCTGAGCTGGCGCTTCCTTACTCAGAAATCCGCGCTCTTCGGTGCCCGCGGGAAGGGGATCACATCCCGGATGTTCCCCATGCCGGTGACGAAGAGCACGAAGCGCTCGAGGATGAAACCGAAACCGGCATGGAGTGAATCGCTAAGTGGGAGTTTTCTAAACCCTCCGCGTCAGTAGTTCGGCATTTACTTGTACTTTCAACTTATTACTATGTTTGGGAATGGCCACACGGTGCCTCTAACAACAGAAGAGCAAAGAAAATCCGCGAGAGCATGCCATCATACTCATTCTTCGCAGCATTGGAAAAAGGAAACATGCGTTATTGGCGATTGCCAGCTGCGCTTCCTGTTTTGATTTTGTCTCTGATACTTCACACGGAGTTGGCTGTCGGCCAGAACACATTTGAAAGGCGCTACGGCTCGGATTTCGAGGACTATGCCAACAAGGCGATCCAAACACATAACGGTAACTTTATCGTAGGGGGTACTACGTGGGGATTCGGTTCCGTGTCCAACGCATTCCTCATGAAGCTGGATCCAATGGGAGGGCAAGTGTGGACCCGCAATTTCCCCGGGATCAATTCGGATGAGGTCTTCGATATCGTTGAGCAAGGTGATAACGGACTCGTTGTTTGTGGTGGCACTTTCAGCTATGGTGCCGGATATTGGGACGGGTTCGTGATGAAGACGGACAGCTTGGGAAATATGCTTTGGGGCCATACCTACGGCAATGAGTATTCCGATATTCTGTACAAGATCAAGGATGATAAAGCAGGAGGGTACTTCACTGCTGGATATGTACAGCAAGCGAGTGACTCTTATCATCCAGGGACCGTCCTGATGCGACTGGATCCTCAGGGGGGAATACTCTGGAGCAAGTGGCTGCCGTGGGCTTGGGATGCTCAGGGTGCAGGCTGGGTTCCAATTGATATGGCCGTTACCGCAACGGGAGAAGTCCTGTTGACGACAGTTCATGGAGGATGGACGCTCGACCTCTGGAAATTCTCTGCGGACGGTCAGCTACTATGGAACAAGACCTTTGGTCAGGAGGCGCAAGGTCAGCGCCTTGCCGTCGATGTGGACGGGAACGTATACATCACATGCTTCCGGCCTCTTGGGGATGGAAATTTCTCGATCGACGTGTCCGTCCTAAAATTGGACAGTAACGGGAACGTGGAATGGTGCAAGTCCTACGGTGGCACCTACATTGAATTCGCACGAGCGATCACTGCACCCAACACCGGGGGCGTGGCTGTTGCCGGATATACGAACTCCTCTGGACAGGGCGGCTATGACGCGTTCCTGCTCAGGCTCGATGCGGATGGGTCCCTTCTATGGGGCAAGACCTTCGGGACAGTGTGGGACGAAGTTCCCAACTCCATTGAACCAACCTCGGATGGTGGGTTCGTCTTGGCTGGCCAGACCTATTCCTATGGTTCGAACCCGGACAGCCTAAAGGTTTATGTCGTAAAGACTGATGAAGACGGAAATACTGATTGCAGCTCTTTGCCTTGGTCTCCAACGGTTCTGAATGACAGCCTTTCGATGGAGACCACCACTATAACGCCCAGCCCTTATGCGATGCAAGTGGGAACGCTTGCTTGGCCTTCCGACCCTGTGATCCTCCGCCCAGCCTCCATCTGCTCTAATGTATCAGTTCAGGATCTTCAGAACGATGATCAACGATTGTCTGTCCATCCAAACCCATTTAGCGATCGGGTCGTAGTTACCATACGAGGTTCTGGCGGCGAACGACTGAAGCTTTCCGTCAGGGACATGTTGGGCAGGGTGGTCTATCAAGTCAAGGACCAGGTCATATTTCATAACGGCGAAAATGAGCTTGATCTTGGTCGATTGCAGAGTGGTGTCTACACCTTGGAGCTCGTGCTCGGCAATGAAAAGGAGGCCGTGAAGCTTATCAAGCAATAAGTGCCGCTGGTCCTGTTGGCCCAGTTGTAGCGGAGGGAAACAGGGGCACGCGCAGTGGCCAGTTACCGCGGATGGAGCAGTCACATTGAACGTTGTGGCAGCCCATTGTGTGATCCGGCTCAGAACTCCGCACTCTTCGGCGCCCTCGGATAAGGGATCACATCCCGGATGTTCCCCATGCCGGTAACGAACAACACGAAGCGCTCCAAGCCCAGCCCGAAGCCCGCGTGCGGCACGGTGCCGAAGCGGCGCGTGTCGAGGTACCACCAGAGCTCTTCCTTGGGCACGCCCATCTCATCCATGCGCGCCTCCAATACATCGAGGCGCTCCTCGCGTTGGCTGCCGCCGATGATCTCGCCGATGCCGGGGAAGAGCACGTCCATCGCCGCGACGGTCTTGCCCTTTTCGCTGAAGCCGAAGTCGCCCTTCGCGTTGGTGCGCATGTAGAACGCCTTGATCTTGGCCGGGTAGCCCGTAACGATCACCGGCTTCTTGAAGTGCTTCTCCACGAGGTAGCGCTCGTGCTCGCTCTGCAGGTCCACGCCCCATTCCACGGGGAACTGGAACTTCTTCTTCTGGTAGGGCTTGCTGTGCAAGAGGATGTTGATGGCCTCGTCGTAGGTGATGCGCTCGAAGGGATTGTCGAGCACGAACTTCAAGCGGTCGATCAGGCCCATCTCGCTGCGCTGATCTTGCGGCTTGCTCTTCTCCTCTTCGGCGAGCCGCGCGTCCAGGAACTGCAGGTCGTCCATGCTGTTGCGCAGCACGCGGGCGATGAGGTGCTTGCACAGGCCCTCGGCCAGGTCCATGTCGCCCTTGAGGTCCATGAAGGCGGCCTCCGGCTCCACCATCCAGAACTCGGCGAGGTGACGCGTAGTGTTGCTGTTCTCCGCCCGGAAGGTGGGTCCAAATGTGTAGACTTTGCCTAAGGCCAGCGCAGCGGTTTCAGCCTGCAATTGCCCACTCACGGTGAGGTGGCTTTCCGCGCCGAAGAAATCCTCTTTGTAGTCGACCTCGCCGGCCTCGTTGAGCGGTGGCTGCTTCGCATCAAGTGTGCTCACGCGGAACATCTCGCCCGCACCTTCCGCATCGCTCGCGGTGATGATGGGCGCATGGAAGTAGTTGTAGCCGTGCATGTCGAAGTACTCGTGGATGCCGAAGCTCACTTGGTGCCGCATGCGGAAGACCGCGCTATAGGTGTTGGTGCGGAAGCGCAGGTGTGCGTTCTCGCGGAGGAATTCCAACGAGTGCTTCTTGGGCTGGATCGGGTACTTGTCCGCCGGGCAATCGCCGATCACCTCCACGGCCGTCACCTTCATTTCCACGCGTTGGCCGCCGCCCTGCGAAGCGACAAGCTCACCGGTGCATTGCACGGCCGCGCCCGTGGTGAAGCGCGCACAGGTCGCGGCGTCCACTTCCTTCTGGTCGATCACGCATTGCAGGTTGCGGATGGTGCTGCCGTCGTTGAGCGCGATGAAGCGGTCGTTGCGGAAGGTGCGCACCCAGCCGGCCACGGTGATGGTGGTGCCGGTGAGGGACTCGTCGTCGAGGGCGAATTGGATGGAATGCATTGTGGGATCAGAAGGTCAGGGGATCAGAAGATCGGACAATTAGACGATCAGACAATGAAATGCCGACTGCCGACCGTTGCCGCAAAGGAACGATGAGGCGCGTACCGGGCCAAAGCGGGTCGAAAGCAAGGACGTAGCATTTGCGAACGAACTACCCGTCGGAAACGATTTTAATATAAAATGTTTCCGGTGTATCGATGGTCCATTACATTTGCACCCTTCAATATGGCAACGGAAAAGGAAACAGCCCAAGAGCACCGGGGCAAGTGCTTGGTGGACGAAGCGGCCAAGGTCTTCTGGACCTACGGCATCAAGAGCGTGACCATGGACGACATGGCCGCGCGCTTGGGCATCAGCAAGAAGACGCTCTACCAGCATGTGAAGGATAAGAACGACCTGGTAGAGAAGGTGCTTGCTCACATCTCGAGCGATTTCAAGTGTGAGATGGACGGGTCGATGGGCAAGAACGGCAATGCCATCGATGAGCTTTTCGACCTTACCACTACGGTGGCCGACCGGCTGAAGGACATCCACCCTTCCATCCACTTCGACCTGGAGAAGTACCATCCGGAAGCGTTCCGGAAAATGTTGACCCGCAAGCGCCAGGAGATCTATGATACCACCACGGCCAATATGGAGCGGGGTATCGGGGAAGGACTCTACCGGGAGGACCTGAACATCCCGATGATCGCGACGATCTACATCGCGCGCTTTGACATGGTCTTCGACGGGGAGCTCTTTCCCGTGGAGCGTTTCGACGCGCAGGCGCTGCATTGGGAGCTCTTCCGGTACCATGTCCGTGGCATCGCCAGCGCCAAGGGGATCAAGTATTTGGAGAAGAAAGTCGTCAAGGAAATGACGCCGGCCACCGGACATCCATCGCACCAAGCATGAGACGATCATTGACATCAGCGCTGCTTCTTCTTTCGGTTGCGGCGTTCGGACAAGGCCCGGTGAGCCTGAGCCTGCAGCAAGCCATGGACATGGCCGCGCAGCAGAGCTACACCGTTCAGTACAGCGCACTGGAGGCGGAGAAGGCCGAGGCGAAGATCAAGGAGATCCTGGCCACGGGCCTTCCGCAAGTCTCCGCTACGGGCAGCCTCAATAACTACCTGATCGTGCCCAAGCAGGTGATCCCGAACTTCTTCAGTGATGAACCGAAGACGATCGAGATCGAGTTCGGGATCCCCTGGGCCATGACCGGTGCGGTGCAGCTGAACCAGCTCCTGTTCGATGGCAGCTACTTCGTGGGGCTGAAGGCCACGCGTGAGCTGAAGGATAAGGCCCATTTGGACCTGGAGCAGGCGCAGCACAACGCCCGCGCACAGGCCGCAAAGGCATACCTCTCCGTGCTGGCCGCGGAAGAAGGAGTGCGGCTGCTCGGTGAAGGGCTTCCCTTGCTGGAGAAAAGCGACACCGATGCCAAAGCGATGCTGGAGCAGGGTTTCATGGAAAGCACCGATGTGGACCGGCTCACCATCCAACTGTCCGACACCCGGAACCAACAGCGCAACCTGCAGCAGCAGGGCAACGTGGCACGAGCCTTCCTGGCCTTGGTACTGGGCCTGCCCAGTGGCACACCGCTGACGCTCACCGACCCCCTGACCAAGTTGATGGACGACCCGGCCGAGAAGGCGCTCGCCGATCAGAACTTCACGGTGGACCAACACGTGGAGGATAAGCAGGCCAACTCCCAATTGCGCCTAGGTGAACTGCAGTTGCGCAATGAAAAGGCCGCATACCTGCCGAGGCTCACGGGCTTCATCAACTACCAGCAGCAGTTCAATGGGTTGGAGTTCACACCGGCCACAGGGCCTTGGTACGCCGGTTCCCTGTGGGGCCTCGCCCTCAACGTCCCCATCTTCAGCAGCGGTATGCGCGCCAACCGGGTGAAGCAGATGAGGATCGGGCTGAAGGAGGCCGACGTGAACCTGAAGGGGACCGAGCAGCGATTGCTCACCACCTATCTACAGCAGCAGGCCGTGTTGAAGTCCGCAGAGGACAATTATGCCACCGCCAAGGCCAACATGGACCTGTCCCAGCGCATCTTCGAACGGACCTCGGTGAAGTTCAACCTGGGCGTGGGAAGCAGCTTCGAACTGACCCAGGAGCATGGCAACTACCTCACCGCCCAACAGAACTACATCCAGCGCATGGTGGATCTGCTGCAAGCGCGCACGGATATGCGGAAGGCGTTGGACATGTACTGATGTGAGATGATGAGAATGGGACGCAGAGGCGCGGACCTGCCTACCGGCAGCTACTGTGTGTACACAATTCCGGCTTGCTTTGGCAAAACCAACACTATGGCTGGAGCGAGATTTGTTGTGGACTACACAGGATTTATCGGTGATGCTCGCCTTGTGTGCAGGGGGAAAGAGCTATGGCGGAAGTTGT
>JBBSUV010000051.1:0-26111 GCA_038234075.1 Flavobacteriales bacterium | reverse complement strand
ACCCCCTCGCGCGAGCGTCCCCTCTGGTGTTTTTACTGAGTCATCTTTGGGCCCGCGCGGGCCCGCCCGCGCCAGGTACGGGATGACAGCCCGGTGTCACAGGCAGCTTAATTTAATGACATTGCGCTCGCCCCAGGGTACGGCCATCTCCTTCCGCAGATTCCGCCTCGGAACTCTACACCACAGGAAAAATGTCGTTAGATTTATCCATTACGCGCACTCACTGATAAGCCGGACAGTGAAAGGTGCAACCGGATTCCGGCCCAACAGAAACTATTCAACAATGTCAAAAGGAAACAGCAGCCAAGGAGGCGGTGGTAACAAAGGAGGCGGCGGCAGCAAAGGCGGCGGATCACGTCCAGCCCCGGCCAATGCACCCAGCAAAACGGGTAACCCTTCAGGTCCCGGACGCGGCAACAGCGCTCCGCAGAAATAATTCGGAGCAGACATCTCGTAAGGAACCCCTGGCCATTACGTCAGGGGTTCTTTGCATTCGAGGCTGAGCCCTTGCATCCTATGAGGCTTGCAACACAGGGGCCCCGCCGTAACCTTGCCCAATGAACGCTCAACCGCACCTCCTCCTCATCCGCGGCTTCCCATTGGACCATTCCCTATGGCAGCCGAATTTGGAAGCCCTCAACCCGCGCGAGCGTCCACGCTAGTGTGTTTACTCGTTCATCGTAGGGCACGAGCGTGGACGCTCGCGCCAGGTGCTGAAAGAATACAGGAGTGGATGATAGCCAATCCGCCAATTACCCCGCCGTATCCTTGTCGCATGAACGCTCGCCCGCACCTCCTCCTTATCCACGGCTTTCCCCTGGACCATTCCATGTGGCAGCCGAATTTGGAAGCCCTGGGAAGTGTTGCCCACGTACTGGCCCCGGACCTCCTTGCCTTCGCGGCCGCGAGCGAAGTGCCTGAGGTGTTGACCATGGAAGATCTGGCGGACCAACTGAAAGCGCAACTTGATGCGCAGGGGATCCAACGTACCGTGCTCTGTGGCCTCTCCATGGGCGGCTACGTCGCCCTTGCCTTTCTGGAGCGCTGGCCGGAGCGCGTAGCGGGCTTCATCCTGTGCAATACGCGCAGCACCGGCGACACCGAGGAAGGCAAACAAGGGCGGGAAGCCACTGCCTTGGATGCGCTCGCCAAGGGTAGCGCAGTGATCGCGCGGGCCATGGTGCCTAAGCTGCTTTCGGAGCACACCCGTTCCACTGCTCCCGAATTGGCGAACACCGTGGAAGTCATGATCGCGCGCCAACGGCCGGAAGCGATCGCCGCTGCCTCCCGTGGCATGGCCCTTCGCCCGGACCGCACTTCAATCCTGCGTGAAAGCGACACACCCACGCTCATCATCACCAGTGAGAACGATGCCTTGATGCCGCTTCCTACCAGCCAGTCCATGGCCGATGCATCCGCGCATTCCACCTTGATGGTGCTCCCCCATGCTGGCCACCTCAGCAATATGGAAGCAGCCCAGGGCTTCAACACCGCCGTTACCGACTTCCTCCGGACGTTGCCCGTAGCTTGATCTCTGCAGCGCTGCGATCTTCCCTTTCTATGTATCCCGCCTCGCACGTTGCGGCACACTAGGGAATGGTCGCTGGGGCTGGACGGTGAGCGAACCTTTACTATACTTGCTTGCTAACGCCTTCCATGCCTATCAATTAACAACCTCATCATGTCTCCAACGCTCCGTATCCCCCTCCTCTCCTTCTTGCTCGTTATCGCTTCCACCCTTTCTGCGCAGCGCATTTTCCGCGACCAGGATCCTGTGCCACCCGATTTCGGCAAGGCGCCCGGAACCCTGCTGTTGATCCGCAGCGACCAGAAGGGCGTGAACAAAGCGCTACCGGCGGTATTCGCAGAATACTACAAAGGCCCCTTCAAGTTGATCGACCAAGCAGATCTGGCACTTCCTGAGTATGCCGATAGGGATGCCTACCGCTACGCATTCCGAACGGTGACCAAATTCGTGGGGGCCACGGGTTCAGGCGAATCCCGGATGCCTGCCACATACAACTACACCTTCAACGTGCTCGATCTCAAGACCGATGTACCGAACGGGCTCACGTTCGATGGCGCAGCCTACAAAGGCTTGATGAAGGCGTATGCGAAGAAGCTGGAGGAGGTTCGGGCCGGTGGGCAGTAGACAGAGGCATCTTCCCTTTCGCTGATCCCGCCTCGGCTACCTGCGGCACAGAGGCATGGTCGCAGGGTCCGATATATATCGGACCTCAGCGAGAGACCTTGCGGGAGTTGGATTTTCTTGCTGCTCCACCTTTCGGCTGAAGATGTAGCATTACCTTGATCTCACCTAAAACCCCTGATCATGCGTTCAACTTCTACACCTTTCCTGTTGGCTTTCGGCATTTCATTCTTGGCAGCTGCAACACCCGCCTTCGGCCAAGCCTGTAATTCCACAGACCAATTGCCCACGCCGTATGCCTCTAACAATGGACTGGATGGCATCATGTTCGACCTTACCGCCCTCAGTGATATCACGATCAACTGCTTCGAGCTGAACATGGGTTTAGGGGTCTACGATGCCGTGATCCTTCACAAGGCCGGCACACATGAGGGCTTTGAGACGGCCCAAGCATCCTGGACCGTGATCGGTACGGCTCCGGGTATCACAAGCAACGGAGTGGACATGCCCACCCCCATCCCCATCGATGTGGCCATTGCCATGGCCGCCGGTACCACGCACGCTTTCTACATTAGCACCACGGGTGGTTCCAGTACCAAATACACGGATGGCAATGTGTTGGGCGCTGTTTTCGCATCGGATGCGAACTTGCAAGTGAAGCAAGGAACGGGCATCAACTACCCGTTCGCATTCAACCGCTCACCACGCAAGTTGAACGGGACCGTGCATTATTCAACCGGTATCTCGGGCATTTCCCAACAGGCTGCCTTGGCATCCATGAGCGTATGGCCGAACCCGGTAGCCAACATGCTTCATATCACCGGCGCACCCGGAGCGACCATTACCATCTCCAATGCGATGGGCCAAGTGATCTCACAAGGGGCTTGGAGCACTACGCTGGATGTATCCCCCCTTGCAGCTGGGGTCTACTGCCTGAATGTGATCGACAAGAACGGCATCCGCACTGGAAGTGCTCGCGTGGTGAAGGAGTAATACCAATTCGAACTACAAGAACGTCCGAAGAAGCCAACATTTCGCAGGCACTAACCATCGCCACGTTCTTTTGCGATTCCGGGTCTTCGCCCGGAATGACATTCGCTCTTGGAGAGGCCGCTTAATAACCGCGCTGGGCGCGGTTGTTAAGCGGCCTCTCCTCCCGTAGTTGTCACCCCGGCCCTGAGCCGGGGTCGCACTCGAACGGCATTTTGCACACTATAAAACCGTGGGCTCAAAATTCGATATGTGCAATTCATGAAGTGATAACGGCACATTCCGAATATCGTCCGATATTTTACCGGACGCCAGTGACTCAGGGGGGCAAGTTGTCGTATAGCTGCCGATCCGGCGGGGAGATCAGTTGCTTCTGTATGACGTATTCGTATAAGTGCGCACACCCTGCTGCGTGCGGATCTCAAGCACTGACGCGTGTTCAGTTCGGTCCCTGCAGCCACTCGCGGTGCGTTCTTCCGGCAGTTCGCCCCGATCAACGAAATTTGCACCCGATCGATCGGTCGAAAGGGGAACCATGCTTGCACCAAGCTCCACCCTGAAGTTGGCGATCGGATCACCGAATATGGAAGAAAAGACCGTGCTGCGATCGATCCAAGAGGTATTGGCGAACATGCCAAGCGATTGGCTGAAGCTCACCACCCATCGGCTGGATATCTATGATGAGGAGCGGGCAAAGACCCAGTTCCTCGAGGCGTTTGAAAGCTTGCTGCAGGACGGTGGTGCCGGGCCGGATGCATGGGCCACACTGCCTACCGCGTACGATTACATCCGGTTAGGCCATCCCTTGTCCTCGATCCTGGAATGGGCGATCGCCCAGTTGAACGGGTTGCGGTCGGATCATGTGATCAGTTTCTCCTCCCGGATAATGCCTGTGCTGGCGGTGCTGCGGAAGAACCTGCTGGATAAGAAGCAGACCCGGATCATCCATACGGAGGAGCTGCCCGCCCATTTCGACGAAGCGATCCTGCATGCGGTCTATGGGTATGCGTTCGAGCTGGTGCGCATGGACGCGGGAGAAGAGATCCCGGCGTTCAGCGGCACCACGATCCTCGTTTCTCAACAGCACCTGTTGGGCAAAGTGGACCTCCCGGCGACCGTCGACTTCTTTGTGGGCACACATGCCCGGATGGGGAGCGTAATGATGGTGCATGGCGAAGGGAATGCCGCCTACATCGCCGAGATCCAGCATGTGCGCCGCAGGGAGTCCATTGCCATGACACCGGCCGATTGCCAGTTGGCCTTGCAGATGATTGTGGATGGGCCATCCGTTCCCCACCCGGAACACGATCGCGCAACGGACATCGCCCGGGTGCGGGGTTCGATCCAGCAGATCACGAACTCACCTACCAAGGCGCTGCTTGCCTCCAGCGGCCTTTCCATGCAATATGCCATCATGATGGGCCTCGTTCATGATGCCCAGGAAGTGCACAAGGGAAAGAAGATCCGTTTCATTGTACCACCGAATTGCTATGGCGGCACCAATGACCAGGCGCGCCGTGTGGCGGACTGTAATGAACAGGTGGAGATCGTTGACCTGCTTGTTGACGGCGATAACGACATGGTGCGGAGCCTCGAGGCGATCCTGGACAACGTGGCCCGGGAGGATGCCATTCCGTACATCATTGCAGAGATCCCGACCAATCCCCGCGTGGAGGTCCCCGACCTGAAGGCACTGCGGGATGTGCTGGGCAAGAAGCGCAGGACCGGCGCTGGTTCCCTGGCGGTGGATCCGGTCTTCATACTGGACCAGACGTTCTGCCCGAACGTCCATTTTTTGGGTGATGGGGACCTGCTCTCCACGGTGCGGACCATCGCCTATGTCAGCGGATCCAAGTTCCCGAGCGGTGGGCTCTGCACAGCTGGCTATTGCGTAGGCAATGCACTGACGGACCGGTTGATCGAAAAGATCGATCTCCACCTTCGCCTGTGCGACAACGAGGCGACCGATCTGCAGGTGGAGATACTTGCCAAGCAACTGCCCTCGATGAACCAACGCATTGCGGATGCCTACCTGAATACCCGTGAATTCGTCAGCTTCATCCACCAAACTTTGCCGGGTGCGAAGATCAATTTTGTATCTAAAGAGCTGGCCGACCAAGGGTTCACGCCATCGGTATTCGCACTGGACCTTCCTGCCCAAGGCAACTCGGATGCAGAACGGGAAGCGCACAAAAGAGCGCTGAATCTCCAACTGATCCACCGGATGATCACGCAGATCCCGCAAGAGAGCAAGTTCTGTGTGAGCTATGGGCAGCTGAAAGGATGCTACTGGACCATTCCCGCGACATCCACACAAGGGACGACCAAGGAAGGTGATAAGGACTACATCGTTCGGGTGGCAGTTTCCCCGGATATGGACCTTGAACTGCACAAGAAGGTCTTCGCGGATTTTGTGGATCAGGATGTGCTGAAGAAGACCGGCTTGGAATAAGGAGCTTTCCAGCCCAAGGTTTCAACAAGGCCGTTACCGATTTCTCTCTTGCCGCAGGGTCCTCTCCGAGAGACCCTGCGGGAGTATGAGAGGGGTGCCTCCGATGGCTATTAGTTCGTAGTTGGTTCGTTGGTGGTTAAGGGTGAGGTACTGCTGGTACGCGGCGATCAGGCGCGAAGCCACACGGTGACCGGGATGTCTTTTGAGGCACGCGGAAGGTGGCCTGAGATCTGACCTCACCTTTACATACTCCTTCGTACGCACCTAACTACACACACTATGAAATGGATCGGAAGACAGGGAAGTGGCAATGTGTCTGACCGACGTGGTTTGGGAGGCCCCATTGCGATCGGCGGCGGGATCGTGGGCGTCATCGCCCTTTTGTTGAATAGCTTGCTCGGTGGTGAGGTGGATCTTTCCCAGCTCGTTCCCACCGAGCAACGGCAGTTAAGCCCACAGGAGAAAGCTTCGGAGGATTCCATGGCCGTATTCGTTTCAGTGGTGCTGAAGGAGACAGAAGATGTCTGGCACAAAGTTTTTGCGGAGGCAGGCAAGGAGTATGTGGAGCCCACGCTGGTGCTCTTCAATGGAACGATCGGTTCGGCGTGTGGCTCAGCCTCATCCGCCACCGGACCCTTTTACTGCCCCCCCGATCATCAGCTCTATATGGACCTTTCTTTCTTCAATGAGCTGCGGCAACGTTTCGGCGCACCCGGCGATTTCGCCATGGCCTATGTGGTGGCCCATGAGGTTGGTCATCATGTACAGACGCTCCTTGGCACTTCGGACAAATTAGCGCGCTTACGGGAAAGTGGTGTAAGTCAGGAAGCGTACAATGCTGCTTCCGTGAGGTTTGAATTGCAGGCCGATTTCTATGCCGGAGTGTGGGCGCACTACACAGCGAACAAGGATCTGCTGGATGCAGGTGATCTGGAAGAAGCCTTGCGCGCGGCTAACGCCATCGGCGATGATCGGATACAGCGCGAAACCCAAGGGCGAGTCAGTCCTGAGTCCTTCACCCATGGCACATCCGCGCAACGCATGTATTGGTTCAAGAAGGGTTTCGATACCGGTGACGTTGGGCAAGGGGACACGTTCGCTTCGGACCGGTAAGCAGTGCTCGTCAAGGAGCCATCCGACCACTTCAATGCCACGGATCCATACTTACCAGGCACATTCATAGCGACCCGAGGGCTCAACCATTCGCTGGGCGGCGGGGATATCCCTGGAGGACCTGGACAAGCCCGATCCTGATGGCGGCGATCAAGACAACGCGACGTTGAAGATCCGGTCCAACACGGCGACCCGGTGGTAGCACAGGTAGCCGCTACAGGAATGATCTCGATCGGCTCTTGGTGGAACAGCACCGTGTCGGCGAGTTACAATTCCGTGGAGATCCCGCTCAGCGCGGAAACGAGTTCGTGGTCCAGCACCTCGATCCAGCGTATGCTGCTTCTTTTCAAAGCGAAGCCATCGAAGAGGTGAAGGATCGTGGCGTTTTCAGCCTCTGCACAGGCCGTCGTTGGCGAGCAGCGCATGATGCATCTCGTCGGCAAGGCATCGGTCGACCGGCGCACCGCTGCCACCCGGTGATGGGAATATCGTTTGTGCCGATGTGCTTGATACGAGCGCAAAAACGGCCAAAGAGAATAGAAGTTTATACATAATAAGGAAGGTGGGTTCCTTAAAGGACGAGCGGATAGGGGATCGGTTGCTTTTTCAGGGTCAAGCTTTGAACCGTCCCTACCCGACACAACCATACATCCAGTTCCTCTCCCTCCCTTCAAAAGGCAGCTATCCCCATTTTGTCACAGCTTCAAATTCTGGGAGAGAAAGAGCGATCCCAGAGGTTGGCTCACGCCCGGGTCCGCTTCTTCAATACGAACCCGGCATGGCTGCGTCCACGCCAATGATGACGTCCGCTTGGCCCTGGTATTCCGCATCGAGTCGGTCCAATTGCTCAGGCACGACGGTGGCGATGGTCACCACTTTCCATTCCGGATGGCGCTGCTTCAAGTACCAGGCGATCCCCTCGTGGAAGTCTGAATGATAGGATCCGTTGAAGTGCAGGAAGCGTGTCCCCTTCTTCTCGTTCTGCGCGATGAAGTAGGCCATGGTGGCATCCTTCAGCGATTGGGCCTTCACCACATCCGGGGTTCCGTGGTCGCCCATCATCGTGAGCATTTTCACGTAGCCGGGCAAGTCCGGGTCGAAGGTGATCGGCAAAGGTGCGATCCACTGGAGCTGTGCTATTGGCACGGTGTCCAAGGCCTCGAAGCCTCCCCTGCCTACCGCACGGGCGTAGCGGCGGGGCACGTTGGTAGCGATGAAAGGAAGACCCTTCTCTTTAGCAAGGTCCACCAGGGGCGCATAGTCCATGGCGTAGTTCGGCCACAGGCGTGCGAGAGTATCGAAGGCGGCCTGATCGCTCTCGCCGCGCAGGTACCGGTCCAGCGTGGCCTGGTCGTCGGCCTCGAGCATTTCAGCGCCCATCACCAGCGGACCGCGTGCGGCAAGGTCCTTCGCCACTAACAGCTCCAGCCAGTGCGCGATCGGGTTGTTGTGCTGTTCGCCGAAGAGCACTACGTCCGCATCCTTCACCGTGCTCAGGAACTTCTTGTATGAGATCTTCTTGCCTTTCGCATTGAACAGGACATATGCCGGGCGCACTTGTGCGTGGCCCATACCCCATGTGAAGATCGCTATGGTAACCGCCAAGCCGCGCAGCTTCCGGTTGAAGGAATGTTGTACCATCCAACGAAGTAACGCGATCTTCCATGCTTCAGGTGGTTGCTACCTTCGCCCTATCTCATCCTTTTTACCATGAACGAAGCCATCCGCGCCCTCGAACCCAAAGCACTCTGGAACCACTTTGCCGACCTCAATGCCGTGCCGCGGCCGAGCAAGAAGGAGCAGAGGGTGATCCAGTTCATCAAGGAATTCGGGGAGAAGCTCGGGCTGCCCACGCACGAGGACGAGGCAGGCAACGTGATCATCAAGAAGCCCGGCACCAAGGGCAGGGAGAAGGAAACGCCGGTGGCGTTGCAGAGCCACTTGGATATGGTGCACCAGAAGAACAACGACACCCAGTTCAACTTCGATACCGACGGCATCAAGATGAAGGTGGACGGTGATTGGGTGAAGGCTGAAGGAACCACACTGGGCGCGGACAACGGCATCGGCGTGGCCACCATCATGGCCATCCTGGAGTCGAAAGACATCCCCCACCCGCCGTTGGAGGCGCTCTTCACCATCGATGAGGAGACCGGTATGACCGGCGCCTTCGAGCTGAAAGGCGGACTGCTGGACGCGCACATCCTGCTGAACCTGGATACCGAGGACGATGACGAGCTCACCATCGGTTGCGCTGGTGGCGTGGACGTCACTGCCACGGGCAAGTATGCAACTGAAGCGGCTCCACAAGGTATCAAGGGTTATCGCCTTGCGGTGAAGGGTTTGACCGGCGGGCACTCCGGCACGGAGATCCACCTCGGGCGCGGCAACGCGAACAAGCTGATGAACCGGATCCTGCTCGAGAACGAGGGGCACGGCATCCGTGTCTCCACCATCGAGGGCGGTAGCCTGCGCAACGCTATCCCGCGCGAGAGCGTCGCCAGCATCGGCGTGCCTGCGGATAAGGTGCAAGCCTTCACGAAGGATTTCGAAACACTACGTGACACACTGAAGTCCGAGTACAAGACCACCGATCCGGAACTGAAGATCGAACTCACTCCTTCGGACCTGAACGGCAAGGTGATGGCAGCCGCAGACCAAGGCCGTTTCCTACGCGCAGTGCAAGCCTGCCCGGGCGGCATCTACCGCATGAGCCCGGATGTGGAGGGCTTGGTGCAGACCAGCAACAACGTGGCCCGCATCGAACTGAAGGACGGCAGCTACACCGTGATGTGCCTCACGCGCGGATCGGTAAGCAGCGAGAAAATGGACGAGGCCAACGGCATCAAAGCGGTCTTCGAACTGATCAGCGCCAAGGTGGATTTCAACGGGTCCTATCCCGGCTGGGTCCCCCGCCCCGATGCCAAGATCGTGAAGCTCATGTCCAGCATCTACAAGGAGCGCTTCAAGAGCGAGCCACACGTGCTGGCTTGCCACGCCGGGCTGGAATGCGGCATACTCGGCACCAACTATCCGGAGATGGAGATGATCTCCTTCGGTCCCACCATCAAGGGCGCACACTCGCCGGACGAGCGTGCGCAGATCAGCTCCGTGCAGAAGTTCTGGGGGTATTTGCTGGAGACGTTGGAGAAGCTTTGATCAGAACTCGGAGAACCATGTTCGGACGGATCTTCCTTGCGGTAATATTCCTGAGCATTGGGCAGCTTATGGCTCAGTCGAAAGCCCCCCTCCTCTTGCAAGGCAAGTGGGAAGGCACCGTGAACGGCCACCGCTACGTGGAGCAATGGACCTGCGCCAATGGCATGTGCGACGGAAGCGCAACCTCCTACCGCGGGGATGCGATAAGCATGACAGAGACCACGCGGATCATGGAGTTCGCAGGGCATTGGCTCTTTCTGGTCTGGGTGGATGAGGGCCCTGCGGTGGCCTTCACACGCACCGTGGCGAACGACAGCACGTGGACCTTCGAGAACAAGCAGCACGATTTCCCACAACGTATCAGCTATACCGTGAGCGGGGATATGCTCAAGGCCTATATCGAAGGTCCTACCAAGGATGGCGAAATGCGCCTCGACTTCAAGCTGAGGCGGAAGGAATAACCGTACTGTTGTCCCCGATGAAGAACCTCGACCTCGCTCGGCGCTTGCACAGGCTCCGCCGCAGCGTGATCATGCTGCAAGCCGATTATCGGCGAGAATATATGGACGTGGAGTTGCTGGCGAAGATCGAACAGCAGATGGATCACGGTATCTCCACAGACCCCCGTTGTGTGGGCTTGAGCGGCCGCGTGGATGCGCTGCGCGAAAGTATCCTCACCCCACGCCGCGAGCTTTTCCGGGATGCCGCACGCTCCTGTGAACAACTCAAGGAGGCGATCGAAGTGATCCTGGACACCTTGTGACCCAAAGTGCAAATGGAAGACACCGGATCGCTCAACGTTAGCACCCAGAAGGACAATTGGCCAGCATTCATTGAAGGCCGTTCCGAACATCCGGGAGCGTTCAGGGGTTATGCTATGAAAACAGCCCCCAAATGAAAAGAGGACTTGCAATTATTCTGTTAGTGATCGGATGTGCAGTGATCATCTATGGCCTGAGCGAAAAGGACAAAGGCCAAGCCTCCATTGATCTTGGTAAGACCGAGATCAACATCGGCAAGAAGGACAGCGCCTTCTCCCCTTACTTCATCGCGGGTGGTATTGCTGCGATCGCAGGCATCGTGCTGCTGGCGACGGGCGGGAAGAAGTGAGCCAAGGACGGAGGACGTTCTGTTCGCGCTCCGGTGACGGCAAAGGCTGCTGGTGGTCGATCCGTGTGGATCGTTCACGAAATAGGTTCAACGGTCCCGCGGCCACAGCGAGCGGCGCGGGAAAGCATCCGTGGTCGCGGGATCCTTCAGCCAACTAATGGAATTAAGGACAGCGATGTTCAGCAGGATGCCGAGCACGATGCCGATGACAAAGTCAGCCGTGGTCGCCAAATGCCCATGGTGCACCACCCGGAAGAAGTAGCCTGCTGTCGGGACGAAGAGCAACCAGGATGTGGCCATGCCCGCATTGTACCAGCTACGCCCCTTGATGTTGAAGAGGAAGGTGTGCGCCACCACGTTGCCCAAGGACACAAGGATCGCGGCAATGCCGAGCCAGATGGCACGTTCGGCGAGCAGGGCGGCAAGCAGATAAGTGCCCCAGCCAAGGCCCATGTTGATGATCATGGCACTGCGCGGGTTCAACGGATAGCGGTCCGGGCGGTCGCTTTTGAACATCACCGTATTGATCATACCCGGGAAGGTCCCGGGAAAGCGGTATTCCTCCACCTGGTGCAAGCAGAGCGAAGCAAAGCTGAGCCAGAGCACGGTTTGATAGGCGCTGAGGCTGGCGTGTAAGAAGAGCACACAAAGAAGCGTGACAGCGGCCAAGAGCGCCCCCAGATCGAACCAGTGCTTCTTCAGGACTTCCGACATCGGTCCGATATGGTTACTCCTAAGCCGGTCCGGTCAACGGATGCTTTCCGGCATCATCCTTAAGCTCACTGTCCGTGGACGGTGTGATTGATCTCCACACACATCTGCCCGGCGACGCCGTTGGCTTGGTCCGGCCTCACGTCACCGTCCATCCAGATCTGTAGCACCCCATCGGTCATGGCCGAATCGAGGTGGCAGGCCCGAAGGAAAATGTTGTCGCCATCCATCAGTTCCACGGTCCATCGGTGCTCATCGGCGATGATATCACCGCTGCCGGGGTCAACTATGCCGAGCAAGGTGTCGTGTTTCGATTGGGAGACGCCTGCTGCATAACTCACGATGCAATCCTTGCATTTCGCATGGAGCGTGGCCTTCAGCATCGGCTTCTCCTTTTTGCAGGAGGAGATCAGGAATGTTCCTATGAGGAGCAGTAGGCAAAGGCGGCGCATGGGCGGAAAGTTATCCATGTTGCTTCATTCCAACTGCATATCCGGGCCAAGGATCCGAAAAGAAGCCATCCCTTCCGTTATTTGTATCATGATGGTTGAACACATTTCCACCCATTTCGATCGGGACCTGCAGCGCCTGTACACGGAGATCGAGGCATTCCCTTCGGAAGCTGACCTCTGGCGCGTTTCAGGTGTCGTCGCCAACAGCGCAGGCAATCTCTGCCTGCACCTCTGCGGCAACTTGGAGCACTTCATAGGCGGACTGCTGGGCGGTTCCGGCTATGTACGCGACAGGGAGCATGCATTCGCCGCCAGGAACATTCCCCGGGCCGAACTGCTGGCCGAGGTGGACCGCACCCGGAAAGCCTTGGCCAAGGCCTTTGCAACGCTTGGCGATGAGCGTTTACAGGAGCCCTTTCCGATCCCGATCCAAGGCGAGGAATTGAACACGGCCTACTTCCTTCTCCACTTGGAAGGGCACCTGAACTATCACTTGGGGCAGTTGAACTACCTCCGCAGGATGCTCTGAATCGGAACGGCCACAAGGCAACTTCCCAAGCCTCCTGTGGACCATGGACGCTGAAGTGGATGATACAGCCTTGGCTTGAATGCGGGTCGGATCCGACCATTTTCTCGGAGAATCGGGGTTGGGTCAAACCATGTGGGTCAGTTGATGTCAAATCCAGGTGAGGTCTCGGTGAATTAAAGAAAGCGGAACTGAACATGGGACAAAAGTGTATCGGCCCTGCCGAGGTAGGAAAAAGCGGGTCACCGTGCTTCCCGGGAAAGCTGGTGCCACTATTCCATGCGATGATCTTCTTGACACTGCTGCCGGTGATCGCGCACGCCCAAGCCGATTGCAGCCAGACCTCCACGGGATACATCCCGATAAACGATCTGGGAACAGGCACCTTCATGGGCATGACCGGCGGACTGTATGAGAACGGTTCCAATTTCCGCCCGCCGGCACATCAGGCAGCAGGTATGGCGTATGCTGCACAAGTGCAGCCGTTGGATGCTGTCGGCATGCCTGACCCCGTGAACGGCAAGGTGGCCTGGCTGAGCATCGGCTTCAGCAATGCCACCCAGGAGACACAGGCTTTCATTCCTTTGGCCAATGCACTCCCCGACCTGAACCCGCATCTGGTATTGGTCGACGGTGCGGAGGGTGGGCAGACCTGTGCGATCCTGTCCACTACGGATGACCCCTCCTATGCCCCCTATTGGAACACCGTGGCGAACAGGCTTTCCACCGCCGGAGTAACGGCACAGCAGGTCCAAGCCATCTGGTTCAAGGATGCGAACGTGGCGAATAACGCACCCGTGCAGGAATATGCGGATTCGATGCTGGTGCAATGCAAGCGCATCATGCACGAACTGCACAACCGCTTTCCGAACGCCCATCTCTGCTACGTCGCCAGCAGGATCTATGCGGGTTATGCGACCGTCACCCTCAATCCGGAACCCTATGCATACCGCAGCGGATGGACGTTGAAGGAATTGATCGGGGACCAGGTGGATGGTGATCCGCTGCTTCAGCATTCAGGTGATGAAGCGAACTCGCCGTGGATATCCTGGGGGGCCTATCTCTGGGCCGATGGTACAACCCCGCGCAGCGATGGGCTTGTCTGGATCTGCCCGGACGACTATTTGAACGACGGGACCCATCCTTCGAACATCGGTCGTGCCAAGGTGGCTGACAAGCTGTTGGATTTTTTCACCGCGGACAGCACCACTTGCTCGTGGTTCCTCAATGATTGTGGTATCGCGATGACAGTATCCGAGGCTCAGCCCGGTCCGTTCAACATCCATCCTAACCCGGCCACGTCCACGGCCACCATCGAAAATGATATTCCGGGACCTGTTGAACTACACGTCTACGACATCCTTGGCCGTCCCATGCTCGGCATTCCGGTCACCATCACGGGCAATGTGGATATTGACGTATCCAATGCGCAGCCCGGCCTGTATTGCGCGCGGTTGAGCAGCAGCAGTGGACAACGCACTGCCTGGTTGGTGATAACTGGGCGATAGACGGATCCGCGCTCATAAGGCTCAAGGATCAAACGCGAACTGTACAAGGTGCCGTCATCCCGTACCTAAGATCACCAAGATGAAAACATCGGGCCTCTGCCCTATAGGTCGAATGTTCCTGCGGACCACGGACAGCATACCAAAGGGCGCTATTTTTTCCGCTCGCATCCATGAGGCCCACACTAGATGGTTTATGCAGGACTGTTCTGGTCAACCGGCCCTTCGGGGGACAGCAATGGACTGATCGGGGACTCGTGGGGCTCCATCAAAACCGGACGTCAGGCGGAGCGAAGGAAACGTGGCCGGTTTGATCTCATCGCCCGGCATCAAGTCGGGTCCGGCGAGACCGGGGAATACGCAGCTTACATCCTCATGTACCAGCCCTTGATCCGCTCGCGGTCCAGCACCTTCTCCCATTCGGGCCCGAAGGCATGGTCCCACATGTGCGGCAGGTTGTAGGCCACTTCGGCCATCGCGTCGATGGTCTCCTCGCTCCAGCCCTTGGCGAGACCCTGCGGGATCTGGATGTTGTTGTGCTTCACCATGCGCTTGAACTCCTGCACGTTGTCGCCATAGACATCTTCCAACTTGTCGAAGGCAATGCAGTTCGCGAGGCAATGGTGGATCTCCAGGACCTTCCCGAGGCCGTAGCTCAGCGCGTGGCAGACGCCGACCTCGCTGTACGTGAGGCTGAGTCCGCCCATGTAGCTGGCCACCATCAGGAACTCGTCGCTCTTCGGGTCCTTGCGGTCGCGCTTTAGGAAGACCTCGCGGCACAGTTCCAGGGCCTTCTCGCTGTAGGCTTCAGCGAAGGTGTTCTTCTTGGTGCCGGTGATCGCCTCCACGCTGTGGATGTAGGTGTCCATGCCCGTGTAGAACCATTGGTCCTGTGGCACGGTGGCGATCAGGTCCGGGTCCAGCACGATCTGGTCCAGTACGGTCCAATCGCACTTCAGGCCGAGCTTCTTCATCGGACCGGTCAGCACGGCCGTCATGCTCACCTCCGCGCCGGTCCCGCTGATGGTGGGCACGCCGCAATGGTAGATGCCGGGTTGCTTGATCAGGTTCAAGCCTTGGTATTGCACGCTGCTGCCCTCATTCATGAACATGAGCGAACTGGCCTTGGCGATGTCCATCACCGTTCCACCGCCGATGCCGATGATGCCCGCTGGAAGACCGCGCCGCGCAAGGATATCATCGCGCAAAGCATCGATCTGCTCGGTGCTGGGCTCCTTCAGTGAACTGATGAAATGGATCTCATCCTCGGAACGCGCAGGGATCCGCATCTTGAAGTCCTCCTTATCGGCGAAATAGTCATCCACCACGAAGACCATGAAGCCCTTGTTGGCCGAGCGTTGTGGCTCAAGGATCTCGCCGAGCTTATCGAAGGATCCACGGCCGTAGCAGGTCTTAGTAACGGATTTGAAATTGCGAAACAGGTTCATGGACGATCAGAAGATTGGTCGATCAGATGATCAGATGATCAACGATCATGGATGTTTGGGGGCACAAAGGAACGGATGAAAGGCTTGGGCGTGCTCCAATGCATGACCGACCCCGAAGGGTGTCGCAGCATCTAGAATGGATTCAATGCATGAATGACCCCGAAGGGCGTCGCAGCATCTAGAATGGATTCAATGCATGAACGACCCCGAAGGGCGTCGCAGCATCTAGAATGGATTCAATGCATGAATGACCCCGAAGGGCGTCGCAGCATCTAGAATGGATTCAATGCATGAACGACCCCGAAGGGCGTCGCAGCATCGAGAATGAATTCAATGCATGAACGACCCCGAAGGGCGTCGCAGCATCTAGAATGAATTCAATGCATGAACGACCCCGAAGGGTGTCGCAGCATCTAGCCCGATAGATACAATGCCTGAACGACCCCGAAGGGTCGCAGCCGGTGTTCCCTATGGGAAATATTTCGGATCGAATGTGACGCCAGCATCCTGCAACAGCTCCGCGTATTCCTCGTGAAAGTTCTTATTGCCATGATGTTCCTCCTGCCTGGCGATGTAATCCGTGACACCTTCCCTTTCCCGCCACCCGACCGAGAAAACCCCATAGCCTTCCTGCCATTGGAATGATCGCAGCCCAAGAGATGAGTGCGTATCCATTCCGTGGATGCCTTCTTCAATTCCCGAACTACGTCCGGAAGGAGCTGCGTAGGCTTCAGGTCGATCAACAGATGAACATGGTCATTGTATCCACCAACACCGTGAGGAACGCCGCCCAGGCCACGGACGGTGCCGCCCATGTATTCCCATAACTGCGCCCTCCATGCTTTATCCAGACATGCGACCCGCCTCTTGGTCGCAAATACAATGTGATAATGCAATTTGAAATAGGTTGACATGATGTGTGATCTAATTGATGAAGGTAGACATGGAATTCCGGCTGCGACCCCTCCGGGGTCGTTGGCAAGGTGTTTCTGCATGCAACATGCTGCGACACCCTTCGGGGTCGTGAGGCTTCGGTGATCCCGTTGCTACATGATGCGGCAAGCTTCGAGATCGTTGGTCTTCCACCGATCCATCCACCCATGCCTATCCTTGCGGAACCGATCCCGCTCCCATGAACTGCACCGCATCCTGCCTCGCCGACCACGGCCTCACCCCCATCCACGTAATGCAGCTGGCCTTCGCAGCCTTCGCGGCCGTGCTCTTCCTGCAATCCAGCTTGGACAAGCTTTTCAACTGGAAAAGCGAAAAGGAATACTTGACGAAGCAATTCAGCAAGAGCCTCCTGAACGGCTCGGTGCCGTTGCTCATGCCGGTGATCACCTTGGTGGAATTTTCCGCTGGCCTGTTTTCGGCGCTCGGCTTTGGACAGGTCTTGATCACAGGCAATGCTGCACTTGGCACGGTGGGCATGCTCTGCGCTGTCACGGCGCTTACCATGCTCTTCTTCGGCCAACGCATGGCAAAGGATTACGGCGGGGCGGCCGCGCTGGTGCCGTATTTCCTGATGGCCGCTGCCGGGCTGTACTTCTTTCTTTGATCGCTTTCCGTTAGGGTTGGGCGATCACCAACTTCATCATCGCCCTGCTGCGCACTCCTTCAGCGCTCAGGATGTAAGTGGCGGAAGGAAGTCCACTGAGGTCCAATTGCATGTTGTTGGTCGAAGCCGTGTTGACCTGCTCAGCCACGATCCGCCCCGTGAGGTCCATGATGGTCACGCGAACGGGTGCGCCCAAAGCGGCCAGACCGGATATCATACACGAGTTGAGCGCCGGGTTCGGCGCAACAGAAAGCGAGGAGTTGCGCACCGGCCCCTCTACGCCAAGCACGAAATCCACGGAAGCGCATGCCGTATTATCGTCCGGGGCGCGGTCCGCAAGATTGTCTGGTGCCAAGGCCACGATACAGATGTCCCCCGTCCCGGTAGCTTGGGCCGTTTGAAGGCCCAACGCAACATCCACCGTACCAAAGGGAAGGCTCAGCGTATCCCCAGGCGCCAATGCAAAGCCAGATGTGTCGATACGGTTCACGGGTTGGTTGCACAAAATGGACGGCACTTGGACCCACATGCTCAGCACCAAACTGTGCAGGGTGTCCGAGCCGTGGTTCACCACAAAACCTGTGATGTCCGCCTGCCTATCCCAAGGGTAGTATCCTGGCACGAATCTCGTCCATGTGGAATCAACATGCAGAAGTACCTCCACATCCTGGTCGTGTTGTGGCGCATCCCCTTCCATGGAAAGCGTGCGAATGATCCCGGTGCCCCGCCCGCTGATGTGCGTGTTGCCGACGGAGAGCACCGTACTGTTGCGGACCGCGCAAGCGGTGCTTGAAAGATTCGGCAGTGCAGGCCAAGGAAAGAGGAGTGTGGGCGTGCCGTCCGCGGCCAGTTGGAACAAGCCCACTGCTGTAAATACAAAAAGGTCACTTTCCGTAACGACGAAAGAGCTGTTCGCATCCAGTTCCGGAAATGGGGTATTGCCCATTGGAGTCAAGTCCGGACCGAAGCGAAGGATACTGTCATCCGCCAGCACGAACAGATCCTGTCCGTTCCACTGCATGTCCGTCACGGTCGGCCCGACAGGGGTTGATCGCAGTTCCGTTCCATGTATGCCGATCAGATGCAGGTCCGTGCCCCTGACAACGAGCAGTGTGGTATCCCCCGCCCAGAGGATCCTCTTGATATCAGGGGACGGAGGTTGGTATCCGCCGACCACATTCCCATCCATGTCCATGACGTGCAACGAATCCCTCGAAGCGACCGCCAATAGCCCGCTGGCCCCCTTTGCCGCCATGGTGATCGGCTCTGAAAATAGCGGTTCCATGGTCCTTTCCCACAGTACGGTCCCATCAGGGGCATAGCGGCGCACGCGGCTGTCCGGCCAGTAATCGCAAGCATCATAGATGCCAACCTGCAAGAGGCCGCTGTCGGGCAACAGGACCACTTCTCCATAGCCTTGGCCCGTGTAATACGTATCGATATGTTCCCAGGCGTTCGTTCCGTCCCCGTTCCGGACGCTGATCATGTGGCTCCCGCCAAAGTGGGTGCGCCCGATCACCGCCCAACGACCGCCGCCTACAGGTAGCGCATTCTCCAAGTGGATCTCCTCACTGCGTTGGTCCGCCCTTTCCCACAACTGGGCATGAGCATTGAATGAAACGGCGGCAAGAAGGACGAATAGGATGCTTCGCATGGGGCTGGTATTTGGATGAACACGCCACTTGGATAGACATTGTGAAGATAGGAATCGCTGCCTGAGTGAGACGGGAAATCATTGCACCGGTAACGCATGGCACGAGCGTGGACGCCCCATAGTGGGCAGGTCGCGATCTTTTCGATCAAGGTGTTTCTGAAGACCTCAAGCGCACTGTAGATCCTGCAAAGCCATGACGGTGGCCCAAAGAATCCGCAACCAATTCACTAAGTCCGTTGTTTTCAATCATGAGCAGTCGAGGCTTGGCTACCAAGGAGGAGGTCCAAACAGCGATGGTGTCTCCTGACCTGCTCCAAAGCCCCTTTGTCCAATTGCGATCCAAGAATGAACCAGGCTCATATTCAGAAGAACCGTCCTTTCTGAGGATCAACTGCACAATTGTTACGGTGTGCTCACAGGAACCACTGAAGACCCTGTCCGCTTTTATCTTCTCGGTGATCCATGCCATCGGGTTAAAGCATATTGCCAAAATGGTGATCACGAGAAGCCCCAATGAGATCAGTCGACGACGATCCCAGATCGAAAATCGGATGGATCGAAACACCATGGAAGCAACCAGCACGAAACAACACACACCGCCTACTAGGGACAAAAGGAACGAGAAGCTGCCGACCCATCCACCGAATGAAGAATTCAAGAATAGGAAGCCAATACAAGCAATGGAAAGCGAGACTGCCCAAATGAGATCCTTCCGACGTTTCATCGGCACATTGTTCACGCCACCACCCCCTCCATCACCTTCCTCACCGCCTTCTCCACCTTATCCAAGTAAGCATTCAGCTCCGCCTCCGTCCACGTCACGCGGATGTTGAAGCTGATCAAGCGGCTTAGCACCGCATCGCTCTTGGGGAACTTCAGCGTCTTCAGGTCCTGCGGCAGGCCGAGCTCGTGGGCCACCGTGCGGAAAGGCATCTTCATCTCCTTCAGCTGGTTCCACTGCTTCATGTAGTGGTACATGTTGTCGTACCAGTAGGCGCCGCCCACGCCGGCCTCGATCATCGCTTTGTTCGCCGCGCGCGCCGTGGCCCCGTCGGGGAAGAACATGTGGAAGAAGGTGGCGCTGTCGCCGGCATCGTCGCATTGCTTACGGAAGGCGAGACCGGGGATCTTGGACAACCGTGCTTGGATGATCGCCTTGTGCTTACGCTGCTGGCTGATGATGTAGGGCAGCTTCCGTGCCTGCGCCAGGCCGATCGCCGCGTTGATCTCGCCCATGCGGTAGTTGGTGCCCATGATGTAATGGGGCTCCATGCCGCGGTTGTCGCCCTCATGGCTGTGGCCGTGGTCGCTGAAGTGCGAGGCGATGGTGATCAGCTTCTCATCGTCCGTGATGATGACGCCGCCCTCACCGCAGGTGTTGATCTTGAAGAAGTCGAAGCTGAAGCTGCCCATCTTGCCATAGAGGCCGAGGTGCTTGCCTTTGTAGGTGGCACCCAACGCTTGCGCGGTGTCCTCGATCAGCATCACGTTCTTTTCCTTGCACACCGCGAGGATGCCGTCGACGTCCGCAGCAGCACCGCACATGTGGACGAGCAGCACGGCCTTCGTCTTCGGGCCGCACACCGCACGGATGCCTTCGGCGCTCATGCACAGCGTTTCATCAATCTCGGCGAACACGGGGATCGCGCCGGCGAGCAATACGCTCTCGATGGTGGCGATGAAGGTGAAGGGCGGCACGATCACCTCGTCGCCGTAGCCCACGCCGCACGCGGCCAGCATGGTGCTGACGGCGGTACTGCCGCTGCTCACGGCCAGCGCATGCTTCGCGCCGGTGAACTTCGCGATCTCCGCCTCGAAGTCCTTCGCCTTCCAATGGCCCTGGCGCTGCGCATCGTGGTTGTAGCGGAAGAGCACGCCCGTGTTCAGGACGTCCATCACTTCCTTGCGTTCCTCTTCTCCAAAAAGCTCTGTGCCGGGCATGTGTATCGGGATTGTGGCGCAAATGTAGGATCCGCCCCGGGGAAGGCTGAATTCCTCGGTCGAACATTCCTGCTTGTGACCTGTTCTTCCATCGAACGGACCGATCAAGGACAGTCGGCAGCACATTCTGCACTGCAAATACCACCTCCCTTTGAGCCCCATGACCATCAAACCAAAAACATCATGAAACGCACATCGAAAGCACAATGGAAAGGCAATATCAAGGAAGGTAAAGGCACGCTAACCGCCCCAAGCGGGATACTGAACAACAGCCCCTACTCCTTCCACGCCCGGTTCGAAGATGCCATGGGCACCAATCCGGAGGAACTCATCGGTGCCGCCCACGCGGGCTGCTTTGCGATGATGACCACCCTCCTGCTCACCCAGGCCGGCCATACCGCGGAGCAATTGGACACCGAGGCCACCGTGGTATTGGGTGAAGTGGATGGACTGCCCACCATCACGGATATCAAGCTGAAGATCCATGGCAAGGTACCCGGCATGGATGCGGCCACCTTCAAGACCTTCGCGACCGAGGCCAAGGAGAAATGCCCGGTATCGCGTTTGTGCACCGGCGCCAAGACGAGCTTGGAGGTCACCTTCGGGCAGTTGGAGAAAGCGACTGCGTAAGGGTAGAAGCTGTAAAAGAAAAGCCTCGGGATCTCCGGGGCTTTTCCTTTGGCATACAACGGAGGAAATGCCTTGATCCAAAGAACTAGTGCCATCCTTTCGCGACCCCGGCTCAGGGCCGGGGTGACAACCATGGAAGGAAGGGTGCTTGAATAGCCGCGCCGAGCGCAGCTATTCAAGCACCCTTCCAAGAACGCCTGTCATTCCGGGCCTGCCTCCCGTAGGGATGGCTTGACCCGGAATCGCGATAGTGCTAGGCCGAGATCATTCTGGACTCCAATGGGAAAAGCGCAGAATAGTCTGATGCCCGCCACCGTTATCTTTCCGCAATGCGGTGGCTGCTTCCCTTCGCCTTTCTTCTCGGCCATGCTGCCATGGCGCAGGTGGACCTGCCTGTCTTCGGCAAGCAGCAAGTGATCAACGGCTACGCGAAGGACATCGATGGCGAGGTGATCTCCTACTTCAGCGTCTATCCGGAATACGCCACGGACGCACTGCTCACCCGCTGCACCGATGGGAAGAAGGCGATAGCGTGGGAGACGGCACCGCTGCCGAAGGATCTGAAGGGCGACTACGCCTACTTCAGCTGGATCGCCGCGCACAGCAGCACCACAAGCAGCGGTGATCGCAACTTCGACCTCTACATCAACGATCAGCTCGCGCTCACCTTCACCACGCACCATGACACTGCGCCGAAGTCATGGTCGGCAGCGAGTGCGGACAGCACTAAGCTCGTCTTCGAATTCAGCAAAGTGGATCGCCACGGCGATGCGCACGGCTTCGCGCACCTGCGTGTTCCGCGGAAGTACATCACACCGGGGCAGCCGTTGAAGTTGAAGATCGTCGGGCACGCGCAGGACAGCCCGGATTGGTTCATGACGTTCCGGTACAGCTTTGAGGAGAAGGTGGAAGTGGAAGCGTTGCCGTTCATCTATGCATGGCCTGAGGATGGAAGCTGGCAACCACTTCAGATCACCGCCATGCACTTTGGTCCGACGGTCAAAATGAAGGTCAAGGTTGAGCAAGACGGCTCAAAAGCGAGGGCCAAGTTCATTGAAGTCAAGAATGGGCTGAACACTCTTGAGGCGGTCGTAACCCCCGTTCAGAAGCCGAGTTTTGCGCGTGTCACTGTTCAAATTGGGGGAAGAGAGGTCTACAACAAACTAGTCTTGGTCCAACCAGTCATCCCGCGCGACATCTATCTCGTCCACCACTCGCACAACGACATCGGTTACAGCACCTTGCAGACCGAGGTGGAGAAGATCCAAAACACCAACATCTACAATGCGCTGGACCAGATCGATCACACGAAGGACTATCCGCCGGACAGTCGCTTCAAATGGAACATCGAGAGCCTGTGGGCGGTGGAGAATTTCCTCGGCGTGGCGAGCGGGACGGACAAGCAGCGCTTCATCGCGGCGGTGAAGGGCGGCAGCATCGTCCTCAGCGCGAACTACGCGAACATCCTCACGGGCCTCTGCACGCCGGAGGAGATGAACTGGATCGTGGAGTACGCCGATTCGCTGCGGAAATGGTACAATTTGCCGATCAACACCGCCATGCAGACGGACATCCCCGGCATGAGCTGGAGCATGGTGGACGCGTACAGCAACAATGGCGTCCGCTACCTGAGCCAAGGGCCGAACTACATGCCCGACCTGCCCGACGGCGGCGACCGCATCGGCAGCACGCTGCGCGAACAGGGCGACAAACCGTACTGGTGGAAAGGCACCACCGGCCGCGACAGCATCCTCGTGTGGACGGCCGGCCACGGCTACAGCGATTGGCACGGCTTCACGGCCGGAGCCATCAAGGAGCGCGGCACGCGGAAGATCGCCGCCTACATGAACGAGCTCGCCGCGAAGGGCTATCCCTACGACATGGTGCAGTGGCGCTACAACATCGTGAGCGACAACGGCCCGGTGGACAGCACGATCAGCGACTTTGTGCGGGATTGGAATGAGAAGTACGCCTCACCGCATTTGATCCTCGCGAACGTGAACGACATGATGGCGCGCTTCGAGGCGAAGTATGGAAAGCAGATCCCCACTTGGAGCGGCGACTTCACGCCGTATTGGGAGGATGGCGCCTACAGCACGGCGAAGGAGGAAGGCGATGTGCGCGTCCTCAGCGCGCAGCTCAGCAACTTGATCGACGCGGCGAAGATCCTCAAGAAGCCCATCGACCCGCACCTGCTCTACCGCGCCCAGCGCAGCATCGTGATGTGGCATGAGCATACGTGGGGCGCGTGGAACAGCATCAGCGATCCGGATGACCCGGAGGTGATCGCGCAGTGGAAGTACAAGAAGGCGTTCGCGGATAGTGCGGAGTGGTATGTGGATGCGATCAAAACCAAACTGCTTCCAGACACCAAAAAGGGAAACACACTCTCAGTACTGGATTCCCTCAAATCGGATAACCATAGATCAGTCGAAATAGCATATGGCTTGGAACGATTCAATGAAGTCACTAGCGGCGACTCAGTAGTGGCTGAGGTGTTGTCCACGGGAAACGGGAGCCATTACTTCATTGAACCAGCCACTTCTGTGGGAATGATCGGGACCTACCGGCTAAAGAACAACAGGCGCCACACGTCCATCATCATTGACCATGCTATTCCAAACTACCGGATCAACCGCGGATCTTGGAGATATGTGAATGGTCTTGAACCCGATCCAGGTACTTGGAAATCGAAGGGAGGCATTGCAGAATGGTGGTTGTCCCGTGGAGTTGAATCAGACACTCTGTATCGACCTATCAACGATAAACCTGATGACGAATGGTGCTGCCGATCAAATATGACAGTGAGCCTTGATGGGACGGACAGCATTCAGACATTCCTGTTTCAAGAACCATATTCACCTATTCATATCAGGACGAGCATTTATAAAAAGGCCAACCGCGATAAGGAATCCCTCCACCTCGCCTTCCCCTTCAACATCCCCAACGCCACCGTCCGCATCGGCATCAGCGACACCTGCGTAACGCCTGAGAGCGGTCGCATCCCCGGCAGCAACAACGATTTCTTCTGCGTCCAGCGCTGGATCGACGTGAGCAACGAAAGCATCGGTGTCACCATCGTCTGCCCGCAAGGCGCGCTGTGGGAGGTCGGGGATATGGTGGATGAACGCAAGGTGGATCCCGGCAAGGGCAGCGATCCGCATCCCGGGTCAAGCCCGGGGTACAAAGCGTGGAAGACCGAGGCGCATTCCAGCAGCACCATCTACCTCTACGCGCTGAACAACTACTGGCACACCAACTTCAAGGCCGACCAGGAAGGACCGATCACCTATGACATCTACCTGAAGATGCACGGGCCGTTCAAGCTGGAGGACGCGCGGCGCTTCGGGCTGGAGATGACGCGGCCGTTGATCACTTGGTGGAAGTGAAGTGGACCACGAAGGACGCGAAGGACACGAAGGATGCTTTGGCCGCTAAGAAGGTAACACAAGCCCGAAGGACACAAAGGGGAGGTCAATTCAAGATCAAAGGCGTATTGTCTTCGTGTTCTTCGCGTCCTTTGCGGTAGAAACTTGCATCGATGAAGAAGCGCCCAACCGGCGGTATGGTCTACAGCACCAACCCCAACCAGAACGTATCCGGCTTCGGCGACCGCGAGCCTTCCACCCTGCCGCCACAACAACAGGACCTGCGCATCCACCTCGACCGTTTGAAAGGCAACAAGGAGGTGACGCGCGTCGTGGGCTTTATCGGAAAGGAGGACGACCTCTCCGAGCTGGGGCGCACGCTGAAGAGTAAGTGTGGCGTGGGTGGTAACACCAAGGACGGTGTGATCCTATTGCAAGGCGACCACCGCGACAAGGTGCTCAAACTGCTGGCGGAAGCGGGATACAAGGCGAAGAAGGCGGGGGGCTGAAGAATTTGTCATCCCGGAACGCGGGCACTGCGCAGCAGTGGGGACCCGCGTATCCGGGATCTCCATTTCGATCATCCATGGGAGATCCCGGATGGCCAGGTCCGACGATCTTTGATCGCCCGGCCTCCGGGATGACGACCGTGTAATATGCCCATAAAGAAACAAGCCACTACCTATCGCTTCACCGCCCCGATGCAGCGCATGGACGGTGAGTTCAAATGGCACTACGTGGTATTCCCGCATGACGTTCTGGAACTCTTCGGCACCAAGGGCCGTGTGCGGGTGAAGGGCACCATCAACGGCGTGGCGGTGGACCGCGCACTGATGCCCACCAAGAGCGGTTTGCACATGATCATTGTGGGCGGCGACATCCGCAGGGCCGCGAAGCTTGGGAAGGTGGGTGACCTTGCTGAAGTGGAGGTCTGGTTGAACACGGAGCCGGAGAAGCTCGACATACCGGAAGAGCTCGCGGAGACCTTGGAGTTCCTGCCGGAGATGAAAGCCGCATGGGACCTGCTCAAGCCCGGTATCCAGCGCAGTATGTGCTATTGGATCGGTAGTGGAAAGACCGTGCCCACAAGAGCCAAGCGCGTGGCGGAATTGCTGAAGAGACTGGAGACCGGCGAGGGCTGGCATGGGACCGGCCAGAGGCCGTAATGGATCACGCACTCGGGAAAAAACCGAGCCAGCCTACCGCAGCTACTGTGTGTACACAATTCCGGCTTGCTTTGGCAAAACCAACACTATGGCTGGAGCGAGATTTGTTGTGGACTACACAGGATTTATCGGTGATGCTCGCCTTGTGTGCAGGGGGAAAGAGCTATGGCGGAAGTTGT
>JBBSUV010000050.1:0-27277 GCA_038234075.1 Flavobacteriales bacterium | reverse complement strand
ACCATCAAAAAAAGGTAGCCCGGGACAAGGCCCAGGCTACACAGGATAGTGCTCTGGAGCAACTTCCTTTGGAGGTCGAAAGATAGTCGAAAGAAAAGCCATGGGACGCTTGCAGGTTAACACAGTACCTGCGGGGACTTTAGGAAAGCCGAGCGGGTGCATCCGGGTGAGCGAACTAATGCACAGATCCGGGACTGAACGGGACTAAAAACGGACAGGCCGCCCCATCGGGACGGCCTGTTCATATAGATCACAAAGTGCTTACTTCTTCGCGCCTGCTGGCTTCTTTGCAGGAGTGGCTGTCACTGGTGCCGCTGCCGGAACCGGCTCAACCACTTTGGGGGCGGACACCAAGGTCATCTCATCCACCAGATGCTTCGCACCGGCGTATTTGTCGATGGTCCACAATACGTAACGAATGTCCACGCTGATAGTGCGTTGTAGTTCGGGCTCGTAGGAGATGTCGCCGCTCATGGCCTCCCAGTTGCCGTCGAAGGCGATACCGATGAGCTCACCGTTGCCGTTGATCACCGGGCTACCGCTGTTGCCGCCAGTGATGTCGTTCTCGCTGATGAAGCAGATGGGAAGGTTGCCGTCCGCGTTGGCGTAACGGCCGAAATCCTTGCCGACGAGCAATTCGTGCTCGCGCTTCGGCACCACGAATTCCGGATCCGTGTTGTCCTCCTTCTCCAGGATGCCGACATGGGTGGTGGACACGCTGTAGTGGATGGCATCAGCCGGGGAGTAATCGTTCACCTGGCCATAGGTGAGGCGCTCGGAACTGTTGGCATTGGGATACCACATCTGCTCAGGGTCCTTCTCACGCATGGCGGCCACCATCAGGCGGTAGCCCCGGTCGATCTGCACTTGGGCGTCCTGGATGCCCGGGGCGAGCACGCCACGGTAGAGCTTCAGGCAGCTCTGCATGGCCTGCATGCCCATGTCCTTCTGCAAGGTCTTCGCATTGGGCTTCTCCAGGAATCTCATCATGCGGGTGCTATCCGTGAGCACGCTCGTCTTGAACATGTCCGCAGACCATTTGCTGAAATCACCCTTGTACTTCTTGGCTATCACGGCCATGATCTCCGGCTGCTGTGCAGGGTCCACGTCCTCATGGATCATCTTGAACATCGCCGCAGTGACATCCTGGTCCGTGGCTGGATCATAGTCCTTCCACATTTTGCGCACGGAAGCTCTCACTTGGGCGCTCATCGCCTTGATCTTGTCCGTCGCCTTGGGGTCATTCTCCAACTGCATCATCAGGCCATAGATACGGAAGCCGGAGATCACGGCCTCAGAACCGAAAGCCCCCTCCTGCATGTAAGTGCTGGCCTTCTCGAACTTGGCACGTTGGGCATAGCCTTCGGAAAGGTCCTTGGCCAGTTCCCCGTACTTGTCCTGGTTTACCGGGTTGCTGTTCACCCAAGCCATCAGGGCATCCTCCTGCGTTTTCTTCTTCTCATAAACATGCTGGCGCTTCAGGCCCTTCTGCTGGCCGATGAAGTACTTCCAATAGTTGGCGATCTGTGCATGCTTGCTGGCATATTTGATGCGTACCTCAGGGCTGGCGTTCATGTGCTTCTTCATCACATCGAGCTTCTCGCCACGCACTTTCACGCGGGCGGGCTGCTCCACGTCCAAGGCCAGCTTCACACCGTCACTGTTCAGGAAACGGTCCGTGCTGCCGGGGAAGCCCATGATCATGCTGAAGTCGCCCTTCTTCACGCCGTCCAAGCTGACGGGGAAGTGATACTTCGGCTTGAACGGGATGTTCTCCTTGGAGTATGTCGCGGGCTCGCCGTCCGGGCCGGTGTAGATGCGGAACATGCTGAAGTCGCCGGTGTGGCGGGGCCATTCCCAGTTGTCCGCGTCGCCGCCGAACTTGCCGATGGCGCTGGGCGGAGCGCCCACGAGACGGACGTCAGGGTAGCTCTTGTAGACGAAAAGGTAGAATTCATTGCCCTCGAACATCACCTTGAAATCAGCAAGGATGTGCGGCTTGCCTTCGGTGGCCTTGGCCTCCAGTACCTCTCCCATCACCCCGATCACCGAATCGCGCTGCGCCTCGGTCATGTCGCCGTTCAACTGGCTCATCACCGTGTCCGTGACATCGGTGATGTACTGAAGGAAGCTCACCTCGAAGGCCGCCGGGCTTTCCTGGTCGCGGGTCATGGCCCAGAAGCCGTCCGTGAGGTAGTCATGCTCCACGCTGCTGATCTTCTGGATGGCATCAAAACCGCAGTGGTGGTTGGTCAGCATCAGTCCATCGGCACTCACTACTTCGCCGGTGCAGAATCCACCACCGAGCCGCGCCACAGCATCCTTCATGCTCGCTTGGTTCAAGCTGTAGATATCCTCTGCCGTCAGCTTGAAGCCCAGTTGGCGCATCTGCGCCTCGTTCACTTGTTTCAGCTTGTTCAGCAGCCACATGCCTTCTCCGGCAAAGGCACTGCCCACCGCGAACAGGGCAACGAGGAGCAGGGAAATTATCTTCTTCATATCGGTCGTTCTGGGATCGGTTTTGAAAATTGGTGGGCCGCAACTGCTATCAGCTCCGGGGCCGCGAATTTAGCCTTTATAGGCAATTACCTGCCACCCGATGGAAAGGCGGCTGTTTGCCGGGTTGAGCGGCAACGGTATGGTAAAAGTGCTGGGCCTCAGCGCAGGTCGCCCACCTTGGTCCACTCCACGTCGGCCAGCAGGGCTTCGGCCAATTTGGTCAGATCCTTGAACTCCTCCGGCGCCCCCACCCTGCCGATCACCTGCTTGTCACGCTGGTCGGTATGCACGCGAATGATCACGCTCGGAAGATCGGTGACCGGACGGTCGTACTTGTCCTCCATCCTGTAAAAGCCCAAGGAGTCCGCAGCGGTTTTCAATGCGTTCATCGTGCTCGGGATCACATGGCCGGTGTAGCGCCCTTCCCGCGCGGCGAAGCGGCGTCCCTCATAGATCGCTGAACCGTCCTGCAGGATCGTCAGCTTATAGGCGGGGCAAGTGCCGAAGCAAGGGGTGCGCTCAATGGAAAAGTAGACGCTGTCCGCCTGCATGTTGATCGTGGTTGTCGGATCCCCCACTATTTCCGGGGGCACTTCCTTAACAGGCTCCACCTGTTGTGTGGTTGATGAGCCGCTCGCGGAGCTATCGGGCATCTTTTCCTTGTTCTTACATCCGGCAGTGAACGCAAGCAGGGCGGCGGCAATGATCAATGTTGGCATGTGCATGGGGCGAAGTTAATTCCATCCTTTCTTGGCGAAGACCGTGCCGATCCGGCCGCATCGTGGCTGGTGCGGAGCGCGGGCTACTTTTGCCGCGCATGGAACTTGACCCGCTTACCGCCATCTCCCCCATCGACGGCCGCTATCGTACGCGCACCGCACCTTTGGCCGCTTGGTTCTCCGAACTGGCATTGATCCGTTACCGCTTAGTGGTCGAGATCCACTGGTTCAGCTTCCTCTGCGAGATCCCCTTGCCGGAGCTGAAGGGCGTGAAAACGGCCGGACTTCAGGATCTCACCAAGCGGATCGCAGCACTTTCCGAACCGGACGCGCGTGCCGTGAAAGCCATCGAGCGCACCACGAATCACGATGTGAAGGCCGTGGAATACTGGCTCAAGGAACAGTTGGACACGCTCGGGTTCGGAGCGGCCAAGGAGTTCATCCACTTCGGGCTCACCTCGCAGGACATCAACAATACGGCAATGCCGCTGTTGCTGAAGAATTTCACCGAGCAGCATTATCTGCCGATGATCAACGCCTTGCGCGACCGCATCCATGGACTGGCCCTGCAGTGGGCGCAGGTACCCATGCTCGCACGTACGCATGGACAGCCCGCCTCGCCCACGCGCCTCGGCAAGGAGCTCGAGGTATTCACCGAGCGCTTGGATAACCAATTGCGCCTGCTCCGCGAAGTCCCATTCTCGTGCAAGTTCGGCGGGGCCACCGGCAATTTCAACGCACACCATGCCGCTTATCCAGAGCTGGACTGGGTGGCTTTGGCGGACCGTTTCACCACGAAAAAGCTGGGACTGCAACGCCAGCGCTTCACCACACAGATCGAGCACTATGACTCCATGGCGGCGTTGTTCGATGCCATGCGACGGATCAACACCATCGTGATCGATCTCTGCCGCGATCTCTGGACCTACATCAGCATGGATTGGTTCCGCCAGCGCGTGAAAGCCGGTGAGGTGGGATCATCCGCCATGCCCCACAAGGTGAACCCCATCGACTTCGAGAACGCCGAAGGAAACCTCGGCCTGGCCAATGCCATCTTCGGGCACCTGAGTGAGAAGCTGCCCATCAGCCGCCTACAGCGCGACCTGACCGACAGCACGGTGACGCGCAACATCGGCGTGCCCATGGCGCACACCGTGATCGCCATCGGCTCGGTGATGCAGGGCTTGGATAAGCTGCTGTTGAACGAGGCCGCGATCGCCCGCGACCTGGACGCGCAATGGGCCGTGGTGGCCGAAGGGATCCAGACGATCCTTCGCCGAGAAGGCTATCCGGAACCCTACGAATTGCTGAAGCAACTTACCCGCGGCAAGGATAGGATCGGCAAGGCCGAGATCGTGGAATTCATTGAAGCGCTCGATGTCGAAGAGCGTGTGAAGGTCCGGTTGCGCACGCTTTCACCAAGCACGTACTTGGGAGTTGATCTTTTTCCCTGAAGTCGGGGGTCGGTAGTCCGGAGTCGTGAGCCTCACCGATCCTCAGAACAACATCGTCACTTTCGCGCTAACAAGAGCCGCTGATAGGACACCAGGTCCGTGTTCGGGATCTCCGTCATATCCATTTGCCGCATGATCGTCACCAGCTGGCCGCGGTGATAACTCGCATGGTTAAAGCAGTGCATCAGTAGTTGCCAACGCGGTTGCGCGAACTTCTCTCCTTTGAAGTTGGCATAATTAACGATCTGCTGGAGCTGCTCGTCATTGAGTGCCTGCACCTTGTCGTTCATTTTCACACTCACCTTAAGCAGCGAGCCGATGCCGTCGTCCAGCCCCTCCACGGGTGCACCGAAGTTCCGTGCGAACCACGCGTTGCCCGCATCCCGGATATGCATGATCGTGAGGCCCAGCGCGGGAAAGCTGCTTTTCACATGGCGGTCCAGCGCGCTGCCGTTCTCGCGCTGCAAACGCTCGATCATGCGTGTGTTGGCCCACAGGTCATAGGCGGCATATTGATGGATGAGGTCTTTCATGATCTTGATCAGGTGGATAACGGTGTTGAAAATACGCAAGGTTCCGGAACCGCACCCGTAAAGGGATGCATTACGTTCGCGCTGTGAACGGCACTGCCATGATCGGAACCATTTTCGGAAAGAAGAGGATCAGTGAGGATAAATTCGCGAACGTGTTCGTGAATGCCGTGCTGCGCCTGACTGAACAAGGATACCCCACTGTGGTGGCCGAGCTGGAGGAAGCCAGCGAATTCGTGACCCGTCCCGTGTTCGGTCCCGGCGATGACGAGCTCTTCGCTCTCATTCTTTTCGCTGGCAACCTCATGGAGGCCCCGAAGCACATGCCTTCCGGACAGGACCAACGCCTCGCTCAGCACGCCTACTCGAAGTTCGCGCCACTGATGGACACCTCGGCTGCGGAGCTGGAAACGGAGACCATCGCGTTGCAGCATTTCATGTCGCGCATCAACCACCCGAGCAAGAACACGGTCTATGCGATGAGCAAGGCCATCTTCCAGAAGTACGACCTCTTCCGTCACCAGGATGCGTACTTCCGAGAACAGAAGGCCCCCAACCCCATCGTCCTCGGCCGCATCAATAAGCTGATGCAGTATTGCCTCTGGGATTGGGCGGAGCTGCTCGAGGACTGGAAGGTTACTTCCTGATCCTATAGTTGTCAGTTGTTCGTTGTCAGGCTTGGCCGCGACTGGGATAGTTTGCTGTTGGCCGATCAATTGTTGAAAGCAGGGAGCTGATGATCGCCTTGGCAGGTTCAGATCAACCCTGGCAACTGACAACTAAGAACTGACAACTGAGCTCACCCCAGCACCCCCTCAGCCACCGTCATATCAACGATGTGCTCGCCGATGGCCAAGCAGGCCGTTGCTGCCGGTGAAGGGGCGTTGAGCACGTGGATGTGGTTGCCGCGCCGCTCGATACGGAAGTCGTCCACCATTTCGCCATCGGTACCTAAGAGCATGGCACGGACGCCCGCGCGGCCCGGTTCGATGTCGTCCATCTGCAGCGTGGGGATCAGCCGACGCAATGTCTTCAGGAAAAGCTTCTTGCTGAAGGCCCGTCGGTACTCGTCGATGCCGTAGGACATGTTCTTGAAGAAGAGCTTCCAGGTGCCGCCGTAGGTGAGCGCGTCCCAGGTGTCACGCAGGCTGAAGTCCGTCTTGCCGTAGCCCTCCCGCTTGAAGGTGAAAACCGCGTTCGGGCCGCATTCCGTGCTGCCATCGGTCATCCGCGTGAAGTGGACGCCAAGGAACGGGAAACGCGGGTCCGGCACAGGATAGATCAGGTTCTTCACCTTGTGCTTGCCCTGCTCGGTCAACTCGTAATAGTCTCCGCGGAAGCCCACGATCTGTTCTTTCACGGGCACGCCGTCCGCGCGTGCAAGGCGGTCACTCTGCAGACCCGCGCAGAAGATCACGCACTTGCCTTGATAAGTGCCCTTGTTCGTTCGCACAGTGCTGGTCACTTCGCCTGTCACCGAGCCCAGTACTTCTTCGCCGGTGTGCACGCTGGAAGCGGGATTGATCGCCAAGGCCAATTCGGCCATCTTGTTGGTGGCTCCGCGAAAATCGATGATGCCGGTGCAGCCCACCCACAAGCCCGCGATCCCTGCGCAGTAGGGCTCTATCTGCTTGATCTCCTCGGCGGTGATCCGCTTGAGGTCCTCGATCCCATTGGCGATACCGCGCTGATGGATCTTCTCCAAGCGTGGCAGTTCATCGGCCTCCATGGCCACAATGATCTTTCCGCAGACATCGTGCTTCACGCCGTACTCCTTCGCAAAGGCCACCAGCTCCTTGCGCCCCTTGGCACAGGTGATCGCTTTCTTGCTGCCTGGCACGTAATAGATCCCGCTGTGGATCACACCGCTGTTATGCCCGGTCTGGTGATCGCTCAGCACGGCTTCCTTCTCCAACAGTAGGATGCACTTGGTCGGGAAGCGCGTTTGCAGCTTGTACAAGGTGGCCGCACCTACGATGCCGCCACCTACGATGACCACGTCCCACGGGTCGGTGCTCAAGGATGTTTCCATGAAGGGCGGCGAAGTTACCGTGCAGCGTCCACCGCCGGTGCAATGCGTTCCTCCCGAGGGACCCGCAGCAAGAGCAACGAGCCGATCACGAAAAAGGAGCCGATGGCGATGATGGTGTTGCGGATATCGCCTGTCAACTGGTTCACCATCCCGAAGGCCAAGGTGCCCAGAACGGTGGCGAGATAGAAGGTCACGTCATAGAAGGAGAAGAACGAGGCGTGGTCCTCGGTCTCCGGGAGCAGCTTGGCGTAGGTGCTCCGCGAAAGTGCTTGGGTGCCGCCCATCACCAGCCCCACGAAGGCGGCCAGGATGTAGAACTCGTTCGTCCATTGGATGCGCCATGCCGCCAAGCAAATGCACATCCAGATCACCAAGCCGATGATCAGTGCGCCGACATTCCCGAACCTTTTGCTCAACCTCACGAAGAGCAGCGCCCCGACCGCCGCGACGAGTTGGATCACGAGGATGCTGATGATCAATCCGCTGTCGGCGATGGGCGAACCATCGGGTTCCTTGATCTCCTGCTTGGCATAGGTCACGGCGAGGTACATCACCGTTTGCACACCCATGTTGAACACGAAGAACGCCGTGAGGAACCGGCGGAGCCGTTTGAGGCCGAGCATCTGCTGCCACACCTTGCGCAATTCCCTGTAGCCGTTCGTGAACACGTTCACCTTGTCCTCCTTGGGTGCGCGGGCATCGGGAAGGTTCCGGAACGTGATCTGTGCCCAGCCGGCCCACCAGATCCCCACGGAAAGGAAGGAGAGCCGCGCGGGCAGGCCATCCCGGTCAGGGATCCCGAAAAGATCCGGCTTCATCACCATCAGCAGGTTGAGCACCAGCAGGATCACGCTTCCGATGTAACCCATCGCATAGCCGCGGGCACTCACGCGATCATGGTCCTTCGGTTCGGCGATCTCCGGCAGGTAAGCATCGTAGAAGATCAGGCTTCCTGAGAAGCCGATGCATGCCAGCATGAACAGGACCAGGCCAGGCCAGAGGTTATCATAGGTGAGGAAGAACAGGCCTGCGCAACTGATGGAACCGAGGTAGCAGAAGAACTTGAGGTAGTTCTTCTTGTTGCCCCGGTGGTCGGCGATGCCGGAGAGGATGGGCACCACCAACGCCACGATCAGGAAACCCAGCGAGAGCGTGTAGGACTGCAACGATGCCGCGGGTAGCCCGTAGGTGGCCAGCACTTGATCCTTCCCGCTGATCGTGGTGATCGCGGCGAAGTAGATCGGAAAGATGGCTGAGGTGATCGTAAGGGAATAGGCCGAGTTGGCCCAGTCGTACATCGTCCATGCCCGGATCAGGCGGGGATCCCCCTTTTGCATCGGGCCAAGGTAGGTTGCTGTCGGAAACGGCAAATGCGGTACAAAGGGTAAAAAAGAGGCGAGGGTGCGAAGGTCGGACCAACGCCTCCTCGCACCCTCGCAGCTCTATTGTCAAGCCTGATCTATTTCACCACATCCACCTCCACGCGGCGGTTCTGGCTGGTGGATACTTCATCATCACCTTCCACGGCCGGGCTGTCCCCCTTGTTGCCCGCAACGGTGATGCGGTCCGCAGCGATACCCGCGGTCACCAGGTAATTCTTTATCGCCTCGGCGCGCTCCTTTCCGAGCTCCGTCAGGTCCGGGCGCATGCGCACGCGGTCCACTTCCTTCGCATCGGTATTCCCGGTCAACTTTATCTTGATCGCAGGGTTGGCCTTGAGCACCGAGGCCAAGGTGTCCACCAGCGACGACATAGAGGGATCGATGTCCTTGTTGTAGCGCTTGAAGTAGATCACGCTGCGGTCCACTCTCTGCACGGCGGGCAGGCTGGGATTGACGGTCACCTTCCGGCCGTAGATGTACTCGCTCTTGTCCTTGTCCACCTGTTCGCAGGAGCATTCGCTGAGGCGCTTCACGGGCTTCACGCTCACATCGTCAATGAAGTAATAGGCGTTGGGCTTCTGGGGGCGCGTCTCGCCGCGCTGGCGGCGCACCTTCCCCGTGTTCACCTTCTCCGTCGGAGCGAAGTTCCCGATGATCAGGTACTGCTCGTCGCCTTTGGCCTCGAACACACCGCACACGCCCTGCCAACCATCCACGTCGTCATAGATCTTGGTCATCAGATCAGGGATCTGCGGAGCATAGGTGAGACTGGCCATGTCCTTTTTACGCACCGCGATCCGGCTCGCGTATGCTCCCAGATGGTCGCTGGAGTATTTGCTCAGATCACCAAGGCTCACGTAATAGCTGACACAGTATTTCTGCCCTTGCTTCAGCATCTTCTTGAACTTCACCTGCAGATAGCTCCGCGGCTCTTTGTCCATGTAACTGTACCACACTACCCCCGCATAGTTGATACCGCTCAATGCGCTTTGAAAACCGTAGGCGCTCTTCGGTGCCTTGATGGGCGATTCACCGTCCACGGATTCGCTGAACAGATCGGCCTTGGCATCGGTGGGACTGTCCCAACCCTTGGCCGCTTCGATCCCGCCCAAACGCCGCAGCTTGCCTGTCACCTCCTCGAAGCTGCCGTTCTCGATCAGGTTCAGACTGTCCGGGACTTCCTGGGCAGTAAGGGTGAGACCAAGTGAAAGTGCGAGGGCGATCGAGGAGAGGCGTATGATCATTCGGTGGAGGGTTGAAAGATGCGAGGGAGACGGTTATCCGGCGGCAATTTAGACATATGGTCCATAAGACCTTTATCATCAAAGGCGGCTATAGGGTAATCCAGCAGCCTGCAAGGATAGCAAGGACGAAGCGAAACAGGAGGTGATCATGGGACGACCTGATCCCTACGTTTCTATATTGGAGCCATAAATCGGACCAAAAAATGAACACTCATGAAAAAAATTACTAAAACATTGGTGCTCGCCGCGATGATCGTGCCTGGGGTCATGCAAGCCCAACACGGTTTTAAGGTCGGCGCCAAGCTCGGGCTGAACATGGCGAACGTCGTCGATACCTATAGCGCGAACAAGAGCAAGTTGGGGCTTCATGTAGGTCCCACCCTGCACTACGGCTTCGGCGATGAAGGCCGTTTCGCCATAGGGCTCGATCTGCTCTACAGCCAGAAGGGAAGCAAGTCTGATCGGTATTCGGAGGACCTGAGCCTGAAACCCTACTCGCTGAGTTACCTTGATGTCCCCCTTTATTTCCGATACCGCTTCGGGTTCGGCCTGTATCTGGAAACCGGCGTCGATGTCGGATTGCTGATGAGCGCGAAATACGATGGCAAGAGTGAAAGGGAGGAGACCATAACCACGACCACGTATAACAACGCCGGAGACCCGGTAACGGTGATGTCGACCAATAAAGTAAAGATCAAGGACGAAACGAAGGGAGTTGATGTGGGCTACCTTTTCGGTCTCGGCTACATCCATCGCAGCGGCTTCGGCATCGGATACCGGTACAACCTCGGATTGACGAACTTGAACAAAGGGTCGATCTTTGATGAAAACTACGCAGGCACTGGCATAGCCTTGAATACCGTGGGACAGATCTCCGCGATGTACTATTTCAAATGGTCTGACGGAGGAGGACGTGGCAAGAAAAAGCGCGGGCACCGCCGCCGGTAAGCGACCGCTCGACCCGTCAACATTCTCGCGATACGTGATGGGGAAGCGCCGATAGGGTGCTTCCCCATCTTGTTTGGTAGCGTTCGCATCGCGCGATCGAACGGATCTGTTCATCCTCGATACGCTACGAGTCGTGCCTTCATAGGTGCCGGTACAACAAAAAGAAAGGGCGGCCACATTGGCCGCCCTTTTTATCAGGTTGATCGTTCACTAGCGGCCTCCGAACATGTAGGCGAGGCGAACACCGAGGTAGGAATTGCTAACGGTCTTATCCTCTATTGCACCCGTACTAGCATTGTACTCGGGCTCTTTCGCGAAGATCAGCTGATAGCGCAAGGCGATATCGAGATTCTCCCCGATAATAAAGCCTACTAACGGGGCCAGGCTGAAATTCGTATTGGTCTCCGTTTTGGATTGTAGGCTCAACGTGCTCGGGTCGTAATAAGCCACCTTCACGGTGGACATGTGAACGCCAGCCAGTAAGCCGGCATAGAAGCCCTCTTGGTTATCGGAGAAGTAATACTTCAATCCCCCTTGGATCGGGATCATACCTCGCGCGTCATTCTTCACGGTCACACCATAAGCGGTGATATCCTTTCCCATGAAGGAGATGTAACCGGCTTGGACCAAGACCCCGATGTGGTCCCCGAATGGGAGTTCCAAACCAGCAGTTCCGCCGATGCCGAAACTGTAGGCTTTTCCCAAGTCGCCCACGGGAACTGCTAATTCAACCCCGAGACTGAAACGGTTCTCCTGTGCGACCAAACCTCCTGCTAATGCAAAAGTGGCCAATGCGAGTGTGATCTTCTTCATGAGAGCATGTGTTTGTGAGCTGTAAACATAGTGTTCTCTCAATTAATCGCAACTGACCTTCGACATCGCGGAGCACTTCAGCGGATCCTTCAACCGCTCACTGACACATTGGAAGGTAGTGGAGTTGTTCACTTTCCCCCGAAAGTCCAACCCAAGGAGAACTCCACCATGTTCGTCCATGGCCCTGATGCAAAAAAAGAAACCCCGCTGCTATGCGGGGCCTCTTCGATGCGTGACCGGCGGGATCAATTCTTCGCCATCGCCGCCCTGATCTCGTTCAGCGCGCTGCCCGCCTTGAACCAGCCGATCTGGGCCGCGTTGTAAGTATGATTGCACTTGATCGTGTCCTTCGATCCATCCGTGTGGTTCAGCACCACTGTCAATTGCTTGCCCGGTGCGAACTCCGTGAGGTCGGTGAAGTCGATGCGGTCATCCTCCTGCACTTTGTCGAAGTCGCTTTCCTTGTCGAAGGTGACACCCAGCAGGCCCTGCTTCTTCAAGTTGGTCTCGTGGATGCGCGCGAAGCTCTTCACGATCACAGCGCTCACGCCGAGGTGGCGCGGTTGCATGGCCGCATGCTCGCGGCTGCTTCCCTCACCGTAGTTCTGGTCGGCCACCACCACGCTGGGCTGCTTGGCGGCTTTGTACACGCGTTGTGTCGCGGGTACTTCGCCATATTCACCGGTGAGTTGGTTCTTAACCTTGTTGGGCTCGCCGTTGAAGGCGTTGATGGCACCGATGAGCGTGTTGTTGCTGATGTTGTCCAAGTGACCGCGGTAGCGCAGCCAAGGACCGGCCATGCTGATGTGGTCCGTTGTGCATTTGCCCTTGGCCTTGATCAGCAGCACCGCGCCGTTGATGTTCTTGCCGTCCCAAGCGGGGAAGGGTTCCAGCAACTGGATGCGATCGCTATCCGGTTTCACCAGCACTTCCACACTGCTGCCGTCCTTGGCCGGAGCCTTGAAGCCAGGGTCCTTCACGTCAAAGCCTTTGGGTGGCATCTCCAAGCCCTTGGGCTCGTCCAGCTTCACTTTCTTGCCATCCTTGTTCACCAATTCATCGGTGAGGGGATTGAAGGAGAGGTGTCCGGAAAGCACCATCGCCGTGACCAGCTCAGGGCTGGCGACGAAGGCGTGCGTGTTCGCGTTGCCGTCGTTGCGCTTGGCGAAGTTGCGGTTGTACGAAGTGAGGATGGAATTCTTCTTCTCGGGATTCTTGTTGTGCCGTGCCCACTGGCCGATGCACGGCCCACAGGCATTGGCGAGCACCATGCCGCCGATCTCCTCGAACTTCTGCAGGATGCCATCACGTTCCGCTGTGAAACGGACCTGCTCACTGCCGGGCGTCACGGTGAATTCACTCTTGGCTTTCAAACCCTTGTCCATGGCCTGCTGTGCGATGGAGGCGCTCCGGGTAAGGTCCTCGTAGCTGCTGTTGGTGCAGGACCCGATGAGGCCCACTTCCAATTCTTCGGGCCATCCGTTCTCCTTCACCGCTGCGGCGAACTTGCTGATGGGCCATGCGAGATCGGGCGTGTACGGCCCATTGATGTGCGGCTCCAGCGTGTTGAGGTCGATCTCGATCACGCGGTCGAAGTACTTCTCGGGATCGGCATACACCTCCGGGTCGCCGGTGAGGTGTTCAGCGATCTTATCCGCCAGTGTTACGAGGTCCGCGCGACCGGTGCCGTTGAGGTAGCGGCGCATGCTGTCGTCGTAGCCGAAGGTGCTGGTTGTCGCGCCGATCTCAGCGCCCATGTTACCGATGGTGCCTTTACCCGTGCAGCTGAGGCTTTCAGCTCCAGGTCCGAAGTATTCCACGATGGCACCGGTGCCTCCTTTCACGGTAAGGATGCCGGCCACCACAAGGATCACGTCCTTAGCCGATGCCCAGCCGCTGAGCTTGCCGGTGAGTTTCACGCCGATGACCTTCGGCATCTTCAGCTCCCAAGGCAAGCCGCTCATCACGTCGCAAGCGTCAGCGCCACCCACACCGATGGCGAGCATGCCCAATCCGCCAGCATTGGGCGTATGGCTGTCGGTACCGATCATCATTCCGCCAGGGAAGGCGTAGTTCTCCAGCACCACTTGGTGGATGATACCCGCGCCCGGACGCCAGAAGCCGATACCGTACTTGTTCGAAATGCTTTCCAGGAACTGGAACACTTCATTGCCCTTCAGCAGCGCCTCTTGCAGATCCTTCGCAGCGCCCACACGCGCTTGGATCAAGTGGTCGCAGTGCACGGTGCTGGGCACGGCCACATGAGGGCGGCCGGTGGTCTTGAACTGCAGCAGCGCCATCTGGGCGGTCGCGTCCTGCATGGCTACGCGGTCCGGTGCGAAATCGACATAATCCTCCCCTCGCTTCAGCACCTTGGTCGCGGCACCTTCGGTAAGGTGGGCGTAAAGGATCTTCTCCGTAAGGGTGAGCGGCTTGCCCAATGCCTTGCGGGCAGCGGCGATGCGTTCGGGATAGCGGTCATACACCGCCTTGATCATGTCGATATCGAAGATGTGGGCCATGGCTGTTCTGTGGGATAGTTAAGAGGCTGCAAAGGTACATAGCGGGAAAGGCTTGACCGAAGAGGGCCCTGGAAGCCTCTACTCACAACGTCCCCTCCCCTTCGTTCGCCGCCAAGGGGTCCTCAGGCACGGGTGGCCCCTTCCGCCAGATGCGCGCTTTACGCACATGCAGCAAGCCGCTATAGAAGAATGCCCCGATGAGTGAGCCGGTGGCAATGGCCGTAAGGATGAAGAGCAAGCGCAGGATGTTGCCTGCCGTGCCCATACCATCTGTGGCCATGGTGGTAACGCTGACCAGACCGAAGGAGCCAGGTGCGAGTAGCCAGAAGGCCGGCAGGATGGTCACCAGCGCGGGCGGTCCCTTGAAGCGGTATTCGATCACCAGTGCTGTGATGGCCATCACTGCCGCACCGAAAAATGCCGTGGAAGCACCATCGACAAAACGGCCTGAGACGTACTGCCCGAGGTAGGCCATGAGCATGGTGATGATCACCCACGGCAGGGAACGCCTGCGGCTGCTTTTGAACAGGTGCAACCCAATGGCGAAGAGCACCACGCCCGCCCAAGCGAGCCAAGGTGCCAGTCGCTCCGTATGGCCGGCGAATTCAGGTGTCCCTTCCCCGAAAAGCCGGAAGCCGCCCAGCAGGCCAAAAGCCAGAAGGATCAGTTGGCCAAAGCCGGCAACGAGCCTTGATGCTCCGGATACGGTATTGGCAAAGGCCAGTTCCACCACGGCCACGGTGAGCATACTGCCCGGCAGGAAGATGATCAACGGCGGGATCAACAGCTGGAACGGAGCTTCCTGCACACCATAGCGGTAGAACACGGCGACGACCGAAGCCAGGATGAACGCGGCCACCACAGGCATCACGGCATTCCACGCGGGCTGACGCCGCACCAGCACCAAGAGCATGGCGCAGATGAAACCGAGTATGGCAACATAACCGAGGCCGCTCCACGTGGGCCGCAGGATCAAGGCGGTGCCGATGGTGGTGATCAGATAGCCCAGCACGAAGCCGAAGTCACCGTAGCGGTGCTTCATGCGCCAGACGGCATCGAGCTTGCGCAGTCCGTCCTGCGGGGAAAGACGGCCGACGCGCGCCTCACGTGCGATCTCCAGCACGCCTTCCATCTGGTCGAAGCGCAGCTCCCCTACCCGGTAAGGCCCGGGGGTGATCTGCACACGGTGCTCCACCCCATCGTCGCTTTGCACCATCAGCACGGTGGGCAGGGCGAACACGACGATGTTCTCCTGCCCGTTGCGTTTGGCGATCTGCCCCAAGTCGCGCTCCACCAAGGCCACGGCATTGCCTGTCGCCAACTCGGCCTGGCCCAAGCGCGCCAGAAATTGCAGCAACACTCGCTGATCGGGGGGGTCTTGGGCCATCGCGGCGAAAGCTACATGGAGCAGAGGAGATCTGGTGTGCCCGGAGGTCGTGGCACAGCGAACTCACGTTTGCATGGCCATGCAAATGAGGAGATCGACGCTCTACCACCCGCATGAACAACCCGACCATTGCCCACCGGACCCAACGGAACACCGCGCCAGGTTTGATGATCAGCGAATTCAGAAAAGATCGATCACGGCAGGACACAACCTCCAGAGATGTGAAAAACAACGTTTGCATGGCCATGCAAATGAGAATGCCCATGCTGCGGGCATGGGCATCCTGAAAAGATGATACAAAGAGCTACGTGAGACTTTCTCACTGCTTCTGGAACCGCACCATCCGCCGACCGGCTGCTTCCTGCACGGACAAGAGGTATTCCCCCTGCGCCAAATTGGTGATATCCACCATCGCCTGCGGTCCGGCGAATGAGCCTCCACCAAGGATCACACGACCTTGGAGGTCCATGATGCTCCATTGCGCAGCGCCGCTGATGCCCATGATGTTCAAGGATGTCTTGGCCGGTACCGGGAACACACTAAGCGGCGATGCTGCTGTCTCGGCGACGCCCGTGGTCGATGGACCGAAGAGCATGACGCTGCTGCTGTTCGCGATCACTCTTGGATAAAGCGGCGAGGCATTCCATATCACCATGTCACCGTCGGTGCTCTTCAATTTCAGTTGGTTGATGAAGGTGCCTAAGGAGGTGACGAGCGTGCCCTGTCCCTCGTAGCTCCACGTTTGAGATCCGGTGTGGTCTGGCGAGGCGTATGTGTCCGTGAACGACGTTCCGTAGGCAAAGGGGAACTGCATGATCCTCTGATGGTCCGAGTACACATTCGGCGCCGACGGAACATGGGTCGCCACGTTATCCATGCCGGATGCGCTCAAGACCAGGTACAGGTAGTCCGCAGGCCCCACTAATGGAGAGATCACCCATGTCCAATTGGCGCTGGGATAGGAAGCCGCGTATGGCGTCCCCACGGACGAGCCCAACACTGCTGTGCCGGCCATGGCGAACTGCATGCTGCTGAAGTCCCACGTCTGGTTAGCGCCGGTGCTCGGCTCGGAGGCCGTACCCGGATCCGTCATCGCATACACGCTGAGCGTTGTGGCCCCGGTGGAAACATCGGAGTATTGGATGGTGGGCTGGGCGAAGAGGCTTGCAACGCTCAGGAATGACGAAAGAGTAATGATCTGTTTCATGTGTGTTTGTTTGCTGTTGACGAAAGTGATCTGCTCAATGGATCGCGCGGGACCGCAGGCCGAACATCTGTTGCGTGAATGGGCTTGGGGTATATCAGAAGTTGTCGAACGTGGTGTAGACCACATCATGCCGCTCAGTTGGTGCGGTATAACATCGCCTTCTTTCCATCGAACATCACGAAGCGGTCGCCTGTGGGATCGAAATGCGGCCAGCGGCAATCGCTGATGCTGCCCATGATCGTTCCCGTCGCGGGATCGAGACGGAGGAATTCGTTGCGCTCTTCGGGTTTCTTTCCGGTCCACACGATGAAGGCATCGCCTTGGAACTCGGTCATCAGGCACTTGCCGGTATTGGTGGCGAACTTCGGGGTCAGCTCAGCACCCATTTGGGCGACGCCTTTTTCACCCTCGATCATGATCGCCTCGTTGAAGGCGTATAGCGCTGTGGCCTTGCCGATGGTCTTGGCGTTGTAATCCGCTTGCTTGAGGACCTTGCCGGTGCCGGCATCGAAGATGTAGATGTTCTTGTCGCCACACGCATAAATGCGACCTGCGGTGCCGTAAATGTTGCACTCGCTCTTCTTGAAGTTGTCACCCAGTTCCATGGCCTCCGTATCCCAAGTGGGCTTCCCCGTTGCCGCGTCGAAGGCATGCAAGGCGGATGAACCCTCGAACGAGTAGCTCACCTTGTAGACGTCGGGGTTGCCGTTCATCCCGGGGATGTACTCCTCGATGCGTATCAGGCCACCGAAGCGGGCGACGAGGTTCCCTCCGTCGAGGATGAGCTTCGAGACAATGTCGTTCTTCTTGAGTTTGTCCGCGGACCAGATCACTGCCCCGGTGGCAAGGTCCAGCTTCTTGATGGTGCGCTCGCCCTTTGTGAAATCACAGATATAGACGCCATCGGAGGCCACCAGTGGCATGGCACTGCGACCGATCTCTTGGGTGACCTTCAGGCCGCCGCTTGTCTGCACATTGTCGAAGGTGGTGTTCCAAAGCACTTTGCCCGTTTTAATGTCGAGGCAGGTGATGCCCTCATAGATCACGAACACTTTGCCATGTCCGCTGGTCACACCCAGGATCACATCGCCTTCATTCGATGGCAGCATGTCGTTGTTCAGGTGCCTTACCACCTTTCCTGTGAAGCTGGTGTTCCAGGTATTACCCCCGGAAGCTTCCACTGTCAAGTTGAGGTCCGTGCCACCCTTGGCGCTCATGAAGCGCTTCGCGTCATAGCTAAGGTCCACCGTGGTGTTGGTCGCCTCATCCGTGCAGCTGCTCTGGTAGGCGGCCGGTCTCATTCCCTTGCTTTTGGACCTGGCGGCCTTCACCTCCCGTTGGCTCAATTCACTATCGCCTACGGGCTGGCCCGTGCGGAAGTCCAGATGGAACGTCTCCAGCGGCGCATCCTTTCCCTTCTTCTGGATGGTCACCTCCAACGTTCCGGACGCATCATCCATCTTCATGCTTTCGCACTTCTTCACCCCGTTCTTCTCCTTGAAATTGTAGGTCCACAGTGACTTACCCGTATTGCCGTCCAGCATTTCGACCTCGCTCATGTCGCCGCCGATCACATACTGAAGGTCGTCGGTGTAGCTTTTCCAAGCCACGTCCACATTGAACTTGGTCTCCCAGACCTTGGGGAATTCCTTTTGGGCGGAGGCGATGCTAGGGATAAGTAGAGCGGTGAGTATCCAGTGTTTCATGATGATGGTGGAGTTTTTACCCAAGGGACAAAACTCCGCCAGCGCCGTGGCGGCGGCAATACCACTTTCATGTGAAATTGGGACCTATCCCCGCGGATAGAACTTGTTCAGCGCGTCCGTCCGCGAGCCGACCTGGAGCTTATGGTACAGGTTACGGATGTGCGTACGGACCGTGTCAATGCTCAAGTTCAGGCCGTCCGCGATCTCTTTGTAACGATATCCCTTTGCCAGTTGCTCCAACACTTCACGTTCACGTTCACTGAGGAGGAGCAACTCCTTGGCCTCCTTTTTCGGTGGAACAAAACCGGCCAGCACCCGGCGGGCGATGCCCCGGCTCATCGGCGAGCCTCCAGCAAAAAGCGTTTTCACGGCGACAGCCAGATCAGCCGGTCTCGCATCCTTCAAGAGATAGCCCGTGGCCCCGGCGCACAAGGCATTGTACAGGCTGTCATCATCATCCTGCACGGTGCTGACGAGGACCTGCAGTTCCGGCATCAGCTCCTTGGCGCGCCGTGTGCATTCGATCCCGTTCATGCCGGGCAGGTTCAGGTCCATGATCACCACCTGCGGTGATCTTTCCCGGAGGGCCTTGAGAAATGCCTCGGCATTCGGGAACGCTCCGGTCAAGCGCAAGGCGTGGTCCGCCTCCACTGCTTCCACGAATGCTTCGCGTAGAACGGGGTCGTCCTCCACGATGTCCACCCTGATCAACTTATCACTCATTTAAAAGTGCCGTTGGGCCGAAAATACGCACGGCGGTCCCTGCCGGAGAGGAGGAGCGATCATAGGTCGCATGCATTTCCTCGGCGCGCTGACGCATGTTCCGTGAACCCTGGCCGCCTCCTTGAGGCACGTCACCGGTGATGCCGCACCCATCATCTTCGATGGCCAATGAAAATGCATTGGCGTCATTGGTCCAACGGAGAACGATGTTCTTTGCCCCGCTGTACTTATGCGCATTCTGCAACGCCTCCTTGGCGACCAGCAACAAATTGCGCCGTGTCCTCCCTCCTATCCGCAGAGCAGGCAACGGATCCGGGAATTCATAGATCACCTTCGTCGAGGCTTCCTCGAAGAGATCCGTCGCGTGTTCGCGGATCCGGATCAACAGCGTGTCCAACGTTCCATTACCGGGGTTGTTCATCCATACCACGTCACGCAGGTCATGGAGCATCTCACTGCTGATGTCTCCGAGCCGCTCGAACCGCTGGTCCGCATCGGTGCTGCGCTTGGGCGACCGTGATAACGCGGCGATGCGGGCCAGCCCACTGCCGATGTCATCGTGGATGTCCTTTGCGAGCCGCGTGCGCAGGCGGAGCTCGTCCATCCCGCGTTCGGCGCGTTGCAATTCAGCATTCCTACGGCGGCGGTAATAGAGGAAGAACAACCACGCTATCCCGGCCGCCAGCGCACAACCGATCAGCACATTGAACCAAATGGAGGCCCAGTACGGAAGAGGCACGACGATGGTGAGCAGCTGCGAAACGGGACCGGCAACACCATCGGCGTTCAGCCCCTGCATTTCCAAGGTGAAGGTGCCTGCCGGAATGCGCTCCAACGTAAGCGTACGCTGCGGTGATGCGGTGCGCCATGCATCCTGGAAGCCCGCCATGCGATAGCGGAATGTCGCCCGCTCCGGGTCGCTCATCTCAAGCACGGCGACCTCCAGTTCCAAGCGATTGAACCGATAGGGCAGTTCGATGGTCGGATGCTGTTCCGCCATGGCGACCAGACTGTCTTGGGCCCATGTCCGCATAAGGGCTACCGGCGGCCCGTCCGGGTCATCGACCACTTCGCCCGGCAGGAAGTGATTGAAGCCGTTGATCCCACCGAAGTAAAGCCGTCCACTGGCACTGTGGAAGAAGGCATTGCTGTTGAACTCCATGCTCTGAAGCCCATCGGCGATGCTGTAATTCCGCACTTGGTCGAACGCGGCCGTAGCCCTGTCCAATCCCCTGTTGCTGCTGATCCATCGATGGCCGGTACCATCGGCCATCATGCCATAGACGAACGCGTCGGAGGGGCCATGCGGAGGCAGCAGATGCCGCAATATCTGCAGATCCTTCCACCGGACCTCATACAGCCCGTTGTTGGTGCATGTCCAACCGGTCCCATCCCCATTGTCGAAGAGCTGGTTCACCCGGACGTCCATCGGGAAAGGCTGCATGGGCTGACGGCCCGCCCCCTTTGGCCAGACGTCCGTCAAGCACCCAACGCGGGAACTCCAAAGCCGACCAAGCGGGTCGAACTGCGCATGGTGCGGCAGGTTCCGGGCACTGTCCAGCCAAGCCTCAAAGGCCGGCATGTGGATATCCTCTTTGAAGAGTTGGCCCGCACGGAGTTCGAAGCGCCGGACACCATCGAGCTGCATCACCAGCAAGTGGCCGCCGAGGTCCAACAACAACTTCCTGCCGGTTCCTGCATCCTCCCGCAGCACCACGCGGGATGCGGCTGGATCGATGGCGATCAATGTGGTTCCGTCCAGCCCCCAGATGATGCCGTCCACATCGCGTTTCAACTGGGCGTATGTGCCGTTCTCCTTGATCGTCGCGATCTTTAGCGGAGCCAGTGTTCGGCTGAGTTCATCGAACAGGGCCAGTCCTCCTTGATCGAAGCTGATCAATACACGGTGCGCATCCCATTGGACGAGATCGCGCACGAACCACGAGTTCGGTCGCCAGCCATACGACCCGGGCATCATCCGGCTGAACTTGATGCGCTGCGGAGCGATACGGAACACGCCTTCGCCGTCGCTGCCGACCCATGTGTTTCCTTGATGGTCGGAGAAAATGCCCTTGATCCTCAACGAACGCCCATCATTCATCAACGGATAAAGCTCCTTCACGGAGAGGTCGGGCCGGAGCAACGCCACGCCCACTCCGCTGATCCCCACCCACAGGTCACCGTTCGCATCACGTTCCACACATTTGGTCCCCGGAACACGGCTGACGAGCTCACGCAAGGACGGCGGCAGTTCCCGTTCGCTGCCGTCATCCATCCATCGCCAAGCGTCGTGCATCCCCAGCATCAACCAACTGCTGTCGAGCCGGATCATTCCAAAGACCTCGTCTTTTCGTGGAAGGACCCTCACATTCTCCCTGTCCTTCCAGAGGTCTGTGGAAAGGAGTGTGTCCGGGGAGAGGTACTGATCCATGTAGCGGCCGTCCGCGGAGATCCGCACGCGATAGGACGCACTGTGGGCAAAGGCCTTCAGGTGAAAGCCGGCGGGGCTTTGGCTCAGTAGTTCCTGGGTGAGCGGGGAGTAGAAAAGCACACTGTCCCTTCCTGTCCAGAGCTGTTGCCAACATCCATTCTGCCCACCCCGAGCACCGACAGGCAGGTGCTTGAATAAACCGGATCGGGTCTCCAAGAGGTCCAAGCCGGTGCGGGTGCCGATGAACAGATGGCGGGGATCTGCTTGCGCGATCCCCCAGATCTCATTTTGGGAAAGAGCGGTGCTGTCCTCCGGATCATGCTTGTACACCGTGAACCTCGCCCCGTCGAAGCGGGCAAGCCCATCACCGGTGCCGAGCCAGATGAAGCCTTGGGCATCCTGGAGCACTTGGTTCACCATGCTTTGCGGCAAGCCCTCGGCCACCCCGTAATGGGTCACTTCGACCTGCTGCGCCAATGACCGGAACCCAAGGGTACCGAGCAGGAGCAGGAGGAGTGCAGTGCGCATGGCCTGCGAATGTCGGTGGATACCTGTCTTCCTGCACCGGAAATGTTCGGCGCGTGCCTGGGGCAGCGGACAGTCATTCCACGTTTGCATGGCCATGCAAATGAGAAAAACAACCCTCACTACCCCACCTTCCGCACTTGATCACGGCCCACTGAGCCCAGCGGAAAACCACGCCACACTCCGTGACGTGTAGATCTTTAATGTTCCACCACATCGGAAGACAACCTCCAGGAATGTTAAGATCGAACGTTTGCATGGCCATGCAAATGACGCTTAGAAAGGACACAACGAAAAAGGGCCATCTCCTGCGAGATGGCCCTTTTCATTGGGTTAGCTAAAAGCTCACTCCTCCACCACCTCGAAGGAGATGGTCTTCACCACATCGCGGTGAAAGGTCACCTCGGCCTCGTAGGTACCGATGGTCTTGATGGCTTCGCCTTTCAGCTTGATATACTTGCGGTCCAGATCGATGCCGAGATGCTTGAAGGCATCGCTGAGCATGATCGTGTTGACGCTACCGAAGATGCGTCCCTTCTCGCCCACCTTCGCTCCGATCTTGATCGTCTGATCGATGAGCTTGGCTGCGTTCTTGTCGGCCTCATCGCGGAGTTTGGTCTCCTTGTGGGAACGCTGCTTCAGGGTCTCGGTGAGTTGCTTGCGCTCGCTGGGCGTGGCGGCCACGGCCAGTCTGCGGGGGAGCAGGTAATTGCGGGCGAAGCCGTCCTTCACTTTCACCAGGTCATTGGCGAAACCGAGGTGCTCGACGTCTTGTTTGAGGATCACTTCCATGGTCGTGCGTTCTTACTTAAGCATGTCGGCCACGTACGGCATCAGGGCGAGGTGGCGGCTGCGCTTCACAGCTTGTGCCACGCGCTTCTGATATTTCTGGCTGGTGCCGGTGAGGCGACGGGGCAGGATCTTGCCCTGTTCGTTCACCAAGCGCAGCAGAAAGTCCGCGTCCTTGTAATCGATGTAGGTGATACCGAGCTTCTTGAAGCGGCAGTATTTGTCCTTTTTGGTCTCAATGGCGATCGGCGTCAGATAGCGGATCTCATTGCTGGCGCCTCCACCCGTCTTAGCGGGGGCTGCGGAAGTGGTCGTCTCTTCGCTCATTTCCGTTCGGGTCAGGCGTTATCCTTCTTTTTACGGGGTGCACGGCCTTCGCCACCCTCCTTACCTCCCCTTGCGGGACGGCTTTCGGCGAATGCGATGTGGTGCTTGTCCATGGCCACCGTGAGGAAACGGATCACCCGTTCGTCGCGGCGGTATTCAGTCTCGAGCTTGGCGATGAACGACGGGTCGCTCTCGAACTCGATCAGGTGGTAGAAGCCCGAGGACTTCTTCTGGATGGGATAGGCAAGCTTGCGCATCCCCCAGTTCTCTTCATGGCGGACCTTGCCATTGCCCTCTTTCAGAAGGTCTTTGAATTTGGTAACCGCCTCCTTTGCCTGGTCCTCAGACAAAACGGGAGTAAGAATGAAGACGGTCTCGTACCTGTTGGTCATGTGCCTCTTGGTAAATTTGGGGTGCAAATGTAGGGTTTTGATCGGAATGGAACATATACCGTCCAGAAAGGTCCACCGGCCCTTGAGTACGACAGCCATAAGCCGTAAGCTTGGGGCTTGGGCTTGAGGCTTATGGCTTGAGGCTTAGATGAGATCAGCACGAAGTCCAAGACTCCTATCTTCGCGCCGCCCATGGAACGATACGTAGTCAGCGCCCGGAAATACCGCCCCGTCACCTTCGATTCCGTTGTGGGACAGGAGCATGTGACCGGTACGCTGAAGAACGCCGTCCGCACGCACCACGTTGCCTCCGCCTTCCTCTTTACCGGCCCTCGCGGCGTGGGAAAGACCACCTGCGCGCGCATACTCGCCCGCACGATCAACTGTGAGAACCTCAACGAGGACCTCACCACCTGCGGCGAATGCCCTTCCTGCCTGAGCTTTGAAGAGGGCCATTCCCTCAATATCTTCGAGCTGGACGCCGCCAGCAACAACAGCGTGGACGACATCCGGAACCTGATCCAACAGGTACAGATCGCCCCGCAGGTCGGGACCAAGAAGGTGTACATCATCGACGAGGTGCACATGCTCAGTTCGGCAGCCTTCAATGCCTTTCTGAAGACCTTGGAGGAACCTCCCTCCTACGCCATCTTCATCTTGGCCACCACGGAGAAGCACAAGATCCTGCCCACCATCCTCTCCCGTTGCCAAGTGTTCGATTTCCGACGGATCACCGTGTCGGACATCGCCAAGCACTTGGCCGGCATCGCCAAAAAGGAGGGTATCACTGCCGAGGCCGAAGCCCTGCACACCATCGCCCAGAAAGCCGATGGCGGGCTACGTGATGCGCTCAGCATCTTCGACCAGCTCGTCAGCTTTGGCGGAGATAGGCTCACCTATGCCGATGTGGTGAAGAACCTCAACGTGCTGGACCACGAGCACTACTTCAACATCACGGATAGCTTGGTGAAGGCCGACCCGGCCGGTGCGCTTGTGATCTTCAACGACATCCTCTTCCAAGGCTTCGACGGCCATCTCTTTGTTGCCGGCCTCGCGCGCCACTTCCGCGACCTGCTCGTGAGCCAGGACCCACGGACCATTCCGCTTTTGGAGGTAAGCGAGGAGCTTGGAGTCCGCTATGCGGAACAGGCCCAAGCCGTACCACGGGAACTCCTTATCCAAGGATTGGATCGCTTGGGCCAGGTGGATTCCCAATACAAGAACAGCAAGGAACCCCGGTTACTGGTGGAACTGGCACTGATCCAATTGGCCCAGCACGGCAACCGCAGTGCGACCGCTCCGGCGCCACCCAAGCATGCCGTGGCACAGGAAAAAAAAAGTCCTGACCTGACCAAGGTCGCCCCGCGGCCTGCAGAACCAGCAGCTACGACCGTCGCGGAGCCAGCACCGGAGCCCGAGCCGGAACCCGCTCTAAGTCCCGCTCCTGCCGTTCCTGTCGCTGTGGAACCTGCCCGCCCTGTTAGGCGCATGGCCGGCGCGGTCTCGATCCGGCAGCATCTGGCTCCCCCTTCCGAAACCATCGCAGATACCAACTTGGCAGACCAGCCGGGGGATCAGCCGATGGGAAAAAGCCCGGACGGCCCCACAAGGGAATTGAACCAAGCCTTGCTGCTGAAGATCTGGGGGGACTACGCCAGGACCCTGAAACAACAAGGCAAGAGCAGCATGCACGCCACGCTGATCGCCAACAAACCCGTGATCACCGGGCCGCAAACGGTCTCCTTCACCATCGTGAACGCTGTGCAGGAGAATTACATGCGGGAGGAAAAGCCCGCGTTGCTCGGGCACCTCCGGCGGGAGCTGGGCGTACCCGGCCTGGAGCTGGATGTGACCAAGCAGGAAACGAAAGACCTGCGCCCGCGCTACACCATGAAGGACCGCTTCATGATCATGGCGGAGAAGAACCCCGCTTTGCTGAAGCTCCGGGAGGATCTGGATCTGGACCTAGGATAGTTTCTTACGCTTCTTGAGTTCGGAGTCTTGAGTCGTGAGTCCGGAGTCTTGGGTCCGATCATCCATTACTGATCAGCATCACGAGTTGGATTGAACGCGGCGGGGTACCTTCGCGGCCCGTTAAATCAAGTCAATAGCGAAAGCATGCAGAAGATCAAGGTGGCGAACCCCGTGGTGGAGATCGATGGTGATGAGATGACCCGCATCATCTGGCAGTGGATCAAGGATCAACTGATCCTGCCTTACGTGGATGTGCCCTTGGACTACTATGACCTGAGCATTCAACACCGCGATGCCACCAGCGACCAAGTGACCGTGGATGCCGCACATGCGATCCAGAAGCACCACGTCGGCATCAAGTGCGCCACCATCACCCCGGACGAGGCGCGTGTGAAAGAGTTCGGCCTGAAGCAGATGTGGAAGAGCCCCAACGGCACCATTCGCAATATTCTCGGCGGCACCGTGTTCCGCGAGCCCATCGTGATCAACAACATCCCGCGCTTGGTACCCGGCTGGACCCAGCCCATCGTCATCGGCCGCCATGCCTTCGGCGATCAGTACAAGGCCACCGATGCCGTGATCAAGGGCAAGGGCAAGCTCACCATGACCTTCACGCCTGAAGCAGGCGAGCCCACCACTTGGGACGTCTATGATTTCAAGGGCGATGGCGTAGCGCTGAGCATGTACAATACCGATGAGAGCATCGAGGGCTTCGCACACAGCTGCTTCAACCTCGCGTTGGAGAAGAAGTGGCCCCTCTACCTCAGCACCAAGAACACCATCCTGAAAAAGTACGACGGACGCTTCAAGGACATCTTCGAGGAGATCTTCCAGAAGCACTACAAGGCAGACTTCGACAAGTCGGGCATCACCTACGAGCACCGCTTGATCGACGACATGGTGGCCGCTGCCATGAAGTGGAGCGGAGGCTTCATCTGGGCCTGCAAGAACTACGACGGCGACGTGCAGAGCGACATCGTGGCACAGGGCTTCGGCTCGCTGGGCCTGATGACCAGCGTGCTGATGACACCCGACGGCAAGACCATGGAGGCCGAGGCCGCACACGGCACCGTGACGCGCCACTTCCGCCAGCATGAGCAAGGCAAACCCACGAGCACCAACCCGATCGCCAGCATCTTCGCATGGACGCGCGGTCTCGCTTTCCGCGGCAAGCTGGACGGCAACCAAGCCCTCATCGACTTCGCGCAAAAGCTGGAAGCCGTCTGCATCCAGACCGTGGAGGCCGGCAAGATGACCAAGGACCTCGCGGTCTGCATCCACGGCAACAAGGTGACCCCGGACCAGTACCTCACCAGTGAAGGCTTTATGGCCGCACTGCGCGAAGGACTGGAGCGCGGGATGAAGTGAGGAACGGTGGTTTCTTGCAAGACTTTCACTTAAGGGTAGTTCGAAGAACCTGTTGACAACTTCACGCACTGGGATCTTGACGATCTGAGCCGTGATCGATCTCTTTGAGGCATGAAGAAGCGACCCTCCCGCAGTCTGTTCGATGAGCAGTTCAAGCACCAGAGGCTCGAGCAGATCAACGACGTATTGCCGCGCCTGTCACGGATGGTCCACTGGGAAGCGTTCCGGCCGCAACTGGATGCAGCCTTGCCGGTTCGGGACCCGAAGAAAGGGGGTCAACCACCTTACGACCGTGTGATGATGTT
>JBBSUV010000049.1:0-28377 GCA_038234075.1 Flavobacteriales bacterium | reverse complement strand
GCACTTGCGCATGGCTCCACTGAGCACCTCGAAAGCAGCTTGCTTTTTCAATGCTTCGCTGTACTTATTGTTCACTCTGAACTCCTTTGAGATTTCCATCTGGGGTTGGTTGGTTGTGTCAACCTATTCCAGGACAAGACAAGAGCCGGACCAGCCGAAAGGACAAGACATGCACCTAAAGCCAAGGAGCCGCAAGGCCTGTCCTGATAGCTATCGGGTCGCCTAAGTCAACCCGCTTCAGGCCGGTCGCGGCCTCTTGTTCGTGCCTTAGCTCCCTTCCGGCAACGATCCCGGGAACATCAACCTGTCCAAGCGCTCGGTCGATCGGTCCCAGTCGAAGGTCTGGCGGACGAAGCGTTGTCCGTTGGCGGCGAGGCGTTCGCGTTCCTCCGGGTGGTCGAGGAGGTAGAGGATGTGATCGGCATAGTCCTGCGGTTCCTGGCCGATGAGGATCGACGCGCCGGGCACGGCGCCCACGGCGTTGTTGGCGAGGGCTGAGGTGACGCAGGGCATGTGCATGGCCATGGCCTCGAGCAGCTTGTTCTGCAGGCCGGTGCCGATCTGCATGGGGGCCACGAAGATCCGGGCGGAGGCATACGAATCGCGGATGTCCTTCACCCAGCCGCTCACCGTCACCTTCGGGTCGTGCACGGCCAGGTCGCGCACCCGCTGGTCCGGGTCCACGCCGGCGATGAGCAGGGTGGTGCCCGGCCGCTTCGCATGCACCAAGGGCAGCACGTGGTGGACGAGGAAGAGCACGCTGTCGATGTTCGGCGCGTAGTTCATGTTCCCCGTGAACAGGAGGTCGTGTTTCTTCCCGGTCTCCCGGGGGATGAAGTAGGCGGTGTCCACGCCGTTGGGTATCACCTCCACATGGTCCCGCTCCGGGTGGTAGAGCAGGTCGCGGTCCTGCGCGCTGATGATGGCATGGTGGTCGAAGAGATCGAGCATGAGGTTCTCGTAACCGATCAGCCTTCGCGTCTCGGTCTTGAAGAACGGGCGCAAATGGAGCGGGGCGTTCTCGGCGCGGCGCTCCATGCCCTTGCTCAAGGTGTCCATGTAATCCAAGGTCTTGGGCAGCTCATAGCGGCGCCGCACATACTCGGTGGTGCGCACCAGCTGGCAGAGCACATGGTCCGGCTTGAAGTCGGCGATCACCTTGTCGATCGCACGTTGGGCATGCGCATGATGGAAGTAGCTCACTTGGAAGGGCAGGCGGGAGAAGACGGCGGTGACGATGCGCACGAGGATCCGCCAGCGGGGGAGGTGCACTACTTGCAGATGCTTGCAGAAACTCCGCAGGTGTTCTTCGTCGGTAGGCTTGTTGAGTTGGTCGCTCAGGCAGAACAAGTAGATCTCATGGTGCTTGGCCAGCCTTTTGATCAAGTGGTAGGCACGCAGTTTGTCGCCCTTTTCCAACGGATAGGGCATGCGGGACAGCACCACCAACAGCCTCATGCTTTCAACAGGGAGGCATAGAAGGCCACCAATTCCTTGATGATGTTCGCATTGGTGTGGCGGGCACGGACGAGCTCCATGGCGTTCTTCCCGATGGTGTCGGCCAACTCCGGGTCCGCGAGCACCATATCGATCTGCTCCGTGAAGGCGGCCGCGGTATCCGCGATCAGGATGTTCTTGCCGGGAGTGTGGTCGATGCCTTCCGCGCCGACGGTGGTGCTGATGATGCACTTGCCCATGGCCATGCCCTCGATGATCTTCACGCGCATGCCGCCCGCGCTGAACAAAGGCACGAGCATCACATGGCGCTGGGAGATGTAGCGGTTCGCGTCCGGTACGCGCCCCACCACGGTGGTGCCGGGCAATCGGGCGCGGATCATGTCCTTGGGCATGCGGTTCCCGGCCAAGTGCAATTTGGCCTCCGGATGCTTTTTGATCACGCGTGGCCAAACGGTGCGGAGGAGCCAGCGGATCCCTTCCTCATTCGGCATCCAGTCCATGCTGCCCAGATGGAAGAAGATGGGTGGTCCGGATGGTCGGGTACCGCCATATTCCCCGGGTTTGATGCCGAAGGGTATGGTGATGATGGGCGTCTTCCCCCCGTGTTCCTTCATGCTCAGTGCATCGGCGTCGGTGATGGCCGCCACGCCGTCCACCTGCTTCAGCACCTCCTGCTCATATTCCTTCAGTTGCCGGGCGAGGAATCTCCGGTAGGGCTTCTTCAATATGTTGCGCTCACCTTGGGCGATACGCTCCTGGATCACATGCTCCAAGTTGTGCGATCGGAGCACGATCCTGGCCTTGGAATACCTGCGCAACGTGGCGATGTAGGGCGTTACGAAAAGGCTTTCCAATTGGATGATGTCGAACTCCTCCTGGGACAACAGTTGGATCAACCGGATGTCCATGTCCGGTGAAAAGAAGCGGCTGATGTTGTAGTTGTCCGCAGTCACCAGGTCGGTGAACGCATCCACCACGTTCAGTGAGGTATCCACGAAAACGCCTTCGATACGCGTCTGCTCGCGGTATTCGTCGGGAATGGCGGCCACCTTCAGCGGATGCTTCTTGGTGCTGATGCAGAGGACCTTCACCTGATGCCCCGCATCCAGCAGGCCCTGCGTGATGTTGTGCATGGCCTTTGACCCTCCGTCGATGGGCGGGTAGGGGGGCTTATTGCACAGTTGTAGTATGCGCATGGCGGGGTTTGAAGAGCGAGCGGAAACGGTTCCACGTGCGATCATACGCATCGCGGTCGAACAAGGGGCTGTCGGTTGCCGCTTTCCAAGTGAGGAAAATACCTATGGGAAGCAGCACCAACGTACTGATCCACATGCCGGGCCATGCGGCAAGGGTGCCTGCCTTCACCATCTGCTCGGTGGAATAGCTCAGGATGTGGAACACGAGGAAGAAGGTGATCGCGATCACAGCGGGAACGCCCATGCCGCCCTTGCGCACGATGGCGCCCAAAGGTGCTCCGATGAAGAAGAAGACCACGCAGGCGAAGGCGAGCATCAGCTTGCGGTGCCATTCCACTTGGAACTTGGAGATCTGTTCGGTCCGGTCCGCTCGCTCATCCACGAAGCGGCCCAGTTCGGTGATCGTGTTGCGTGCCTTGTCGGAAGCGCTCTGGAACCAGACCTTCCGGTCCTGTACCGGTGCGGCGGCGAGGAGTCCGCCCCCTTCGCTGGGCGCTGCTGCGGCATTCGCCATCGTGCTGTCGCGCATCACCAACAGTCCATTCCTCAGGTTCTGTTCCTGTTCCCGTTCTCGCGCTTCAAGGCGTTTCGCCAAGCTGTCCTCGGCATATTGGAGCTGCCCCAAGGTCAACATTTTGTAATGGTCCTTGAAGAGGTCCTCGTCGGTCCGCTTCATGCCCATGCCGGAAAGGTCGAGGCGGATCTCCTCCCGTTGGAAGCGACCGCGCAGCAGGGGATAGGCCCCGTTGCTCCGTGTGGGATTGTCCGACTGGTCATCGTAGATCCTGCCGTTCTCCAGCACGAGCACGAGGTAATGCCCATCGGTGCTGCGGCGCATGGCCCCTTTCTCCGCACGCACAACGGTCTTGTTGGCCTGGAAGGGTTTGCGATGGTCATAGATCAACACGTCCTTCAACTCTCCTGTTTGGTCGTTCTTCTCGCCTACGCGGATGGAGAAGCCGTCCAGTCCCCCGAAGAAGACGCCCGGCCGGAGGTTCAACGCCGGCTTCGCCCGGGTGACATCCCACAGCAGGCTCTGGAATTTCAGGTTGGCCACCGGCAGCACGTTATTGCTGAAATAGAAAGAGAACCCCGCGAGACCGATCACGAACACCACCAACGGGGCCAGGATCTTGAACAAGCCCAGACCAGCGGAGCGCATCGGCGTCAATTCGGAACGTTCGCCCAGCCCGCCCATGGTCATGATGGAACTGAGCAGCACCGCCAGAGGCAGCACGGCAGGGACGAACGCGGAGGTGGCGAAAGCGATCAGCTTGGTCAGGACATCCCAAGGCAGGCCCTTGCCCATCAGATCGTCCACCCATTTCCACAGCCATTGCATGCTGAAAAGGAAGAGCACGATAAGAAAGGTGACGAGCAGGGGTCCCCAATAGACCCCGATGATCATGCGGTGCAGACGCTTCATGCGCGGTACGCAAAGATCGCCAAAACGGGTGGCGCTTCTGTTGGGCGCTGAATGTCAGCGTCCGGAAAGGGATGGTTCAGGCGCCCAGGACCCGGGTGAGGGTATTGATCTGCGACTCCCAGAGGGCTTTCTCCTCTTCCATGTCCCTCGGCCAGGCGTGGTCGGTCACCACCAAACAGGTCTCATTGGTCATGCCATCGATGCGGATGCGCAGTTCGAAATAGGCGTTCGGGTCCTCATCAATATCGTCCGCCCAGCGGAAGCGGATGTACTCGCTAGGCCTCTGGTTCAGGCATTCGGCCATCTCGGTGTCCTGCCCCCATTGGAAGGTGTACATGTTGTCGACGACGTTCACATCATCACAGAACCATTTGCTGAAGCCACTGGGCGTGCTGATGTGCTCATATAAGGATGCGACGGAAGCGTTCAGGTAAAATTCCAGCAGGTACCGCTCCTTCAAGGCGACCTTGGGTGGGCGTGGGGCCATCGCTTCCTTCTTGGCAGGAGGTGCAACGGTCGCGGCGACCGGCTTAGTGGGAGCTTTCTTCACCGGGGCCTGCTTCACCGGGGCTTTTTTCAGGGGCGCCTTTTTCACGGGCGCCTTCTTTGCCGGAGCCTGCTTGACCGGGGCTTTTTTCACGGGTGCCTTCTTAGCCGGAGCTTTTTTGGCCGGGGCTTTTTTCACGGGCACCTTCTTCGCCGGGGCTTTCTTGGCCGGGGCTTTTTTCGCGGGCGCCTTCTTCGCCGGGGCCTTCTTGGCCGGAGCTTTTTTCGCGGGCGCCTTCTTTGCTGGCGCTTTCTTGGCCGGGGCTTTTTTTACAGGCGCCTTCTTCGCCGGTGCGGCTTTTCCCTTGCTCACTTTGCCGCCCGCAGAAGGTTTGGCGGGTTTCGCGGCCTTTACGTTGGGTTTGGTCTTCAATTGCGCCATGGGGGAAAAGCTCGGTATAGGTGTGGGGGAAAGGTAAGAAGATCCGTTTGCCGTACAAGTATGGCCAAGTTTTCAAGGTTCGGACCCCTTGTTATATTCGCGGCCCGAAATGGCGCGGTAGCTCAGCTGGTTAGAGCGCGTGATTCATAATCACGAGGTCGAGTGTTCAAGTCACTCTCGCGCTACTCCACTACAGGGACAAGCCCTCCAGCGAATGCTGGGGGGCTTTGTTCTTTTTGGGGAGTGCCTCAGCCCGCCCTTTAAGGGCAATGTGGCTGAAGGTCGAATGGGATCGGATCGGTGCCTGTATAGCTTCGGCCCGTGGTCCGGATGCTGGGAATATCGCGGTTGGGGACCCTCCAAAGAACTTTTTTTACATGAATAAGAAGGTCTTCGTCCTTGTGATGGGCTCGTTCCTGGCTTCCTGTGCCGGTCCTACCTTTTCTTCTTCGGATGCGGATGGCATCCGGTCCACCATGTCCCAGCAGGAGAAGGCGTGGAATGAGGGCGATATCCCCGGCTTCATGCAGGCTTATGATGACAGCGCATGCTTCATCAGCCTAAAGGAGAGGACCTGCGGAAAGTCGGTCGTGACGGCCCGCTATGAAAAGCACTATCCGGACCAAGCGACCATGGGGAAGCTGGATTTCGGGGAGTTGGAGATACTGGGTGCCGGCGCCGATCATGCTTGGTGTACGGGAAAGTGGCGTCTGGTCCGTGCGCAGGATACTCTTTCCGGCGGCTTCAGCCTGTTCTGGGTGCGCACTCCCGCAGGCTGGCGGGTCTTGCGTGATCATACCTATTAGGAGGTGAGGGAGGTGAGGGAGGTTACGGAGGTAAGGGAGGTTACGGAGGTAAGGGAGGAAAGGGAGGTGAGGGAGGAAAGGGAAGTAGGGAGGCAAGGAGGCTAAGGGAGATATCCGCTCCGAACACGGAATTAACTTGCGCCCATGTCCATCACCCTGATCATTATTGCGGTCACTGTAGTGGTGTCCTTGGCGGCGCTCAACAACCAGCGCTTGTTCGACAACCTGCTGTTCCAGCCTTTCGTGATGCACGAGAGCAAGGACTGGTTCCGCTTCATCTCGCATGGCTTCGTGCATGGCAGCATCATGCACCTGCTGGTGAACATGTATGTGTTGTGGATGTTCGGAACCGCAGTGGAGAACGCCTACGGTGAGCTCACCGGCAGGGATCCGTTGTTGCCGTATCTGATCCTGTACCTCGGAGGCATCGTTCTCAGCTCGCTGCCCGGCTACTTCAAGCACCGCCATGATCCGCAGTATCGTGCGGTCGGTGCTTCAGGTGCCACTTCCGCCGTGGTGTTCTCTTTCATCCTGCTTCATCCGGACACGAAGCTGATGCTCATCTTCCTGCCCATCCCGATGGCGGCATGGATCTTCGGCGGCATCTATCTCGCCTACGAATGGTACATGAGCAAGCGGGGCCGGGACGGCATTGCGCACGATGCCCACTATTTCGGTGCCTTGTACGGCATCGCCTTCACCGCCATACTCGGCCCGCACGTGGTGTCACACTTCATTGAAGCGGTCGGTCTCTGATATGAGCGACGGAAGAGCAGCCCTGTTCCTGGACCGTGACGGCGTGATCAACCGCGAGCGTGGTTCGCACACGTGGAAATTGGAGGACTTCGAGATCCTTCCGGATGTTGCGGAAGCGGTGCTCGCGGCGCACGCGGCGGGAATGCTCGTGATCGTGGTGACCAACCAGAGCGGCATCGGTCTGGGGCTTTACGATCACGCGGACGTGGAACGGTTGCATACCTACCTTCACCGGCAGCTTGCCCTGCAGGGCGCACAACTGGACGCCGTGTACTATTGCCCGCATCATCCTTCACAAGGCCGCTGCCTTTGCCGCAAGCCTGCCGGTCTGCTTTTTGAAAGAGCCGTGGCGCGTTTCGGCATCGACCCATCACGCTCCTTCATGGTTGGCGATCGCCAGCGCGACATCGATGCTGCAGCCACGGTCGGGATCCGGGGCGTGCTGGTGCCGGCCGACCAAGCCCTGTTGCCATTATTAAAAAAGGAAGGTCTGATCTGATGGGTGCTTACGTGAACCTCAATGGGAATCTATGCCCGGCCGATGCGCCGGTGATCTCTTTGGACAACCGGGCCTTCCATTATGGTGACGGTGTCTTCGAGACCATGCGGGTCGTGCGCGGACGCGTTTGCTTTATGGATGCGCATTGGTCGCGCTTGGTGGAAGGCCTGAAGGTGCTGCGCATCACGATGCCGAGGAACCTTAACCGTGAAAGCCTGGAGCGTTCGATCACGGAACTGATCGAACGGAATGAAATGCCCAGTGCGCGTTGCCGCCTTACCGTGTACCGTGATTCACCCGGCTTCTTCCGGCCGGAACGGAACGACGGTGCGTTCGCCATCGAACTGATGCCGGTGGAGCGGGACACCTATATCCTCAATGAGCGAGGACACACCGTGGACCTCTATCCGGAAATGCGGAAAGCGGTGAACCTGCTTGCCGTCCACAAGACGCTGGATTCACAGCTGTATGTGATGTCAAGCCTGTGGGCTATTGAGAACCACCTGGACGATTGCCTTCTGCAGAATGACCGCGGGAACATCATCGAGAGCAGTTCCGGGAACATCTTCATCGTAAGCAATGGCGTTCTCTACACGCCTTCCCTTGCGGACGGTTGCTTGGGTGGCATCATGCGCATGCAGGTCATCAACATCGCGCTGGAGAACGGCATCAAGGTGTATGAGAGTTCCTTGAACCCGCAGAACCTCCTGGTGGCGGATGAACTGTTCTTCACCAATGCTGCATTGGGCGTGCAGTGGGTGGGCGCCTATCGCACCAAGCGTTATGCGCATCGCATGGCCTTGCGACTGCAGGACATGTTGGTGAAGAAGGTGCTCAGTTGAGCGAAGGGTCCTCCGGGAAATTCGCGAGTGGCGCATAGGCCGGGCCCATGTTGCGGAGCGTGTCCGCCCACAGGTCCTTTGTACGCGCGTTCATCACCGCTCGCTTGTTGGCCGGGTGGATCAACCAGGAGCGTTGCTCGATCTCCATGTCCAACTGGTCCGCGCCCCAGCCGCTGTACCCTACGAAAAAGCGCACATGCTTGGCAAGCTTCGGAGCTGCTATGAGCATGGCCCGAAGTTGGTCGTAGTCACCGCCCATGTGGATGTCGTCCACCACCTTCATGCTTCCCTCGATGCGCGGACCGAGCGTGTGCAGGAAGAAAAGATTACCGCTTTGCACCGGCCCACCGATCCCCACGGAAGAGGGGACGGTCGGCATGTCCTCCATCAGGTCGGACACGCTAATGTCGATCGGTCGGTTGAGCACCAGGCCGAAGGAACCCTCCTCATCGTGCATGCACAACAGGATCACCGACCTCCTGAAATACGGGTCGGCAAGAAAGGGGCCGCTCACAAGCAGTGTTCCCGGTGCGGGCGGCAACGGATTCGGTGGGTCGAACTCGAGTGGGTCGATGGACATGGTGCAACGGATGAAAATTACGATTTCCTTTCGTCATCCCACAACGGATAACTTCGCAGCACCAGAAAAGAGCAGGCCATGAGCGAGGAAAGGAAAGTGGGGGATCGGAATGAATACGGTCGGTCATCGCTGATGGAATCGGATGCAGGGATGGATCCAATGCCCTTGTTCCTGGCATGGCTTGATGAAGCGGAGCGCACGGGCCAACCGGACCACAACGCGATGATGCTCTCCACCGTCGGCAGCCTGAGCATCAGTTGCCGCGTGGTGTTGCTGCGCCAAGCGGATGAGCGCGGCTTCATATTCTATACGAATTACAACAGCCGGAAGGCGATGGACCTTGAGCGTGATCCACGCGCTGCGCTCACCTTCTTCTGGCCGGCGTTGGAGCGTCAAGTACGCATCGAGGGCAAGGCGGTGAAACTTTCTGCGGAGGAAAGCGATGCCTATTTCGCAAGCCGTCCGAGGGCCAGCCGGATCGGTGCATGGAGCAGTGATCAAAGTAGGACGGCGGAGGATCGCGCCGCGATCGATGAACGTTACGAGCGCTGGAGCAAGCGCTTCGAAGGACAGGATGTGCCACGCCCGGAGCATTGGGGTGGTATGCTCATCCGCCCGGTCCGCATTGAGCTGTGGCAAGGACGTGTGAGCCGCTTGCACGACCGGCTCGCCTTCGAGCGCTTCAGCGATGGAAGCTGGCAGCGGATGCGGCTGCAGCCCTGAAGCGGGCACTTGTCATTTTACGGGGAAAGAGGATCGGCACCGTCCCAACGCAGGGTCTCGAGGCGATGACCCTGCGGGGACTTGTGATCTGGGATGTGATCATCGCCAGCGTGCATGATCACGGAAGACATCGCCGTGCAGTTGCACCTTGCACTTTCATTCGATGCGATCGATCAGTGATGGTGTGGTGTCCTCAGTGCAGGTGTTGAACAGATAGCACCCTCCTTGTGCATTCCTGCAGCCGGTTGATCGGAGGGACGGAACATATTAAAAGCAGAAGACCCCCGATCTCTCGGGGGTCTTTGCTTCTGTCGCGATCTGCCGCTTACTTCTTCTTGGCGGCGGCCTTCTTCGGAGCTGCCTTCTTGGCGACTGCTTTCTTGGCGGCTGCCTTCTTCGGCGCTGCCTTCTTAGCGGCTGCCTTCTTCGGCGCTGCCTTTTTAGCTGCTGCCTTCTTAGGGGCTGCTTTCTTCGGAGCTGCCTTCTTAGCAGCGGCCTTCTTTGCGGAAGCAACCGTGCGCTTGGCAGGACGAGCCTTACCTGTGCTAGCAGCGGTGCGCTTTCCTTTCTTCGTCTTCATATCGCCTTTACCCATTGTCTGGAGTGTTTAGGATTTGATCCAAATCTATTCGCAAGTTGTAACGCGAAGATCATGCAGTCGGTTTCATTTCTCCACGTAACTATGTTGAGAACCATGCGCGTGATCGAGGACATCTACGCCGGTCGGAAATGCGCGCTGAAGATGCGTGATCGCTACAACCCTTGTCCTTGCTGATGAATTCGAAGTGCGCGTAATTCATCGCGATCATCTTCGTGCATGTCGATGATGATGAAAATAGAGTTGCTCAACAGAGGTGATCATGTTGACAAGAGTGATCGTGATCCGAAAAAAAAGTGCGCGACCGGTCGTGTCGACATCACATGATCACGTCCGTGTGATCATGGAAGCGTGTGATCACTCCGTTACTTCCTTGTCGGAAATGCTTCCGGCCTCCGCATCAAAACGCGCTTCGAGGAACTGCGCGGAATGCACGGTCTTGCGCGCCCATGAAAGTTTGAGCGCATCGATCGCGCTTTCCTCCAATCGCCATTTCACATCGGAGCTGCGCAACCGCTGCATCACTGTATAGAGTACGATCGCCGCGGAGACCGAGATGTTGTAGCTCTCCGTGAAGCCATGCATCGGAATGCGCAGAAAGGTGTCGGCGTGCGCCATCATGCCATCGCTCAGTCCGGTGAGCTCGGTACCGAAGCAGAAGGCCATGGGCCTGTCCAATGGAATGGTCTCCGGCGTCACACTGTCCGCTCGTGGTGATGTCGCCACGATGCGATAGCCTTTCTCTTTCAACGCGTTCACGCAGGTCAATGCATTGTCATTCTCGCGGTCGCGGTATCGGATCATGTTGGTCCACTTCGAAGAGCCGAGCGTGACGTCGGGGTTCACCGTGTACTTGTTCCTGTTCTCTATGATATGGATATCCTGCACGCCAAGAAGATCGGCGGTGCGCACCACTGCGCTTGCATTGTGGGGTTGGTAGATGTCCTCCAGCACCACGGTGACATGCCGGGTGCGCTCCTGGGCTATTTGCTCGAAGAGCTCCCGTTTGTTGTCGGAGATGAAGGTGGCAAGTTGTGCGTAGCGCTCAGCGTCTGTGGCCATGGTGGGATGTTGGAATGGGTATAAAAGAAAAGGTCCCCCACGAATGGAGGACCCTTTCAATGTCGGGTGATTATTACTTCACCTTCTTGGCGAGGTCCGCACCGGCTTTGAACTTCACCACTTTCTTAGCGGCGATCTTGATCTCCTTGCCGGTCTGTGGGTTGCGGCCTTTACGGGCTGCACGCTTGGTGATGCTGAAAGTACCGAAGCCAACGAGGGCTACGCGCTCACCTTTTTTCAATGCCTTCGTGGTGTTGTTCACGAAAGCGTCCAAGGCGCGCTTGGCGTCCGCCTTGGAGATCTTCGCCTCAGCGGCGATCGACTCGATCAATTCTGCTTTGTTCAGGCCCATGTTCTATTGGTTTTGAGTGTTGGTTTGTTGAAGAACTCGGGCAAATGTATCCGGAAAGCCTCTGCTGCCAAGGGTTTCAGAGGGTGCAAGCGGAAAATGTTGAAAAATCAGGGGTTTTGTTCATAAGTCGAGCGCATAACTACTGATACCAAGGGTTTCAGGAACCGTCCCTTTTCGCTTCCGGCGAATGCCGTGAAGAGAAGAAACGCACCGCTCGAACACACGGATGCGCAACCGCGCTTTCATGCCACGTGGATACCCGTGCGGTCGCGAAGTCCGCGCAGAAAAGCCTCCGCGCTCATCGGGCGCTTGCTCTGCATCTGCACTTCCAGCGCCTTGATGGAACCGTTGCCACAATCGATCAAGAGCTGATCACCTGTGATGTTCACCAGTCCCGGCGCCGCGTTCTTCGCAGCGGTCGGTGCACGTTCCGCCGCCAAGATCTTGAACTGACGATCGCTCTGACCTTCTTCTTTCCAAGTGGTCCATGCACCGGGATAGGGCGATAGTCCTCTTATATGGTCATGCACACGTTGCGCGGAAAGCTTCCAGTCGATGCGCGAGGTCTGCGGCGTCAGCTTCGGTGCATCGTGCACACGGTCCCCGACGAACTCCGCTTGTGAGATGCTTTCCGCCGTGTCGTCCAGGATGTTCTTCACCGTGCGGACGAGGAGGTCGGCACCGACGTTCATCATCCTGTCGTGGAGTGATCCCGCATTCTCATTCGGGCCGATATCAATGAACTCGCGGAGCAGGATGTCACCGGTGTCGATGCTTTCGTTGATCAGGAAGGTGGTGACGCCGGTGCGCTCCTCACCATTGATCACCGCCCAATTGATCGGTGCCGCACCGCGGTAGTCGGGGAGGAGGGAGCCGTGCAGGTTCACCGTGCCTTTATCCGGTCGTGCCCAAACCGCTTCCGGCAGCATACGGAATGCGACCACTACATATAAGGATGCGTTCAGTGCTTCCAGTTGCGCATGGAACTCCGGCGCCTTCAGGTTCTCGGGTTGAAGTACAGGGAGGCCGAGCTCCAAGGCGCGTTGCTTCACCGCGCTCATGCGCAACTGTTGCCCGCGCCCCGCTGGCCGATCGGGTGAGGTGACCACGGCGGCCACCTTCATCTTCGCATTGATGAGCGCGTTGAGAGAGGCCACTGCGAACTCGGGTGTGCCCATGAAAAGTATGCGTCTGTTCATTTCAGTATGCGGGGATCGAAGTGGAAGCGATAGGGAAGCAGTGCGTCGTGGCCAGCGAAGTCCACGCCGATACGCGGGCCGATGATAATGGACTTCCGCGGAATGACGATGCCATGGTCCTCGATGGTGATGAGGTCGTCCAGCAGATCAACGCCGTTATGTTCGGTCCGGATGCCGAGCGCTTGGGACAACGTTCCGGGGCCGGCGGTGGTGAGCACCTTGGTCCTACGCCTTTCGAGCATGGTCTCTTTCCCCTGCAAGGGATGGATGGCCCGCACCAGCACGGCATGGGCCACTCCGGGCACGTCGGTGACGACATTGAAGAGATGATGGATGCCGTAACAGAGGTATACGTATGCGAAGCCCGGTTCACCATACATGATGGTATTCCTCTTGGTCACCTTCCCTCCGAAGGCATGCGACGCCCGGTCGATCGCACCGGCATACGCTTCGGTCTCGGAGATCACGCCGGAGGTGAGCACTCCGCCGATGTTCGTCACTAGCACTTTGCCCAACAGTTCGCGCGCCACTTCCACCACATCGGTGTTCGCATAGAATGTGCGGTCCAACTTCTTCATGTTCGGGTGCGGTCGATGGTCGATTGACCTTCATCCACCTTCCAACGAACAGGCGGCTCCTGCATGATGTTCGCTTCGGCAGCTGCGCGACAGTTATCGCAGTGGCCACATGGTCGCTTCGGCGTCTCCCCGAAATAGCTGAGCACGGCGGACTCGCGGCATCCCTTGTCGTGGAATGCGAAGTCGACCATCGCTTCCATCCGCTGGCGAGCGCGCTCCTCACGTGCCTTCAACGCTTCCTTGTTCAGCGTCATGGTCTGGGCATCGCGGCGTGGGATGAGCAGCGTGGCCGTGGGTGAATCATTCCGCGGCCGATAGAAGATCACGTTGGTGCGGGCGAGCTCGACCAGCAGGTTGCGCACATGCATCACCGACTTGCCGAGGTGTTTCGCCAAGGCCTCCTCGTCGATGATGGCGGCTTCCTCGAAGAGCCCACCGTACATCCGCAGCAGGGCCTCCAGCAAAGGTCCCGCGCGGTTGTCCTTCACGCGCAGGTCATATATGGTGTTCGGCCCGGCGCGCATCAGCACACGAGAGGGCGTGTGCGCACCATCGGACAAGGCGATGCCGCCATCGATCTCAAGGGCTTTCAGCACGTTGTTCACTTTGGCCACGGGGAGGGTTGCGCGTCGGCCCAGTTCCGCCAGGTCCAAGTTGTAAGCTTCGAACTCGCCGGCGCCCAAGGCGATGCCGTGTTGATCGGCGAAAGCTTGGTAAACGCGGCGCACCTCATTGAGCGAAGGGAAGGAAGCCTCCATCTTTTCGCGCAGCTTCCGCTCGTCCGTGGGATGGGTCAGCAGGAAGGCGTAGGCCGGCTGTCCATCGCGACCGGCGCGCCCCGATTCCTGGTAGTAGCTCTCCATGTCCGGTGGTGGTTCCAAGTGCACCACGGAGCGTACATCGGCCTTGTCGATACCCATGCCGAACGCGTTCGTCGCGGCCACGAAGCGGATCTTTCCCTCCTGCCATTCCCGCTGCACCCGTTCACGTTCCTCGAACGACAGCCCTGCGTGGTAGGCTTCGGCACTGATGCCGTGCTGCTTGAGGAATTGCGCGATACGCACCGTGCCCCGGCGGTCGCGCAGGTAGACGATCCCGCTGCCCGGGACCTTGTGGGCGATGCGCAATAACCTTCCGAACTTGTCCTCGCCATGGCTGACCCAGAAGGTGAGTTCGGGCCGGATGAAGGATCCGCGGATCTCGTTCTTCTTCCGGAAGTCGAGCCGCTTCATGATGTCCTCGGCGACCTCCGGTGTGGCCGATGCGGTCAACGCCAGGATGGGGACGTTGGGATGCGCTTCACGCAGTGAACCGATGAGCATATAGGCCGGCCGGAAATCGTAACCCCATTGGCTGATGCAATGGGCCTCGTCCACGGCGATGAGGCCGACCGGCATACGCGGAAGGCGGGCCTTGAAAAGCTCCGAGCCCAAGCGTTCCGGCGAGACATAGAGGAAGTCCAACTTGCCGAGCGCGGCGCTATCCAATGCAATGTCGATCTCCACATGGCCCATGCCGCTGGTGACGGCCGTGGCGCGCACGCCCTGCTGTTTGAGGCGCTGCACCTGGTCGCGCATCAATGCGATGAGCGGTGATACCACGATGCAAAGTTTCCCCATGGCGAGGGCCGGTACTTGGAAGCACAGGCTCTTTCCTCCGCCGGTGGGCATCAGCGCGAGCGTGTCCTTGCCGTCCATCACCGCGCGCATCACCTCCTCCTGCATGGGGCGGAACCGGTCGTATCCCCACACGGTCCGAAGTACTTCGCTCAACTCGCGCGCCATAGCGGTACAAGGATACGGGTCGGCGTTCTGGGAATCCTTGGCGAGACGGGTTACATTTGGGCACAAACACAGTATAATGATCACTGCTGCACCAAGTATAGATATCAAGACCATTGAGCGTTCCCGTCTTCCGGAGACCGATCTGGAACATTTGAAATTCGGACGTGTTTTCACGGACCACATGTTCATCATGGACTTTGTGGACGGCGCATGGCAGCGTCCGCAGATCGTTCCATACGGCGATCAGGAGATGAGCCCGGCCACGCTGGTGATCCATTATGCCCAGACGATATTCGAGGGCATGAAGGCCTATCGCAATGCAGCAGGCGAGGTGACGCTTTTCCGGCCGCAGGCCAACATCTCCCGGATGAACCGTAGCGCCAAGCGCATGTGCATGCCCCCGATCCCGGAGGACATTTTCCTCGAGGGGCTGAAGGAGCTTGTGCGCATGGACGGAGCTTGGTTGCCGGAAGGGAAGGACGGTGCTTTGTACATCCGGCCCTTCATGTATGCCAGCGATGAATACATTGGTGTGAAGCCCAGCGATGGCTACCGCTTCGTCATCTTCATGAGCCCGGTCCGTGGCTACTATCAGGAACCGCTGAAAGTGCGCATCGAACTGGAGTATAGCCGGGCCTTCCCCGGAGGAACCGGCGATGTAAAGTGCGGCGGCAACTATGCGGGCGGGCTTTATCCCTCGAAGATGGGACAGGACGCCGGCTACCACCAATTGTTGTGGACCGACGCGATGGAACACAAATACATCGAGGAGAGCGGAACGATGAACGTCTTCTTCATCATCGACGGCGTGTTGACCACACCGAGCTTGGATGGGACCATCCTCGCGGGCATCACGCGGGACAGCATCCTGAAGATCGCCCACGAGAAAGCCATTCCCGTGGCCGAGCGTAAAGTGTCCATTGAGGAAGTGGTGAACGGTGTGCGCAACGGCAAGGTGACCTCAGCATTCGGGGCGGGAACGGCAGCGACCATCGCACCCATCACGGTGATCGGCTACAAGGGCGAGGACCTGCACCTGCCACCGGTGGATGACAACAGCGAAGTGATGCGGATCGGAAGGATGCTGGACGACATCCGTCGCGGCCGAGTGGCGGACACCCACGGTTGGGTGGTGAAGGCTTCTTGACGACCGAAGTTCCGCGCGGACACTACGGGGCCATCCGGTCCCGTTCCTTACCGTAATGTCTTCAATGCCTTCACGCATGGATGTTCCGCGACGCCCTTGGTACCGGCTTCTACCCTGGATCACGGCCTTTGCTGTGGCCATGGGCTTCCTTGAAGCCGCGGTAGTGGTCTACCTGCGTGCGATCTATTATCCGGACGGGTTCAAGTTCCCATTGGTATCCATGGATACGAGGCTCGTGCTCACGGAGCTTCTCCGGGAGTTCGCGACGTTGGTGATGTTGCTTGCTCCAGGCGCCTTGATCGCAAAGGGCAGGATGGAGCGGTTCGCTTGGTTCTGCTGGTCCTTCGCTGTGTGGGACCTTTTCTATTATGTCTTCCTGAAGGTGTTGCTCGGCTGGCCGGAAAGCTTCTTCACTTGGGATGTCCTCTTCTTGTTGCCCACCGTTTGGGTGGGACCGGTGTTGGCCCCGTGCCTGGTGTCCGTGGGCATGCTCGGTCTTGCCGCCGTGATCCTGCATGGGCGCGAACGCATGCCCACTTACGCGCCGACGCGTTTGCAATGGACGCTGCTGATCGGTGCGGGTGCGATCATGTTGTACACCTTCATGTCCGATCCCATCCGCTACCTGCGGACCTTGGAGCCGGGTAGGGGCATGGAGGCAACGGGGATGTCCGCACTGGCGGATTATGTGCCCATCTCCTTTCAGTGGCCGCTCTTTCTTTTTGCGTGTGCTATAGCGTGTGGAGCAGTGTTCTCCATGCTTCGTGATACGCGCAGGGCGACTGCGTAGAGCTAACGGGTTGGATGCGCACGATGGTTTTTCCCTTCTTTTTGAATGGACGGGCAGAGGTGTTGCATTCCTTGGGCGGACCACCCCCAACCCCTCCTTTTAGGAAGGAGGGGAGACGGATCCTCATTCGAGTATCGTTGAAAACCCTCTGGGTTTCCCTCCTTTTTTCAATGAGCGGCAGGGGTGGTGCATTCCTTGAGCGGACCTCTACAAACCTCTCGCTTTAGGAAGGAGGGGAGACGGATCCTCATTCGAGTATCGTTGAGAACTCTCTGGGTTTTCCCCTCCTTTTTTCAAGGAGGGGCAGGGGCAATGTCATTAAGTTAAGCTCATTCGTAGAGCTGACCCGGTTTTGTGGACGGACGTCGGCCTCCTTCACACTGCTCGCGTGTCCCCAACGCGGGCACCCGCTCGGCTTTTTGCCGAGTGGGCAGGATCCTAGGGCCTCCGGCCCGCCTCAAGAGGTAATGCATATAGGACTTAGGCGGGCCGGAGGCCCTAAGCAGGAACGCACTCGGCAAAAAGCCGAGCGCGTGCATCCATGTAAAAAGCAAGTAACACGCTCTTAACTTAATGACATTGGGGGCAGGGGTGGTGCATTCCTTGAGCGGACCCCTACAAACCCCTCGCTCTAGGAAGGAGGGGAGACGGATCCTTATTCGAGTATCGTTGAGAACTCTCTGGGTTTTTCCCCTCCATCTTTCAAGGAGGGGCAGGGGCAATGTCATTAAGTTAAGGAAAAGGTGGAAGCAGGATTGTCATGCCGGGCCGCCCCGCAGGGTGGCGGACCCGATATCACACCCACCAGCGCCGGGAACGTTAGACGCGAATGCCTGCCGCGTGTGACCCCGGGTCTTCGCCCGGTGTGACAGCTAGCTTAACTTAATGACATTGGGGGCAGGGGTGGTGCATTTCTTGAGCGGACCCCTACAAACCCCTCGCTTTAGGAAGGAGGGGAGACGGATCCTCATGCAAGGGTCGTTCGGAACACCGTTGGTTTTCTTCACCCGGATCATGCATTCGGGCAAGTTGTCGCATCTTTCCCCTGATGATCCTGCGCTCGAAGTTCTTCCTTCTTCTAGTGGTATTCACGTTCGCATTGGTCGGGCCGAATGTGGCGACCGCCCAGACCGGAACGCGGACGGTGCTGGTGGTGGACAGCTTGGACGGGCGTCCCATTCCCGAAGTGGCGATCACGGTGAACGGTGCGGCCCAGCGTGTCACCGACAATGCAGGCAAGGCACTGCTCCGGTGGGACGACCGCTCGGAGGTGAAGGTGCGTTTCGAGCACGTCAGCTATCGCACGGTCGAAGTCCGATCAAAGGATCTGGAGGAAGTGAAAGGCCCGTGGGTGGTCCGCTTGGTGCCGAAGGACTATCAGCTTGGCGCGGTCACGGTGGGGCGTGCTGTTCCGGAGGTGGTCTTCGAACGCCCGGACCTGCATGCGGCCGATCTCTTTATCAATGAGGACGGACTTTGGGTGCTGGCGTATGAGCATCCGCGCATGTTGCGTGCGCAGGCCGATGCAAGCAAGGAGATCCTGCGTGATGTGCGGCTGGTGCTGCTCGATACCACTTTCAAGGAAGTAGCCTCCTGCCCTGTGCCGGAGGATGTGTTCGGGCTTCGGCATGACCTGCGCAATGATGTGGTGATCGAAGGCACCCGGCATGCGTTCAGTGTGGGACGTCGCGGCGATGATCTCGTGCTCCTGCCCTTCGGTCTGGATAAGCTTCGACATGCGGTATTGCCCTGGACGGATAGCATACCCGGCTGGGTGCTGGGCTCGAACGCGGCACCGGACTATCCGGCGTTGGACCATCTCGCTTTCGATCCGGAACGGGACACCACGCAGCGGATCTGTTCCGTGGTGGACACCTTCATGATGGAGCTCTTCCGCAGCGAATACAAGTACATGAAAGGTTCGGACAAGGTGTTGGCGATGAACCTCGCAGCGGACCTTGGTTTGGAGAAGGAAGTAGTGGCCGGCTATATGAGCGGCTTCAGCAAGAACATCTGGTACCGGCCGGTGTATGCGCCTTTGTATGTCGTGGGCGACACGCTGCTGGTCTTCGATCACGAACGGTGGCGCATGCGCAAGTTCACCCGGTCATTCAAGTCGGTAGGGGAGTTGCCTTTGCCCTATCAGGAGAAAGCCGATGGACCCGCCCGTTCGGGTCAGATCATCCAGGATCGAACGACCGAAGGGCTCTATGCGTTGTTCCGGAGGAATGGCAAAGCCTGGCTCAGGCCCATCGATCCGGTCAGCGGCACGTTGGGTGAAGCTTTCCGTTTGACCTATCCGTATCCGGAACGGGTGCAGGTGCAAGGCGGTAAGGTCTACTACATCTGGCGGCCATACGGGTCTTTGCAGAAGCGGACGATCTACCGGGAAAGGTTGTGACCCGGTCTCGAGGGTGTGTAGTTATTTTCGGAGCACTGTATTCCTGGAGGCAACACCGGCTGCGACCCCTTCTGGGTCGTTGTGCGATGTACATCCAAGTGCAATATGCTGTGAACCCTGCGGGGTCAACAGTGGTGTTGTTACCAGGTTTCGTCCGATACATCTCCTTGCCGCGGAGGGCCCGCACCATCCAGCATTCACGGACAGGAAAGTATCCGAACAGGAAACGGTAGTAGCCGGAGTTCATGACGGCATGTGGAAGCCGACCGTTGTGGATGTGCATTCCCCACGGATGTCGGGAGATCCGGACACCGGTGAATGTCGGGTCCGCTTATCACTAACCGTTCTTCGGCGCGTCCCACCACGTGAGCGTGCCGGTGCCGGCCGCGACCTCTTGCCAGCTATCCGCAGTGAAGTCGATGCGGACGATGGAGCACGTGGGCATGTCGCCGATGCCGTTGTCGGTGAGCAGTTCCACCAGTTCGCTCAGGCCGGGGTTATGGCCGAACAGCATGGCTTGTCGCACACCGTAGGGAAGTTCCCCGATAACGTAGAGGAGCGCTTTAGGATCGGCCAGGTAAAGCTCTGGGATCTCATGTACCGGCGCATCCTCCAATGCCGCTGCGAAGAATTCAGCTGTGGTGAGAGCACGTTTTGCAGGGCTGCTCATCAACAGGGCGACCGGCTCCAGCCGCTCGTCAAATCGCTTGGCCATCATCGGGGCATCGTGCAGCCCGCGCTCATTGAGCGGGCGCTCGAAATCGCTCATGCCCGTATCGGCCCATGAGCTTTTCGCATGTCGAACGATGTACAGGGTACGCATCCAGCCGGGCACCAAAGGCTCAACCCTTGGTGAATTCCTTCAGTCCGCCAATGATCGAATAGAGGAGTGCGTTGGGGTCGTTGCTCACCAACAGCGGCACCTGCATCGCGTTGGCATCGCTGAACTGGGTCTTGCTCTCCATGCCTTTGCTGAGATGCAGGAACAAGGTCTCCGGATAGCTGCCGGTGAAGAGCAGGTCCACCATGGCGCCTCCGCTCATGCGAAGGTCATAGCGGGGATAGTGGTTCACGGGGTCCTTCCACGCGGTGATCTCATCGAGCACATGCCCTTCCTTGCGGAGGTCCTGTTTCCACTCGTCCATCACGTAGTACAGCACGTCCTCCACGAAGATCTCGGGGTCCGTGGGGAGCAACAGTTGCTGGTGATCCTGCGGTGCGAGAAGTCGCGCGTGCGTTTGGCGCAGGGCCACGAGCATCTCGTCCAATTGGGAAGTGAATGTCATTTCGGTCGTCTCTGATCGGACGCAAACTACTCGCGCAATGGATGCGTGATCGACCAACGTCGAACGGGTTATGCACGATCGATGAACGATCGCGGATCGGCTCAGTTGCAATGGCCGAGCAGCGCATAGATGATAAGGAAGATGACCACCGTGCTGATGCATCCACCGCCGAGCTTTTTTGCGCCGTAGCCGGCGATGAGGGTCTTGAAGAGGCTGTTCGTTTGCTGTGCTTGGTGGATAAGTCCGGTGCGGTGGATCGTTGTTGGTCCGCCATCCGGAAGAATGGGTCGCGCTTTTCCCGGATGCCTGTTGCACGGATAAAGGTAGAGCAATGCCAAATCGAAAGGGCCGTCCCTTGCGGAACGGCCCTTCGACTGTTTCAAATTGCTTCACTTGTCTTCGGCTGAAGTAACCGCTCTGCCGGTCGCGGCCAAGCCGGACAACTGACAACGAACAACGGACAACTGATCCCTCAAACCTCCGCCTTCTTCCGCTTTATCCGTTTCTCCTCGCCGTCCACTTTCACCTCATCGTTCAGCGGTTTGCGGAAGACGATCTTCCCGTCGAAGACGTCGATCACCATGGGCGTGTTGGTCTCCACCTTGCCTTCGATGATCCAGCGGCTCAGCTCGTTCAGCAGTTCCTTTTGGATCATGCGCTTGATGGGGCGCGCGCCGAACTGCGGATCGTAACCCAAGCGCGTGATGTGGTCCACCAATTCGTCGCTTGGTGTCAGCAGCATATCGCGGCCGGCAAGCGTTTTCATCAGCGCGTTCAACTGGAGCTTCACGATCTCGCGGACGTTGGCGTGGCTCAACGGCTCGAACATGATCACCTCATCAATGCGGTTGAGGAATTCCGGGCGCACGCTTTTCTTCAGCCGGTCCATCACCTGGTCGCGCGTCTCGCTGAGCACGCGGTCGTGGTTCTTCTCGTCCATCTTCTCATAGTTCTCCTGGATGATGTCCGATCCGATGTTGGAGGTCATGATGATGATGGTGTTCTTGAAATTCACCACGCGGCCCTTGTTGTCGGTGAGGCGGCCGTCGTCCAGCACTTGCAGCAGGACGTTCCACACGTCGGGGTGCGCTTTCTCGATCTCGTCCAGCAGCACCACGCTATAGGGTTTGCGGCGCACGGCCTCGGTGAGCTGCCCGCCCTCGTCGTAGCCGATGTAGCCGGGAGGCGCACCCACGAGGCGGCTCGTGCTGTGGCGTTCCTGGTACTCGCTCATGTCGATGCGCGTCATGGCGTGCTCGTCGTTGAAGAGCACTTCGCTGAGCGCCTTGGCCAGCTCGGTCTTGCCCACGCCGGTGGTGCCCAGGAAGATGAAAGAGCCGATGGGCCGCTTCTCGTCGCCCATGCCCGCACGGCTGCGACGCACGGCATCCGCCACGGCGCGCACGGCCTCGTCCTGGCCCACTACGCGCTTGTGCAGCTCGTCCTCCAAGGTGATCAGCTTCATGCGCTCGGTCTCCAGCATGCTCGTCACCGGAATGCCCGTCCAGCGGCTCACCACGGAAGCGATCTCCTCCACGTCCACTTCCTCCTTGATCATCTTCGAGGAGGTCTGGAGTTCCGTAAGGTCCGCTTTGGCTTTGGCCAGTTGGTCCTCGGTCTCCTTCATGCGGCCGTAGCGGATCTCCGCCACCTTGCCGTAGTCGCCCTCGCGCTCGGCCTGTGCGGCATCGAACTTCAGTTGCTCCGCACGGTCCTTCGCTTCATTGATCTTCTCCACCAGTCCGCGCTCGCTTTCCCAGCGGGCCTTCAGCGCATCGCGCTTGTTGCCCAGCTCGGCGATCTCCTTGTTCAGGCCCTCCAATTGGCTTTGATCGCCTTCGCGCTTGATCGCTTCGCGCTCGATCTCCAGCTGCATCACGCGGCGGTCCACTTCGTCGAGTTCTTCCGGCTTGGAGTTGATCTCCATGCGCAGCTTGCTGGCGGCCTCGTCGATCAGGTCGATGGCCTTGTCCGGAAGGAAACGGTCGCTGATGTAGCGCGTGCTCAGCTCCACGGCGGCGATGATCGCGGCGTCCTTGATCAGCACCTTGTGGTGGCTTTCGTACTTCTCCTTCAGGCCGCGCAGGATGCTGATGGCGTCCTCGCGAGAAGGCTCGTTCACCATCACTTTCTGGAAGCGGCGCTCCAAGGCTTTGTCCTTCTCGAAGTACTTCTGGTATTCGTTCAAGGTGGTGGCACCGATCGCGCGCAGCTCGCCGCGGGCCAAGGCAGGCTTCAGGATGTTGGCCGCGTCCATCGCGCCCTCGCCGCCGCCGGCGCCCACCAGGGTATGGATCTCGTCGATGAAGAGGATGACGCTTCCTTCCGCGTCGGTCACCTCTTTCACCACGGCCTTCAGGCGTTCCTCGAACTCGCCCTTGTACTTCGCACCGGCCACCAATGAGCCCATGTCCAAGCTGAAGACCTGCTTGTTCTTCAGGTCGTCCGGCACGTCGCCGCTGACGATGCGCTGCGCGATGCCTTCCGCGATGGCGGTCTTGCCCACGCCGGGTTCGCCGATCAGGATCGGGTTGTTCTTGGTGCGGCGGCTGAGGATCTGCAGTACGCGGCGGATCTCCTCATCGCGCCCGATCACCGGATCCAGCTTGTTCTCCTTGGCCAGCTGGTTCAGGTTCTTCGCGTACTTGTTCAGTGCGTTGTAGGTCTCCTCCTGGCTTTGGCTGGTGACCTTGCTTCCTTTGCGCAGGTCCTTGATCGCGAGCACGAGGTCCTTGTGGTTCACGCCGCCGTCCTTCAGCAGTTGGGCCACGTTGTCGCTGCCGGCCTCGAGGCCGATGAGCAGGTGCTCCACGCTGGCGAACTCATCGCCGAATTCCTTCAGCGAGGCCAGCGCCTTGTTCAGCACCTGGGAACTTTGGCGGCTCAGCACCACCTCGCCGCCCTGCACCTTGGGGTAGCCGTTCACGATGCGGTCCAGCGCCGCGAGCAGCGTGGCGGTGTTCACGTTCAGTTTCTTCAGCAGGAAGGGCGTCACATCCTGATCCACTTCCAGCAGCCCCTTCAGCAGGTGGCCGGTCTCTATCTGTTGCTGCCCCAAGCCTACGGCGATGGTCTGCGCCTGTTGGATGGCCTGTTGCGAGCGGATGGTGAATTTGTTCAAGTCCATGGGGGAGGAGTATGCAGGGTTTCGTTGCTGTCGGAGAATGATCTTTCAGCGTGATGCGGCATGATCAAAGTTCGCACCAAGCGGAATTCGCCCTCGTTACCTGAACAAATGACACGACGAATGGATCGCAGGGTGACGGGATGGCGGGTTTTATCAAATCCCGTCCATCGTACTGGGAATGCATTTAGGGTTTGAGCCAGGCTCAAGACCGGGGTGACAACCGTGGAGGGGGCGGACGACCTATGAAGAAGTGTGGTGCCGGACTTCACCCACGTATGCGGGCAGGCCCAGATGCTGAACAACATGGGCACGAACCAAGACACCCGTGCGGACGGCGCCTTGGTGTCCAAGAGCCAAGTGCAGGGTAAGACGACCATTGATCTTTGCACTTACGCAACCGGGATCTACACATTCATCCTACGCTCGAACGGTGACGTCCGCACCGGACGCGTGGTGAAGTACTGAGCCACTCTTCAAGGAAGAGCCCCGCCACCACCCCGATGCGGATCGGGAGGTGTGCGGGGTTTCTGTGTTGGTCACAAGCCGATGGACCGCAGTGCGATGCACCACGGATCAGCTTCCAACTCTGCGCCGACCTCACTCCCGCTTGCTATTCATGGACTTTCCGACAACTAGGCGACCGACATACCTTTAACCTCTTCATCACTCATAAACCCCAGAGAACCGAAAGCCATGAGAAACTTCTACCTCCCTTTGGTCTTTGCCACCCTGACCGCGGTAACGGCCTCCGCACAATTCGACGCGACCATCACGGTGCTGCGCCAAGGTACCGGCGTACCCTTGGAGAACGCGCTGGTCACGCTCAACGGTGACATACTTGCCACGGATCAGGCCGGACGGGCCGTTTTCCACGGGCTTCAGAACCTCCCGTATGATTTTTCCGTGACGGCCACCTGCTTCGATCCCGGCTCGGGAACGATCACTATCAACGGCGCGGATGCCTTCACAGGAATTGAGCTGTCCCCGGCCACCACGAATACCCTGCTCTTCTACATCGGCGATCCGCTGGCGATCCTTGGCGCATTGGTGCAAGTGACGAACGGTGGGGACTTCAACCAGAGCTTCGTGACCACCGACACCTTTGGCGGCGAGATGATGGACAGCGTGCCCTACGGAGAGATCACATACAGGATCACTGCACCATGCTATCAGACCCTGGTCGGCACGGTGATGGTGAATTGCAACGGAGAGAACGCCATCGCGGTGATCGCCAACCCGGTACCGAACACCACCAACAACCTATACTTCTTCATCGGTGATCCCACCTCGATCCTGGGTGCCACGGTGGAAGTGACCAACGGTGGGGACTTCAACCAGAGCTTCGTGACCAGCGACCCCAACGGTGGGGAGGTGATGGGCAACGTGCCTTACGGGGAGATCAGCTACACGATCTCCGCACTGTGCTATGGGACCGTGACCGGCACGGTGACGGTGGACTGCAACGATGCGAACGGCATCGCAGTGATCGCTGAACTTGCACCGGCCACCACCAACAACCTGTTCTTCTACATCGGCGACCCCATGGCGATCCTGGGTGCCACGGTGGAGGTATCCAATGGTGCGGGATTCAACCAGAGCTTCGTGACCACCGACACCTTCGGCGGCGAGATGCTGGACAGCGTGCCTTATGGTGATATCTCCTACACGATCACCACGCCGTGCTATGAGACGGTTTTCGGCTCGTTGACGGTGAACTGTAACAACGGTGAGGGCATCATGGTGATGGCCAACCCGGCGCCGGTGGTCATTGACCCGGCCGTCAGCTTTGTCGCCGGTGTCCTTACAGCAACAGCCACCGGGGTGGATTACCAGTGGGTGGATTGCGCCAACAACAACGCGCCGGTCGATGGTGCTACGGATCAGAGCTTTGAAGCGGTGCAGAGCGGCAACTACGCTGTGATCCTCTCCAGCGGAGACTGTTCAGTGACCTCCACGTGCACCGCGGTGATCGTAATGGGTGTGGACGAGATCGCAGGGCGTGATGCCTTCACGGTTTACCCCAACCCCTTCGGAGACCGGCTCACCGTGAGTACCACCGGCAAGCTCGGACCTGTCCACATGGAACTCCTCAGCTTGACCGGCCAGATCCTCTTGAATGAGACCCGCACCGGCATGGAGATCAACTTGACGACAACGGACCTTCCTTCCGGCAGCTACATCCTGCGCCTCAGTTCGGATAGTTCACGCTCCACCTTCCGCGTGGTGAAGTAGTTCGCCCTTGTGAAATAGGGAAGGGGCCGTCCTGTAAGAGGCGGCCCCTTCCTATTCCCTCATCCAGCCATGATGTATGGCGCGGCGTGATAAAAGGCGCAAGCGCTAGCGACTGGCGAACACAGTTCGAATGTGACCGCAACTCAATGCGCGTCAACTGGCAAGTCGAGAGCTCGGTAAGGAGCTCTTAGGCCTTCTTCCAAATACTACCTCCGAAGATCAAGGAGACCACCAACAGGACAAGGAAGATGTAGAACACGACCTTGGCGATGGAAGCGGCGGCAGCGGCGAGTACACCGAAGCCCAGGACTCCGGCGATCAAAGCGATAACGAGGAAAGTGATGACCCAGCGTAGCATGATGTTGTGGTTTTTATGGTTCGCCGGAAGAAATGCAGGGATCATGCCGCGACGTTTATTCGGGATTTTTGGGGCAATATGGGGTCATGCCTTCCCAAAGTGTTGCTGAAATGCGGCTTTGTTGCGCGGGGCCCTTAGGATGGGCGTAGCAAACGGTTACAATCCCAACTTCTTCACCAAGGCGCCCACTTCGGCCTCGGTGCTCCGCAGCATCTCGTTGCAGAAGGTGATGAGCACCACGGCGCGTTTCACCTTGCCGGTGAGCTCGTCCACGGAGATCTTGTCCTCCTGCAGGTCCTGCATGATGCGATCCAACTCGCCGTAAGCCTTTTCGTAGGTGAGCTTCTCCTCAACTTTCTGCATGGGGTTCGATCTTCTTGATGGTGGACCAGGCCTTGCCTTGTGCAAAGGTCGTCTCCAGCTGGTCGCCGGGTTGTAAGGTGGTTGCATCCTTCACGGCTTGCCCTTCCTTGCGGGTGATGCTGAAGCCGCGTTGCAGGATCTTTTCGGGTGCGAGGAATTGGATGGCATCGTCCATGCCCTGCAGCCTGCCGAGCAGGAGTTGGAAGCCGCGTTGCGCGATGCCCGAGAGCGCGGTGCTCATCTCACGGAGGCGTGCGGTCTCCACCTGCGCCAGCTTGTGGCGCGGCAACATCGCGAGGTCGTGGGCGAAGGTTTCGAGGCCCCGGCGGGAAACGGCGACCTTGTCCGTTACGCTCCGCGCGAACTGGCCCGTGGTGGTGTGCAGGTTGCCGCGTTCGGCCCTGCACCGCGCGGTGGGCCGCATGGCGACCATCTCCTTGAACATGCTCAATTGGTCCTTCCGGTCGGAGAAGGAGGTGAGCATGGCGTTGTGGATGTGGACCAGCATCCCCGTCATCGCCGTCTCGAAGTAGAGCGTCCGGTCCACGAGGAAGTCGGCCACGGCAGTTGGTGTTTTATGGTGGCCATGTGCGATGAGGTCCAATACGGAGACGTCCACATCGTGGCCGATGCCGGTGAGGACGGGGATGCGCATTTGTGCCGCCACGCGCGCCAGCTCCAGATCGTTATAGGGTTCGAGGTCCAGCTTGGAGCCTCCGCCACGGATCAGCACCACGGCATCGAAGTCCTTTGGGTCAATGGAGGAGAGGGCCGCACGCAGTTCCTGCGCGGCCGCGTCGCCCTGCACCACGGAGTTGAACACGCGTACATGGAAGCGGTAGCCATGCTCGTTATGCTCCAAGTGCTGCATGAAATCCGCGTAGGCCGCCGTGCCGATGGAGGCCACCAAGGCGATGCGCTGCACCACTATGGGCATAGGGATGAAACGGTTCCTGTCGTAGAGGCCTTCCTCCTTCAGCGTGGCGATGGTCTCGCGTTTGCGCCGCTCCAGCTCACTGATGTTGAAGCTCAGGTCAATGGTCTCTATCACCAAGCTCAGCCCGTACACCAAGTGGTAATTGGTCCTCGCGAGAAAGAGGATCTCCACGCCATCCTTGAGGATGTTGCGGCTCTCGCTGCCCAGTTCCTGCCGGATGCGCTGCAACGCTGACATCCAGATGGCGCCGCGCATCACGGCCACTTTTTCACCGCCGTGGTGTTGCACCAGTTCCAGGTAGGCATGCTTGCCCACGTTGATGGACGCGATCTCCGCCTTCACCCAGAATGCGGCACCCTGCGTGGCCTCCTCGATGCGTTGCTTGATCGCGTTGCCGACCTGGCGCAGGGTATAGATCTTCCGTTCCTCCATTTTCCGGGGAACAAGTCTAGCAACTACTGCGGTGGGAAGTGATAGAGGAGAGGTAGCAAGGGAGGTAGGGTAGTAAGGGAAGTAAGGGAAGTAAGGGAGGTATGGGAAGTAAGGGAGGTAAGGGAGGTATGGGAAGTAAGGGAGGTAAGGGAGGTAAGGGAGGTAAGGGAGGTAAGGGAGGTAAGGGAGGTAAGGGAGGTAAGGGAAGTAAGGGAGGTAAGGGAGGCGAGGGACGGAGGAAGAATATTTATGCTCAGGCAGCGAAAGGACCCGACGGGGCAGGGAGTATTCGAGAAAGTGTGTCAGGACTCCTTTTCATTGGTTCTCAAAGTGCCTCGTTTTTGAAGCGTTCCGGAAAGTGGTTCTGCAATGCGCGACGGGAGTATTCGAGAAAGTGTGTCAGGACTCCTTTTCATTGGTTCTCAAAGTGCCTCGTTTTTGAAGCGTTCCGGAAAGTGGTTCTGCAATGCGCGACGGATATCGGGCCAGTTGCGGATCTTCTTTTTCCAGCTCTTCT
>JBBSUV010000048.1:0-28637 GCA_038234075.1 Flavobacteriales bacterium | reverse complement strand
GCCGTCAAGCCAGCTATGGCCTCCTGCTCGAAGGTCGAGTAGTCAAAGGCTGCCGCTTCTTTCTCTTTCGTTGTCTTCTTCTTGTTCATGGTTCTGATTGGTTGTCAAACGTAGCTTGACACACTTTTCAGAATACCCTCCTGGGTACACTCCTCCTCCACCCCGCTTTGGTGCCTCGCCGCTTAGGCTACTTTTGCCCACCTTAAAATGGAAAGACCACTTCGTATCGGCGTGCTGGGTGCGGGACATCTGGGACGGATCCATGTGCAACAACTGCGCGAACTTCCGGAGTTCGAGATCATGGGCGTGTTCGACCCGCACACGGATAAGGCCGCGAAACTGCAGAGCGAGTTCGGTGTTGCACTGTTCGGAAGCATCCCTGAGCTGATCGCTGCTTGCGACGTGGTGGATGTGGTGACACCCACACTGGCGCACCACCAATGTGCGATGCAGGCGCTGGACGCCGGCAAGCACGTCTTCATCGAGAAGCCGATCGCACACACCCTGGAACAAGCCCGCCAACTGGTGGCGCGCGCGGGATCCACCGGCAGAAAGGTGCAGATCGGTCATGTGGAGCGTTTCAACCCGGCGTTCCTGGCCGCACGTGGTGCATTGCATTCGCCCATGTTCATCGAGACGCACCGGCTGGCCACCTTCGACCCGCGCGGCACCGATGTGAGCGTGGTGCTGGACCTGATGATCCACGATCTGGACATCATCCTGCACGTGGTGGGCCTGCCTGTAGTGGATGTGCATGCCAGCGGCGTACCCGTGGTGAGCGACACCCCGGACATCGCCAACGCGCGCATCGCCTTCAGCAACGGCTGCGTGGCCAACCTCACCGCAAGCAGGATCAGCCTGAAGAAGATGCGGAAGAGCCGCTTCTTCCAGAAGGACGCCTATATCTCCGTGGACATGCTGACCAAGGAGACAGAGATCATGCGCATGCGGACGGTGGAAACGCCGGACCCCTTCGCCGTGACGCTCGATCTGGGACCGGGGAAAGGACATCGGGAGATCTCCTTCGAGAAGCCGGAGATCCCCACCACCAATGCGATCCGGGAGGAATTGCGCTCTTTCGCCGAGGCGATCCATGCCGACCGCCGCCCCGAAGTGCCTGCCACCGATGGGCTTGCCGCGCTGGAACTCGCGCACCGCGTTCTGGCCGCCATGGAGATCCGTACCGTCTGACCCCATACTGATCAGCCGTCCACACCGTTACCCGCACAGGAAGAGAACATGACCCGCGCCTTGCCGCTCGCCGGCCTCTGCATTTTGTTGTTCGCTGCCTGTAAGAAGGACGGCGCAGTGCCCGCATATGTCCAGATCAATTCACCTACGGTGGTTGATGCTAGCGGACATGCAGTCTCCTCCAAGATCACCGACCTGTGGGTTTACCTGAACGACCAACCTGTTGGCGTCTGGGAACCCGGCAAGCGCATCCCGGTGATCGCCGATGGCAGCGCCAACGTGAAGGTGATCGCTGGCATCCGCAAGAACGGCATCACCGACGACCGCATCCAATATCCTTTCTATGCCACTTGGCAGCAGCAGGTGCAGTTGGTGCCGGAGCAAACCGTAACGCTCACCCCGCAGATCCATTACTACGACGACCTCAACTATTGGCTGGCGGACTTCGAGTTCGGTCAGCGCTTCGACACCGTGGAATGCACGGCGATCATGGAGCTGGTCCCCTCGGACAGCACGCTCATCGGGCAGGGCAGCCATAACGGCCGCATCACTTTGGACCCTGAGCATTCGATCTACAGAGGCCTCAGCATCGATGCGTTCTTCAATATCGGTAGCAAGGCCTTCCTCGAGATCGACTACCGCAGTGACACCCGACTGAAAGTGGGTGTCTACTACACCCTTTTCGGGGTGCCGACATTCGCGCCTTATGTCTATGCCCTGCCCACCAAACGGGCGGATGGGAGCATGCCTTGGAACAAGATCTACATCGACATGGCCGAGCCCTGGAACGTGCCTGGTGCCTTGGACAAACGCATTTATCTCCGGGCTGACCTCGAGAACGGCGCCACCACGGGGTTCGTTGAGGTGGACAACGTCAAGCTGGTGCGACCCTGAGCATGAACAGGCGGTCACAGACGATGCTGTACGTGGCGGCCGACCTGGTCGCGACTGCGCTCGCGTGGACGCTTTTCTTCCTCTTTCGCAAGATGTATTTGGAACCGATGAAGTTCCATTATCCGGTGCCAGTGGAGCTGGACCATCGCTACTGGCTGGGCTTGGCACTTGTACCGGTGTTCTGGGTGCTATTATTCATGATGATCGGTGGATATGCCGACATCTTCCGGCGCTTCCGCATCAAGGAACTTGGCCAGACCCTGCTGATCAGCTTCATCGGCTCGATGGTGATCTTCTTCGCCCTGTTGCTGGATGACACCATCCCCGGCCCGGTCTACTACTACCGCTCCTTCGGCGCATTGTTCGGCCTGAATTTCGTGCTGCTTTTCCTGTTCCGCTTCCTGCTTACCAGCCGCACAGTGCGACGGGTACACAACCGCCTGATCGGTTTCAACACGCTTCTGATCGGCGGCAACGAAAGGGCGATCGCGATCCATTCGGAGATCGAGGGCCTGCCAAAATCGCCCGGCAACCGCTTTGTGGGCTTCGTCAACGTGAACGGCGGCGATCAGCACTTGGCGGAGATGGGTATTCCTCGCCTCGGCAAATGGGATGAACTACGCACGTTGATCCCGCAATACGGTGTGGAAGAGGCCATCATTGCGGTGGAAAGCAGCGAGCATGCCCACATCAGCAAGATCCTCAACGAGCTGGACGGCATGGCCGTAAGGATCAAGATCATCCCGGACATGTATGACATCCTCGCGGGCAGTGTGAAGATGACCAGCATCTTCGGCGCGCCGCTGATCGAGGTGAACCCACAGATCATGCCCGCGTGGCAATTCGCCTTGAAACGCCTGATGGACGTGACCTTCAGCATCCTTGCCCTGATCGTCCTCTTCCCCTTTCTTTTAGTGATCGCACTGCTGGTGAAGTTCGGTTCCCCAGGCCCGATATTCTTCCGGCAGGAGCGCATAGGTTTGGGCGGAAAGCCGTTCCGGATCATCAAATTCCGCAGCATGGTGGCGGACGCCGAGCGCAACGGACCTCAACTCAGCAGCACATCGGACCCGCGGATCACCGGCATCGGGCGCTTCCTCCGCCGGGCCCGTTTGGACGAGTTGCCGCAATTCTGGAACGTCATCAAGGGTGATATGAGCCTTGTGGGTCCGCGGCCAGAGCGGCAGCATTTCATCGACGAGATCACCAAGGTGGCACCGCACTACCGCCACCTGCACAAAGTGCGTCCGGGACTTACGAGCTGGGGCCAAGTGAAGTTCGGCTACGCGGAGAACGTGGACCAGATGGTGCGCCGCCTGAAGTACGACATCCTCTACATTGAGAACATGAGCCTAGCGGTGGACATCAAGATCCTTGCGTATACCGTGATCATTATTCTGAAGGGCGACGGCAAATAGGGGCTTCGGCCCCTATTTGCCGTCGTGCGATGTAGGGGCGATGCATGCATCGCCCCTACATTCGCCAAATGAAAATTTCCGTTATCGGCGCGGGCCAAATGGGCAACGGTATCGCACACGTTTTCGCCCAAGGCGGCCACGATGTGGTCCTCATCGACATCGCACAGAACAGCTTGGATAAGGCCTTGGTCACAATTGGCAAGAACATGGGCCGACAGGTGGAGAAAGGCAAGCTCACCGAGGCCGACATGCAGGCCGCATTGGCACGCATTTCAACGAACACCGTCACCGCTGAAGGCGTGAAGAACGCCGAGCTCGTGGTGGAGGCCGCCACCGAGAACGTCGATCTGAAGCTGAAGATCTTCAAGGACATCGATGCGCATGCGCCAAGGGGCTGCATCCTCGCCACCAACACCAGCAGCATCAGCATCACCAAGATCGCCGCGGTGACCGGACGAGCGGAACAGGTGATCGGCATGCACTTCATGAACCCCGTGCCGGTGATGAAGCTAGTGGAAGTGATCCGCGGCTACAACACCTCTGATGCGGTGACGAAGACCGTGATGGAACTAAGCCGCGCTATCGGCAAAGAACCCGTGGAAGTGCGCGACTACGCGGGCTTCGTAGCCAACCGCATTCTGATGCCCATGATCAACGAAGCCATTGAAACGCTCTTCCAAGGCGTGGGCGGCGTGGCGGAGATCGACACGGTGATGAAGCTCGGCATGGCGCATCCCATGGGCCCGCTGCAGCTGGCGGACTTCATCGGCTTGGACACTTGCTTAGCGATCATGCGCGTGCTGCACGATGGCTTCGGCCAATCGAAATACGCACCCTGCCCCCTGCTTGTGCAGATGGTGACCGCCGGCAAGCTCGGCGTGAAGAGCGGCGAAGGCTTCTATAGCTACACTGCCGGCAGTAAGGATCTGGTGGTGGCACCGGCATTCGCTTCGTGACCATGGGTCGTTTGAGCCTCACAACCGCAATTGCCGCGTTGACACTGCTTGCGGCTTGCAGCCAGCCCGAAGATCCTTCTTCCCGCTACAACATCGACGCCAACGCCAAAGGTGATCCGGAGATGGAATCGCATTGCTATCTGCAGGTCACCAAAGGCGAACCGCGCATTGAAGGTGGCGACACCGTTCCCGGCACTGTGGATTCGCTCTACATCCGCTTGGACATCCTCGGCGAACTGGCCAACGGGGTGTACAACTGGCTTCCGGGGGAAAAGGACCGAATGACCGGCTCCTTCCAAGGCTCCATCGACGATGACCTGGTCACTGCCGTCTACTCATACAGTGCGGAAGGCCGGACCGCGAAACAGGAAGTGCTTTTCAAGGTGGAGGATGGCCAATTGAGGTTGGCCACAGGCGCCATGGAGACATCCGAGGGCGTGACGTTATTCAAGGACAAGTCCCAGGTCACCTACGGCGAACCCATCCCGGAGGTAAACTGCAAGTAACGGCCGAAGTCACGGCGAGGCCGGTGATCGCCGCTGGTAACCATCTGCGTCCATCTGTGTCATCTGCGGTTTTTCCTTTCCTCAACCGTAATTCCCCCCGACCTTTCGCCCATGAAAATGCGCACCAACACGCTGCTGGGCACAGCGGCCATTCCCGGTAACGGCGGCGAGCTCCGTTTCTACCAGCGGGGCGATGATTTTGCCATCGAAGTGGTGGGCATCGACGGCGACCTGATGAACAGCGCGGTGCATGGCAGTGAGGAACTACTGGCGGAAATGGCGCTGAAGCGGCTGCCCTCTCCACTTACGGCCCGCGTCCTTGTGGGCGGTCTGGGCATGGGCTTCACGCTTCGCGCAGCGTTGAAACACACCGGGCCGAAGTCGCAAGTGGTGGTGGCGGAGCTGGTGCCGGAGGTGATCGAATGGAACAAGGGGCCGCTCGGTGAAAAAGCTGGGAACCCCATGCAGGACCTGCGTGCATTGGTGCGCGAGGGCGATGTGGCGGCGATCATCCGCGAGCGTAAGGAGGCTTACGACACCATCCTATTGGACACGGACAACGGCCCGGAAGGATTGACACAGAACGACAACCGAAAGATCTACAGCCACGCCGGCATCCGCGCCATTTATGAATGCCTGCGCCCCGGCGGTGTGCTGGCGGTATGGAGCACGCATCCGGACAAGCCCTTCTCGCGACGCTTAGGCATGGGCGGCTTCCGCGTGGAAGAAGTGCAGGTGCCCGCGACCGGGACAAGAGGCACGCGTCACACGCTGTGGTTTGCGAAGAAGCTGCCGCCGGAGCGGAAGGGACCGCAGCGGCGGTGAGCCGCCGTCCGGGCTAGCAGCCTGGACACGTATTTGTTTTTCCTGCGCGCTTCTCCAAGGCGAAATGATCCGTTGAAGTTCAGAACCAGTGGAAATACGAGGTGCAGGTCGGGCAGCATGTGGATCTTTGCCTGAAGATCCACATGCAGGAATGACCGATCCAGCGCGGCTTCGGCGGTCCGGGGACCGGGGTGAAAGCAGCCGGGGCCGCGCGGATCATTTTCTTAATGGGACAAGCCATTCACAAATACGGATAGCACGAAATGCACCACCTCATGACCCGCCCTTCCTTAGCGCTTGCACTGGCCCTACTCTTACTGATGGTCGGATGCACAGCCCATGAACAACCTGCGAGCACGCAGGACACGAAGCTTGCTACCGCACCTGTGCAACACGAAACACCGGAATGGTTCCAGCTGCGCCCGGAATTGGAGAAGGCCTACGGCTATACCCATGCCGTGCGCACCGGCGATCACATCACCATCAGTGGCGCGGTGAGCATGGATGACAAAGGAAACCCCAAGGCCGTGGGCGACTATGAACAGCAGATGAAGAACTGCTACAGCGACCTGGACAAGATCTTGAAGCACTATGGCTGCACCTTCGATGATGTTGTCGTGGAGAACGTCTTCACCACGGACATGGCCACGTTCCTGAAGTATGCCGCATACCGCAACACGATCTACCCGGAACAATTCCCCGCGGGCTCCTAGTTGGAGGTGAAAGGCTTGGCATTGCCGGAATTCATGATCGAGATCGAGTTGGAGGTGCACAAGCCGAGGCTTTAAAGAAGCGCCTCAAGCGCTTTATTCCCTCTTCGCCAGACCCCGCCATTAGGGATGTTCCACTGACGTCAAGGAACACGCTGCCTCCGCACTCTCGCGACCGCGGTCCAAGACCGGAGTGACAACCATGCGAGGAGCGGCTGGTGATCTCCGTTGGATACCGGACCTTTGCACCAAGAATCCGGACATGACCGCATCCATCACACAGGAGGCATCAACCGACGACGCCACTGAGAAAGGCCCGCCCTTGCACGTAGGTCCGAACGCCCGAAAGGCCGTCTTCATCATCGCCATGCTGCTCTGCCTCAGCCCGGCGATGAGCCCGCCGCTGGCACTGTTGCTCGGATTGGTGCTATCGATCACCATCGGTGATCCCTTCGCGGACTTCAATCACAAGGCCACCGGTTGGCTGTTGAAGGCATCCGTGGTGGGCTTGGGCTTCGGCATGAACCTGCAACACGCCATCGCCGCCGGTAAGGACGGACTGATCTTCACCGTGTTCTCCATCACGATCACGCTCGTCGCCGGCTGGTTCATCGCCAAACGCCTGAAGGTGGACGGCATCTCCGCATTCCTCATCTCCAGCGGCACCGCCATCTGCGGCGGCAGCGCCATCGCCGCCGTGTCGCCCATCGTGCGCGCGGACCGCAACCAGATGTCCGTCGCGCTCGGCACGGTATTCATCCTGAATTCCGTGGCCCTGCTGGTCTTCCCGCTGCTGGGGCATCTGCTGAACATGAGCCAGCACGAGTTCGGCATGTGGTGCGCCATTGCCATCCACGATACCAGTTCCGTGGTAGGTGCGGGTGCCGCGTACGGCAACGAAGCGCTGCAAGTGGCCACTACCGTAAAGCTGGAACGCGCGTTGTGGATCATCCCGCTGTCGTTGATCACCGCTCTGGTGATGAAGGGCGGCGGCAAGGTGAAGATCCCTTGGTTCATCGGCCTCTTCATCCTGGCTATGATCATCAGCAGCTACTTCCCGCAATATGGAGAGCTCTACGGCTGGCTCGAGTTGGCAGCCAAACGCGGCCTCACACTCACGCTCTTCCTCATCGGCGCCAGCCTCACCTTGGCCACCATGCGCGCCGTGGGCGTGAAGCCGATGGTGCTAGGGATCCTGCTCTGGATCTTGATCAGCACCATGTCGTTGGTGGCGATCATGTGGGTCGGTTGATAGGTATCGCATACGCCAATAGTCGCCCCCCGGGTCCGCCGGACTCCAGTCCGGCCATACGATAGACGTCAGCCCACATAGACTGAATATTTGACCAGACGCAAAACTCCGGACTTAAGACTCAAGACCCAAGCCGCGATCCTTTCCCGCCCTCACGTGTTCCTCCCAAAAAACCAACGCATGCCCACTCCTATTCCAACAGACGTCGTCCTCATCGGTTGTGGTGTAATGAGCGCCACGCTCGGCGTGATGTTGAAAGAGCTCGACCCGAAGCTGAAGATCCACATCATCGAGCGCTTGGACATGATCGCCGGTGAAAGCTCCGACGCGTGGAACAACGCAGGCACGGGGCATGCCGCCCTCTGCGAACTGAACTACACGCCGGAGATGCCCGATGGCAGCATAGACATCTCGAAAGCGCTGAAGGTGGACGAGGAATTCGAAATGAGCAAGCAGTTCTGGGCATGGCTGGCGCAACAGAATCGCATTGATCCATCGCGCTTCATACACAGCCTTCCGCACATGAGCTTCGTGGCGGGCAAGGAGGATCAGGAGTTCCTGCGGAAGCGCCACGCGGCCATGAATGCACACCCGCTGTTCCGCGGCATGGAATACACCACCGACCGCAAGCAGATCGGCGAATGGGCGCCCCTGCTGATGAAGGATCGCCAAGACACGGATGTCTATGCTGCCACGCGCTCCATGCTCGGCACGGACGTGAATTTCGGTGCGCTCACGCGTATGCTCTGCAAGGACCTCGACGCACAACCCGACACGAACATCCACCTCGGCCATGAAGTGAATGACCTCGACCGCATGGACAACGGCCAATGGCGCGTGGAGGTGAAGGACCTCAAGAGCGGTGACAAGAAGGAATATCATGCGCGCTTCGTCTTCATCGGCGCGGGTGGCGGCGCGCTACCCTTGCTGGAGAAGAGCCACATCCCAGAGGCTGCGGGCTACGGCGGCTTCCCCGTAAGCGGCCAATGGCTTCGCTGTCTCAACCCGGCCATCATCAAGCAACACCACGCCAAGGTCTATGGCAAGGCTAAGAGCGGCAGCCCGCCCATGAGCGTGCCTCACCTCGACACGCGCACCATCGGTAGCGACCAAGCACTCCTCTTCGGTCCGTTCGCAGGATTTAGCACCAAATTCCTCAAGCACGGCAGCTGGATGGACCTCCCCTCCTCGCTGGAATGGGACAACATCATCCCCATGGTGGAAGCGGGATGGAAGAACATGGACCTCACCAAATACCTCATCGAGCAGGTCCGGCTCACACCGGAGCAACGCGTGGAGGAGTTGAAGGAATTCATGCCCACCGCGGAGCTGAAAGATTGGGAGCTGGCCATAGCCGGGCAGCGCGTGCAGGTGATCAAGAAGGACCCTAAAGAAGGCGGTGTCTTGGAATTCGGCACCGAGCTCGTGAGCGCCGCGGACGGAAGTTTAGCCGCACTGTTGGGCGCATCGCCGGGTGCAAGCACGGCGGTATCCATCATGCTGAAGTTGGTGGTAAAGTGCTTCCCGGAGCGAGCGGAAGAATGGCAAAAAGGATTGAAGCGTATCATACCCTCGTATGGGCAGACGCTCGCGGACGATGCAGCATTGATCAAGGAGGTACGGACCAGTAGCCATACGGCATTGGGGCTCCTGGTGCCTGAGAAACGCGGATGACCCTTAGCCGCTGGCGCTAGATCCATCGCGCTCCAAACCCCAATTTTGGTCCGCCGGGCTCCAGCCCGGCAAAACAGTAAAGTGACCCAACAAGTCCCAGCCCTCCAACACACAACCCTCCAGCATACCCCACACCTTGCCATCCCCAAGCATGAACAACTACGAACGCCTGATCCAATTGGCCGAGGACAGCTTCGCAGCCCATGAGGATCCCGACCAGTTGGTGGTGGACGAGCAGATCTTGGTGCGGTTGCGCCGTCTGCACCCTGCCACCGTGGCCGAGCGCACGGATGCCAATGGGCCGGTGGCTTGGGTGCTCTTGATCCCTACCACCATTAAATTGATGGAGCAGTTCCTCGCCCGTGCGATCACGGAGAAAGAGCTCTACGAGCGCACACCCGACAAGGGGCCGTACGAAGCGGCCTACCTCTGCAGCGCCTTGGTACTGGAGGAATACCGGGGCCGTGGAATCGCCAAGGAACTCACGGAGGGAGCGTTGCAGCAGATCCGGAAGGACCATCCGGTACAGGTGCTCTTCAACTGGCCCTTCAGCCCGGCAGGTGCTGCCGTGGCGATAGCCGTGGCCAAACACATGCAGCTAAGTATGCGCGTGCGCTAAGCTGCACATATCCCCACTCTAGAATTCCATTATACCAACTATGTCGTCGCACGCAGTGACTTCCGCCATATCGCCGGGTTGACATCCCAACGGCATTCAGCGATAACACTCGCGACCCGGGTGAAACGTAACAAGGCGCTCCAAGCGATCCACCGCCTTGGTTGCGGAACTTCCCCAATCTGTAGTAGATGCTCTACACTGTTGCGAACACGCATCTATGCCGATCACCACAAGCTGGTTAAAATCGGAACCGTACACCCGTTCCTCCTTGCAGGGAGAAAAGGAATGGATCATCGAACAGTTCCATGTAAAGAGTACCGTCCAAGAAGACGGATACCGGGGCTTTTGGGAAGGTGTATTCCAAGCCCAACACCCCATCCACACCAACATCCAAACTGTTTACACGCTCATCACTCACATAGATCCAGTCATTATCGTTCGGTAGTTTGTAACGATAGCTGAAGCGATAGCTCGCCAAACGCAATTGGCCGCCGAACCCATAATACCAACTCAACCCATTCGCTTTGGCTATCGGGTTCTGTATGAGGTAGTGGAGTTGCAGCGCGATGGGTATGGAACGGCCGTAGGATAGAAACTCATGCTTGTCATATTTGAAGTCGCGGCGATCGTACCACCGCTCGTACTCCTTACTGTAGAAGCTATTCCTCGTGAAGAATTGGGTGCGGCCTAGACTTACCTCGAAGGCCTTGTTGTTCCAATAATGCTTCACGGTAACCCCACTGGGGTCGCCCAAGCGGAATCCGATGCCCCAGTCCTGTGCGGACGCGGAACTCGAAACGAGAAGTGCTGATAATGCAAGGATGTTGATCGGATGGCGCATGTACGTAGATGTTTGAGGTCATCCACCCCAAACCACATGCCCAACTGCACGCGTAGGGTCCGGCACGCCATCGCGATGATCACCCCGATCATCTTCCTTCCATCCCCGCATGTCAATCATCCGGCATCTCCGACAATAGCGGACACGGCAATGGAACATTGACCTGAAAAAAGAAGACTCCCCGTCCGTGAGCACGTCTCGCAGCGGGGGAGTCCGAGCCTATTGGACGCTTGAAGGGCCTACTTCCCTTTCTTTCGTCGGCAACTCTGCAGCCGTCTTACCATTGGAGGGCGCTACAGGCTCAGCACCCTGCGCTTTTGACCCTCTTCCTCAGAGGCACTCTTCGCGACCCTTATCCGGGAATATCACGGCTACGGTTTTCCGGGAGACCTTGTCTCAACTACACCAGCTGTATTCGCGTGTTTAGCCAGTTCCTCGGTATAGGCCCGTTGGGTAATGGCTATGCCATCCTGAAAATAGAACACTGCCCCGTAAGCATGGGTCACTTTACGCAACTCCATGGTGCTCTCCGAATTCCCGAATCGATCGATCTGGATAAACATCGTGGGCAGCCTTTGAAATTCATGCATCGCCTGTTGTGCGCTGGTTGGTTCCAAGGCAAAATGGGTGGAGATGCGCGACTCCGGGTCCGGGGCCACCACAGCGAGCACGGCAACGTCGCCTTGATGTGCGGCCACAGGTGGGGCATACGTTCCGGGTGCCTTTGTTGTGGGTTGCACCAGAACCGGGGATGGAGCAGCGGGGATGGAGAATGCGATGTGCTCTGTTCTAGCCGGTGGCCGCTCCCTGCTCGGGGGACTGTCCTTATCTGTACCCGCTGTCACACTATCGGGCAACGCTCGGGCTGCGGTTGTTGGCGGCAAGGGCCACGCGTTAGGGTCATGGTCGAAAAGGGCTTCATAACCGGCTAATGCGTTCTCCGGGTGCGGATGCAGGCTGATATGCGTGTCCATCCGTTCTACCAATGTTGCAACGGAGCGGGCTTGACTGATGCGCTGGTAGTCCGTGGTATAAATGAAATCCTCTTTTGAGGGATCGAAGAAAACTGCGCCCACCGGATGGGCATATCCGTAAGGTTCCTCATTCGGCTTGAAGACCTCCAACAAGATCTCAAATGGGAAATGGAAGACCTGGGACCTGTTCTGAACAGGGACCCGAAGGTCGAAGACGATCTCCTTTGCAGCACACCCCTCATGAACCGCGCGCACCAGATAGGACGATTCCAGCCCTAAGTCCAGATCGAAGTGGTCGCTGGACAGGGGGATCTCAAAAGGATCCCCGAATTCTGGAACCACAGTTACCCGGCTATCCCGCCAATCAGCTCCCCGAACACGGAGCAGACCATCGGCATATAAGGTGCTGGTCTGTCCTTGTGAAGCTGTTAACAAGAGCACCGACTGAAGGAAGAGCAGAAAACGGCGTGCTAGCATCCTGAGCCAAATCCAAATCAGGGTCCACATTCATTATCGGTCGCTGGACCGGTCCTGGAATTGGTTAAGGCAGACCCGATGGTAATCGTCCTGAACCAGGTACTGCTCTTCCCTGATTCATCATAGGGAGGTCCATCTGGGGATATCCCTTTTTCAATCCACTACATACGGGAATAATGGGTAAAAGCCCAAACCGGCATATGTCGGATCTGGGATATGACGTGGTGGTTTGAGCATCCACATCACCCCTCGCATAACTTCTAGAAGTGCAACTCGGGTCTGTTGCTGATGGTAACGATGAGGTATTCCGCAGGTGAGCGAAGAATCCCCGATCTCGTGGGATTTCGGTGCACATGCGGGAACATGCTCCACAGCTTGCCGCTTCCGATGCTTGCATATCGGTTTGAATCTTAGCATGTTACGCCATCACCGGATTTCAGGCACGTGTATGGCCTAGTGCTCTATCATAACACTCAAAGCGATGACACGCCGAACATCCCTCCTCCCTATCCTGCTCCTGAGCTTCTCCATCAGCTCCTTTGCCGGTACAGTATCGGGAACTGAAAACGGAACGGAGATCATCCGGGTCGAGAACGTCGGGATCCAAGCCTTGGGTTATGCTGAATTAGCCTCTGCGGCCTCGAATGATAACGAGCGCTTGGTGCGTATAGTGGCGCTTGCAAGTAATGGGAGGTACTTAGTGGCTGTGCGGTCAAACATCGGCATCATGCGTATGAAAGGCGCATATTTGGATAGCGCGCTCACTGTTGAAGACGGCAATTTTGCCTTCTACTATGCCAATGGTCGGATCGAGAGTGAGGGCCATTATCTACGTGGTAACAAGTCCGGAACGTGGCTGCGTTACGCAATGGACGGTGCTCGTATGGCAGAGCGGAATTATACCGGCATGGATACGGAACAGTTGTTGACGGCCTCGGGTGTTGCGGGAAAAGCAAACTTGGAGAGCGCTAAGGAGCCTGATGCAATTGCTGTACGTCCAACTCGACGTTCCAGTACTCCAGTGGAGTTTTAACGACTGATCCTCGAGCAGCCGCCACCACCAGAATTGTGGAACTCCCCCTATGGTAGCTTGAGTTCCCTATAGCAGGTGCGTCTTGACTTCCTGCCTGGCACATGGTCTTGATAACGGGTTCCTTAACGCTTTGGAGCTTCCTACACATTTCAGAGCAGCGGGTGTGTCAGCGGTGCGAAGCAGTGCAGCCCAGCCCCGTTCGCTACAGGACCTGTTCCATTACCGTCCGCGCACCGTCATTTTAGCCTTCCAATGGATGAGGCTGGAATGAACAGGCTTAGGTACAAGGCATGGAGTGCCTGAAAGCCGCTTGGTTAGGGACTTCCATGCTTCCGGTTCCCGATCATGTTGAAAACTGAGGTCCCGTTGGTTACCAACCATACGGTGGCGCGGATAGCTTCGCCGACCAATTTCAACCACCTGACCAGATCGGCCCCTGCCTTCATCGAAATTCCCGAACTACATAAACGCTCGGGCGTTAAGGCATCCGGAACAACATCCACAACAATGACAAACATCCTTCAGCGCACCGGTATCGCCAGCTTGGCCATCCTTATGGGTCTTTTCGCATCCGAGCGTTCAGTTGCGGCACCTCCCCCGGCTGCTTACATCAACCAAATAGCGCTGACGGCATGGTTGGATCTGGACGACGGATCGGCCACGGATGTGATCATAGAGGTGGATGTGAACGGTACGAAGGATTGGGGCCGTCCCGATGATAATGGCCGCGTGGACCTGATGCTTCCTGCGGATGCGGTGGCGTTGATCAGTTTCCGTAAGCCTGGACATCTTACCAAGACGGTTTCGGTAGATACACATAACACTGAAGCGGGCGCTTTCAAGGGCAAGCAGCGCAACCTCACCTTCGGCGTGAAACTGGATGCGATCACGGACAACGGAGGGCTGGTATATGCTGGTCCTGTCGGCGTGCTGGCCTTCGCAGCCAATGGCGATGTAATGGTTGAACATGACCAGCAACTGGTGCCCGAGCGCCAGCAGAAGACTGTGGTGTTCTAAGTACAGGACCGAATACGGCTGATCGTTCAGCCACAACACCGATCGCTGGGTGCGCTTTTAAACCCCAGCTGTTTCTCGATACATCTTGATCCGCTGATACCGAAAGGCCGGACCGGCCAGGTATCAGCGGATCGCTTTTTCGCGCATGTCATCTTGTAAGCCGAGACGACTTCGATGTTCTGTCCCACGGTTACGAAAGTTGTCAGAGAGAAGCTATAGACCACCGGATAAAAGCGCGCGTTCCCATCCGAAAGTTAGTGTTTCACCAACGTCCGGAAAGGCCTATTGCTCTTTGCGTTGGACACAAGTGACGAGGCGTGCCCGACCAAGCCTTATTTCGCTTCCATGCGGCCCACCAAGTTGCTCACCGCATTACGCAGGCGCTCGGAAGCACCAGCGATCGCCAAGTGCAGGTTACTGTCCGCGTGGGTGACGGCTAAGGGCTTCAATCCGCGCAGGCGGGCCTCCATCATGCATTCGTGGTCCCGGTCGCCATACTTATCGCCGTTCACATCCCGGAGGTGGACCTCCACACGGGTAAGGCGCTCGTCGAAATGGGCCATTGCCTTGTTCACGCTATTGCGCACATGTTCCTCCAAACCGGCGGAGTTCTCGATGTTCTTGTCGGTTTGTATAAGGATCTGCAGATTCTCCATGTTGTGTTTTTGCTTTTTCAGAGGCGATCCGGGAGCCGGTGCCGGTGGGATGAAGGTAACAAGCAATTGAATGTCCAACTGAGCGCCGGTAACCGCACCATCTACCTGGGACTGCCGCTTTCCCCGTGGGACGGATAGGCGCATGGCAGCTCCCCTGCTTAGGTTTGGGCCATGCCCGAGCCTTCCGTCCGCCAAGCCAAGCCCGAATTCCGAATGACCGCCCAGACCATGTACGGGCTGGAGCCTGTGTTGGCGGAGGAATTACTTAGGCTGGGCGCGAAAGAGGTGGAGAAGCACAACCGCGTCGTGGCCTTCACCGGCGACCTCGGCTTCCTCTACAAAGCCAATCTCTGCCTACGCACTGCACTTCGGGTACTCATCCCGATAGACGACTTCGAGGTCCGGAATGAGCAGGACATCTATGCGGGCATCAAGAAGATCCCTTGGGAGGTCTACCTCGGTGCGGACGATACCTTCGCCTTCACGGCAAAACTCAACTCAGAGCGCTTCGGCCATTCGCAATATGTGGCGCTGCTGGCGAAGGACGCGCTGGCGGACCGCTTCCGGGAAAAGACGGGTAAGCGACCCTCGGTGGATGCTGAGGATCCCGCACTGCGCATCCGCCTCTTCATCACCGGCGACCATTGCACGGTCTCCCTGGACAGCAGTGGCGACTCCCTCTACAAACGCGGCTACCGCGAGCAGACCAACCTGGCCCCGCTGAACGAGGTACTGGCGGCGGGCATGATACTACTGAGCGGCTGGGACCGCATGAGCAATTTCGTGGACCCGATGTGCGGCTCGGGCACGCTGCTGATCGAAGCGGCGCTGATCGCCGCGAACATTCCACCGGGCGCCTACCGCAATGGCTTCGGCTTCCAGCGTTGGAATGATTTCGACGCGGAACTGTGGGCGAAGGTGCATGCAGGAGCGATGGAGCGCATCACCGGCAACCGCCCGCTCATCTTGGGCGGAGAGATCTCGAAGAACGTGGCGCGCAAGGCGGAGACGAACATCGCCATCGCGGACCTGAAGGAGGAGATCGAGGTGCGTAACGTCGCCTTCGAGGATCTGGAAGCCCCTGCCGGTCGCGGCATCGTCATCATCAACCCGCCCTACGGCGAGCGCATGGACGAGGACGTGGACATCAACGGCTTGTACAAGATGATGGGCGACACGCTGAAGAAGAACTGGGCGGGCTACGATGCTTGGGTGCTCACCTCCAACATGGAAGCGGCCAAGTTCATCAAGCTGACCCCACGCCCGAAGATCCGCTTGTTCAACGGCGCGTTGGATTGTCGCTTCCTGCGGTATGAACTTTATGAGGGATCGCGGAGGCGGGATCCGGTGGAATAGTTGTCGGTCCGATACGTGGCCGAACAACACGGACCAAGTCACCTCAGCACGTGCACATATCCGGCTTTGCGGTAATTCTCACCCGCACTGGTCACGGCCTCGATGGTGTAGAAATAGACGCCTTCGTCCAGCACCTCACCACTGTAGGAACTCCGGCCATCCCATGTGGCGTTGCGGCCATTCACCAGCGCCACCTGCTGACCCCAGCGGTTGTACACCCGCAGTTCAGCATGTGCAAAAGCTTCACCGGCGAAGTGGAACACGTCGTTCACACCATCGCCGTTCGGGGTGATCACATTGGGTATTTCACCGGGAGGTAGCACCGGCCCACAATCCGCAAGCCGCACGAAGAGGAATGCCGTATCGCTTGAACAACTCCCCAGCAAGGCTTGACAGCTGTAGAGGCCTATATCTTCCTGATCCACGTTCGGCACTACCAGCAGCGGACCGCTGAATGCTCCAAAGGGCGTGGTCCACTGCCATTGGCTTGCTGCACTTCCGGAGGCTTGGAGCGACAAGGTATCCCCGAGGCAGAGCACGGTGTCGCCGGTGATCACCGGCATGTCCGGTCTGTCCAGCACGAGCACTGTCGTGGTCGTGGTATCGCCCGGACAGCCGTTCAACGTGGCGAAGCAGGCATAGAGACCCGCATGCATCGCGGCAGCGGCGATCGGCCCGATGCTGTCACCGGCATAACCACCCCACGGCGCTGTCCAGAAGATCTGCGCATCAGGCCCGGCCTCACCGACCAGCAGCAGTACATCACCGGTGCAATAGTCCGTATCGCCAGTGATCAGCGGTGCCGGTGGCACATCCTGAACAAGGACAGGCACCGCCAGAAAAGCACCGGGGCATCCATCCTCCGTTTGCAGAAGGAAAACGGTATCCGTGACGGTAGGCACAAAGGTGAAAGAGGTGCCATACCCCAAGAGTTCGGTGGTATCCGCGGTGGCGTACCAAGCAAGCTCGCCGGAACCCGATGCGTTCAGCTGCGCCGGCACTCCAGCACAGACGGAATCCCCGGAAGCGGAAGCAGGCTGCGTGATATTCTGCTGCACTATTTGCACGGGGCCAGAAAAGGCGGTGCATCCAGCGCTATCCGTCACTACCAATTGCACGGTACCCGCAGTGGACACCGTCAGCTGTGGCAGCGTATCCCCGGAAGGCAGCCAGTAGTAACCGGCCGCACCGGGAGGGGCGTTGAGCGTGATCGGCAGGCCTTCGCACAAAGCGAAGGTGTCGCCTCCCAGGTCCGCGGTCACATCGCTGAGCACTACGTTATAGATGAGGTTCCAACTACTGCCACAGCTCAACACGGTGCATGAATAAGTGCCGGGAGCGGAGATCGTTTGCACCGGGTCCGTTCCGGAGAGCGGCGGCTGCCATTGCACGATGCTCCCCGGCCCCGCCTCCACCTGCAGTTGCACGGTACCACCAGGGCAAAGCACACCGCCCGGGGGCCCGCTGAATACGGGTGATCCGTACAACGACACCGTGGCGGGTCCGTTGGCGACGGTGCAATCATCATAGAGCGTTACCGCGAGGTAATAATCGCCGGGGTCGTGAACCCAGATGCTGGATGCATGGGGTAGGAATGACGTTCCCGGGCCGGTCCAGACATAGTCACTTCCCACGGCGGCGGTGTAAAGCCGCACCGAATCATTCGGGCAGATCACGCCCCCGGGCGGATCCATAAAGAAGGATGGCGATGTAGGCCCCGTCACGGTGACCGCTAAGAGCGTCCCAGCGCAGTGCAAACCGTTGGACAGCGATAAGGGCATGGCGGAATATTGCCCGTCCATGTTCACCAGCACGGTATCGCCGCTCGGAGAGGTCCAGACGATCCCCGGGCCGTTCCAGATGATCGAATCACAGTTGGCGCAGTTGAACGGGATCATCACTGTATCCCCCTCACATCGATAAACCTCGGCCTGGGTGAAAGTCACCTCTGCCGTCTGGGCCACATCCACGTATATGCTGTCCATGAAGGTGAATGCATACAGCTCCTCCGTGCTACAGCCTTGTTCAAATACCGTTAGATCCGACTGGATCACGTACCAACCCGAGCCATTCAGCTCCACTCCCCACAGCACGGGTTGGTAGGCGTCCGTGACGCCGGTCTGGGGACAGGCACCCGGCGATGCATAGCTCAGCAGCAGCCCGTTCGGCAACGTGGCGGGCGCGCCATCCACGTACCACGTATTCATGAAGTAACCGATGAGGCAATTGGCCTCACAGGTATGGAGGGTGTCACCGTCGGCCAATACAGACACCACCCCGGTGATGTTGACCGTTGCATGGGAAAAGAACTGCACGGCAATGAAGCCTGAACGCATACAACCATTCGCCGGGATCACGGTCAGAAGGTATGAGCCGGCAGTGGTGATGTGGACGGTATCGCTGAAGGTGGTATCCGTGCCGGACACCCAATAGGCCTGATCACCCGGCGCCAATTGTTCCGCCCAGAAAAGCAGGGGATCACAGGAGGTAATGAACAGCGGGGAGGAAAGATCATAGGATGTATAGGCCCCCGAACTGTCGGAAACACTCAACACCGGAGGGTCCAGCATGGTCACGTACACGGAATCCGTCCAAGACCTGCAGCCGTTGCTGCTGAAGAGCGTATAGGTGACCCAGCCCGACGCGCCAACACTAGTTCCTGCACCAGTGGAACCAGTGGACCAAAGCTGATGGCCGAAAGCCCCAACGGTGGGCGTGTTCGATGGACAGTTATCAAGCACATGTCCTCGCGGGAAAGGCACATACGAACTCAGACTGACAGGCGCGCATCCGATGATCGAATCAGGAGCCTCAGCGCCGGCGTACCAGATCCGGATGGAACTGTTCCGCGCAGAGCGGTCGCAGGATGCGAGCCCGGTCCGATCCCAGAAGTCGTAGGGTTTTCGGCCTTCCACCCACCCTTTGGTGAGAAAGCCGGTCGTCGGGCCAGTACCCGTCGCCCATGCGAATTTCCCATAATTCGGATCGCCGCAGAAGCTGCCCGCAGTTGGGGCGATGAAGGAACAGGATGGCACGGGCTCACCCCAGATGGCGATTCCTTGGGGAAGGAAGAGCTCAGTGGTGAAGGCTCCCGCGAACAACAGACCGTCCGGTGCGATGGTGATCGCTGCTGCGCTTTTCAGCCCGGAGCCGCCGAACTGCTGGGCCGCTGCGAAGGCAAGGTCTCCGGCGGCATGCTTGGCGATAAAGAGGTCCGGTGTTCCCGTGGCGATGAAAAGCCCGTCCGCACCATAAGCATTTTGAAGGCCGGTGAATTCACATTCGAATTCGCCGAATACCACCACCGAATCCGCCTGCTCCGTAATGGATGCGGCATGCACGGCAGAAGCTGAACCCATGGAGGTGGCTTCCAGCAAGGCCCCGGAAGCAGACACCCGGAGGATGAAGTAGGCATGGGCCGTCGTGCTGGGCACCGGGGTGGACGCAATGCCATCGGACCAATACATGGTGCCGATCTGGTCACCGGTCACCAGCAGATCGTTCGCTGCGGACCAGTGCAGGTCGCTCACTTGGTTGTAGTTGCCACCACCGCATTTGCGGAACCAGAGCTCGTTGCCCTGCGGATCGAACTTCGCCACGAAGATGTTGTTCGCCAAGGTGTTCGGGTGCATCACGTCGAAGGTCAGCGTGTCGTTGAACTGGCCGGCCACATAGAGATCGCCGTCCGTACTGCTGACGATGTCCAGCGCCAAGCAATCCTTGGAGCCAGCACCCTGCTTCACCCATTGGAACGTGCCGTCGACCGACCAAGCCGCGATGAAGACGTCGAAGCTGGGTAGGCCCGTGGCGGGGTTAATAGCGCCGGACAGGGTTTGGGAGCCGAAGACCGCTTCACCTTTGAACTTACCGGCCACCACCACTTGGCCAGTGCTTGTGATCGTGAGGCCACCGGGCGTGTCAGTGTAGCCGGGGCTGCCTGCGGTACGCACCCATTGGGCCTGTCCATCGGCTGTATTCAGCATGGCGACGAAGAGATCCGTGCTCCCACCTTGGGCGCTAACGGCGGTGCCGAAGAGGTCGGCCGAGCCGGTGAAAATGCCAGTGAGCGCCAGCCCGGAAGGCCCTAGTGCAAGCTTTAGTCCCAGGTCCACTGCCGAGCCTCCGGCATGCTTCGCCCAAAGCAGCGTGCCATCCGGGGCGAACTTCGCCACCAGCACGTCCTGCGCACCAGCGGAAGGAATAGTCCCCTGCACCGTGCCACCGGAGGAGATAGTAACGACGGACGTAAGATCCCCGGTGACATAAGCATTGCCCGCAGCATCGGTGACCACATCCACGATATGGCAGGCCTGGCTGCCATCGAATTTGTTCAACCAATGCGCCTGTCCCTGCGCCAGTAGCGCGGCGAAGGCCACAAGGAATAGGACAAACAGCCTGAGGCCCTTATGGTCGCACTTAATCTTGCACAGACCCATCATCGTGACAAGATAAGCGGATGGGGAGATCAGCAGAACCTAGTTGTCAGTTGCCGCAACATCCGTCGGATGTTGTCAGGACTTATCCTCGAACCCTGATGCCACCCTGCCCCTAATGCTCACGACACGTTCCGGAGGCACGATCGCCATGTCCATCCTGACAACTGAGAACTAACAACGGACAACTAATTAGTGGACACCTCCGGCGTGCTCACCCCGTACTTGCGGTGGAGCCGTGCCTTGCGCTTCACCAAGCGGGCGGTGGCCTTCTCGGTGCGCGGAGCACGTGGTGTGGCTTCCAGCTCGCCGTTCTCGATGCGGCGGACAATGGATTCCACGAGGCGATCGTCACCTTCAGGATCGTATTCTCCCTTGAGGTCATTGCCGAAGAGCAAGGCCACGCCCTGCCACATCCATGCTTGGAAGGAGCCACGGAGCTGCTTCACAAGGTCGTAGCTGGTGTGGCCGGTCTGGCGGTCTATCAGCTTCACCAAAATACGCCCTTGGGTGATGGTCATTCCCTTGACGTCCTGCTCGAACTCGGCCTTCAGCTCGGCCTCGGCCAGTTTCAGGTAAAGGTCTTTGTCGCTCTCGCGCTGGATATTGGCGAGGTCATGATCGTATTCGTCCAGCAGCTTGGCGGTGATCTGTGCGTAGGGATATACTTTCTGCACATAGCGGGTAAGACGATCCGTGCGGGCGGCATTGCGGCGTGCCTTGCGGCTCATCACGGCCTCCACCTCCACTGTGGAAAGCGTGTACACAGGCATCGTATCCGTGCCTTGCACTACCACGGGTACCAAGGCTACAGACGTCTGCGCATTCGCCCTATCGACCGCCAGAAGTGCGATGCACAGAAGGAATATGATCGGGAACCGGTTCATGAACAGTAGTGCCAAGGTACCATTCTAACGCTCTTTTTGCCAGCTAGTTGTAAAAGCACATTGGTGGAGCGAGGGCCGCACTACATCGACACGCGCGACTATTTCATCTACGGTTAAGCCACCACGGCGAAGGCTGTTGCGTATCAGGGCCGCTGGGCGCAGGCTTTTGCAGGTCCTCATCCTTCAGGTGGGCAGCTACCAATGCTGCCACGGCCATGTCATCGGGATCAGTACCGTCCAGCAATTCGGGCCGGAAATGGTCGCGGACAAAAAGCGTGTCGTATTTCCCGCTGCGGAAGCTTTCGTGGCCCATCACGAAACGGCAGAAGGGCAGGGTGGTCTCCACGCCTGCGATGCGATAATCATCGATGGCGCGCTCCATGCGGGCGATGGCCTCCTCGCGCGTGGCCCCGTGCACGATCAGCTTGGCGATCATGGGATCGTAGTGGATGGGGATGGTCATGCCCTCCTCGAAGCCATCGTCCACGCGCACGCCCGGGCCTTGGGGCAGGCGGTAGGTGGTGAGTGTACCGATGTCAGGAAGAAAGTTGTTCGTCGGATCCTCGGCATATACGCGCACCTCGATGGCGTGGCCCAGGATCTTCAGGTCCTCCTGCTTGAAGGAAAGCTCCTCCCCTTGTGCCACCTTGATCTGCTCCTTCACCAGGTCCAGCCCGCTGATCATTTCCGTAACGGGATGCTCCACTTGCAGGCGGGTGTTCATCTCCATGAAGTAGAAGTCGCCGTTGGAATCCAGCAGGAACTCCACAGTGCCGGCCCCGACGTACTTCACGCTCTTGGCCACATCGACCGCGGCCTCGCCCATCTTCTTCCGCATCGCGGGGGTGAGCACGGCGCTGGGGGCTTCCTCGATCACCTTCTGGTGGCGGCGCTGGATGCTGCACTCGCGCTCAAAGACGTACACGGTGTTCCCGTACATGTCCGCCAGCACCTGCACTTCGATGTGGCGCGGCCCGGTGACGAATTTCTCGATGAAGACGCTGCCGTCGCCAAAGGCGTTCTCCGCCTCGCTGATGGCGCGCTCCAGCCCTTCCTTCAACTCGCTCTCTTGCTCCACGATGCGCATGCCCTTGCCCCCACCGCCCGCGGCGGCCTTGATAAGGATGGGGAAGCTGATGGTCTTCGCCACGGCCAGGGCCTCCTTCAGGTCGGCCACGGCGCCTTCCGTACCGGGCACCAAGGGCACGCCGTGTTTCTTCACCGCTTCCTTCGCGGAAAGTTTGTCCCCCATGATATGCATGGCCTCGGGCGAAGGGCCGATGAATATCACGCCGGCCTTCTCCAGCGCTTGGGCGAAGTCGCCGTTCTCGCTGAGGAAGCCGTAACCCGGATGCACGGCATCCACCTTGAGGTCCTTACAGACCTTGATGATCTTGTCGATGACCAGGTAGCTCTCCTTGCTGGGCGGCGGCCCGATGCACACGGCCTCATCGGCGACGCGGACGAAGGGCGCATGGCGATCGGCTTCGGAATAGACGGCCACGGTGGCGATGCCCATCTCCTTGGCGGAGCGCATGATGCGCAGGGCGATCTCGCCGCGGTTGGCGATGAGGATCTTCTTGATGGAGCGCTTCTTCATGGGTTGGAGAACAGAATAAGGGCACGAAGATGCGAACCATGGATCATTCGGGGAACCCCGGATAGGAACAGAAGATCGTTCATCGGCGGAAAAAAACCGCAGATGCCGCAGATATGCGCAGATGTCGACTTGCGCCCGCGTGCCGTTCGCCGGAAAGCCCCACTGCATTTATCTGCGTCCATCTGCGTCATCTGCGGTTAAAAAACCACGACCCTTTCCGATCCAGCCCATGCCATCCGCGGAGAAAAGAAGCGCGCCTTGGGCCGGATTACCTTGGCGGCGAATCCGACCGCGCTCGATGAACGAACTTCCCGCCCTGATCGCCGACCTGGGGTTGATCCTCTCGGTGGCGGCCTTGACGACGCTGATCTTCAAGTGGATCAAGCAGCCGCTGGTGCTGGGCTATATCATCGCTGGCGTGCTTGTGGGCCCTCACGTCACGCTGTTCCCCACCGTGCTGGACGAGAAGAGCATCCAGGTATGGTCGCAGTTGGGTGTGATCTTTCTGCTGTTCAGCCTCGGGCTGGAGTTCAGCTTCAAGAAGGTCGCGAAGGTGGGCGGCACCTCCGGTATCACCGCGCTGGTAACGGTCGGCTTCATGCTGGGCGTCGGCTACCTCACGGGTAAATGGTTGGGCTGGAACGCGATGGACAGCCTGTTCCTCGGCGGTATCCTATCGATCTCAAGTACCACGATCATTGTGCGTGCCTTGGAGGAACTCGGGCTGAAGACGCAGGTGTTCGCTGGCGTGGTGATCGGCGTGCTGGTGATCGAGGATATCGTGGCGGTACTGCTCCTGGTGCTGTTGAGCAGCCTTGCGGTGAGCCAGCATTTCTCCGGCGGTGCGATGCTCTGGGAGCTGGGCAAGTTGGGCTTCTTCCTGATCCTTTGGTTCGCAGCAGGCGTCTTCTTGATCCCCTCGCTATTGGCCCGCACACGGAAACTGATGAACGATGAGACGCTGCTGATCGTGGCGGTGGCGCTCTGTCTTTCCATGGTGGTGTTCGCCGTGAACGCGGGGTTCAGCGCGGCGTTGGGCGCCTTCATCATGGGCGCATTGCTCGCGGAGACCGTGCAGGCGGAGCGGATCGAACACTTGGTGCGGCCGGTGAAGGACCTCTTCGGCGCCATCTTCTTCGTGTCCGTGGGGATGATGATGGACCCGGCCATGCTGATCCAATACTGGCCGCAGGTGCTATTGATCTCGTTGGTAGTGATGCTGGGCCAGCCCTTGAGCGTGATGGTCGGCGCCCTGCTGGCGGGCGTGCCCGTGTTCCGCGCGGTGCGTGTGGGGATGAGCCTTTCGCAGATCGGTGAGTTCTCCTTTATCATCGCCACGCTCGGCCTTACGCTCAACGTGACCAGTGCGTTCCTCTTTCCGATCGCCGTGGCGGTATCGGCGGTCACGACCTTCACCACACCTTACTTGATCAAGGCCTCCGGTCCGTTCGCCGGTTTTGTTGAACGAATGCTACCCGAGCGCTTGGCGAAAGCCTTGGGACGTTACAGCCTGCAGGCGGATCAAGTACAAGAGACCAGTGCATGGCGGAAGTTGTTGCGGTCCTACGGCATCAATCTCGCTGTTTTCGCGGTGCTCTGCCTGACGATCATATTCGGAGTGGGACCCATGCTCATCGTGCTCCTCGGCGAACGGTTCATGGGCTTCGATGGCCGGGTGGTGGCGGGGCTTACCACCTTCCTGCTGGTACTGCCCTTCATCTGGGCGATGTCCCTGCGCCGGATCAGCCGCAATGCCTACCGGCAGCTTTGGGTGAACAAACGGATGCTGCGCGGCCCGCTGGTGATGTTGGAGGTCGTACGCCTAGCCGCTGCAGTAGTGGTGGTGGCCATCCTGGTGAGCGTATTCTTCAGCACGGGATGGGCATTCGTAGCCATGTTGGTGCTGATGGTCTTATCCGCGTTCCTGTTCCGCCAGCGCCTGCACCGCTTCTACCTGCGCATGGAGGAGCGCTTCTTCAAGAACCTGAACCAACGCGAGCTGAGCCTCCGGCGCACGGACCTGGCCCCGTGGGACATGCACTTGGCCCAAGTACGCGTGAAGGTGGACTCCGGCGCCGCCGGTCAAAGCCTGAAAGAGCTGGGGTTGCGTGAGAAGTACGGCGTGAACATCGCCATGATCGAACGCGCAAGCGGCCATTCGGTGCCTGCGCCCGGCCGCAATCACCTGCTCCTACCCGGCGACAACCTTTTCGTGATAGGCACCGACGCCCAACTGGTCAATTTGCAGCGCGCACTGGACGCTCCGTTATCCGCGCAGGATCAAGCGCACATGACCAAGGAGGACATCCGCCTGAAGCGCTTCCGCATTACCCCGCAGTCGCCACTGGTCGGCATGCGCATCCACGTCAGCGGCATACGGGACGAGGCGCGTGCCATGGTTGCGGGTATCCAGCGCGGCGAAGAACGCATCATGAACCCGGAGGGTACCATGCAGTTCCAGGCGAACGATGTGCTCTGGTTGGTGGGCAATGGTCCCAATATCATATCCTTTATGGAGGAGCGGAAGGCGGTGCGGGAGTAGTGCCGATCAGACGATCAGAACCCCGATACGTATCGGGGCAGATGTTCAGAAAATGGATCCGATACCTACCGGATGCCATTGCCGCGCAGGGAAACGTGCATTACCTGTTCCGCAACGCGGAATGGCACGGGCGCAGTTCTACTTTCGTGCTGGCAGCCATGCCCTGTGGGAACTTTCGCAGGCGCAATTCACCACCAAGACCATGAGCCGGATGTACAGAACTTTGATCGGCCCGGAATGCCCAAACACTATTGTGCTTTACGCGCCCCAATAGTCAAACATTAACCACTCCAAGCACATACCAAGGCTGGAATAAACCCGATTATGGGTACAACCGACTAGTTATGCCCAATCATAAAACGACAATACAACCTATGAGGAGATTACTTCTACTGTTTACAGTTTGCCTATCGCTTTCAGCATGTGGACAAGACACTTCAGGAATACACGGCTATGAGGCAGATTTCATTACCGCTGCAAATCATGACCTAACGGAGAATGAGTTGAATGAGTTCTTTGTGAAATATGACAACTTGATATTCCCACACCAAGGAGCAACGCAGCTGATGAATAGCCTAAAGGGTGCTAATACGGACTATTCGCCACTAGTCCTATTCAAGGATAAGCCAGCCTACAAAAACAATATCGAAAGGCTCCTGAATTCTGAAAATTCAATGCAGCGTATTTTGGCTTATATAACCATTGGTTCTGCCGCAGACACTTCATACGACAATGTCTTGCTTGAGAGATTAACGACTGAAACAACCGAAGGTTGCTTGACCTGGGCTGCAATGTGCCTGTTCTACAACCACAGCAAAGCGACAGACCAACTACTTGACTTTTTAGCTAAGCACGAAGATTTCAATGATGCACACTTTGTACAGCTTTATCTTCAGCTTGACTCAACCAATCTAAAAATGACATCTTGGAAAAACATTGATTCCGACAATAGGAATGCTCAAATCATTTCTCTCCAAACACTGGCGCTCATCGACAACTCATCTAAAACCGACAGCGTGATAATTCATGCCATAAGGACTTGGGGCAATGAGTACAAGGGTTATGCGATAGCATCATTATTACAACGTGATAGCTTGATCAAATTTGACTTACTAGCACCCTATCTTGATAACGACACAACTAGGGACATCTCAATTCAGGTATTAGAGAAAAGTAAGTTTCAGTCCGATAGAGACAAAATAGGAACCCTGAAAAGGAAATGAAGTGGGAGTAATAGAGCAACACGAAAAAAGAGCTGGGCATAACAACGGCTATACGCAACCGCCCACACACAGGCCGATGCTTCGGCTGCGCATAGCCTAAACGTTAACAACCATGAGCACATATTCCATGGGCAGGATCACTGGTCCGATCTTCGTACTCTTATCTCTAACGGCTTGTCATGCTCCGTCATACCTATCAGGGCAAATTGAGGGCATAGAAAAGGAAGGCGTAACGATCTATCTAATTGAGCCCGGAAACCTCAGGGAGATAGCAGCTTCCTATTTTGGGAAGGTCATCGATTCTGCTGCGGTGGCCGTTGATGGCAGCTTTGAGTTCCACAACCTACCAACTACTCATGGGCCTGTGCTGTTGGAACTGGCCATACAGCGATCCAAGCAGTATCCGAATTACCTGAAAACCGACGACCCGGACAGCTCCAACTACATGCCGATCGTATGGCAACCAGGAGAACCTATACAGATCACGGCCAAGCTGGATGCCTTTCAAAAGAGCTTTTCAATTGAATATCCTTCAGCCGTCAATAAAGCGCTGATAGGCCTAAGGGACATCAACGACAAAGCCTTCCAAGCCTACCTCGCCGGAAAGAACTGGCAATTGGAAGATGGCCGTCAACTGCTGGAAAAGGAACACGCCACCTTGGAATATCAGGCAGCGCTGATGAAGTTCGCCGACACCACACAGTACCTTATGCCTGCACTGGTGGCATTGAGATGGGTGAGTCCGGTAAGCGATTATGAACGCTTACCTGAATTCCTGGTGGATCAATGCAATAAGTGGGGGCAAAAGCAACCGGACGATCCTTGGGTAAAGCAGCTTTGTAAGGAAAGCGCGCCTTCCATTCTACCCGTTCTAGTTGGAGCCCGGTTCCCGGATCTCAAGCTGACCATGATGGCAAGAGATACGCTCTCCCTGAACAAGCTGTTAGGCCGCAAGCTCACCATCATAGACCTGTGGGCCTCTTGGTGTGGTCCTTGCCGAAAGGAGAACCGGGAGGCCTTAGTACCGATCTGGGATCAATATCATGACCAAGGTTTGAACATTGTCGCTTATGCCCTGGAAAGCGACTTGGCATTTTGGAGGACCGCTGCCAAGCAGGACGGAGCAGACCGCTGGTTCCAAGCATCCGACCTGCAAGGAGATGATGCAACCTTCCTAAAAGAGATCCGGGTCCGGACCATTCCGGCCAATTTCATTCTTGATGACAAGGGCGTGGTCATCGCCAAGAATGTTCATGGAAAGGCGTTGATGGAGCTGGTAAGGCGCTATATGGGAAAGCCGTGAATCACGGTTGCCGTAGCCGTTACAAGGAATTGTCCTCTCACTGGCGCGAGTGCAGTGTCATTAAGTTAAGGAAACGGTGGAAGTAGGATTGTCATGCCGGGCCTGCCTCCCGGAGCTACTGTGTGTACACATCTTTCGCCAGTTCCATGCCCTCCATGATGTAGGCCAATCTATCCAAGCCTCTTCGCAGAGCGATCACTCCTGGTGGTCCTTGGGAGTCGTAGCCTTTCCAACCACCCAAGCGGCCCAT
>JBBSUV010000047.1:0-31279 GCA_038234075.1 Flavobacteriales bacterium | reverse complement strand
CTGGACAAGGCGAGCGTGCCCTTCTGGGGCTTCACGGCGATGATCGTGGTGCTGGACCTGAAGGACCGGAACCGCGACGATCAGCGGAACCGGCAGGTGAGCAAGGCGATATCGTCCAAGTAAGGCAATTGCCCCCGGTGCGCCTCGAAAGTGGCGATGAGGGCATCATTGATGGCCTTCGGATCGGCGCCGGAAAGCAGTTCCAAGGTCTTCCGCACGGGAAGGGTCTCGAACGCATTCCCCTGGGAATCCTCCTGCTCCACCAACCCGTCCGTGTAGCAGAGCAGCACGCCGTCCTTCACTTCCGCGCGGCCCACGTTCACGAAGGGAAGCTCTGGGAGCATGCCTAAGGCGATGGCGCCATCGCTGAGTTCGGAGATCACGCCTCCCTGCCCTGCGAAAATGGGCGGATTATGACCTGCGTTCACGAATTCCATCGCACCGGTCAGTAGATCGACCCTGCCGATGAACAAGGTGATGAAGCGTTCGCCCCGCGCCCGTTCGAGCACGTTCGCGTTCAGCTCCCGCACCAGCTCGTCCAAGGGCGCCCGTTCCCGCTGGACCAAGGCCCTCAGGGTCGCTTGGAAATTGGACATCAACAAGGCCGCCGCGATGCCCTTGCCACTCACGTCGGCCACGCAAAGCACAACCTCGTCCGGCCCGGTGCGCACCACATCGTAGTAGTCGCCGCCCACCTGCTGGTGCGGCTGGTACCACGCGGCCGTTTGGATATGCTCACCGTTCGGGAGGTCCTTGGGGATCAGCATCTGCTGCATCTCCGCGGCCAGTTCCAGCTCGCGCCGATCCCGCTCCTGCGCCAATGCCCGCTTGGCAAAGCGCTTGTTCTCCAAGGCTACAGCGATCAGGTTGGTCAACGTCTGGATGAAGTTGAGGTGCTTCACCGTGGGGCTCATGCGCTGTTCCTCATCATCGATATCCCCGATGAGCAGCAACGCCAACGGTCGGTCCTGGTGGAAGACGGGGATGGCGATGTCGAACCGTCCGAGGCCCTTGGCATCCTCGGAGCCGATGAACTGGATGTCCCGGCAGTTCTTCATGAAAGACCCCACATCCGGCACGGGACTGTCCGCTTCGTCGGTCAAGGCTTGCACGCAGCGCCACCCACTATCGTTCTCAAAGAACATCAGGCGGGTGATGCCCAGCTCGCCGTGCATGATGTCCGCATACAACTTCAGCAGCTCGCTCTTGTCCTCGTTGTTGTTGATCGCCTTGGTGACGTCCAACAGCGCGCGCAACTGGAACTCTTTCAAGCTCAGTCGTTCGGTGAGGCGGGTGAGGCGGGTCATGGAGTTGGGAGGCCTGAGTCTGAAGTCGGGAGTCGGGAGTCGGGAGTCGGGAGTCGGGAGTCTGGAGTCTTGGGTTGGTGCGGATCAGCGGTTTATTGCTGGTTCAGCTTTTTGAGCAGGTCGGGCAAATGGCCGAGGCTGGCGACCTCGCGCATTTTTTGTTTCCATTCGCCGGTGGGTGAGCCGAAGTAGGTCTTGCCACCTTCGAGGTCGCTGAGCACGCCGCTTTGGCCCAGCACGGTGGCGCCGCTGCCGATGGTGATCTTGCTCGGCACGCCCACTTGGCCCCAGAGGGTCACGTTGTCGCCGATGACGCAGGCACCGGAGATCCCGACCTGTGAGGCGATCAAGCAGTTCTTCCCGATGATCGTATCGTGGCCCACCTGCACATGGTTATCGATCTTGGTCCCCGCTCCTATCCGCGTATCAGCGCTCACGCCCCGGTCGATGCTGGACAGTGGCCCGATCTCCACGTCATCCTCGATCACCGTGCAGCCTGCTGTGACCATTTTCTCATAGCCCCCGGTGCGCTTCTTGTAGTAGAACGCATCCCCACCGATCACAGCGTTGGCATGGATGATCACCCGGTCGCCGATGGTGGTGTTGGGATAGATCACCACGCCGGGCATGATGGTGCAACCCTTCCCGATGATGACGTTCGTGCCGATAGTGACGCTCGGATGCACCACCGTGTCCGCACCGATGGCGGGCAGCTCGGAGGTCCAAGCGAACGGCGTCATGAAATGACGCACCAGTGTGTTGTAGTCGGAGAAGGGATCGTTGCTGATGATGATCGCCTTGCCCTCCGGGATCACCACATCGGCTTTGTCGATGAGGATCGTCGTAGCCAAGCTGTTCAGCGCCTTGTTGTAGTACTTGGGGTGGTCCACAAAGACGAGGTCGCCGGTGCGTACCCGGTTGATCTCATTGATCCCGGTGACGCTCCGCTGGGCATTGCCCAGGACTTTCGCATGTATCAGACCCGCCACGGCGGCAGCGGTCAAGGGTTCCTTTAACTCCATGTAGCGCCCGTTTGTGGTCAGGGGAATTCCAATATCCCCAGTCGCACAAAGTTAGCCGGAGAGCGCAGCTAGGCGCTTTGGCCTATTTCTTCACCCGGTCGAGGTAGGCGTTTGTCTCCGTGTCGATACGGATCACAGTGCCGATCTCCACGAACGATGGGACTTGGATCTCCTTGCCCGTCTCAAGCGTGGCGGCCTTCATCACCTTGTTGCTGGTGTCGCCTTTCACGGCGGTCTCCGTGTAGGTCACTTCGAGTTCCACGATCTTCGGAGGACGGGCCATAATGGGCATATCGCTCTCAAAGCCCACCTGCATCATCATCTCCTCCTTCATCAGGCCCATGGCATCGCCGAACAGCTCCACGGGGATGTGCGTCTGCTCATAGGTGGTGGGATCCATGCAGACCAGGAATTCGGCTTCGCGGTAGAGATACTGCATGTCGCGGATCTCCACGCGGAGCACATCCATGCTCTCTCCGCTGCGGAAACGGTGCTCATTGAGCTTGCCGTTGCGGAGGTTGCGCATCTTGCCCTGATAGAAGGCTCGCAGGTTGCCCGGCGTGCGGTGTTGCCACTCCACCATCTGGCAGATGTCGCCGTTGAAGCGGATGTAGGTTCCGATGCTGATGTCGCCGGTGTTGGCCATGGTGCTGAAAATGAGGGGCCGAAGGTAGGTATGTAAGGGAAACGGGGAAATGCCCGCCCCAGGGCTCTCTTCTCTTCCAGTCATGATGTTCTGAAAGTGGGTCGCCCATCCGGAACCTCGTAGGTTTTGCTCTCCTCTTTCCCGGAGGGAATACCTGTGCCAACCACCCCCGTCCTCTCCTTGAGAAGGAGTGGGGACGGATCCTCTGGCACGGTTGGCCGATCTTTGCACCATGTTAAAATTGAAGATCATTCTGGCCAGCACACGCGAAGGGCGCAAAGGCCCCGCCGTAGCCCAATGGATCCTGGATGCTGCAAAGGCACACGGTGCATTCGAGGTGGAACTGCTGGACCTCGCCGCCATCAACCTGCCTTTCCTGGACGAGCCGAACCATCCTCGCCTGAAGCAATACACCCATGCCCATACCAAGGCTTGGAGCGCCACGATCGACAGCGCCGATGCCTTCATCTTCGTGATGCCCGAGTACAACTTCGGCTATACCGCTCCGCTGAAGAACGCGCTGGACTTCGTTTTCCAAGAGTGGGCGCACAAGCCGCTGGGACTGGTGAGCTATGGTGGCGTGAGCGGCGGCCTCCGGGCCACGCAGCTGCTAAAGCCGGTCCTTACCGCATTGCGATTGACCGTCGCTGGCGAAGTGCCGATCCCCTTCTTTGCCCAGTTCATCGGAGAGGACGGTGTCCTTCGGCCAAATGAGATCATGACAAAGGCGGCCACTGGCATGCTAGGCGGCATTGAGCGCTGGGCGAAAGTGCTCGGGCCGATGCGCACGAACGGTTGATCGGCCTATGCATGCGCTCGCGTGTCGCGAGTTCATGCATAGGTGCATTGCTGGCACTCGCGACACGCGAGCGCCAGCAATGCCATGGCAACGCCGGACAACTGCCAACTAACAACTGACAACTACTTCCACCTCTTGATCTCCACCGACGCGGTGCAAGCGAAGGTCTCTTCCGCCTGCCTGTTGCTGGCCACCAGCAGGGTGCGCCCCTCCAAGTTCCGCAAGAGCAGTTCGCGGAACCAAGCAATGCCTTCAGCGTCCAAGTTGGTGGCGGGCTCGTCCAGCAGGAGCAGTGGCGTATCACTGAGGATCGCAAGCGCGAGCTTGAGCCGCTGTTTCATGCCGCTGCTGAAGTTGCTCACGGGCTTCTCCAAGTGCGGCTCCAAGTAGGCTGTGCGTGCGACGTCCTCCGCGGTGATGCCGGGCCTATACGGCTTGAAACGCGCATGCGTGTCCAGTGCTTCTCGCAGTGAAAGCTCTTCGTAGAGATCAAGATAGGGCGCAGCGATGCTCACCTTCCGGTACACGCGTTCCTGCTCCAACACCTTTCCACCCAAGGCATGTTCGACAGTCCCCTTGGTGGGCACCAAGGCCCCGGCCACCACCTGCAACAGGGTGCTCTTGCCACTTCCGTTCGGTCCGAGCAGCGCCGTGCGGCTGCCCGCCTCGAACACATGGTCCACACCGGTGAAGACCTTCTCGCGGGAGAACTGCTTGGCCACTTGGACCAAGCTGATGCGCATGCCCGAAGAAGAAGTGTCCTGGCCCGCCATGGCGTTGGAAGGCTTCACTCGGTAAGGCCACGCATGATCCCCTTGGAACTGCTACGGATGAATTCGAGGATGAGCGCACGCTCCGGCGATTCTTTGAACTGCTGTTCCACGTTCTGCACGGCACGCTCCAAATTGGTGTTGCGGACGAAGATCTCCCGGTAGATATCCTCGATGCGCGCCACGGCATCATCGGCGAAGCCACGGCGGCGCAGGCCCACCACGTTCACGCCAACGAAACTCAACGGTTCGCGGGCGGCCTTCACGAAGGGCGGTACGTTCTTCCGCACCAAGGAGGCCCCTGCCACGAAACTGTGCGCACCGATGTTGATGAACTGCTGCACGGCCACGTTGCCTTCCAAAATGGCCCAATCGCCGATGGTGACATGCCCGGCAAGGTTGACGCTATTGGCGATGACAACGTTGTCGCCGATCAGGCAGTCGTGTGCCAAGTGCACGTAGGCCATCAGCAGGCAGTTGCTGCCCACGGCAGTGCGCTGGCGGTCAGAGGTACCGCGGTTGATGGTGACGCATTCACGGATGGAGGTATGGTCGCCTACTTCAGCGGTGGTCTTCTCCCCTGCGAATTTCAGGTCCTGCGGAATGGCGCTAACGACGGCTCCGGGAAAGATCCGGCAATGGGCTCCGATACGGGCGCCGTCCATGATGGTGGCGTTGGGCCCGATCCAGGTGCCATCACCGATGGTGACATCGCCGGCGATAAAGGAAAATGGTTCGATCACGACATCTTTCCCGATGCGTGCATCCGGGTGGACGGAAGCCAGCTTGGAGATGCTCATGCTTTGGTATCGGCCTTGGTGGTTTCGTTCTTCTTCTCGTCCGCAGGGGCCTTGTCACGGGCGATCTGTGCCATCATCTCCGCTTCAACAGCGGGAAGTCCGTTGACATAGCCCACGCCTTTCATGTGGACGATCCCGCGGCGGATCGGGGTGATCAATTTCAAGTGGAATACCAGTGTATCGCCGGGTATCACCTTGCGCCGGTAGCGCACGCCGTCGGTCTTCAGAAAATAGGTGGTGTAATGCTCGGGGTCCGGCACTTGGCTCAGGGCGAAGATGCCGCCCACCTGTGCCATGGCCTCCACCTGCAGCACGCCCGGCATCACCGGGTTGTCCGGGAAGTGGCCTGTGAACTGCGGCTCGTTCATGGTGACGTTCTTCACGCCGACGATGGTGGTGGCGTCCATGCTCATCACCTTGTCCACCAGCAGGAACGGATAGCGGTGGGGCAACATCTTGGTGATCGCGTTAATGTCGAACAGCGGCTCCTTGGTCAGGTCGAAGAACACGCGTGTGTCCTTCTCCTCCTCCCGGATCTTGTCCTTGATGCGCTTGGCGAAGCTGGTGTTGCCGAAGTGGCCCGGGCGGGCGGCGAGGATGTGCCCCTTGATCGGTCGGCCTACCAGTGCGAGGTCGCCGATGATGTCGAGCAACTTATGGCGCGCTGGTTCATTGAGGAACTTCAGGTCGGTGGTGTTGAGCACACCGTTGCGACGGATCTCCACGTCCTGGAATTCACGACCGATGGACTTTGCCAAAGCCTTGAGGTCATCCTTGGTGATGTCCTCCCGATCTTCCAGTACGATGGCATTGTCGAGGTCCCCGCCTTTGATGAGTCCGGCGTTGGCGAGCTGCTCGATCTCGCGCAGGAAAACGAAGGTGCGACAGGAGGCGATCTCGGTCTTGAACTCACCTTGGTTGTACATGGTGGCGTGCTGTGTACCGAGCACGGGGCTGTTGTAATCCACCATTACGGTGAGCCGGAATTCCCCGCCGGGCGAAGGGACGCCGAGCATTTCGGTGCCACGCTCCTGGGTCTCGAACCAGATAGGCTCCTTGAGCACCCACCAGTTGCGGGGCGCATCCTGCTCGTCCATGCCGGCCTTCTCGATGGCTTCCACGAATTTCAGGGCGCTGCCGTCCATGATGGGCACCTCGGCACCGTTCAGCTGGATCAGGCAATTGTCCACGCCCAAGGCGTAGAGCGCCGCGAGAATGTGTTCCGTGGTGTTCACTTTCACATCGCCCTTACCGAGGGTGGTGCCGCGGGCGGTGCTGACCACGAGGTCGGCATCGGCATCGATCACCGGCTGCCCTTCCAGGTCGGTACGTTGGAATTTCAACCCGTGGCCGATCGGTGCGGGGCACAGGGTCAACGTGACCGTTTCCCCGGTGTGCAGGCCCACGCCTTTCACTTCCGACTTCGACTTCAGTGTATGCTGCTTGTCGCTCATGCGTTCTTGTTCGTGGCATCCGGAGCGGATCCTTCCGCAGCCTTCAGCTCCTCCAGTTCTTTTTCCAATTGATCGATGCGTAGCTTCAGCTCCGGCAGGTTGCGGAAGAGCACGTAGCTGCGCTTGTATTGCCCGATGGCATAGGCCGGTGAGCCCTGCACGACGGCATCATTGGGGATGTCCGAACCGATACCGCTCTGCGCGGCGATCTTCACGCGGTCACCGATGTGCAGGTGCCCTGCGATGCCCACTTGGCCGCCGATCATGCAATGGCTACCGACACGTGTGCTACCTGCGATACCGGTCTGCGAAACAACGAGTGTATGCTCTCCGATCTCCACGTTGTGGCCAACCTGGATCAGGTTGTCCAGCTTAGTACCCTTGCGGATGATGGTGCTTCCGAGCGTGGCACGGTCCACAGTGGAGTTGGCACCGATCTCCACATCATCCTCGATGATGACGTTACCGATCTGTGCCATCTTCACCTGTTCGCCTTTCTCGTTCGGGACGAAGCCGAAGCCGTCGGCGCCGATCACCACGCCGCTGTGCAGGATACATCGCGCACCGATGGTGCACTTCGCGTGGACCTTCACCCCGGCATGGAGCCGGCTGCCTTTGCCGATGTGGGCGCCCTCACCGATGTAGCAGTTCGGGAAGATCTTCACGTTCTCCTCCACCACCGCGCCTTCACCGATGTAGCTGAACGCGCCGATGTAGGCATCCTCCGCCACCTTGGCCCGGGGGTTCACATAGCTGGGCTGCTCCACTCCCACCATGTCGAAGCGCTGTGCTTCGTGGATCTCCAACAGACGCGCGAAAGCCGCACGCGGATCGTCCACACGGACGAGTGTGAGATGCTTGGGGATGGGCTTTGAAGGATGGAAGTCCCGTCCCACGATCACGACGCTGGCAGCCGTGGTATAGACATGCTCGGTATAGATGAGGTTCGCCAGGAATGTCAAGGTGCCGGAGCGGCCCTCCTCGATCTTGGCCACATCATGCACCAGCACTTGTGCATTGCCATCCACTTCTCCTTGAAGGAATTCGGCGATCTGTCCTGCGGTGAATTGCATACCCTTACCGCAATGGCCATGTGCAAAGCGGGTCCGCGAAGATAGTTGCCGCTGGGTAGCGGCAAACGGCATCCGTCAGGAAGGCCCTGGATACTGGATCACGGGCTCTGATCGGACCGCTAGGGTCGATCGCTCGTCACGATGATGAAAGGGAGGTCAGATCGTCGCGCTGGACACCTGTCCCCACACGCCGAACACCTTCAGCAGCCAAATGATCAATCCGATCACGATCACCACGTTGAGGATCATCTTGATGGTGCTCTGCATAGGAATGTAGCGGTTCACCAGCCAAAGCAGGAGGCCGATCACGATAATGACGAGGAGTACATTGAGCAATGGCATGGGTGGGTGGTTCAGGTTGTGAATGCTCAGAACGCCGAAAGTGGCTCGATTGTTCAGAAGCACCAAAAATTTTGGCCCAACGACCAAGCCTGCTCGCCGGGTTCAGGTGAATCGGAAGAAGAAGAAATGCACTGCGGCCCATGCCGGAGGGATGTCCCGTGCATAGCCCACCGTGCTCCTGGAACTGTTCTCCACCCGACCGTCCTTTTCGATATAGCCCACGGTGCTGCGCGAACTGTTCTCCACGCGCCAGCTATCGCCATTACGGCTCACATAGCCCATGGTGGAACGGGAGCTGTTCTCGATGGTGAATTCACCTTCGCCCCGTGCATTGATGTAGCCGATGGTGCTGCGGGAGGAATTCTCGATGGTCCATCCGGAGCCGCTCACTTGGATATAGCCCACGGTGGAACGGGAACTGTTCTCAATGCGCCCGTCCGCGCCCAAGTAGCCGATGGTGCTGCGCGAGGAATTCTCAATGTTTTGCGCGGATGTGCTAAGCGCCAAAGCCAGCGCACAGAACGCCAGGAAAAAAAAACGACGGAACATTCCTGCTATTGGGGCCTGGCAGTGCTGTCAGCCATGCTGTGGGCATCCATTCCGGCATGGTCCATATCGGAGTCCCCCATGGCGTTCTCACCCTTCATGGTGCAGCACTTGTCTTTCTTGCCGTGCATGCAGGCACCGTCCTTCATGTCGCCGTGCATCATGCAGGCGCCACCTTCCATGTCCCCGTGCATCATGCAGGCCCCGCCGCGCATACCTTCAGGTCCGCACTTGTCCGTGCCGCAGCCGCTGCCGCACATGCGCCCAAGGATGAAACCGAGCACGCCGAAAAGAATGCTGAAAAGAAGGATCTTGGCCCAGTTGCTGTTCATGGTCTGTTTATGGAGGCCCGAAGGTAGATCACCGGGCCAACCACAACACAAAGAGCATCGGATCCATGCCGCGACCCTGAGGGATCACTTCAGCGGCACGGAGACCTGCATGTGATCCCAGGACAGAGCGAGCGTGGGCACTTTCGCATCCTTCACACTGATGGTGAACTGTTCCACCGCTTCCGGAAGCACCTCCACAGGGACCGTTACGATGACCGCATCCGCATCGGCCTCACGGCTCGCCAAGCCGCTATCATTCGTACCCCAGGGATACATCTTCTTGTTGAAGATCACCTCCCACGTCTTGGCATGTGGAATGGTCCAGAGCGTGTATTTCCCCGCAGGCAGGATCTTGCCACCAATGGTGAGGTCCTTGTTGGTCTCGAAGGTGGCCGCTTCGTTGGCACCGGTGCGCCAGACCTGATCGAGGGGGACCAATCCGCCGAAGATCTCGCGGCCCTTCTTGTACGGACGGCTGTAGTTCACTTCGATCTTCAGGCCATCCTTGTCGTAGCTCGCGGTGGCCGCAGGGCTGGGCCGGGGGTCCTGCACCGGGGCGTTGCCCGAAAAGCTGAAGAGTAAAGGCGCGCTGAGGAGCGCCAAGGTGGGCAGCAGGTTTTTCATTGGGCGTTTTTCTTGGTCGAATGGGTTACCTCCTCAACGCCTGACAATAGTGGTATTGTTCGCTTGCGCTGTGGCCGTCACCGTGATATCGTTGATGCAGACGTGCGGCGGAAGGGTCGCGGCATAGTGGACGATGCCTGCGATATCCTCCGCCCGCAGCGGCTCGAAGCCCGCATAGGCCTGCTTCGCCCGCACCTTGTCCCCATGGAAGCGCACTTCGCTGAATTCTGTTTCCGCTGCGCCCGGCGCCACCTGCGTCACCTTGATGCCCGCCTCCACAAGATCCAAGCGCATGGCCTTCGTTAGCGCATCCACCGCGAATTTGGTGGCCACATACACGTTGCCCTTCGGATAAACATCCTTGCCGGCGGTGCTGCCGATGTTGATGATGTGGCCCTTGCCCCGCGCCACCATGCCGGGCACCACCGCACGCGTGACGTAGAGCAAGCCCTTGACGTTGGTATCGATCATCACATCCCAGTCCGCGGGATCACCTTCTTGGATCGGTGCAAATCCGCTGGCCAGTCCGGCGTTGTTCACCAGAATATCGATGGATGACCATTGGGGAGGCAAGGCCCTTATCGCGCGCTCCACCTCCGCACGGTCGCGCACATCCAATCGTAAGGCATGGGTCACCGGGCCGTGCAGGCCATCAAGTTCACGGGCCAAGGCATCCAGCCGGTCGCGCCGCCTGCCGCTGATGATCACACGCCAGCCTTGCGCGGCGAACTTCCGTGCAATGGCCTCTCCGAATCCGCTCGTGGCACCGGTGACGAGGATGATGCCTCCCTCCTGCTTCGCTTCCATGATGTAAAGGAAATGCAAGGCGGTGCAAGTAGGTGGGAAGAGGAGCTTATTCTCAGGACATCCCGACCATCAGTCCTGCGATCCGAATGAGAAGGCTACTGCAACGGCACCGCGACCTTGGTCTTATCCCAAGCGAGAACAAGCGTAGGCACTTTCGCATCCTCAACGCTGATGGTGAACTGCTCCATTTCTTTTGACAGCGCCTCCACGGGCACGGTCACCGCCACGACATCCTCTTCCGCGTCGCGACTGGCTTTGCCGTCCATGTTGATGCCCCAGTTATACATCTTCTTGTTGAAGAAGACGTCCCACTTGTCAGCGTGCGGCGTGGTCCACAAGGTGTACTTGCCAGCAGGTAGTGTCTTGCCGTCTATGGTGAGGTCTTTGTTCGTGGTGAAGGTGGTGGCCTTGTTCGCACCGGTGCGCCACACCTCATCATACGGAACAAGCCCCCCGAAGATCACCCGGCCCTTTTTGTAGGGTTGATAGTAGGTGATGTCGATCTTCAGATCACCCTTGACGTAGTTAACGGTGGCTTCGGGGCTCGCCTTCGTCGTCCTGTTCTCCATCCATTTGAAGGAACACAAACCCAGCACCGACAAGGCGCCGAGAACAATGAGGAACCATTTGAGCAATTTCATGTTGAGCGGGGTTGGATGGTGAAGTTACAGAGCTCGCGGGCCAGCGAACATCAACAATCGATCATTGGCGAATGTTCAACCCATCAACTGCAGGGCCGTTCCCCGCCGATGACCGATATTCGCTCCCTGACCGCAACACATGCTTCGAACCCTGACCCTTGCCTTCACCTTGATCGCATTCATCGGTGCCCAAGCCCAGTGCAGCACATGCACCATCGACTTCTCCTGTAGCGCGGTTCCGGCCTACCCCACGCTCTGCCCCTTGCAACCCGTGGATGCCATCGCCGGGCAGGCCTACGAGAGCGACATCACCTTCTGGATGCCGACCAGCTTCGCCGACCCCGGCAGCGGTATGAACGTGAACTTCCTGCAGATGACGATCACCGGGGTCACCGGACTTCCCTTCGGCATGCACCTCACCACGAACGATCCGCTGGGCATCTATTATCCGCCGCAGAACCAGTTCGGTTGCGCACGGCTGTGCGGCACGCCCATCGGTAGTGGCACATATACCGTAGCGATCAACATCATCGCGCAAGTGGAAGCCAGCGGCTTCACACTGAACGTGCCGCAGAGCTTCGGCATCACCTTGGTCGTTCAGCCGGGTACTGGCGGGAACACCAGCTTCTCCTTCACCCCCACCAGCGGATGTGGCAGTGCGGATGTACAGTACACCGCACTCTTGAGCGGCGGCACATCGCCCACCACCCATGCGTGGGACTTCGGCAACGGCGCGAGCAGCGACTTGGCGAACCCGGTGGCCTTCTATTCTGCACCGGGCACTTATCCTGTTTCGCTCACCACCACGATCGGCGGCTTCGTACTCACCGATGTGGTGCTGGCGGGCGTCAGCGACAACTGGTGCGGAGATGTGGAGGAACCCAGCCTCTTCGGGGCCTGCACCGGCGCCCCGGACCTCTACTTCGTGCTCACCGATGGGAGTGGCAACAGCTTCACCAGCAGCAGCGGGAGTAACAGCACCAGCGAGATCTGGAACAACGTGGACCGCTTGCTGGCCGCTCCTCCGTACTCCATCCAGTTCTTCGATGAGGACGTCATCAGTGCGAACGATGATCTCGGCACCTTCAACATCCCCGCAGGCAGCAACGGCAACGTGCCTTTCGCGTTGGGCAATGGCACCTACGGAAGCTTGACCATCGCGTTGCAGCCACAGCAGGTCTTCACGGACAGCGATACCGTGCGCGTGTTCCCTGCACCGCAGCTAATAACCACCTTCGACACGGCCACCGCCACGCTCTGTGCCACGGATACCATGCAACTCGTCTACACTTGGTTCAACAATGGGGACACCATCCACGGCGTGAACGGACCGTGCGTGCAAGCGGACAGCATCGGCGCTTGGTGGGGCGTGGCCACCAATGCCTTCGGTTGCACCGCGAGCAGCGATACCATTGTCGTATGTCCTTCGGTCACCATCGAGTCCAACGGCACGGTGCTGCTGGTGCAAGGTGACTATGCGAGCTATGCTTGGAGTTTGAATGGTACGCCCATCCCCGGTGCGAACTCCCCCTTCCTCGTGGCCGCCACTGGCGGGCAATACAGCGTGACCGTGATCACCGCGCTCGGCTGCGTGCTCAGCGATGCTTTCGACCTGATCATCACGGGCACAACGGAACTGGTGGAAACGGGCACGATCCGGGCCTACCCCAATCCGAACCGGGGCCGCTTCACGCTCGAGCTTCCACCCAACACATCGCCCACTGCGCGGATCGACATCCTGGACCCCGCAGGCCGCTTGTGTTACAGCGTGAAAAGGAGCCTTGGCGCCACCCAACAGGTCACCCTACCAACAGCTTTGGCAGGCCGGTACCTCGTGCTGGTGGAGAGCGATGGGCGTAGGCTGACAACCACGATGGTCGTGGAATAACACACGCGCTGGAAACTCCCTCGGCCAGACCTTTGCTACACGCTATCTTGCCACGATGCCTTCCGCCCGGCACCTAGCCCTCTTCATTGCCCTGCTCTTTTCGGGCCTCCTTTCGGCCCAAGCCGACAGCAGTAGCACACAGGTCCTGGCCGTGAAGGCCTGGGACCTCACCGATCTCTCCTCGAAAGTTCCCGGCATGGGGGATGATGTGCCCGGGATGAACTTGATGGTGCAGCTGAAGGTCGGCGATAGCGTTGCCTACGCTTCAAGAGATCTGGACGAAACCTCCTGGCAAAAACTATCCGGTTCCAAGGACAGCATAGGCACAGGTACCGGCGTCCATTGGCTCCGCTTGGGCCTACTGCCGGACTCATCCTTCAAGGGCAGGACCGTCCTTCTTGGCCTCGGCGGAAATGAAAAGCTGGAGGTCTTCTTGAATGGAGACCCTCTGTTCAGCTCCTATGAAGGACAGGGGCACGGGAAGGCCACTGATAGTTTGCCATCGCCCTATCTCGTCCCCTTCACCTTCCGTTGTGATGGGAAGCCCGAAGTGATCGCCATCCGGTTGGACAACGTGGACGGTAAGACCGCCCGGAGCTTTGGGCTGGCGTGCTCACTGCATGCAACGGACATGGCTTTCCAGATCCAAAGGAACATGGCCCAGTACGGCGTTTTCATCGGGATCAACCTGGTCATCCTGTTGCTCGCCTTAGTGATCTGGAGCTTCGAACGTCGCGAACGGCAATGGCTCTTCCTGGCGCTCCTATCCTTCGTTTCCGCCTTGGACACCTTCAATGATCTGGCGGGTAATACAGGGCTCACGAGCCAGTGGAGCTACGCACCGAGCATCAGCGCCGCGATCCAGTTCATCCTGGTGCCGTGGCCGCTGTATCTGCTGATCATGACGTTGGGAACCCTAGATGGCAAGGTGGGCGAGCGCAGAAAACGATGGTACACCATTTCCATCCTTACCGCCTCCGCTGCCTGTCTCTTTTTTGCATTCGTCATCGTCTATTACCAGTTGGATCTATCGACCGGAAGTGGTATCAACCTAACATTGGAGGATCCCGGTACCGCCTTGATCATCGCAGTGGTCGTACTTGGGTTACTGCTGGGCGCGGTGATGCTCTGGTTCATCATCGAAGTGATCCGCCTCGGGTTCAAGTTGCTGCGCACCAAGGGCTACGCGCGCTGGATCGGTGCGGGCGCCTTGGCCTCCAGCTTGCTCGCCTTACTCTTGAGTTTTGTCGGGACCGGGCACGGAACAGCTTCCGGCCTGCATGCATTCCTAGAGACAGTGCGCGAGTATTGTTCGCAAGTGGCCGTGCCGCTTTCCGTGGCGGTTTATCTCGCCATCCGCACCGCGCATCACGGTCGCTTGGTAGCCCGCCAGCGCGATGAGCTCGATGCGGAAGTGAAGGAACGCACGGCGGAACTGAGCGCGGAAAGGGACCGCTCCGAGGAGCTCCTGCTCAACATCCTGCCTGCCGAGGTGGCCGAAGAGCTCAAGTCCACCGGTGCCGCGAAGGCACGGCATTTCGATCAGGCCTCGGTGTTGTTCACGGACTTCAAGGACTTCACCGGCATGGCCGCACTGCTGGGTGCCGAGGCCGTATTGCTTGAGCTGAATGCGTGCTTCGAGGCATTCGATGACATCATCACGCGGCACGGCATCGAGAAGATCAAGACCATCGGCGATTCCTACATGTGTGTTGGTGGACTTCCGGATCCGCACTCCTCTTCCCCCAAAGCGGTAGTGCATGCCGCGCTGGAAATGCAGGCCTTTATGACCGCGCGAAAGAAAGACCATGACGCGAAGGGACAGCCCGGCTTCGAGATGCGCCTCGGCATCCACACAGGCCCTGTGGTCGCTGGCATCGTTGGTGTGAAGAAGTTCCAGTACGACATCTGGGGGGATACGGTGAACACCGCCAGCCGCATGGAAAGCAGCGGCATGGAAGGCCGTGTGAATATCAGCGAAAGCACGTACACGCTGGTCAAGGATGAAGCCGGGCTTTCGTTCACGTCACGCGGAAAGGTGGAGGCAAAGGGAAAGGGGGAAATGGAGATGTATTTTGTGACCTGAAAGCCAAGCGGAGGTGGTCCGTGACCGGGATGTATCTACTTTTCCCAAGTCATGTCCACCACGGGCTTACGCATACCGATCACGCTATTGGCTCTTCTGACGCTATGTTCCGTCAGTGGGAGATCGACGAGCGATCCAGCGCCCGATACGACGGGCAGATCCATATATGTAACGGAGACCGTGGGGCCGGCGAGCACTGAGCCCGTCCACGACCTCCGATTCATATTGACCAAGCATAAGCCGAAGGAAGTTGACTCTTTCGTACAGGTCTGGACCGACCCGAACATGTCCATGGATCTGGCCTCTATCCGGGCGGCATCAACGAGTGCGAACTGGAGGTCCTTGATCCAGGTCAGGGACAGTTTGAAGAACCTTTCGAACACCTCGATCTGGCAACAGTTGGTCCTCTTCAATAACCGGGATCAGGAGGCCCTGCTTTATTTTTCCCTGCCAGCGTGCGATACGGTGATGACGTATCAGACCCTTGGGCCCTTGGAAGAGCGGACAGAGGTCAGCGGGAACCGCTTTCCGAACCGGGGACCGATATTCTCCGGAACGCATTCCATTCTGATCCGGATCCCGGCCGGTGCTTCGGATACGATATTCATCCGCACCGCGGTAGGGCCGCGGGGCTACTATCCGTATTTCGGACTGCACGGCGCGCTGAGCGTGACCGGTCGAATGGCTCAGGCGAACTATTGGCAGGGCCTTTTCGCCGGGCTGGTCCTCCTGCTGATCGTATACAACCTCGTCCTCTATTTCACGATGCGGGATCTTTCCTATCTCGCATTTATCGTGTTTCTCCTTGGGCTGCTGATCTATTACGGGGTTGTTCGCGACGTGGTGGGGGTGGTCCTGTTCCAAGGGAACACCTTCTCCATCAATCTACTTATCAGCTTGGGCGTGCTCCTGATGGTCTGGGGAAGCTTCGGCCTGATGCGGTACTACATCACGCCACAGCGCCATTTCCCTCGGCTCTATCGGCTTCTCCTCGCGTTTGCCTTGGCATGTTCCGTTCTTCAGGTGGCTACCGCCACACTGCCCTCCATCCTTTACCGCCCGTTGAACATGGTCACGGATTCCGTGATCATGGCCTACATCCTGCTGTCCGCCTTCCTTCAAGTGCGGATAGCGGCCAGAGGCAGCATACAGGCCCGTTTGTTCTTGTTATCGACCCTGCCCTACTTGATCGCTGTCCTATATCAAACCTATGTGCTCCTGCTCGCCCGCCCCAGATCGAGCGATTCGGAATACAATGTCACTCAATCGGCCATGGCGTTCCAGGTCATCCTGTTCTCTGTCGCCGTGGGGTATCGCATCCGCACCATCCGGAGGGACAAGGAGCTTGCCCAGGCCGCTGCACTTCAGGCTTCCATGGAGAATGAAAGGATCATTACGGAACATAACCGGACCTTGGAGGAGAAAGTGTCCCAACGAACCATCGAGCTTTCACACCGCAACGCGGACCTGGACCTGGCGCGTCAACGGTCTGACGAGCTGCTCTTGAACATCCTGCCGCAAGAGGTGATGCTGGAGTTGAAGGAACGCGGGTTCGCCGAGGCGAAACAGCATGATAACGTCACCATACTTTTCACGGACTTCAAGGGATTCACCGAAGCCAGTGAGAAGCTGTCCCCCCATGCACTGGTGGAGGAGCTGAACATCTGCTTCAAAGCCTTTGACGACATCATCACCAAGTACGGCATCGAAAAGATCAAGACCATCGGCGATGCTTACATGTGCGCAGGCGGGTTGCCAGAACCAAAAGTATCATCGCCGATCGACGTGGTCCACGCCGCCTTGGAGATGCAAGCCTTCATCAGCGAACGGGAGCATTTGCGGCATGGCCAAGGTCTACAGGCCTTTGCAATGCGCCTCGGCATCCACACCGGCCCCGTAGTGGCGGGCATCGTTGGCGTGAAGAAATTCCAGTATGACATCTGGGGTGACACGGTGAATACCGCGAGCCGCATGGAAAGCAGTGGCATGGAAGGCCGTGTGAATATCAGCGAAAGCACGTATGGGCTGGTCAAGGACGAAACCGGACTTTCGTTCACGTCCCGGGGAAAGGTTGTGGTTAAAGGCAAAGGAGAATTGGAGATGTACTTCGTAAGATCGAATTTCCACTCCGGGTCTCACGCAGTGGACCCGGAGCAGTAAGCTCAAGCATTGCGCACGGAGAACTGAACCTGAACAGCATCAAGTGATTGCGGCAGCCAAAGGCGCTGCAAGCGCTGACCTCGCTGGCACCGCACTTCAAGCGCGGACCGACCGCGGATCCCGCATGAGTGGATCGGCGCTTCCGCAAGGCGATCGCTTATCCTCCTTTTCAGGGTTGCAAGCATCGTCGTTCTTCTGCTCACCCTGCGCTCCAGCAGCATCTACATTTCAGGCACCATGCGCAACAACCACCTTCTTCTGCCCTTCGCCCTGGCCGTCTGCTTGGCGTGCAACAACAACACAGCGGACACCACGGAGCACCGCGCAAAGGCCCCGACGAAGGACTCCACGGACAAGGCCTTCATGCGCTTGGCGGACGATTACTTCGATACCTATTATTTCCCCACTAACCCTACCCTCGCCACCTACCAAGGGATCCACGACTACGACAGCAAGCTGGAGGACTTCTCGAAAGCGGGCATCGATGCGAACGTGAAAGCCTTGCAGGAATGGGAGACGAAGGTGGCCGCGGTGGACTCTACGACATTGAGCGAACAAGTGCAGGGCGATCGCATGCTGGTGCTGAACACCATCCGCACGACGTTGCTCACGCTGCAGCACATCAAGCCTTGGGAGAAGAACCCGGACTTCTATTCCAGCGGCATCACCACCAGCGCGTTCACGCTGATGGAGCGGAAGTTCGCTGCGCCGGAAGTGCGCCTGAAGGATCTCATCGGCCGGGAACGCGCCATGCCCGGCGTACTGGCCAATGCCAAGAAGAATCTGCAGAACGCGCCGAAGATCTCCACGCAGATCGCCTTGGCCCAATTGCCCGGCTTGGTGGAGTTCTTCCAGAAGGATGTGCCCAAGGCATTCGCCGACGTGACCGACGACATGATCAAGAAGCAGTTCACCGCGAGCAATGACAGCGTGATCGCAGCGCTGCAGGATTACATGGCCTGGCTCAAGAAGGACGTGCTGCCCAAAGCCGACGGTGATTTCAAGATCGGCGCGGACACTTACCGCAAGAAACTGGAGTACGATGAGATGGTGACCACCCCGCTGGACGAGTTGATCGCACTGGACACCGCCAACATGCACCACAACCAGCAAATGTTCGCCGAGGTGGCCAAGCAGTTGGACCCGAGGAAGACACCGCGCGAAGTCTTGGCCGATCTCGCTACGGACGGCCCCAAGCCGGACAGCCTCCTCCCCGCCTTCCGGTCCACTTTCGATCACCTCATCAGCTTCATCAAGGACAAGAAGATCATCACGATCCCTTCCGATGTCCGGCCGATCCTGGAGGAGACGCCGCCCTTCATGCGCGCCATCACCTTCGCTTCCATGGACACGCCCGGCCCATATGAGAAGAACGCCACCGAAGCCTACTTCAACGTGACCTTGCCGGAGAAGAACTGGACGCCGCAGCACACGCGCGAGTTCATGGCCCAGTTCAGCTATGCCGTGATCAGCAGCGTGGCCGTCCACGAGGCGTATCCCGGCCACTACGTGCAATTCCTTTGGATGCACAAGCTGGACGACCGCGTGCGCAAGCTCTTAGGCTGCAACACCAACGCCGAAGGCTGGGCGCACTACTGCGAACAAATGATGCTGGACGAAGGGCTCGCCACCGCCATGTACCCGAACGACCAGCGTCAGCAACTGGAACTGCGCCTCGGCCAGCTCCAGGACGCCCTGCTGCGCAACGCACGCTTCGTGGTGGGCATCAAACTGCACACCGGCGAAATGACGATTGACCAAGCGATCCAGTACTTCGTGGACGAAGGCTACCAGAGCCGCGCCGTGGGCGAAGTGGAAACGAAGCGCGCCACTTCAGACCCCACCTACCTCTACTACACGCTCGGCAAGCTGGAGATCCTGAAGTTGCGCAAGGACATGGAGACCAAGATGGGTAAGGACTTCGACCTGATGGCCTTCCACGATGGCTCCATGAAGCAGGGTTTTGCGCCGATCCAGATCGTGCGCAAGGCGATGCTGTACGATGACTCACCGACGTTGTGAGCACAAAGGCCGTTCATTCCTCAAACCACTCCTTCCTCAGCCACTACGGAATAGTAAGGTTCGCTGTTGCTCAATGAACGACCATCACTATTCGTGCAGCACGGGTGCCATTGAGGAACAGCACATGGGCCATATACATGCCATTGGGCTGATCGCCGAGATCGATACTCACGTTGGAGCCGCTCGCAAGGAAATTGCGAATGTTCCTCCCCTGCAAGTCCATGACATCAACACGGAGAATAGGTGAATCCGCCTGCAGTGTGAAACGCCCATCGCTCGGAACCGGTGATATGGTAAGACGTTGGTTCGATAAATTCTCCCCGATGCCCACGGATACTTCAGCCCCGCATGGAACACCGTTCTTGACAAAGTAAGGGATGTAGGTGAAATGGCTCACGTACTGGAGGTCATCCCACAGCACTGGCAGGAAATATTGCGAGAAATCATGTCCGCTGCCCACCCCGATGATGTGAGAGACGGATGATACCGGGTTCGGCCCTTTCCCATTGACGTATGGACTCCAGCAGGGGCCCCAGGGGCATGGATCCCACATGTTGTCCGGGTCGTAGGTGTACACCCAGAGCATCGAACCGCAGAAATTCCGTCGATACATGCTTCTACTGGTCCCGTTGAATGATTCGAACGGGATCTTGGAAACGGTGTCGCTCTTGGAATAGGTATGCGTCGCCAATGAGGTGGACGCCACTGCACTGCCGTCCGGGAAAAGCACCTGCTCCACCTCATAGGCCACATTGGTATCCGTCTCTGTCCGTGAAAGAACAGTCACCTTCAAATAGTACCCGGATGTTATCGTCGGAAAAACGGAAAACTCCGAATGCCGGTATTGGATCTCGTCCCCGACCTGATAGTCATGTATGCTTGCATCCGTGATGCAGAACAGGCCGATCTGCTGTTCGGCATCCCCGATCATCCGCAGCCTGCGCAGCACTGTGGGAAAGGAATCCACTTGAAAGAACTCCACCAAGCCCAGTGTTTTACAGATGGTGAAAGGCGCTTCACTCAAAGGGGAATTGATGGCGTCGCCCAATTGATCCAGATGGACCACTTGGTATGTTCGTGCGGAATCAAGTATGCCCAGAAAGCTGGCCGTATCCGAGCCGATCAGTGTAAGTCCGAACCGTTGGTTCACGTCCGAATAGAACCAGCCGGTATCCATTGTGGTCGTCGGTAGCATAAGATCCAAAGTATCGCCATGCGCGTTGTGGAACTGGATGCCTCCGTCCGCCATCGGCCGTATGGAGCGCCCCGCCCAAGAAGGCTTGTTCAACTGAAAGCACTCGTCGCCGCCCAAATAACCGCAACCCGCAAAATGACTGACCGAATCGTTCAAGTCGAAGAAATTGAACAGAAGCGTGTCCGTGCCGGATACGTCAATACTGTCCAATGCCAGACTGTACATGCGGCTCGGGCCTATAGGTTCTGCGAAAGCACGGTGCATGCCGACCCATAGAGGCTTATAGCTCTGCCCTGATACGCTCAGCGCGAGCAATGAGAGGCTGATCAATGATGCGCACTTTCGATACATGAGATCCTGTTTCTATCCCTATGACAGGGCGGACATTCAATTCGCTGCCTGCACCACGGCTTCCCGATCAGAGTCTCCGCTTCGGAACCCTCGCCCATGCCTTGAGACTTCGTTCCTCACTCTTCAAACCACTCCTTCCCCAGCCACCTCGGGAAAGCCAAGTAGTGCTTCTCCACGGTGCCGCTCATCGCCGCGATGCCGAGGTTGTCGCTGGCCTCTGCAATGTCCAGCAAGTGCCCGTCCTTGAATAGCAGTTTGATACCACCGTCCGCATTGTCGTAGGCGTTGTTCTCGACCCGGGCGGTGAGCACGAACAAGCTCGCTTCCCTTTCGGTGATGTTCAGCTTACGCGCCACTTCCTGACGGATACGCGCCACGTGCGCTGGGTCCCATGACTTGGTGCGCAGGCGGATCCGCAACGTATGCCGGCCCAACAGGTCCGCGGCCAAGCGGGAAAGCACGGGGTCCGGATGATCGGCCCAGACCTTCACCGCGCCCATGATGTCGTGGTCGTCCAGCCGCATGAAATCCTCCAATACGCCGGGCACATCGAAGGATGCGCGATCGCGGCGGTTGTTGAGGAAGCCCAATAGCGCAGGTGAGCCGAAGAGCCCAACGCCTTGCAGCCCGAGGAATTTTGCACGACGCAGCGTCTGCACCAACATCTTCTCGCAGGCCACCACCGTCTTGTGCAGGTAGACCTGCCAGTACATCAGGCGCCGCGCGACGATGAACTTCTCGATGCTGTAGACCGCCTTCTCCTCCACCACCAAGCGATCATCGACCACCTGCAACATTTTGATGATGCGGTCGCCGCCGATCACGCCCTCGCTCACGCCGGTGTAGAAACTGTCGCGGTTTAGGTAGTCCATGCGGTCCACGTCGAGCTGGCCGCTAACCAGCTGGTGGAGCACATGCTTGGGATGGCGATCGTGGAAGATGGCGATGCCCATGTCCAGCGCACCCTCGAACTCCGCGTTCAGGCGGTCCATCACCAAGGCACTCACATCCTCATGGCTGATGCCTTCCACGATGCTGTGTTCCAACGCATGGCTGAAGGGCCCATGGCCGATGTCGTGCAGCAGGATCGCGATGTGCGCACCCAAGGCCTCCTCCTCCGTGATCGCATGGCCCTTCCCGCGAAGGCTCTCGATAGCCAAACTCATGAGGTGCATGGCACCGAGCGCATGGTGGAAGCGCGTGTGCAATGCCCCGGGATAGACCAAATGCGAAAGCCCGAGCTGCTTGATGTAGCGGAGCCGCTGGAACCACGGGTGGTCGATCAAGCGCATCAGCAACGGATGCGGCACGGTGATGAAGCCGTGGATGGGGTCGTTGAGGATCTTGGTTGACACGGTCGTTGGTGATTTCTACCGCAAAGGACGCGAAGAACACGAAGAAGAGAATTCCGTTGATCGGGCCGGACGCTGAGGCTCCCTTCCTTCGTTTGGGCAGGCTACGGCGCGGAGAACCCAAATAGGTGATCGATCGGCTGCCCTCTGCCACTGCCAACTGCCACTGCCGACCGCCTTCGCGGCAACGCCTGACAACTGACAACAAACAACTGACAACTGTTCAAGCGGAGCCATCCTTCGCGCCCTTAGTGTTCTTTGTGGTCCATTTCCCTTACCATCCCTTGATGAGCCTTAATTTCACGCTCCGAAAGTAAGCGGAACCGCCCGGCGCACGCAGCGTCCATGGCTCTTTCCCCGTTGCTTGGAACCTGTATGAGCGTGAAGATCCTTTGGGCCGACGACGAGATCGACCTCCTGCGTCCGCATGTGCTCTTCCTGGAAGGGAAAGGCTACGAGGTGGAAACGGTGAACAACGGCCTCGACGCCGTGGACGCCGTAGGCAAGGAAGAGTTCGACATCATCTTCCTCGATGAGAACATGCCCGGCCTCAGCGGCCTGGAGACGTTGACCCGTGTGAAAGGGATCAGTCCGCGCACCCCGGTGATCATGATCACCAAGAGCGAAGAGGAGAGCATCATGGAAGAGGCCATCGGCAGCAAGATCAGCGACTACCTGATCAAGCCGGTGAACCCGAACCAGATCCTATCGGCACTGAAGAAACACCTCGACGGCAGCCGTTTGGTCAGCGAGAAGACCACAAGCAGCTACCAGCAGCAGTTCGGGCGGCTGAGCATGCGCCTCGGCGATCGCCTCAGCACCGAGGATTGGAAGCAGTTATACGACGAGCTCGTGCGCTGGGAATTGGACCTCAGCGGCAATCCCGACCAAGGGATGACGGAGATCCTCCGCAGCCAATGGGCGGAGGCCAACGACCTCTTCAGTCGCTTCGTGGAGAAGAACTACGTGGACTGGGTGAACAACAAGGGCAACGACGTGCCCATGCAGAGCCACCAGATCTTCAAGAACAAGATCGCTCCGCTGATCGATGAGAAGCAAGGGCCGTTGTTCTTGGTGCTGATCGACAACCTGCGCTTGGACCAGTGGCGCGTGCTGGAGCCGGTGATCGGCAAGCTCTTCAAGGTGGAGGAACAGGGCCAGTTCTACAGCATCCTACCCACCGCCACGCAGTATGCACGCAACGCCATTTTCGCCGGTATGATGCCGGGCGAGATCGAGAAACGCTTCCCCGGAAAGTGGCTCACCGAGGAGGATGAAGGCAGCAAGAACGCTTTCGAGGACGACTTCATGCAGGAGCAGCTGAAGAACCTCGGCAAGCGCGGAAAGAGCAGCTACCACAAGATCACCAATTTCGCCGCAGGCAAGAAGCTGGCGGAGAACGTGGGGAACCTGTTCGAGAACCCGTTCAACGCCATCGTCTACAACTTCGTGGACATGCTGAGCCATGCCCGCACGGAGATGGAAGTGATCCGCGAACTGGCCGAGGACGAAGCCGCCTACCGCTCGCTCACCCTTAGCTGGTTCAATCACAGCCCGCTGTTGGACATCCTGAAGACCATCGCCGAGAAGGGCGGTCGCGTTGTGATCACCACGGACCACGGCACGGTGCGTGTCACCCAGCCCAGCAAGGTGATCGGTGATCGCAACACCAACACCAACCTGCGTTACAAGCACGGCCGCAACCTCACCTACGAGCCCAAGGACGTGCTGGCCATCAAGGATCCCGTGCAGGGCTTCCTGCCGCGTGCCAATGTGAGCAGCTCGTTCATCTTCGCGAAGAAGGACCTCTACTTCGTCTACCCGAACAACTACAACCACTTCGTCAACTTCTACCGGAACACCTTCCAACACGGCGGGATCTCCTTGGAGGAGATGATCGTGCCCATCGCCTACCTGAAACCGCGCTGAACACCATGAGCGCCACCCTTGAGCTCCGCAGCCCGAACGATGTCGCCGATGTGGCGAAAGCCTTGCTGGGCGCATGCCCGGAGAACAGGGTCTTCGCATTCAACGGCCCGATGGGTGTGGGCAAGACCACGCTCATCAAGGCGCTTTGCGAGCAGCTCGGCGTGGCGGCCGGAATGAGCAGTCCGTCATTCTCCATCGTGAACGAATACCGGACCGCCAAGGGCGATACGGTTTATCACTTCGACCTGTACCGGCTGAACAAAGCAGAGGAGCTGGAAGGCATCGGTTTCACCGAATACCTCGACAGCGGCCATTATTGCTTCGTGGAATGGCCCGAACTTGGCCGTCGCTATTTTCCGCCCGGAACCGTGAATGTGGATATGCGCATGGACGACGACGGTATCCGATATCTTGATCTGAATTCCCAAACCATAGCCCCCAAGCACTTCGCATGAGCACCAGCAGTGAACTGTTGAAGCAACTGGCCCGCGAGGTCTCAATGCTCCCCCAGGAACAGACCATGGAGGTGGGCAAGAAGGGGAAGAGCCTGTTCATCGGCATTCCCAAGGAGATCACGCCACAAGAGCACCGCGTACCTCTTACTCCAGCGAGCGTTTCCGTGCTTGTACAACGCGGGCACGACATCGTGGTGCAGCGTGGCGTGGGCAGTAGCCTGCAGTTCCAGGACAGCGACTACAGCGAGGCCGGCGCCAAACTGGCCGACAGCGCACGCGAGGTCTTCGAGGCGGACCTGATCCTGAAAGTGGCCGCGCCTTTGGACGAGGAGATCGCCATGCTGCGGCACAAGCAGATCCTGATCTCCGCTTTGCAGATGGGCGGCCAGCACCGCGAATCCCTGCGGAGCATGATGGAGAAGAAGGTCACCGCCGTGGCGTGGGACTTTATCAAGGACCGCGAGGGCATCTTCCCCATCATACGGGCCATGGGCGAGATCGCCGGTAACACCGCCATCCAGATCGCGGCGGAGCACCTCAGCACCGACAAGGGCGGACAAGGCCTCATGCTCGGCGGCATCAGCGGTGTGGCACCTGCGGAAGTGGTGGTGATCGGCGCCGGCACGGTCGGCGAGTTCGCAACGCGCGCAGCATTGGGTGTGGGTGCCAGTGTGAAGGTCTTCGACAAAAGCATCTACCGCTTGCGCCGTTTGCAGAGCGCAGTGGGCCAACGCATCTGGACCAGTGTGATCCAACCGGACGTCTTGAAACAAGCGCTGCTGCAGGCCGACGTGGCGGTGGGCGCGCTTCGTCCAGAGCATGGCCGCACCCCGATGGTCGTCAACGAGGACATGGTCGGTCAGATGAAGACCGGCAGCGTGATCGTGGACGTCAGCATCGACCGCGGCGGCTGCTTCGAGACCAGCGAGATCACCAGTCTCACCGATCCCGTCTTCAAGAAATACGGCGTGGTCCATTACTGCGTGCCCAACATCGCCAGCCGCGTTCCCCGTACCGCCTCCTACGCGCTTACCAACATCTTCACGCCCATCCTGCTCTCCATGGGCGAGATCGGCCGCTTCGAGGACCTCATCAAGAGGAACCTCGGCCTGCGCCACGGCGTGTACCTCTACAACGGCGCCCTCACCAGCGAGATCCTCTCCGAGGCCTATCGCTTGCCGTTCAAGGACCTGGACATTATGCTGGCGGCGTTTTAGTGATGGGTGCCTGGTGATCGGTGATCGGACGTCCTCCGGCTCAGGACTCCAGACTCGCGACTCAAAGACTCACGACTCAAGACCACTCTGCTTTTCTCTCATTCGATATGACCTTCAAACGCCGCCTCCTCCTCTTCTCCTTCGGTATCGGCTTAGGCTGCCTCCTCGCTTGGGGCATATACGGGAACCGCCTGAACAACACCGACTGGATGCCTAATCACCGCGTGAAGCTCCGACTGAAAAGCACGTTGATCAAGGCCACGCCGGAAGCACAAGCCATGCTCGCACCTTTGAATTTGAACCTCGCTGACCTGCGCACCGCGATGGACAGCTGCGACATCGACTTCAGCGACAGCAAGCGCAGCAAGGACAGCTTGGTATACTTCGTCCACGGCACCGTGCGCGGGCAACAGGTGCATTACATGGCGTCCACCTTGCGGGACTTCCGGACGGATTCCACGGCTACGTTGGTTAGTATTGAGGCGGGCGGGCAGTAATGGGCCAGTGCTTTCGGCCTTCGCCGACCTATTATTTATCCATGTAATTCTAACATTATATGTTGGATCTGCATGGATAGCAGCCGCAGGGTCTCGCCAACAATCATCTCCAATGGTCAGCGGACCCTGCGGTCACTGCGATCTTCTTCAGAGCCTCACTTCACCTTCACCGCCCGCTTCACCACCACGGTGCCGTCCAGCATGAAGGTGCAGAAGTAGGTGCCCGCCGCCAGCTTGGTGGTGTTCCAACTGTAGTTGTACGCACCCGCCTCGGCCAGCTCCTCGCGCAAGATGGCCAAGGGCTTGCCATCGCTGGTGCTCACCTGCAAGCTCATTCGGCCCGCTTTGGGCACGTAGTATGCCAGCGTGGTGAGGTCCGCCACCGGGTTGGGGATGATCAACAGACGCTGCTCTTGGAGGTCGTTCTCCGGCGGTATTGATCCTTGGTCCAAACTTCTTCCCGTGCCCGCATCTCCTTGCGCCGCACAGCAATGGTCGATCTGGTCCTGTAAGGCTGTGATCTGCTGCTGTTGCGCCTTGAAGCCGGCAATGAGCAGGGGGATGAACCCTTGGTAGTTCATAGCCTTGAAATCAATGGCAGGACTTTCTTCCGCACCTGCCGAATCCAGCATCGCAGGTTGGTGGATCGTAGTAACGAACTCCGGAAATACAGCCTCCACCTCTTGTGCGATCAGCCCATACTGGTGTTCGGTGGGCAGGTGCATGAAGCCGAACTGGTCCTGATCGAAATCGTACGTCTTGGGGGTCAACTGCTGAAGCTTGTTCATGGCCTCATCTGTCGGCAGGGTCTCAATGTTATGTTTCAATTGCTCATCGCTGGAGCTCCACATGGCCCCCGGGGTATAGGTATAGCCAGGAAAGTAACCGGCCCATTTACTATGACCGTTAGGTGCGCCTGTATTATCCGGACCCAAAGCCGATCCATACACTCCGTAGCAAACGTCGGCCGCATTCGCCGCGTAAGCGAATCCTTTCACTCCAAAGTTGGTGGAAGTGCTGTTGCTCACAGCTTGGGCGTACACTCCATAATTGGTACTGCCATTGGAACCTGCGGCGTAAACCCCGTAGTTCGTTCCGGTTCCGATCGCCGTGGTATTCGCCAAGGCGTTGACCGCGTAATTGGCTGTGGCGGCGTTGGTGGCACGGGCGTCCACACCGTAAGCAGTGGCGGTGGACGCGCCCGCATCCCCCTTGGCATAGGCCCCTTTCGCTGTGACTCCCCCATGTGCCGATGCCCATGATCCGATATTCGTTGTTATGGTCCCCCCGGATTCGTTCGCCAGGAAGTAGCCCGATCGATTCGTACCCACCGATCCACCGGTAACCTCCGTACGCCCTGATACAGCGGTATTCTCACTCGTGGTCACCGAACTGATGTAGGCATTCGAGATCAGACCGTAGTTACCTACGCCGTCCAAAGCTTCTGTCAACGTGCCGTATTGGATACCTGCCGTGCCGCCTGATTCCCGCTGCACCTTCACATGCGATCCGACGTTGGTTCCAGCGCTACCATAGAGGTCGACGAACAGGCCTACGGACGGCCCCCCTTCGGAGAAGACCTTGGAGGTCACGCCCAGCTTTCCAGCAGGGAATGCCGTCCCGATCCCCACTTTCCTATTCCTCTGCGGGCAAGCCAAACCGCCGTTGTAGGCAGTGAGCACATTGCTGTCCGTACCTGGTCCGCCAGCAAGCCTCCACGCACAATCCGGGCCGCCCGTGGTGGTGGGGAACGGACGGTGTTCCAGCACGCCGGTGCTGGTGTTCACCACTACGGCTTCCATGCTGGCGCTCGCGGGGTCCGTGGGCAATTCCCGGATCGCCACACGGCCATTCAGCACATCCAACCGCTCCGAAGGGTTTGTACCGGAGGTGAAGTAATCCCCAATGCCGAAGTACCCTTGATCCCCCATGGGGTCCGGAATAATGCGGGCCAGCTCAAGTCCGTCCATTTGGGAAGCCGGATTCAAGCCGGTCATGATCCGCGTGAAAATGAAACGCAACGCATCCGGACCATAGGTAGGGTCGGCTTCCTTATTGTCACCCCAGTTGATCACGGCATCAACGAGGTCCTCGCCCTGGTTCTTCGCACCCACGTACATCCAGTCCGTGTTCTCGGACATGCTCACCCCTGTGCGCATCCACGGCCGGAAGCCCGCGAAGAAGCTGCCATTGTTATTGATGTGCAGAAAGCTCAGCGCTTGTGCAGGCACCGGGGCACCGATCCCAAGATGACCGCTCAGGTCCACGCTCGGGAAGTTGTTCACCGGCTGGCCGGGCAGGCTTTCGTTGAGCCGCATGCGCAGTATGTTGTTCGTGCGCCACTCCTGCGGAAAGTTCAACTGCGTGGTGAATCGCAATGCTTGATTGCTGAAACCATCGCAGCCGATGTACTGATTCGCAAGTGTTACCGTATTGTTCAGTTGCGTCACCTGCCCCTGCATGGGGAGGTACGCAGCACAAAGGCATACGCCCAGTGCGAGTTGCTTGATCTGCTTCATCGTTTTGTGATGTTGGTTAGTTGGAAGTACATGTTCACATCTTCACGAACTGAAATGACCGTGCTTCTCTCGTCCCTGTGATCCGCATTAAGTATTCACCCGTTGAAAGCTCAACCGTCCGTATTTGGGTCGATGAACCTGCATGCACATGCTCCTTGATCACAAGCCGCCCCATCAGGTCATAAACCGCCAAGGACCAATTGTCCGTGTACGGGAGTAAAACAGCGAGGTGCTCATGACAAGGGTTCGGGCCAATGATCAGCCGAGGTTCTTCCGCTGTAACAACCGAAGTGGCCAATGGACAAGTTCCGGGTTCGGCGGATACGCACACCTGATCAACGAAGTGATAGGCCACACCGCCCATGTATGGCCCAACGGGTAGCGTATCCGTAAGTGCGTTCCGGAAGTGATTGCCGATCACCACATACTGATAGGCGCTATCCGCCACGAAACTGCCGCTGACCAAGTCCCAATTCAAAGTATCCGCCACTACTGCCTGGCTGTACACTTGGGCAAAATCGCCTAACGGAAAGTCAGCCATTCCCTGTGTCCAATGGTATGGGGTGGTGGTGAACAACATCCCCACCTTGTTGCAGCCTATATCACCCTGTTGGTTCCCTCCCTGTGACGAGTTCAGGAACATGCTCGCGTAATACGTCTGCCCCACGACCAACGGACTCAAGAGCGCCACCGAGAACATTTCTCGATAGTCTCCCTCCAGATAAGTCGCATGACCGACATAGGCTTGTCCTTCTTTGGGTTGTTGGTAGCCAAAGATGTTATGCGGAACGGAAGTACCCGAATCCACACAAGCATTGAAGTAATCCGGGGTATCGCTTGCACTGAACCAATGGGTCGGTCTGGACCCTGGACCGAATCCTGTGACGGGTGGAATATGTGGGCACGTATCCACCTCTTCGAAGCTTGGGTTCGGGATCAAATTCTGCGCTTCACAGCGCGGAATAACAACAAACAACAGGCAGCCCAAGAGCCATTTTGCTCCGGGCCACCTGCCATTCATCGTAGAGGAAAACATTTCGTTGGTTGTTCGTTCGTGTTGACCGGTTTCGCATCGGTCCGGTCAAAATGCCGCTCCTTTCTATGCACCCGCCTCGCGGCTGTGGCGGGGGCATGCCAGGGGTGGGTCCGGTGGCCACGGTGGCGGGGCTTCGAGAGCCTCAGCCCACGCGCTCATCAAGTGCTTGGGCCTTCGCCTTACCTTTGTCAGCTCTGTTTCATGTTCATTCGCGTGTTCGTGGGACTTGAGTTACGGCCCTCGGTGTTAGCGCACCGGGGGCTTTCTTTGTTGAGGCTATCGGTGGTTACTACCTACTCTGCACATTGTTGAAGTGTATTGGCGAAGTACATACTGTTAGATGGGTCGCATTTCTCATCCGGTTCACAATTTATGGGATATATCGCTTGGTGGTGCCCTTGGTTGACAAATAGTCCGTTCAGTTCGCAAGGCTTGCTTGCATCTATTCGGGGGCACGGGAGGACGGCCCGCTGCGCACTTGCCCGTGCTCGCCTAACTCCCGCGCCAGAAATTATTCAAGGAAGACTCGCGCGAGTTGGGGCTTGGGCCATCTGCATGGCCAAGGTACCCGCGAGGGCAAGAAAGAGATTTCGAATTTTCATCGTCGTTCGTTGTTTGAACGACCGGACACTTACCACACTTCGAACTTCACGACACGTTGCTTCTCACGGCTAACTAATCTCAGGTAATACACGCCCGCTGTTCCGGGCTTGGGCACATCCAATTGCTCGCCCTTTGAAATGGCCTTTTCCACGATCCTGCCTAGGGCATCCATGATCTCCGCTTTATAGGCTTCCCCTTCCCAGCGCACTTGAATGGTTCCCCAAGCCCATTGGATGGTCGGTTCGTCTGTCGGCAAATGCTCCTCCACGCCCAGCCCGTTGCAGCCTTTTTCCAGCGGGATCACCTCCACGCCATCGATCAGGTAGTAGGTGATCCCCGTCCATAGGATCGGATCTCCGATTGGAATCGCCTCAGTGAGCGAGTCCGGGAAGAAGTTGCCCAAAACCATGTGGGTACATGCGCTGTCCGCAACGAAGGTGCCTTCCACCAAGGTCCACGACGCGGTATCGGCAATCGGGATCACCGTTCTCAAATGGGCGTAATTGCGCCAGGGAAAAGCAGGCCCCGTGGTGCTGTACCAAGCATTGGAAGCAGTAGTGAACAACAAACCTATGTTGTTGCAAGCTGTTCCACCAGCGATGAGCCAATAGTTCCCACCGTAGGCAGGGTTCGTCCGAAACCGCAGTTGGTAGGTACATCCCACCACCAGCGGCTCGAGCAGTTCAGTGCCCACATATTCGCGGTAATCACCGCCACCATCGTAGGTGCGCATGCCCACATAGGCCTCACCTTCCCAAGGATATTGGTAGGTCCAGCCGTTCTGTGGAACACTCACCAATGTATCG
>JBBSUV010000046.1:0-31833 GCA_038234075.1 Flavobacteriales bacterium | reverse complement strand
CCTTGGCCATGAACGCAGGAGCCGACAGCACCATCACCCTTTGCGGGAATGGGGCTGCCTTGGATCTTTCAACACTGCTCAACGGTGCGGATGCTGACGGGAGCTGGAGCGACGGCAGCGGGCAATACGACCCGATCGCCGATGATCCCGGAAACATCATGTACATCGTGAGCGGTAGCGGCCAATGTCCATCCGACACGGCATTCTTCACTGTACTGGAACAGACAGCGCCCAATGCGGGCAGCGATGCTTCCACCACGGTTTGCTCCAGTGGGGATCCGGTGAACCTCTTCGCCCTGCTCGGTACCGGTGCTGAAGCTGATGGAACGTGGAGCGCAGGGAACGGCAGCTATGATCCAGCCGTAGACAACTCTGGCACCTTCACCTACACAGTTTCCGGCGGTGTTTTCTGTGCGGATGCGCAGGCCAGTATAGAAGTGACGGAGACCTTGGCCATGAACGCAGGGGCCGACAGCACCATCACCCTTTGCGGGAATGGGGCTGCCTTGGATCTTTCAACACTGCTCAACGGTGCGGATGCCAATGGTAGTTGGAGCAACGGCAGCGGGCAATACGACCCGGTCACCGATGATCCAGGAACCATCATGTACATCGTTGCCGGTAGCGGCCAATGTCCATCCGACACGGCATTCTTCACTGTGGAAGGGCAGGTACCTCCCAATGCCGGCATCTCCGCGGGTCTCACGGTTTGCAGCAACGGAAGCCCCGTCAACCTTTTCACTGCCATCGGCGGAACACCGGACAATGGCGGGCAATGGAGCCGAAGCGATGGCACGTTGACCGATGGGACCTTCGACCCTTCCACGGATCTTGCAGGCAGCTTCACGTACACGGTCGATGCCATTGCTCCCTGCTCCGCCGCGAGCAGCACCATCATCCTTACCGTGACCGGCGCACCTTCGGCGGCTTGGTCCAGCCCTTCAGCACTATGCAACGCTGCGCAGCCAATAGACCTCAGCAACACCGTTTCCGGTGAAAGCGGTGGCACCTGGTCGGGCCCCGGCATCGCGCCGGATGGCCAGCACTTCGATCCTTCCTACTTGGCACCACAAGGCAACAGCGAGGACTACAGCATCACCTATACCGTCACCGTGGGCGGATGCACCAGTGCCCAAAGCGGCGCCATCACTGTGATGGCAAGCCCCGTCGCCAATGCAGGAATGGACGGCGAGGAGTGTGGACTGGAACATGTGCTCGCGGCCAGCATGAACAGCGGCAGCGGGTTGTGGAGCGCCGCGGCAGGCATCACATTCAATGATCCGGAGGCACCGGGCACGATGGTCCACGTGGCCGGCCCCGGCACCTATGCCATGCGCTGGATGGTCACCAATGGACCGTGCAGCGCAACAGACACGGTGATGATCACCTTTCATCTTCCGGAAGAGCTCACCGCTTTGGACGCAGGTCCGGACCAGGAGCAGAACATTTCCCGGAGCGCATTGCTGAACGGCGTGGCCAATGGCGCCACGGAACTGCACTGGTCGGTGATCAGCGGTTCAGGAAGCATTGCAGCACCTGACGCCGCAAGCAGCGGGATCGTTGGCCTTTCGATCGGCACCAACTTGATCCTCCTCAGCGCACGCGTCGGGACTTGCCCTTATGAGAGCGACACCACGGCCATCACGGTGCGCGACCTGTTCATTCCCTCGGGCTTCTCCCCGAACGGCGATGGCGTGAACGACACCTTCGAGGTGATCGGCATCGATGTCTACCCGGGCAATGAGCTCACCGTATTCAACCGGTACGGGCAGCAGGTCTTCCACGCTGCAGGCTACGCCAACGGCTGGGATGGCAAGGACGGGAACAGCAAGGAACTGGCGGACGGCACCTACTTCTATGTGCTATCCATCACCGCGGAAGAGACGTATCACGGACAGGTCATCCTCAAGCGATGAAGCAACTACGGAACATAACGCTGGCGGCTGCCGCGCTGCTCACGGTGCTGCTTCACGCGCAGCATACACCGCTGACCACGCAGTACATGTTCAATGGCCTGCTGATCAATCCGGCATATGCGGGAAGCCGCGATGCGCTAACCGCCAACCTCACCTATCGCCAACAATGGGTGGGCTTCGAAGGCGCACCGACCACACAGATACTGAGCGTCCATTCACCAGTGAACGGTAAGCACATCGGTCTTGGCCTTATGGTCTACAACGACCGCATCGGCGTCAGCCGCGAGACCGGGGTGATGACCAACTATGCATACAGGCTGCGGCTTGGAGAAGGCAAGTTGGCCTTGGGCCTCGGGGCGGGATTGAAAGTCTTGCAGGCGGATTGGACCAATGTGCGCACCACCACGGCTGGTGATGCCCAGTTCGCTACTGATAGCCGCGGCGTGGTAAAACCCAACTTCAGCGCCGGAGCCTACTACTACAACAAGCGCTGGTTCGCAGGCCTCTCCATCCCGTTCATGCTCAGCCAGGGCTACAATGCGGAGGCCGGGAATTGGGAGGTGAAGAACAATGCACGTCAGTATCAACCGATGCTGACCGCCGGTATGCTCGTGGACCTGGATCACGACCTGAAGTTGAAGCCGGCCGTGCTGTTGCGCAAAGCCGGCACCAACCCCGTTCAGGCTGACCTGAACATGAACATGATCTGGAAGGACAGCTTCTGGCTCGGTGTGAGCTATCGCACGAGCGATGCGGTCTGCCTCTCCGTGGAAGTATTGCCCACCAAGCAATTCCGCATCGGCTACGCATACGATCTCGGCATCAACGCGCTAAGGACCTACCACCAAGGTTCGCATGAGGTGATGCTGCAGTATGAGTTCGGATATCACGTGAAAGCCAAGGATCCGCGCTATTTCTGATGGGGGCACGCAGCGCATTCTTCCTTCTGCTCGCAGCCTTAACCTTCCATGGCCAGGCACAAGTGACCTATACCGTGGAGTCGCTCGACATCCGGCCCGTAGGTGAGGATTATGCGCCCACGCTGGTGGACAGCAGCCTTGTATTCACCTCGATAAGACAGCGCGAACAAGCCGTTGCCTACACGGACGCCAACACCGACAAACCCTTGGCCGATATCTACAGCGTGAAGCTTCGGAATGGAAAGCCCGCGACACCGCGCTTGATGGATGGGACCTTGTGCAGCAAATACAACGACGGTCCAGCAACATTCACCGCGAGTGGCGACACGATCTGCTTCACCCGCAATGTGGGGAGTGGCAAGCGTGGCATCGCGGACAAGCTGGCGTTGTACTTCGCGGTAAAGCAAGGAAAGACATGGTCGGAGCCAAAGCCCTTCGCCCATAATGGGAATGACTTCTCAACGATGTCGCCCAGTTTCAGCCGGGACGGGCAGCAGCTCTTCTTCGCATCGGACAGGCACGGTGGCAAGGGCGGTATGGACATTTATGTGAGTCGCAAGGAAGGGAGCGACTGGAGCGTCCCCAAGAACCTGGGCGATGAAGTGAACAGCGCTGCCAACGAAGCTTACCCGGCAGCGGATGCCAATGGCGAGCTCTTCTTTTCCTCGGACCGCAGCGGCGGAGAGGGTCAATTGGACATTTACTCCTGCGTTCCTGAGTATGGTGAATACTCTATTCCGGTGCGCCTTCCAGCTCCGCTGAACTCGCCTGGAAACGACCTCGGATACACAACATACGCGGACGGACAGTCCGGGTACTTCAGCTCGAACAGGAGCGGAACGGACAAGATCTACCGCTTCACACGGCAGCCGGTACTCTTCCGGAATTGCACGGAACAACTACCGATCAGCTACTGCTACAATTTCGAGGACGCCGGTTCCATGAACACGGACACCTTGCCGTTGCGCTACGAATGGGACTTCGGCGATGGATCCAAGGTGGCTGCATCCAGCACGGACCATTGCTTCGCGATTACAGGCACTTATACCGTGAAGCTGAACCTGATCGACACCGTAAGCCAAAGCATTTACTACAACCAAGTGAGCTATGACCTGGAGGTGACCGACGAAGAGCAGGCACACATCAACACAATGGAAAGCGCGGGGACCGGCCAGCTCATCGCCTTCGATACAAAGCACACCAATCTCCCAGGCTTCGAAACCAAAGAGATCCATTGGGACCTCGGCGACAGCACTACCGCCATGGGCGAACGCATCGAACACGCCTACACACAGGCCGGCACATATACCATCAGGCTCGATCTGCTCGGTGGGCCGGATGGCCTCGGCGGTTTTAAGAACCATTGCGTCTTCAGGCAGATGGCAGTGGTCGACGGCTCGGTACCGACATCCGCCACGGCAGTTTCCGGTCCGACACGTTCGCCCAAAGCAGGGCAGCCCGGTTTCAACTACAAGGAACTGCCTATGGACTCCGCTGGCATGGACAGGCAAGCTGCCGCCGATGTAAGCTTCACCGTGCAGCTGTTCGCCTCAACGGAGCGCGTCGGGCTGGACGACGCACGTTTCCTGCCGATCCGCCCATACTACGCCATCACCGAGCGCTTCGTGCCTTCACTCCGCCATTACACCTACTCCATCGGTTCGGGAAAAACACCCCTATCCGTCCTCCCTGCCTTCCAACTGGCACACCGCTCCGGCTTCACCGGCTCTGTGGTGGAAAAAGTGCATGCGGACAAGAACGTGGACCTGGCCGAGGCCGAAGCACTTCCCTTGGAAGCCTTGAACAACAGCGTGCTCCGCTTCTCCACTGTCCGCTTCAGGACGGGGGAAAGCAATTTCGAAAAGACCTTCAATGCATCGCTGGACCGCGTGCTGGCGCTGCTTCTGAAATACCCGGAGGTGGATCTGGTGATCGAGGCACACACGGACGACGTGGGCACCGCACAGAGCAACATGGTCCTCTCTCAAGCACGGGCGCAAGCGTTGGTCGATCACTTCAAGAAGCACCGGATCGCACCCGAGCGGCTATCCCCCGTCGGTTATGGAGAAGATCGTCCCGTGGCCGACAACTCCACCGCTACGGGCCGGGCGGATAACCGACGCGTTGAATTCCATCTTTCCGTCCGCAGCGCGACAGAGATCGCCCATCCATGAAACTCACGCATCCTTTGCTTCTGGCGTTGATGGTGGCCTCACCCCTGCTGAGCGCGGCACAGCCCGTGCCAGCGGCCGTGGAGAACATCCCCTACCTCGTCACCTTCGGTGCGAACAGCCGCACGTCCTGGGGTGATGACGACTTCTGCCAGACCTTCTTCTTCGTGGTGCCCAAAACCACCACGGTGCCGGTATACATCCGCGTTTACGACCCGGACTGCTACGGTGCGATCGATGAGGCGAAAGGGCCGTTCGACACCGTCACCAATTTCTCGATCTATGGCGGAAAGGGCTGTATCTCGGATCCAGCGGCGAGAGAGACCGAGCCGGTCGGCAACTTCCGGAGCGGAAATCTTCTGGCGACCCGTGATTTCGGTGCGGATGCCAAGTACGACAAGCAGTGGTATGCCTTCGGCCCCTTCGACCCGAGCTCCGGGGAGGACATGCCCGAATACGGTGGCCGGGTCTTCAAGATGATCGCGCAAGGCAAAAGCGGCGACGACGGCAACCTGTACCGCTACTTCATGAGCTCGAAGCCGGACGCCAATGAAGCGATCGAGGGCGGCAACGCCTTCACGTTCGAATACAGCTTCCGCCTGCACGACGACCCGGCGGAAGTCTCCCACATTTATCCATACGTCGACGAACGGGTGATCAGCGTGAAGCAGACCAATTTCGACTGGGATGGTGACGGTTCCATCCGCGTGGTGTCCGTGGCGAAGAAGGGCGATCAGGTATTGGCCAGCGGCGACGACCAGTGGGCCAGCAGCATGCTACCGATCGTGAAACAGGAACTGAACACCTCGTTGGACATCCGCTTCATCAAACGTCCGGACGGTGCGATCAAGAACAACAACGTGGTGTTCTATGTCCGTAACCAGTATGGTGCGTTGCTTCCGTTCTTCACCGTGCCCATCGGTGGCGTGCCCCAGTACAAGCCGACCATTGCCATCAGCAAGCTCCGATGAGAGCAGTCCTGTTGCGCCTGTTGATGCTGCTCCCCGTTCTGGCGGGAACGGCACCCGTGAAGGCGCAGACCTACAAACTGAAACCGGTGGGCAGCGCCGAGGGGCTCACCAACTCCTTCGTACACGCGCTTGCACAGGATGCCACCGGACGGCTGTGGATCGGCACCGGGGAAGGCGCCGGGCGCTTCGATGGCAGGCGCGTCACCATGTTCACAACGGCCGACAGCCTTGCGGAGAACTTCGTATCCAGCATTCACCCTGCGAAGGATGGCAGTGTATGGTTCGGACACAGCGAGGGCGGCATCAGCATTTACAATGATGGCGTCTTCCGCAAGGCGAGGACCGGCGACATCACCAGCAGCAGCATCAACGCCATCATCGACGATGGCAGCGGGGGGTTCTGGGCCGCCGCGCAGAACAACGGTATCATCCATATCAGCGCCGATGGCACTTGCCGATCCGGGATCACCATGGAAGGTGTGCTCTGGTTCAGCCTGTTGCCCTTGAACGATGGGCTTTTGCTGGCAGGAGCAAGCGACGGGCTTCACCTGTTGCAAGTCTCCGCCGATGGTACGTTGACCTTCATCGGCAACCTCAGCAACGTCAGCCGCTCACCCGTACATGCCTTGGTGACAAGGCCCGGAAGCAAACGGATATGGGCCGGGACCGGTGACGAGGGCATCATTTCGTTCACCATGGCGGGCAGATCGCCCACCGGGATCACCCAGATCGGAGAAAAGGCCGGGCTGGGCGGGCTGCAGGTCCGCGACCTTGCCATCGGGGCCTATGGTCAGTTGATCGTGGGCACGTTCGGCCATGGTGCTTACGAGATGGATCTGGAGGGGGACAGCATCAAGTCACTCTTGCACTATGGCTTGGAGAACGGGCTGGGCAGTGACAACGTGGGCGCGGTGCTGTTGGATAGTGAGAACAACCTGTGGTTCGCGCGCTTCGGCCTAGGCTTGGCACGGCTGCTGGACCGCGCGGTGGTGTATTATGCCGCAGAGGGTGCCGCCGCCGAGGATGTACGCGCCATCACCTTCCAAGGCAACAACGTATGGTTCGGCATCCACGGCGCGATCCTTCATGCCCGGAACAACGACATGCGCCAGCTGGACACCTTGGGCCGGCCCATAGGCGTTCCGTCCGAAGACATTACAGCTCTCGCTGTCCATGATGATGGGCGCCTTTGCGCGGGAACGGCCACCGCCGGTGCCTTTCAGCAGGATGCGACGGGGCATTTCAGAGCCATCCCCATCGGTCGTGATCGCATGAGCCTTCAGGTACATGCCTTGGCCGTGCATGGTGATGAGACATGGATCGGCACAAGCAATGGGGTATACGTGGTATCGCCTAAGCAAACACGCCACCTCACCACGGAGAACGGATTGCTGCACAATGAAGTGAATGCCTTATTCAAGGATGCGCAGGGCCGGATGTGGGTCGCCTGCAACAACGGCGGGGTAAGCATGGTCTCCGGAGACGAGGTGAAGAGCTTCACCCTCACCGAGCAGGGCAACGCCTTCCACGTCTCAGGGATCACGCAGGACAGCGTTGGTACCATCTGGTTCAGCACCAACGGCAACGGCGTGCGCTACCTGAAGGACGACATGGTGATGGGCCTTGGTGCCGCGCAGGGCCTTCGGTCGGACTATTGCTATGCGATCGCCGCCGATGGCCATGGTAGCATTTGGACCTGCCATCGGGGCGGGGCCAGTAGGATCGACCGGGCCACGTTGAGAGTGCGCACCTACGACCGCCAGTTCGGCATTGAGCCGGACCGGCGGATGAACGCCGTGGCAACCGGGACCGATGGGAATGTCTGGTTCGGCAGCGACAAGGGGCTGCTCCGATACGCCACGGGAAGGGATATCCGCAGCTCATTGCCACCCACGGCGATGATCACGGCCGTGAAGGTCTCCGGCAGAGACATGCCGCCCACGGGCCCCATCGTACTTCCACCTGATGATTACCGCATCCAGTTCGACTTCCTCGGTACCAGCCTGGGTGATCCGGACGGTGTGCATTACCGGTACAAGTTGGAAGGACATGACCTGGAGTGGACGGAGACCGCCCAGAGTTCGGCTTACTACATGCGCATCGCCGATGGCAACTATGTGATGCTGGTGCAGGCCGCTATGGCCGATGGCGATTTCACAGGGAACACGGCCCGACTTCAACTCATTGTCCGTGCGCCGATCTGGAAACGCCCTTGGTTCATCACCGTTTGCATCATCCTTTGGCTGTTCACCGTTTATATCATCATCCGCCTTCGGGAGCGCGGGCAGCGACGGATGCGGGAGCTGCTGAAGCGCAAGCTGGACGAGCGCACGCACGAACTCCAGCGGAAAAAGATGGAGCTAGAGGAAAAGAACAAGGACATCACGGACAGCATCACCTATGCGCGGAGGATCCAGCAGGCCATCCTCCCTCAGGCCGAAGAGCTGGGTACACAGCTCCCGGGAGCATTCGTGTTCTATCGCCCGCGCGACATCGTCAGCGGGGACTTCTACTGGTTCCGCCGCTTCGGGAACAAGCTCATCCTGGCCTGCGCGGATTGCACCGGCCACGGCGTTCCAGGCGCATTCATGAGCATGATCGGCAGCATGCTACTTCGCGAAGTGAGTGTGGAAAAAAAGGTCAACTCACCTGATGTGCTCTTGACCAACCTGGACAAGGAATTGCGCACCGTGCTCCGCTACCAAGGCGAGGACCAGCACAACCACGACGGCATGGACATCAGCCTTTGCGAGATCGATTTATCCACCAAGCACCTCCGCGCTTCCGCTGCCATGCACGACCTCTTCATCCTCAGTAAGGGTAAGCTTCGGAGAGAACGCGGATCACGCCAGTCCATCGGCGGGGCACTGGGGGACGGAGCGATCCAGGCTTTCTCCATGATCGAAGCACCGCTTGAGGCCGGGGACCGCGTGTACTTGTTCAGCGATGGCATGCCCGACCAGTTCGGCGGACCGCATAGCAAGAAACTCAAGGTGAGCGGGCTTTTCACATGGATCGAGGAGACCGCCTCCTTGCCCATGGCCGAACAGTCCGAGCAACTGCGCCTCCGTTTCAATGCATGGATGGGCGACCAAGAGCAAGTGGACGACGTGCTGCTGATAGGCATCGAGGTCTGATCATCCCACTCAGGGTCTCACGAAGTTCCACTCAGGGTCTCACGAAGTTCCACTCAGGGTCTCACGAAGTGGACCCTGAGTACAAAACCCCGCCACAAGCGAATTCCTCAGAACGTGGTTACTTTGGGACTGCCAACCACCCATGTACCGCCGTCTCCTTCCTGCCCTCGCACTGTTCACCGTCGCTATGGCCGTGCATGGCCAATCGACGCCGCGCTTCATTGAGAACCGCGGGCAGTGGCCGGAGGCGGTGGTCTTTCGCGCGGAAACACCCGAGGCCACGCTCTGGTGCGAACGCGGTGCCTTGGTGATCGACCGCTATGATGCAGGTGCTATCGAAAAGCTGCACGCGGGCCACACCGGTGTATACGACCCGGATGCCTCGCGCGTGATCCGCCACCATGCCTTGCGCCTTCGGTTCACCAACGCCACCGGCCCGGTGCGGAGCGAGGGGATCGGCGTGCAGGACGGCGCTTACAACTACTTCATCGGGAACGACCGGCGGCATTGGGCATCCAATGCGCACGCCTTTTCCGCTGTGGTGCAGCATGATCTGTATCCCGGCATTGACCTGCGTTTCCGCCGCGGTGGCGATGTGTTGAAATACGACGTGATCGTGGCCGCGGGCACGGACCCCAAGCAGGTGGAATTCACTTACGAGGGAGCTAAAAAGCTCACGCTGAAGGACGGGCTCTTGAGCATATCGACCTCCTTGGGCGAGATGATCGAAGCAGTGCCGTTGGCTTACCAGATCAAGAACGGGCAGGAAGTGAAGGTGGAGTGCCGGTATGCGCTGAAAGGCTCGGAAGTCTCCTTCGTCCTCGGCGCCTATGATCGTGACCAAGAGCTGGTGATCGACCCCGTGCTCTCCTTCGCCAGCTACTCGGGATCCACCACCGACAACTTCGGTTATTCCGCCACCTTCGATGTCCAAGGCTTCCTCTACTCCGGCAGCAGCGCCTTCGGCCAAGGCTATCCCACCACCATGGGCGCGTATGATGTCACTTGGAACGGAGGGAACGGCAACCAGAACCCCGGCACGGACATCGCGTTGACCAAGTGGGATACCACGGGCCATTTTTTGATCTGGAGCACCTTCCTTGGCGGAAGCGGCGATGACCTTCCGCACAGCCTGATCGTGAACAGCGCGAATGAACTGATCGTACTCGGCACCACGGGCTCTGCGAACTTCCCTACCACGGCGAATGCCTTCCAAAGCACCTTCGGCGGCGGCACGCTTTTCACGCCGCAAGGCATCGGCACCACCTACCCGAACGGCACGGACATGATCTTGTCACGGCTGAGCGCGGATGGTTCGCAACTGCTGGCGAGCACTTACATGGGCGGCAACGCCAACGACGGCATCAACAGCGCGCCCGCCTTGAAATTCAACTATGCGGATGAGATGCGTGGCGAAGTGGAGGTGACACCCAGCGGCAATATTCTGGTAGCAAGCTGCACGCAGAGCACCAACTTCCCAACCACGCCAGGGGCATACCGCGAGTTCTTTACCGGAGGAAGTCATGATGCCGTCCTGTTCGAGCTGACCCCGGACCTGAGCACCTTGGTGTGGAGCACCCTGTTCGGCGGATCGCTGGCGGATGCGGCCTATTCCTTGGAACAGGACAGCAACGGCAACATTTTCATTGCCGGCGGCACCACTTCCCAGAACCTGCCCATCACCCCGGGTACTGTGGGACAAATGAACCACGGTGGACAGGCCGATGCCTTCGTGGCCTCTTTCAGCCCGGACGGCAGCACGTTATTGGCCTCCACCTATTACGGCAGCACCGGCTACGACCAGTTCTATTTCGTGGACCTTGACGCTGCTGACAACGTGTACGTGTTCGGCCAAACGAACGCCCCCGCAGGAGAGCTCGTATCCGGCGCGAGCTATTTCGTGAGCACCGGCGGTCAATTGCTGGCCAAGCTCTCGAACAACCTGACCAGCACCTTGTGGAGCTCCCGTTCCGGCGCTTTGTCCGGCAGCGGAGTGGGCAAACCGAACATCTCCCCAACTGCATTCCTAGTGGACTATTGCGATAAGATCTACATCTGTGGTTGGGGAAGCGCGGTCCTGGGAACGCTCACCACGAACGGCCTTCCCTTCACACCGGATGCCTACCAGACCACCACCGATGGCAACGACTTCTACCTCGCCGTGTTCGATATCAATATGAGCGGGCTTTCCTACGCCACCTACTTCGGCGGCAACCAAAGCCTCGAGCACGTGGACGGAGGGACAAGCCGCTTCGACAGGCGCGGACGTGTGTATGAAGCGGTATGCGCGGGCTGCGGGCACCATAGTGACTTCCCCACCACACCCGGTGCCTGGAGCAATACCAATAACTCCTCCAACTGCAACCTGGGCGTTTTCAAATTCGATTTCGAGGCGCCTTTGGTGATCGCTGGACTGGCCGCATCCGCGCCGCTATGTGCGGGATCCGAGATCCAGTTCAATAACCTCAGCCAGCTTGGCGCCACCTGGCACTGGAATTTCGGCGATGGAGGGACATCAACGGCCCAAGCTCCGGCGCATACATACACCTCACCGGGATCCTACATGGTGACCTTGGTCGCCTCCAACCCTGTCGCCTGCAACTTTGTGGATTCGACCACCATCGAGGTGAACATTCTCCCCGCCGCCCCCTTGCTCCAGCCTTTGAACAACATCACCACATGCGGCCCTGTCGGCAGCGTGGTGCTTACCGCTTCCGCACTTGGCACCGCCTCGGAATGGGTCTGGTCCAGCAGTCCGCTCTTCACCGATACGCTCAACAGTTCACTATCCGACAGCACGACCACGCTCGCTCCGGTCGCAGCAGGCACTTACTATGTACAAGCGAGCAACGCCGGTGGCTGCGTAGCAACAAGCCAACTGACGATCACTGCCGCCTTGGCACAGGCCGCCATCACGCCCGATGTATCGATCTGCGCCGATGACACCGCAACGATCGCACTGAGCGGTATCGATACCGGGACCGTGATCTCTTGGTCGCCAGCGGACCGCATCTTCAGTGGCCAAGGCACGACGCAGATCACGGTGAGCCCGGATAATGCCACCTACTTCGTCGCGACCGTGACCAGCCCCACCGGTTGCACGTGGACCGACAGCACCTTGGTGAACGTCTCCTTGATGAGCGGCGGAGGCGTCACCGCCAGCGTGGACCAGAGTGTGGTGCTCGCCGGCACGATGGTACACTTGCTGGCCACGCCGAGCAGCGGCGTCACGTATTCATGGCAGCCGGCGGCGGCCGTGAGCGATCCCAACATCGCCGCGCCCACGGCGGTTGTGCAGCAGACCACGATGTTCTACGTCACCGTGAGCGATGGCACCTGCTCGCGTATGGATTCGGTAGTGGTGAAGTTGCATGAGCTGATCTGCGAGGAGCCGGACATCTTCGTCCCGGATGCCTTCACGCCCAATGGTGATGGCAACAACGACGTGCTCTTCGTGCGCGGCCGCAACATCGCGGACCTTGACTTCAAGGTGTTCGACCGCTGGGGGGAAGTGGTGTTCCAAACCACCGATCAAGCAGCGGGCTGGGACGGCGTGTACAAAGGCAAGCCCGTGGATCCGGCGGTGTACGTCTATTGGCTCACGGTGCATTGCTTGGACGGCCAGAAGTTCTTCACGAAGGGTAACGTGACGGTGATCCGATGATGCACGTTCCGGAGCCGCAAGCTGCAAGCCACAAGCCACAAGCTGTGACCTTCAAGCTTCAAGCTATTTGCCGAAGACCTCCGGCTATCAAGCTTGTGGCTTATGGCTTGTGGCTGACAGCTTTCCTAACCAGCGGCTCGGCGAACGCACAGGACATCCACTTCTCCCAATTCTTTAACGCGCCCTATGCGCAAAGCCCTGCCAACATCGGGCAGTTCGACGGGGACTACCGCGCTGGTGCGATCTACCGGCAGCAATGGCGGAGCGTCACCGTGCCTTATAGCACCTTCGGCATCGGCGGCGATGCGGCGCACTTCGCAGGAGTGAAAGGCCTTGGCCTGGGCGCTTGGATCTACAACGACAAGGCCGGCGATTCGCGCTTGAACACCTTCCACGCGGACCTCGGTGCCAGTTGGACAGAACGCTTTGGCGAAAGCAAGGAACATAGCATTACCGGCGGCTTGCAGGTGGGCATCACGGCGGTGAGCATCGACTACAGTGCGCTCCGCTTTGATGCGCAGTACAATGGATTCACCTACGATCCATCGTTGGGGAGCAATGAACAGTTCACCCGCGATTCACGCTCGCACCCGGATCTACATGCTGGAATCACGTACCGTTACGCACCAGAGAAGCGGCGCAACTTCGAGGCCGGCATCGCCTTCTTTAACCTGACCAACCCGGACGTTTCGCTCTTCGACGCAGCTCCTTCCCCACTGGATACCCGCACCAACCTTCACCTTTCCGTACAGTTCCCAGTGAGCGAGAAGATGGACGTACTGCCTATGCTGCAATGGCAGGCACAAGGGAAATTCCGCGAGTTGGACCTTGGCGGTATGGTGCGCTACATCATGCTGGACCGTTGGAACCTGATGCGAGCGTTGCAGGCCGGCATCTTCTGGCGTACCAAGGACGCGGGTTATCTCTATGCAGGGCTGGAGCACGATGACTGGACCTTCGGGCTGAGCTACGACATCAACCTGAGCCGCTTGGAACCCGCGAGCCGCAACCGGGGCGGCTTCGAGGTCACCGCGATCAAGATCTTCCGCAAGCGGCCGCCCGTGCCTGTGCGTTTCAAAGCCTGCCCGGACCAGATGTGATGGCGATGCGGATGCTGAAAACCAACGCCGTGCTGCGACCCTTTCAGGGTCGGTTCGCGCGTTGGGGACATTTTCTAATTTCTGTGACCCCTTCGGGGTCGAACTCAGTCCAATTGTTCCATGCCGAAGGATTTCAGCGTACAGAAATTTCCGACCCTGGAGGGGTCGAAGAAATTAGAACTGTTGAACACAACGTGTTTCTTCCGACCCTGAAAGGGTCGCAGCCGCATTCTTGGAGCCACGTTTTGCGGATCGGTTTCTGCTTTGCCATACTGCTTTGCTGGATGTTGCAGCAATTGCATGCACAAAGCGCGACGCAGTTCATCACTTGGGGCGACCGCGCCATGGCGTTGAAGGATGTCTATGGCGCCTCCCGTTACTACGGCGAAGCGCTGAAGGTGGAACCCGGCATTCTGGAGACGCAATGGAAGTACGCCGAAGCCTGTCGCTTGAGCAACCAGTACGGCGAGGCCGCGCTGTTCTATGACAAGGTCGAACGGAAGGACCGCGGCGTAAAGCACCCGGAGGCGTTGCGCTGGCTCGCGGAAATGCAGATGTCCACCGGGCATTACGACGATGCGGAGAAGACCTGGCCCAAAGTGAAGCGCAAGGAGCGGCACAAGGACTCGATGGTAGCACAGCGTGCCGATAACGGCCTGGAAGGTTGCCGCTTGGCAAAGGCGATGATGGCGGCCCCGGACAGCTTGGTCGAGATCGAGCATTTGCCGATGCCGGTGAACAGTTTCGACAGTGAATTCGGTGCGCGCAACGGACCGGACAGCGCTTTGTACTTCACGTCGCTGCGTGGCCAAGTGAACGCCGACGGCGCGGTGAAGGACACAACGGATTATCACGCCCGGATCTTCCAGACACGGGAGAGCAACGGAAAATGGAAGGAGCCAACTCCCCTGCCGGCCAACGTGAACAACGGCGTCAACAACGCCAACAGCACCTGGTCCACGGACGGTCGGTGGTTCTACTTCAGTCGCGATGATGGCAACGGCTCTTTCGGCATCTGGGCGATGGAGAGGGAGAAGATATCGGCGACGCCGGTCTCTGTTATCGGTGAATTAGGAGTGAACTATACGCAGCCCATGGTAGCGGAAGTTGATGGCATACAGACCATGTTCTTCGCCAAGGCCAATAGAGGCGACCGCACTGACATGGACCTCTGGAGCTGCACGATCGACGGCACGAGCACGAGCAATGCAAAACCACTCGGGGCGCCCGTGAACACCTTGGGGAATGAGACCGGTCCGTTCTACGACAGTAGCACGAAAACACTTTGGTATAGCTCGGACTTTCTGCCCGGCTTGGGCGGTTATGACATTTTTAAAAGCACATTTGGCAGCTCCGGATCCGAAGTTCCCGTTAACGCTGGCATGCCGTTGAACAGCTCCGCGAACGACTTGTATCCTGCCTACTACCCAGCTACGGCAAGCGGCTGGTTCACCAGCAACCGCGCGGGTTCCTTTGCCGAAAAAGGAGAGACCTGCTGCAACGACCTCTACCGCTTCAGCTATCCACATCAAGCGATCGTGGAAACGCTCCGTCCGGACAGTTCGCCAACCGCGCTGGACACGGCACAGCTGGCCGTCATCCGTTTGAAGCGCATCACTTCGCTCCGCGAAAAGCTGCCCATCCGCCTTTACTTCCACAACGACGAACCGAACCCACGGAGCTGGGATACCACCACCACCTTGGATTACGCCGCGACCTACCGGAGCTACAGCGCAAAAAGGCCCGCCTATGATTCAGCTTGGGCGGCGACCCCGACGGGCACATCGGCCATCGACGCCTTCTTCACGGAGCAGGTGGACGAGGGCTTCGCACAGCTCAATGACTTCATCGCCTTGCTGAAACAAGCACTGGACGAAGGCCAGCACATCACCCTGCAAGTGCGCGGATACGCCAGCCCGTTGGCCAAGAGCGACTACAACAAGAATCTTTCCCTGCGGCGCATCAACACGCTGGTGCAATACATGGAGCACATCGGGAACGGCGAACTGCTCCCCTACCTCACCGGCACCGCGGGGAACGGAGCGAAGCTTACGGTATTGAAGTTCCCATTCGGAAAGAGCACCGCAGCTACATCCGTCAGTGACCGTTTGGACGACCTGCGGCACTCCGTTTACAGCGTGGGGGCAGCACAGGAACGGCGGATTGAGATCGAGCAGGTCAGCGAACAAAGGTGAGCGCTCGTTGTAGTACTACTTCCAACTCCCCGAATGCACTCCGACCTTACCGATCCCGGACCACTTTCGCCCGAGACCCTGATCAGATCCCTGACCCAAGGCTGACCCTTACATGACCACATCCCAGAAACTCTGGCTCGGTTTCGGGTCGATCACGTTATTGCTGGTGGGCTCCACGATGGTAACCCTCGTTCAGTGAGGTCCATCCAGGAGAGTGTGACGCGCCAAGCCAACGTCACCGAGCCGCTCCTGCTCAACACCAGGGAGTTGGAGGTCAGCTTGACTCGCTATGTCCTGAACGTTCGTTCCTTACTTCAGACGGACAACGCGGAGCTTCACAATGCCATCCAAGTGTCGATGGCTGCAGTGGACAGTGCCTTGGCAGCCTATGACCGCGTTGCCTCCACGCCCCATCAGCAGGAACTTTCCGCCGGATTCAGCTCACGTTGGCTTACATTGAAGGAATTCGCAGGGACACTCTTGTCCTCTGGGTTACGCCCGATCAAAAAGACGGATTCAGACCGGTTGACAGGGCTCCGCCTATCCTTGGAGGAGTACGTGAGCGTGGATATGCAGGCCGAAGCCTTGGCCGGTTATGAGAACCAGCGTAACGGGACCATGGAGGATCTACGATTGATCCTGACCGTGGCGCTGGGCTTACTGATCGTGGGATCGATCTTCGCATTGGGCACAGGTGCTGCTGTTGGTCGCGCGGTCTTGAACTCCGAGCGGCAACTGATCGATGCCCATGACCTGTTGGAGGGCAAGGTGGAGGAGCGCACCGCCGAGCTGAACGCAAGCACCGAAGCCCTTATGCGTAGCAACCGCGAATTGGAACAGTTCGCCTCGGTGGCCTCGCACGATCTGCAGGAACCATTGCGTAAGATCCAAGCCTTTGGCGATCGCTTACAGGATCGATATGGGGACCAACTGACTGAGCAGGGCAAGGATTACCTGGATCGCATCCTCTCCTCCGCCAGGCGCATGAGGCGCTTGATCGATGATCTGTTGAGTTTTTCCCGAGTGGCAAGCAAGGCACAACCCTTTGTGCTCACCGATCTGGCGACCATACTCACCGAAGTGGTATCCGATCTTGAAGGTCGCCTTCAGCAGACCGAGGGCCACGTGGAGGTCGGTGAACTGCCCGCTCTGGAGGCCGATCCGATGCAGTTACAACAACTCTTCCAGAACCTGATCGCCAACGGCTTGAAGTTCCACCGCCCGGGTGTACTTCCAGTAGTTCGGGTGCAGGGCCGTGTAACAGCGGAGACCGCACATATGGGGGAAGAAGTTCCTGTGCGAATGGTGGAGATCACCGTGCAGGATAATGGCATCGGCTTCGAAGAGATATACCTGGACCGCATCTTCAATGTGTTCCAGCGCTTGCATGGACGCAATGAATATGAAGGAACAGGCATGGGCTTGGCCATCAGCCGTAAGATCGTGGAGCGCCATGGAGGTACGATCACAGCAAAAAGCAAATTGGGCGAAGGTGCGACCTTTGTGGTGCACCTTCCTCTTCAACAACCTAAAAACGAACTCGTAGTATGAATAAGCAAGGCAGCCCCATAACCATCCTGATGGCCGAGGATGATGCCGATGATCGGTTGATGACCAAGGAGGCCTTTGAGGAAAGCAAGTTGAACAATGACCTTCGCTTTGTCTGCGATGGCGTTGAATTGATGGACTATCTCTATCGTCGTGGTCAGTACAGCGATCCCGCAAATTCACCAAGGCCGGGCTTGATCCTGCTTGATCTGAACATGCCCAAGAAGGATGGACGGGAAGCCCTTCGGGACATCAAGTCCGACCCCCATCTGAAGAATATCCGGGTGGTGGTGCTCACGACATCCAAGGCGGAAGAGGACATTTTCCGCACGTATGACCTTGGTGCAGCTTCCTACATCACCAAGCCTGTCACGTTCGCTGCCTTAGCGGATATCGTGAAGACGATGGGCAAATACTGGCTGGAGATCGTGGAACTTCCCAATGACGAAGCTGCCAAGCACTGACCGTGTGCGTGTATTGTTGATCGAGGACGACCTCGACGACTATATCCTTACACGGGATCTTCTGGCGGATATGCCCGGCCGACCCTATGAATTGGATCGGGTGCCGGATTATGGCTCCGGTCTTGAGATGCTCAGGCAAGAAAAGCATGCCATTTGCCTGCTTGACTATCGTCTGGGAGCGCGCAATGGGCTGGAATTGTTGAAGGAGATCCGAGCAGACGGCTTCCATCCTGCCATGATCATGCTCACCGGGCAGATGGACCGTGAGCTCGACCTTGCCGCCATGGAGGCCGGTGCAACTGATTTCCTGGAGAAGTCAAGCCTTACCGTGCCCGTGCTGGAGCGCGCACTGCGCTATGCACTTCAGCAAAAGTGGAATGAGGATCTCTTGGAAGAGCGGGTCGCCGAGCGGACGGCCGAGCTCCATGCCAGCGAGGAGCGCATGCGCCAAGTCGCGTTGGACCTCGAGAAAGCAGACCACCGCAAAGATGAGTTCATGGCCATGTTGGCTCACGAACTGCGGAATCCGCTGGCCCCGTTGCGCAGTGCTGTGGATGTGCTCCAGATGAACTCCGAGGATGCCGAACAGGTGAGGACCGTTGCGGGTATGCTGGAACGTCAGGTCCGTCAGATGGTGCATCTGGTGGACGACCTGCTGGATGTAAGTCGTATCACCCGCGGAAAGATCGAGCTGCGACTGCAACGGGTCGACCTGGCCACCGTGGTCACCCAAGTTGTTGAGGCTTTCAATGCTCAGTTGACGCAAATGGGCCACCAGTTGAAAGTGGACCAGCCCGGTGGTCCGATATCCATGGAAGGCGACCCCGTGCGGCTGACGCAAGTACTTGGCAACCTCCTCAGCAATGCCGTGAAATTCACTCCCGAAGGAGGACGGATCGAACTCAATATTTCAAAAGAGAGTGGTAGTGCTGTGATCCGGGTGAAGGACAACGGCATGGGGATAGCGCCGGAAAATATTCCGAGCATCTTCGAAATGTTCGTACAAGTGGATGCCTCTTTGGAGCGCCCGACCAGTGGGCTTGGCTTGGGCCTCACCTTGGTGAAAAAACTGGTGGAATTGCACAGCGGTTCCGTTGAGGTACATAGTGGAGGGAAAGGTCAAGGCACCGAATTCACGCTGCGGTTGCCCATTCTTCAACAGGAACAGCATCCATCGGCGTTGCCCAATGCCAAGCCCCGGACGGAAGTGGTGGGTCGCCGGATCCTTATCGTTGACGACAATGTGGATGCGGCCACCATGCTCTCACTCATGCTCAATAGGATGGGCAACGAGACACACACCGCATCCGATGGTCGCGCCGGTGTGGCGGCCGCTGAAGCCTTGCGGCCGGAGATCATCGTCATGGACATCGGTCTTCCACAGATGAATGGATACGACGCCTGCAGCCACATCCGCAAACAGCCTTGGGGCCGGGACATCCGCATCATTGCACTTACCGGATGGGGACAGGCGGAAGATCGTCAGAAGTCAAAGGATGCGGGTTTTAATGCACACTTGGTGAAGCCGGTGGACATTGAAGAGCTGAAGGTACTGCTGGTGTGAACGGGCCTGTGCCGCTCCCGTTGCGTATGACCTATCGGAGGATGACCATTGCCGAGGCCGGCTGCCGCCGCGGACCGGTCCTTGCCAACTACCTTGGCCCCACAACCCCGCCGCATGCAATTACTCCTCCTCTCCAACTCCACGCTGCCCGGCGAAAAGTTCCTGGGCTGGCCAGAAGAACACGTCAAGCAATTCCTTGGTGCTCCGAAGCGGATCGCATTCGTCCCCTTCGCTGCTGTCAGCATGAGCATGGATGATTATGCGCAACGTACGCAGGAGGCTTTCGCGGCGATGGGCCATGAACTCTTCAGCCTGCACACGGAAGCGGACATGGTGAAAGCCCTGAAGACCGCGGAGGCCGTGGCAGTCGGCGGTGGCAATTCCTTCCAGCTTCTTCGCACCCTCTACAGCACGGAACTCGTTCGGGCCATCCGCGTCCGCGTGATGGGCGGCCTGCCTTATTTGGGTTGGAGCGCGGGCAGCAACGTGGCCTGCCCCACCATCATGACCACCAACGACATGCCCATCACCGAGGTGCCCACCTTACGCGCCATGAGCTTGGTGCAGTTCCAGATCAATCCGCACTACACGGAGGCCACCATCTCCGGGCACGGTGGCGAAAGTCGCGATGCGAGGATAGAGGAATATCTGGCTTTGAACCAGCGCTCCGTAGTGGTCGGTCTTCGTGAAGGCACGCTCTTGAACGTGGACGGCGACCGCATGATAGTGGAAGGAAAAGGCATGCGCGTGTTCCGGTACCGCAAGGAGCCGAAGGACGTGGCCGGTGGCGTGGAACTGCGCACCTCGTTGGCGGACGCGTGAAGTCGTCCGTTCGCACTTCTTCATTTTACATTTTTCATTTTTCATTCCTTCCCTTCCGCCATACACGGCCCATTGTTGATCGCTTCCTGCAACCAATGAAAGGGCTCGCCCCTTCACCGGTAAGTTCGCAGCATCACAGAGCGGCATGAAGGAGGAAACCAGCAAATTCGAGATCCTGATGCAAAGCCTCGGCATGGACCTGCTGATCCTGCTGAAGGTGATCGCCGTGCTGTTCGCGGCCTGGTTCGTGGAGCGGCTGATCTATTTCGCACTACGCCGAGGTTACTCCAAGTCGAAAGCGCACGGCCGCGAGGAGATGACGCGCTACCGGTTCTTCCGCAACGGGGTGCGCACCATGATGGTGATCCTCGCACTGATCGCCATCATCTACACCATCCCCTCGTTGCGTTCCCTGGCGCTCACGCTGTTCGCCGGTGCCGGTATCCTGGCAGTGGTCATCGGATTCGCGGCGCAGAAGGCCTTCAGCGACATCATCAGCGGCGCGTTCATCGTGGCCTTCAAACCGTTCCGCGTCGGTGATTTCATCCAAGCGGGGGAAGCCGGCGTCTTCGGCACCGTGGAGGACATCAACCTGCGGCATACTACCATCCTCACCTTCGAGAACCGGCGCTTGGTGATCCCGAATTCCATCCTTAGTGAGGACCGGATCATCAACAGCAGCATCAAGGACGAGAGCACCTGCGAGTTCATCGAGTTCGAACTGGCGCTGCATGCCGATGTACCCTTGGCGATCAGCCTGATCCAACACCAGGCACTGTTGCACCCCGACCGGATCGAAGGCCCGGACGTCACCAACATGGAAAAGCCCAACGAGGCCATTACCGTGCGACTGGTGAAGATCAACGAGGGCGCTATCACCTTGCGCACCTACGTCTGGGCGAAGGACCCCGTGACCGCACGGCGCATGCACTACGACCTGAATGAGGCGCTGCTGAAGATCTTCAACGACAACAACATCCCCTTCTCGTTGCCCATCCGCCGTGCGGTACAGAGCGATAACACCCGCGTGACCCCGATCCAGCATGGCCAAGCTCCGCAGTGAGAAAGCCGGTCTTCCGCCCGGATCCCTCGTGCCTGTGAGCGAGGACCCGGAGGTGGCCACCACCATCAAGGTGATGGTGTACAATGCGGACACTTTCTCGGAACACTGCGCCGTGAACGCGGAAAGGATCGATGTGGGCGACCCCGGAAAGAGCGTTACGTGGATCGACGTGGCAGGGCTCGCGGACCTGAAAGCCATCACGGCCATCGGCGAGCGCTTCGGGCTGCACCAGTTGCTGCTGGAGGACGTGCTCAACACCGATCACCGACCCACGATCGATGAGTTCCAGGACAACCTCTTCGTAGTGGTGAAGATGCTCACCATGGACCCCGATAGTGAGGATGTCTGGAGCGAGCAGGTCAGTTTTGTATTGGGACAAGGGGTGGTGATCAGCTTCCAAAGCGAACCGGGCGACGTGATGGACCCTGTTCGCGAACGTCTGCGCAACAACATCGGCCGTTTGCGGAAAAAAGGTGCGGACTTCCTGCTGTACTCCTTACTGGACGTGATCGTCGACAACTACTTCATCATCGTGGAGGACCTTGGCAAGCGCATCGAGGACATGGAGGCGCACGTGATGTCCCGGCCGAGGACCAGCGACCTGCTGGACATGCAGGCGCTCCGCCGACAGCTCATCGGCATCAGCAGGCAGGTAACGCCAACGCGGGAATTGGCGGGCCGGATGATCATCATCCCGAGCAACCTGATCGACAAGAGCACCCGGCGCTACATCAATGACCTTCAGGACCACACGGTCTACATCTCAGAAAGCATCGCCATGTTCCGCGACCAGCTGACCAACCTGGAGAACACCTATCACGCCGGGCTGAACATGCGCATGGGCCAGGTGATGAAGCTGCTCACCGTGATCAGCACCATCTTCATCCCGCTCACTTTCATCGTGGGCATCTACGGCATGAACTTCCGGAACATGCCCGAGCTGGAATGGCATTACGGCTATTACGCGGTGATGGGCGTCATGCTTGTGATCTCGCTGATGATGCTGGCGTGGTTCCGGCGGAAGGGCTGGCTCTGAGTTTAACCGCGGAGGGCGTTGGCAGTTGGCAGTGGCAGTCGGCAGTCGGCAGTTGGCAGGGGCAGTTGCAGTCGGCAGTGGCAGTTGGCACGCCAATGCTCTGTTGTCAAGGCCTTCCCCTCTCTGCGACCTCCGCGCGCTCCGCGGTTTCCTCCTTATCACGGCTATTTTTCCCTCTCTCCGTGTTTTCCCATGCAAGGGGCTTTTACTTTGCACCGTTCCCCGGCATGACCTCCCTGCGCGTCACTTCCCCATTGAGCCTCCGGCATCGCCGCGGCTCCGCGCCTGCCTGCCCGTTTGGTAGGCTTTACATGAAGGCCATGGTCCCTTTGGGCACCCCTGCTCCTTTCCGCTGATGACCGCGCTTCACGCCTCCGGAATTTACCACGCCAATTGCGCGGTTCCCGGTCCAGAGGTGGAGTTCGTCACACGCCTGCTTATCGTCCGCCAAGGATATTCCGTCCTCCGCGACCCTTCCTTCACGCCCATTCCCTAACACTTCCACGCCGTTCCATGAAGACCCGTTACATCGACCTGATCGAGCAGACCTTCGACTTCCCACAGGGGGAATTCAAGTTCGACAACGAGCTGCTGACATGGAACGACCTGCCGTTGATGGAGATCCTCAAGAAGCACGGCACGCCGCTACGGGTGATGTACCTGCCCAAGATCGGCGAGAAGATCGATCAGGCGCGCGAGTACTTCGCGAAGGCCTACAAGGAGCACGATTACCACGGCACGTACGAGTACTTCTACTGCACCAAGAGCAACCAGTTCAGCTATGTGATGACCGAGGTGCTGAAGAAGGGCGTGAGCCTGGAAACCAGCAGTGCCTACGACATCGACATCATCGAGCGGCTCATGGGCTCCGGCGAAATGCCACGCAGCGCTACCATCCTCTGCAACGGCTACAAGGACGAGCGCTACATCCGCAACATCGGCCGATTGGCCAATAGCGGAGTGAGCGTGATCCCCATCATCGACAACATGAGCGAACTGTGGGCCTTGGATGAGTCCATCGAAGGCCCGTGCGACATCGGCATCCGCATCGCGGCGGAAGAGGCCCCGAAGTTCGAATTCTACACCAGCCGGCTGGGCGTGGGCTACAAGGACATCATCCCCTTCTACATGCGCAACGTGAGCAAGCAGCGCAAATTCAAGCTGAAGCTCATGCACTTCTTCATCAACACCGGCATCAGCGACAGCGCCTACTACTGGAACGAGCTCACCAAGTGCGTCAACGTGTATTGCGACCTGAAGAAGCTCTGCCCCACGCTGGACACGCTCGACATCGGCGGCGGCCTGCCCATCGACAGCAGCCTCAACCGCCACTTCGACGTGGACTACATGATCGGCGAGATCGTGGGCCGCATCAAGGACATCTGCGAGGAGAACGGCGTGCAGGAGCCCAACCTCTACAGCGAGTTCGGCAGCTACACCGTGGGCGATAGTGGCGCTACTTTCTTCAGCATCCTCAACCAGAAGAAGCAGAACGAAAAGGAGCGCTGGAACATGATCGACGGCAGCTTCATGACCACCCTGCCGGACACTTGGGCCATCAACCGCCGCTTCCTCATGCTGCCCATTAACAACTGGACGGATGAGTACGAGCGCGTCTTTCTCGGCGGCATGACCTGCGACAGCGACGACTACTACAACAGCGAGCAGCACGTCAACGCCATCTACCTGCCGCGCTTCCGTGAGGACCGGCCGCAATACCTCGGCTTCTTCAACACTGGCGCTTACCAGGACACGCTCGGCGGCTTCGGCGGTATCCAGCACTGCCTCATCCCGAAGCCGAAGTACCTCCTCATCGACCGCCTCCCGGACGGCACGCTCACGGAACGCGTCTTCAGCGAAATGCAGAGCTCGGACCGCATGCTGGACCTGCTGGGTTATGCCCCGAAAGAAGAGCCTGTGGTGAGGTGAGCGAACAGTTGTCCGTTGTTCGTTGTCAGTTGTCAGGACCGGATCACGCGTGCAGTTCAGCTTTCAGCTTTCCAGTTTCAATTTTCTCCGACCTAGCCACAAGCCATAAGCCACAAGCTTGCACGCACAGCTTGCGGCTTGAAGCTTGCGGCTCCAGACTCAAGACTCAAGACTCAAGACTCAAGACTAAAAGTCTCCCATTACCTTTCCCCCACGAAAAAACACAAGCGCCTCCGGCACACATCATGAGCAATACCCGTCCTATCTCGGCCTTCATGGAAACGCACTACCTGCACTTCAATGCAGCAGCGATGGTGGATGCCGCCAAAGCCTACAAGGTCCACAAGAAGAGCGGCAAGAAAATGCTGATCTCCCTCGCAGGTGCCATGAGCACCGCCGAGCTCGGCAAGAGCCTCGCCGAAATGATCCGCGCCGGCCAAGTGGACATCATCAGCTGCACCGGTGCCAACCTGGAAGAGGACGTGATGAACCTCGTGGCGCACGACTACTACGAGCGCGTGCCACACTACCGCGACCTCAGCCCGGCCGATGAGCGCGCCTTGGCCGACCGCGGCATGAACCGCGTCACCGATACCTGCATCCCCGAGGAAGAGGCCTTCCGCCGCTTGGAGGAACAGGCCGTGAAACTGTGGAAGGACGGGCAGGAAAATGGCAAGCGCCGCTTCCCGCACGAGCTTTTCTATGAGATGCTCAACTCCGGCTCCTTGAAGGAATACTACCAGATCGACCCCAAGGACAGCTGGATGCTGGCCGCTGCCGAGCGCAACCTGCCCATCGTATGCCCGGGCTGGGAGGACAGCACCATGGGCAACATCTTCGCCGCGCACTGCATCTTGGGCGAATGCGAACCGCGCATCATGAAGAGCGGCATCGAGTACATGATCTGGCTGGCCGATTGGTACACCGCCAACGCCGGCACCGAAGGCGTCGGCTTCTTCCAGATCGGAGGCGGCATCGCAGGCGATTTTCCCATTTGCGCAGTACCCATGATGGCGCAGGACCTACAGCGCGAAACGCCGTTCTGGAGCTACTTCTGCCAGATCAGCGACAGCACCACCAGCTACGGCAGCTACAGCGGCGCCGTGCCGAACGAAAAGATCACCTGGGGAAAACTCGACGTCGACACCCCGAAATTCGTCATTGAAAGTGATGCTACTATTGTGGCACCGCTCATGTTCGCATACATCCTCGACAAGTAAGCACACACTATGGAACGCCGCATACGATCCTTCGACACCCTGACGGAAGAGCTCCGCGAGAAGCTGCAAGAGCAATTCCCCGACGGCATCGAGAACAGCCACATCCGCACCGTGAACACACCCAAGGGTGAAACGCTGCGCGTGATCGAGCTCACCACGCCGGACGTGATGTACCTCATCAAGGTGAACACCGAAAGCCGCGAGGCCATGGACGAGTTCCTTGAACAGGACAGCGACAGCGAAGACAGCGATAGCGAAAGCGAGAACATCGAAGGCAACGACGACCTCGAAGGCGCCGACGAAGAGGAGGAGGAAGAAGTGGACAAGGACGCGCCGCCCGCCGACGAAGGCGACGAGGACGAGGACTGAACGCAGGGCGATCAGAAAATCAGACGATCAGACGATCAGAAAATGACGCCCCACAACCTTCCGAGCAGCACGCCAAGTTCCGAGCGCTCGGCTGCCGCAGGCATGCACGAGCGCAAACCGGCCGAAGGCACGGTTATCGCCAACAGGTCGGAGAGCGGCATTCCATTTTCTGATCATCTGATCTTCTGATCAACAAATTGAAATATGCCCCACCATCCGATCAGCGCCGATCAGCTCTTTCAGCGTCATCAGCGTTCCATTCGCCCAACAGGTCGGAGAGCGGCATTCCATTTTCTGATCGTCTGATCTTCTGATCAACACATTGAAATATGCCCCACCATCCGATCAGCGCCAATCAGCTCTTTCAGCGTTATCAGCGTTCCATTCGCCCAACAGGTCGGAGAACGGCATTCCATTTTCTGATCATCTGATCTTCTGATCAACACATTGAAACATGCCCCACCATCCGATCAGCGCCCATCTGCTCTTTCAGCGTCCCTGGCTGCCGAAGGCATGCATCAGCGTTCCATTCGGCCAACAGGTCGGAGAGCGGCATTCCATTTTCTGATCGTCTGATCTTCTGATCAACACATTCCAGCATGCTAAACGGCTCCTTCCACCTCGCCTTCGCCACCACCGACCTTAAGCGCATCAAGGCATTCTACGGCGGCCTCCTCGGCTGCGCAGAAGGCCGCAGCGCCGAGACCTGGGTGGACTACGACTTCTTCGGGCACCAGCTCACCATCCAGCAAGTGCCCATGGTGACCAAGACCGCCGCGGCCTACAACCCGCAAAGCCATATCCCCAGCGACCACTGGGGCATCGTGCTGGAGCTGGCCGACTGGCGCAAAATGCGCGACAAGTGCAAAAAGCTTGGCGTCCGCTTCTTCATCGAACCCCAGGTGGTGATGAAGGGCGAAATAGGCGAGCAACGCAGCTTCTTCATCGAAGACCCGGACGGCCACGCCATCGAGTTCAAGGCCTTCGAGGATGCGGGGAGTTTGTTCCGGAAGGGTTGATTAGCCTCAATATTGGGGAGCCTCCGGATTACCACGTAGAGCAAGTCCAGACATAGACCCCACTATAGGAAGCACCAAGTGGTTCGCGGCAATTCAAAGAAAGTGCAACAACGAAAGGTGTTATGACTTTAGCAGAATTTCTGGAGAACTCAAATAAGCAAACAATTGAACCCCTTCCTGAGGGGAAAGCCTCTACCATAGGTGAATTGTATTTGAAATTAATTGAGAACAAGCTTCCAACAAGAGAAACAATTACTCGATGGAATGATCTATTGTTAGAATACGTACAACAGGCGGATGCTATTTTCTTTATTCGAAGATATGCTAGTGCCTCAAATAAGCAATGGGACTTAATTAGAAGGGGCTTCATAACGGAATACTCCAGTGGTTTAAAGTATGTTTTCTGCGACAACTACTTCGCGCATTATTTCTACCTGATGGCGCTAAAGAACTTTGTTCCCACACTGGATGAATTCAACAGGCTAATCCAGGCAAGATTATTCCCTTACGGGTTCATGAGAACTAGTGCCGAGAAACCGTATCAGGCATATCCTAAAGGGAAGGCTGTGAACATAAATAAATCGGGATGGAAACTAGCTCATCTATATTCAGTAAATCAAAATGACTATACTTTCAATTATAGACAGCAAAGCAAAAATCTATTCCCAAGAGGAAATCAACTTGACTGGAAAATACAAGGGCAAAATAATTATCCTTCGCGAAGAATTGAGGGTGCACACGCGGAAGAATTAAGGGAGATAGCCATAGCTCATTTCTTAAGATTAGTTCACCCAATAAATTACTTTTTAGTTCCTAAAACCAAACTATCCAATATTGATATAGGAGAAAATCCATTCTTGATTTCATTTATGAGAGATGTTATACTCAGAGAGTATGAAAATGTATTTGTAGCATATGAAAATATCATTATGGCTAAACAAATGGATGCTGGGGACTCATCAGGCTTCAAGTTCAACCTAGAGTATGGATTTCATTTAAAGGACGCCAAACCTGCCAATCTAGGTTCAGGTGTAATCAAAGGCAATAATCAGCTAAAGAGAAGTAACACCACTAATTTCGATTTATCCGATTTCGACTTATCAATAATTCAAGCATACCTGATTGATGGCAAGTCTTATAGGACGATAGAAAGAACCATTTTAAAAATGCCATCGGAGTCTAGAGGAGGTGGCTTCGCCGCCAAAGGCATCCTGAATTCATACGGAATAGAAGGAAGACACAAAGGAATTTTAGCCAATAATAATTTTAAGGAATTAATTAGCAATAATAGTGGGATTCTTCAGCAAGTTTTGATTAAGCTTCAGGATTATATAAGCAACCTCCCCGCTCCCGCAAGCGTTTGCGTCCCAGCCCAACGATAGTTTGAGTTCCACCCCACGCTCGGCCGCACTCCCCGGCGCTCGGCTTAACCTTCGCTCCCGCAAGTCTTCCCGGTCCAACGATAAAGTGAGCTCCTGACCAGAACAGGCCGGGGCGACTTGTGGGCATACTCTCAGAAGCCAATCAAGGCACTGAAGCTTCCGGCAGTCTTCAGACTGCCAGCACGGAGCCCACCTCCGGAACTGCATGCTGAGCCATGAAGACCAGGCATTGTGTACATTCCGATGTGTTCGGGCTATAGTGTGAAGTCCGAAGACTTCACCAAAAAGCATGGATGGAAGCATCGTACATCACCCACAAGTCGCCCCGGCTGTCCCTCTTGGAGCGCAAAGCCCTGTTGGCCGGGAAGACTTGCGCGAGCGCGGGGAACAAGCATTAAAGAAGTCATCGACAGCTTAAAGGAAACCCAAACCAATTTCGACATTAGGACTAAAGCAAGCCCCGTCCTTAGAATAAAGTAATTCGCTCACCGCTCACAGGGGTGCATCAACCCATGCGTGAGCGATGGATTGATATGAACGGTTTTCAACATTGGTTATACAATGCCCACTGTATTACCAATCACATCACTACCTTCGATGCCTTTCTCAACCAGCAACCTCTTCAAGCAAGTCTAATCCAGTCGCCTCTAACACAACGCCATCGTCCAAGCCCAAACACCAGATGAGTAGAATACGCCAAGGAGCCGACCAATATGTGGTATTTGAAGGAGCGAAATTATTTAGCTATATCATCACTCTAGTATTCATTTCATTATCATGTGGCACAGCAACAGAACATAAGCTTTCCGATAAGGATCGCCTGTTGGGTGATTGGAGATTTTTTCAAAAGCAACTAGGTCAAAGTGTAGAATATCCTGAAGATCAATACTTTCGCTTCGAAGAGGATAGCGTAATTGTATATATTCATGGAGATAAGGAAGAATATGGCTCGTATAGATATATCGCAGATGCAGATTCTATGTACATTGATTTTCCTAAATACAAAGAGCAAAGAAACCGATTCCGATGGGCTGGAGATACTTTGATAATGACATCCCTTAGCGACGAATATGGTATAACTCGATTAACTAATGTAAAGGTCTCATATCCATATAATGATTCAATTGAGTTAAAAAACTATGGAATTTCCGTAAGCTCACGTAATCTAGACTATTCAGGCAGCGACATTGTAGTCAGTGTTGTAATTGAAAACAACACCGATTATGCCTTTAAAAATGCAGACATGCTATACCGACTAACAGGAGACTCTTTTCCTATGCTATCAATATCTAGGGGTCTTTATGCACAATACTATATCCCAATTAACATCATACTTCCTCATTCATCAATCCACAGAACCGTTAGACTAGAAAAACCAGACTTCCCTGTCGTGAACGCAGAGATTTTCTCTCCTTCTATCCCACGCTCGGGTGTCCAATAAGCAATCCTACTTCCCCATCTAGCGCGAGTCTTCCTGAATAAACTCTGGCCCCCATCTAGCGCGAGTCTTCCTCAATAATTTTTGGCCCCCATCTAGCGCGAGTCTTCCTCAATAATTTTTGGCGCGGGAGTTAGGCCACAGTGGGAAAACGCGGGTCGGGCCGTCCTCCCCCCGCTCCCGCAAGTCTTCCCGGCCCAACGATAAAGTGAGCTCCTGACCAAAACAGGCCCCACGCTCCCGCAAGTCTTCCCGGCCCAACGAGAAAGTGAGCTCCTGGACCAAACAGGCCGGGGCGACTTGTGGTTCCGCTTTCCGGATCCGATCAAGGCACTGAAGGTTGCGGCGGTCTTCAGACTGCCACGCGGAACTACCTTCAGAGCGCAATCACAAAGCATTGCATACATTCGGTGTTAGGACGTTACAGTGTGAAGTCCGAAGACTTCACTGATAACCATGGTAGGAAGCATCGTACATCACCCACAAGTCGCCACGGCTGGGCATGCTGGAACGCCAAGTCTTGCTGGCCGTGAAGACTTGCGGGAGCAATGAGATTACGGAATCGGTAAATTGCTTGAAACAAAATGAAGACTAAAACCTCATTTTCAAGTAAGGATATCATCAGCTTAGTTGTTTTCATTTTAGTTATTTTTTGGTTTGGAGTTGGAGTAAGAGTTGTGCAAAGTGGACAAGACAAAAAAGATGAGGCTTTTCAAAGAGAAAAAGCAGATATAGCTTATCAAGCTCAAGAGGAAAGAAGAATGGCTATTTTCAACAACGAGTTAGCCGAAGTACATGCTTTAATTGATAAGACCGTTTCTGTTAAGCTGCACAGGGTATATGGAGATAGGATAGCATTTGAGATATCAAATAATTCCTTTATCGATGTCAAATCTTTAAAATTCAGCGTAGTTTTTAAAAACGCGTTCGGAGATGTTCTAAATTACGAAAAACAAGAATTTAAATATGAAGCCATTTCACCAGATGATGTTATAGCAAAAGGAATTCCTGTAATTGCAACATATGATCTAAATTCATTCGCTCAAGCTCTATCATTTGATATATTCAGGTATAAAGAACATCTATTTACCGATACGAAAACTGACTATTTCGTACTAACTACAGGTGAATTTTTTCCCAAATTGAATTATCGCCAATATGACGGAGCCATCATTGAGATCAAAAATTTAGAAAACCTTATACATGGAACAAGGCCTAGACCTTCCAGCAACCCGAAAGTCCCTCTGATTTACCCGACCAAACCCTAAACCTCCCCCATCTAGCGCAAGTCTTCCTCCTGCTCCCCCTCACTCCCGCAAGTCTTCCCGGCCCAACGATAAAGTGAGTTCCTGTTCAGAACAGGCGGAGCCGACCCAGGCACGGAAGCCCCATCCCCGCGCTCGGTTGGTCCAACACGGTTCCCGGCCCTCCGCTCCCGCCAGTGTTCCCGGCCATAGCGGAGTGTGAGTTCAAGAGGAAAAAGGCCGGGGTCACTGGTGGATGAGAAAACAAATGACGAAGCCCTGGCTCAAATACACACTACTAGGGGCACTCGTGTTAGTGGTAGACCTATCCGTATACTTGTACCTTGGGCTGCTACTCATGAACTATGAGGATTTCCATGGGGACAACCTTGGCTCTTCCTCGAAGCTGGTAAGTATGGATGCAGGTTACCGTGCCTTCCTCTATGGATCCATCGCTTGGAACCTTGTCAACCTGACCGGGATTTCATACGTGGCTTATAGATTATTCAAACTTTACAAGCAACGAACCGGAGGGTATTCTGAAAAGTGTGTCAAGCTACGTTTGACAACCAATCAGAACCATGAACAAGAAGAAGACAACGAAAGAGAAAGAAGCGGCAGCCTTTGACTACTCGACCTTCGAGCAGGAGGCCATAGCTGG
>JBBSUV010000045.1:0-32040 GCA_038234075.1 Flavobacteriales bacterium | reverse complement strand
CTGGCACTTCGGGGATGGCACCACCTCGGATCACCATGATCCATGGCACCTGTATCCCGGCCCCGGAACGTACGTGGCCTGCCTTACGGTGACCAACGAGCTGAACGGGCAGAGTTGCACCGACACCTGGTGCGACACGGTGGTGGTGCTGGGCGATGGTGGTCCGGATTGCAACGCGCAATTCCAGTTCTCCGCCTCGCCCCTGCATGCGGACAGTGTTCAATTCAACCCGGGCCAGGCCAACGCGAACCACTACTTCTGGCACTTCGGGGATGGCACTACTTCCGATCATCACGATCCATGGCACCTGTATCCCGGCCCCGGAACGTACGTGGCCTGCCTTACGGTGACCAACGAGCTGAACGGGCAGAGTTGCACCGACACTTGGTGCGACACGATAACCTTGGGCACAGTGGGGATAGCCCAAGTGCCGTCGAGCGGAACGTTCAACGTCTGGCCACAGCCCTTCGAGGAAGAGCTGGTTCTTTCCGGTGCTGGGATCGGCTTAGTGGAACGGGCGATGCTCTTCGATCCCGTCGGGCGGTTGTTGGACGATCGCCAAGCAAGAGCCTCTTCCGGCCAATTGGTGCTGCACTATGTTTCACTGCCGCCCGGCCTATATGTGTTGCGGCTGCGCGGGGCATCGATCGATCGTTCGATCCGATTGATGAAACGATGAGGACACTCGGGGCCTTGTGCGTGGTCACGACGCTTCGCCCCGGCCTCAATGCGGGGAATACCAATGCGCCCAACGCCAAGAAACCAAAAACTTGAATGCGCCTAAGGCCAAGAAGCCAAAGACCCGAGTGCGCCTGAGCCTGAATACGCCTGAAGGGCCAAGAGACCTGAGTGCACCAACAGGCTGAATGCGCCTGGAGCCTGAAAGACCGAGAGCCTAAAATGCCGGAGGCCGAATGCCTGAATGCGCCTGATCGACGAGGCCAAGGCCCGAGTGTAGCACTTCCACTTCCTCCTGCTTGGCTTCCAATGTGCGAAGCTTTTCAGCACGGAACCACTGGAACACTGACTACCTTGTAACTGCATGTGGAAGTTCTCATTCATCCGAAAGAGCAAAATAGTGGTACTGCCGCTGGCAGCCCTGCTGTTGTTCGCAGCGTTAGCGCCGAAGCTTTCGCGGATGACCTGCACGTTCAGTGGCCGTAGTTTGGTCAGCTTGGGTGAGGCCAAGGATTGCTGCCCGGCTTCGGAAAAGCCCGATGCACAGTTCACGACCACCTGCTGTGAGTTCACCAGCGTGCAGTCTGAGATCCCAACATTCACCTTCGATAAGGTCTTGGTGCCGACCTCGGTGCATGCCGTTGCTATTCCTTGGCTCACCGTGATCGAAGTGCCCCTTTCCGGGCATGCTTGGACCATCAAGCAGCAATGCCGACCTCCACGGCTCCTGAGCGACCGCTTGGCGGAGCTTCAGGTCTTCCGCATATAGTTCCGTAATACCCGGACCACTTGGTCCGCCGCGCTTGATGGGTCCGTCCCGTCGCGCATTCCTACGTCCGTTCCATTCCCATTCCAGCCGTTGGCATCGCCACGCGGCTACAACTTCCGGGAATTGCTCCGGGCCAAGAACGGTGGCCGACACTTCCCGACAACCTGAAAAACAACACGACCATGAACAAGTACAGCCTGATCATCCTCGCCCTCGCAGTGACCACTTGGACCGCCTGCGGCAACAGCTCCACCAACGACCAAAACCACGACCACATGATGAACGACAGCACCCACATGCAGATGATGAACGACAGCACGCACAAGATGAGCGGCAGCACCGGGACCAACTCCTCGGAGGCACTGGCCTATGCCTGCCCGATGCATCCGGAAGTGACCGGCAAGGAGGGGGACAAATGCTCGAAGTGCGGGATGTACCTCGAACCGGTCAAATAAGCGCAACACCCCAAAAACAACGACCATGAACACCTGGGAACTCCATCCGGCATTCGTCCACTTTCCGATCGCTCTGCTGCTGAGCGGCGTGGTACTGGACCTCTATGGTTGGCGAAAGAAGCGGGAAGACCTTTCGCGCGTCGCCTACGGACTGCTGGTGGCGGGGGTGATCATGGGCCTTTTGACCGCCATTACCGGCGTGCTGGCCTACTACACCGTGCCCGCCCACACGGAGGCCGCGCACGAGCGCATGACATGGCATATCTGGATCCAGTCCATCGCCATCGGCGTGTTCGCGCTGATGTGCCTGCTGCGCTGGAAGCAGAGAAAGAACCTCGTCGCGCCGCGCTCCTTGTTGCTGGGCGTGTCGGCGGCGGTGCTGCTGATCGTGGGTTCCTACCTCGGCGCATGGATCGTCTACCGCGGCGGTGCCGGGGTGGATCCTGCGATCCTGTCCAATGAGCTGCGCGAAGGGCACCATCATCATCACGGTGGGGAGATGGACGAACACCACGACGGCGACCATCATGATGGGGAGATGGACGACCATCACGACGGCGACCATCATGCTGGGGAGATGGACGACCATCACGACGGCGACCATCACGATGGGGACCACGACGCTGACGAACACGACGAAGACCATCAACACTGACCGCTGAATAGGTACACCCCATGGTACACTCCCTCATCCGCTTCGCCCTCCGCAACCGCTACTTGGTGCTGTTGACGGCCGCCGCCTTGTTCGGCTGGGGCCTCTATTCGGTGCAGCGCAATCCCGTGGATGCCATCCCGGACCTCTCCGAGAACCAGGTTATCGTGTTCACGGAGTGGATGGGCCGCAGCCCGCAGGTGGTGGAGGACCAGGTGACCTATCCCTTGGTGAGCAACCTGCAGGGCATTCCGCATGTGAAGGATATCCGGGCCACGTCCATGTTCGGGATGAGCTTCGTGTACGTGGTGTTCGACGACGATGAGGACATCTATTCGGCACGTACGCGGGTGCTGGAGAAGTTGAACTACGCCCAACGGGCCTTGCCGCCCGGGGTCACGCCGAGCCTCGGCCCCGACGGCACCGGCGTGGGCCACATTTTCTGGTACCATTTGAACGCGCCCGGGATGGACCTGGGCGAGCAGCGCGCCTTGCAGGACTGGTACATCAAGCTCGCCTTGCAAACGGTGCCGGGCGTGTCCGAGGTGGCCTCGTTCGGCGGCTTCGAGAAGCAGTACCAGCTGGTGATCGACCCACTGAAGCTCCAGTACTACGGCCTGTCCATGATGGATGTGATGGGCAAGGTGAAGGCGAACAACAACGAGGTGGGCGGACGCAAGTTCGAGATGTCGAACATGTCCTACATCATCCGCGGGCTGGGCTACATCCGGAGCAAGGAGGACATCGAGCGCATCGCCCTCACGGAACGCAACGGCATCGCGGTGCGCGTAAGCGATGTGGGCACGGTGCAGATGGGCGGTGACCTGCGCCTCGGGATCTTCGACGAGAACGGTGAAGGCGAAGTGGTGGGGGGCATTGTGGTGATGCGCTATGGCGCCAATGCCGACCAAGTGATACAGGACGTGAAAGTGAAGATGACGGACGTGCAAAAAGGTTTGCCCGAAGGGGTGACCTTCCGCACCTCCTACGACCGTAGCACGTTGATCGACGAGGCGATCGCTTCCGTGAAAGGCACCTTGATCGAGGAGATGATCGCCGTGTCCATCGTGGTGCTGCTCTTTCTCTTCCATTGGCGCAGCGCATTGATCATCCTCATCCAATTACCGATCTCCGTGGCGGTGAGCTTCATCCTGCTCCAAGCCTTCGGCATCTCGTCCAACATCATGTCGCTCACCGGCATCGCCTTGGCCATCGGGGTGGTGGTGGACGATGGCATCGTGATGGTGGAGAACGCCTACCGGCATCTTTCCGAGGAACAATTGAAGAAGATGCCCATTCCGCAGAAGGTGGCCTTGGGCTGGCGATCGTGGTTCACACGCAGTCCGGACCCGCTGGGCGCGGATGAACGGGCCTCCATCATTGAGCGGGCCGCGGTGCAAGTAGGTCCCGGCGTGTTCTACTCCACCATCGTGGTGATCGCCTCCTTCCTGCCCGTCTTCATGCTCACCGGCATGGAAGGCAAGCTCTTCCATCCGCTGGCCTGGACCAAGACATTCATCCTGCTGGTGGATGCCTTCCTTGCGATCACACTCACGCCGGTGCTGGTGACGCTGCTGCTGCGGGGCCGGATGCGCCCGGAATCCGCCAATCCGATCAACCGCTTTCTGGAGCGCCTCTACTCACCGGTGCTCAAGTGGTGCCTGAACTGGCGGCGCACCACCTTGGCGATCAACATCGTAGCGCTCGTCATCGGCGGCTTCATGCTCACCCGCTTGGGCAGCGAGTTCATGCCGCCCTTGGATGAGGGTTCGATCCTCTTCATGCCCGTAACCCTGCCGGACATTTCCAATTCCGAGATCAAACGGGTCCTGCAGGTGCAGGACAAACTGATCACCTCCGTGCCCGAGGTGGACCATGTGCTGGGCAAGGCCGGGCGGGCGAACACGGCCACGGACAATTCCCCCATCAGCATGATCGAAACACTGATCATGCTGAAGCCACGCGACCAGTGGCGGCCGGGCATGCGCAAGGCGGACATCGTCGCGGAGCTGAACGCGAAGCTGCAGGTCCCGGGCGTCACTAACGGCTGGACCCAGCCGATCATCAACCGGATCAACATGCTCTCCACCGGTGTGCGCACCGATGTGGGCCTGAAGGTCTACGGGCAGCAGCTGGACACCATCTACGCCGTGGCCCAGCGACTGAAGAAAGCCTTGGAAGGCATCGACGGGGTGAAGGACCTCTATGTGGAACCGATCACCGGCGGGAAGTATCTCGATATCTCCATCAAACGCGACGAACTGGGCCGCTACGGACTTACGGTGGACGACGTGAACGCCATAGTGGAGGGCGCCATCGGGGGCCTGCCCATCACCACCACCATCGAAGGGCGCCAGCGGTTCAGCGTGAGCGCACGCTTCGGGCAGGACTACCGGAACGACCTGCCCGCGTTGCGACGGCTGCCCGTGCAGACCATGTCCTTCGGTGCCATTCCGCTGGAGGCCGTGGCGGACGTGTCCCTCAGCGATGGCCCTTCGATGATCCAGTCGGAGAATGCGATGCTGCGCGGCATGGTGCTGTTCAATGTGCGCGGCCGCGACATGGGCAGCACCGTCAACGAGGCACAACAGCGGATCGCCGCGCTGGACCAGCCGCTGCCCAAAGGCTACTACATGGAGTGGAGCGGGCAATGGCAGAACCAGATCCACGCCAACCGGACGCTCAAGCTCGTACTCCCGATCGTGATCCTCATCATCATCCTGGTGCTCTACTTCACCTACCGCTCGGTGAAGGAGGCCCTGATCACCTTGATCACCGTGCCCTTTGCGCTGATCGGCGGGGTCTTCATGGTCTACTTCTATGGCATCAACCTGTCGGTGGCGGTGGCGGTGGGCTTCATCGCGCTCTTCGGCATGGCGGTGGAAACGGCGATGATCATGACCATCTACCTCAACGAGGCGATGGAGGAGCTGGTGAGGAAGAAAGGCAACAGCAGCGACACCATCACCAATGCGGACCTGCGGGAGTATGTCTTCGACGGAGCGGCCAAGCGCCTGCGGCCGAAACTGATGACCGTATCAGTGGCGCTCTTCGGCCTCATCCCCATCCTGTGGGCCACCGGCGCGGGCTCCGACGTGATGCTGCCGATCGTGGTGCCGTTGATCGGTGGCACGCTCACTTCCTCCATCTATGTGCTGCTGGTAACGCCCGTGGTCTTCGAGATGACCAAGGAGCGGGAGCTGAAGCGGAACGGAAAGATCGAGATCATCAAAGCGCAATGAACATGGACAGAGCACGCACTATCCTACTCCCGTGGCTGTGCATCCTCGCACTCCACTCCTCTGCCCAGACGATGAGCTTGGGCATGGTGCTGGACAGCATCACCGCGCACCACCCGGCCCTGCTGATGGCGGACGCGGAGATCAAGGCCATGGATGCGGAGGCGAAGGGCGCGCGCAACTGGATGCCCACGCAGTTCGGTACCGGATTCAACATGACGCCCTACGATGCCTCCACCTGGCATAAAGGAGCCGATGGAATGAAGGGCATGGGCAGCTACATGCTCTCCATCCAACAGATGTTCCCCAAGGCCGGCCAGCTGAACGCGAACGCCGACTACATGGACCGGTTAGCTTCCGTAGGGCGCGAGGACAGCGTGAGCACGTTTGCCGACCTGCGCGCACAGGCCGAGGTGAGTTACTACGCGTGGCTGGTGGGGCTGAAGAAGCTCGAAGTGCTGCGCAAGGACAGGGCCTCGCTGCAAGCCATGGTGGTGAATGCCGAACAGAGCTACCGCGATGGGAGCAGCGCCCTCGGCGCCTACTACAAGGCCACTGCCGCCGTGGGCGAGGCCGATCGGATGATCGCCGTGGTCTCCGCCGGGATCGATCAACAACGGATCGCCTTGAACACCCTGATGGCACGCGACCCGCTGCATGTGTTCACCATCGACACCACATACACCATCCGGGACTACGCAAGCCAGCCGTTGGACACCGCCGCGTTTAATGCAGGCCGCAGCGACCTGCGTGCGATCGACCGGCGCATCGGCATTACGGGCGCCCAAGCGGACCTGGCACGAACGGATCTCAAGCCGGAGTTCGGCGTGCGCTACGACCACATGTTCGGTTTCGGTGGATCCAATAACATGTTCACCCTGATGGGCATGATGAGCGTGCCCTTGCCGTGGTCCACACGTTCCGCCAAGGCCCGCGTCACCGGCTTCGAACTGCGTGGCCAAGCCCTGCGTGCGGAGAAGGAAATGAAACGGAATGAACTGATGGGCGCGGCGCACCAACTCCTGGCCGAATTGAATGCCGGTCGCGTCCAGTTGGACCTCTACACAAATGTGATCATCCCAGGCGCGCAGCGCAATCTCGCCGCCGTGCGCTTGGGCTATGCACAACAAACGGACGACCTCTTCACCTACTACGATGCGTGGGAAACCGTCTACTCCGCTGAGCTGGCACGGCTGGACCGCCTGCTGGAGGTCTTGAACGCACAGACCCGCTTGGAACGCGTGCTGCAGATCAACTCAACGAAGCCATGAGCAAGCGGATCATCCCCCTGACGATGCTGTTCGCCGTGCTGTTCGCTGCCTGCGGGGAGCGGAACACCGGCGGGCAGCGCCATGCATCCCTACCGCCGGACAGCGTGCTCGCCCCGTTGCTCCGCGCCACGGACGCGTACGCATTAAGCAAGTTGCCCACCGTGCAACTTCGGCATGGTGCGGAAAGCATCCCGCTGAACCTCGAAGGGCTTCTGGCGTGGGACTCGCGTGCCGCCGGGACCATCACCGCACGTGTTAGTGGTCGCATCGAGAAACTTTATGTGCGTTCCATGTTCGGAACGGTGACCAAGGGACAGCCCATTGCGGAGATCTACAGCCCCGAGTTGGCCACGGCCCAAGAGAACTTGTTGTTCATCCTGAAACAGGACCCGGGGAATGCCTCCCTGATCGCGGCGGCACGGAGCAAGTTGCTCCTGCTCGGAATGACCGAGGGGCAGTTGAAGCGGATCACGAACAGGGGCACCATCGATCCTACGGTCACCATCGTAAGTGCCTACACCGGCCGCGCGATCGACCCCGGCATGGAGGTCCCCGGGGCCGCAGCATCCGGCCTTCAGCCTACGGCGGCATTGACCTTGAAAGAAGGCGAATATGTGGAGAAGGGCACCGCGCTGATGAGCATCGTTGATGACCGGAAGATCTGGGCCTTGATCAAGGTGCCACCGGCAGCAAGCGGTACGCTCACGCCCGGCGATAGCATCACGGTCGTTCCGCCCGCAGTCAACGGACACAGCCTGAGGGGACGCATCGAGACCATCGAGCCGTTCTTCCGCGAAGGGGAATGGAACCTCACAGCGCGCGTTCCGCTGGACAACTCCACACTGGGCCTTCCGGTGGGCATGCCCGTTCATGCCAGCGCCGACCGCAAGGTGAAGGATGCGGATTGGCTGCCACGACCGGCGGTGGTCTCCCTCGGAACGGAGCAGGTCGTCTTCGTTGCTGCCGACGCCGGCTTTACCGCACGAAGCGTCCGGACCGGTATCCGCACAGACAGCCTCGTCCAGGTCCTCAGTGGCCTGAAGGCGGGTGAACGCGTGGCGGCCAACGGCCAGTTCCTCATCGACAGTGAAAGCTTCATTAAGACCACACCCTGATGCGAACCCTTCAGTTCCTCCTCTTCGCGGCCCTGCTCTTGGCGGGTTGCCGTTCTACCACCAGCAAGCCAGCAACGGACCCGGACACCTACTACACCTGTTCGATGGACCCGCAAGTGATCGAACACCAACCCGGCTTGTGCCCCATCTGCCACATGGAGCTGACCCCGGTGAAGAAGAGCATGGCCGACATGGAAGGAATGGTCCGGCTCAGCGACGAGCAGATCAAGTTGGGCAACATCACCACGGATACCGTTCGGGTGGGCGGTGTGGCACAGCGTGCGGCATTCAGCGGCGCGCTCGGCCTGGACCAGGACAATGTGACCGTGGTAGCGGCGCGTGTGGGTGGCCGCATTGAACGGCTGTACCACAAGAGCATCGGCGAGCAGGTAAGGAAAGGAGAACCCTTGTTCGACCTCTACAGCGAGGCGATGAACCTCTCCAAGCAGGAATACCGCTCGGCCGCGCAGGCGCTAGGAGGTAACAGCACCGATACACTGGTGATGCATGCGGCAGCGGAACGGCTGAAGCTCTGGGGCATGTCGAACGCGCAGATCACTGCATTGGCAACTGCCGCTTCCATCCCGGTGAACACCACCATCCTTGCCCCGTCAAGCGGGATCATCACCGCCCTTGATGTGTTGGAAGGTGGGCAGGTGATGGACGGCGGTGCGGTGGTGGAAATAGCGGACCTCAGCAGCCTGTGGGTGGAAGCGGATGTGCTTTGGACCAGCCCGGCAAACACCAGCAGGCATTCCGAGGCGGAGGTCACCTTGCCGGACCGGCCCGGATACTCCTTCAAGGGGCCGATCGAACTGGTGCGACCGGAAGTGTCCATGGGCTCGCGCCTAACCCGCATCCGCCTGCGTGTACCCAACCCGAAAGGTGATCTGATGCCCGGACTGCCGGCAACCGTCCATCTGATCGGCAAGACTGAGGACGGCCTCTCCCTACCCACCGATGCGGTGATCCGAGACGGAAAGGGCGCAAGCGTATGGGTGCTTACCTTGCCGGGCACTTACATGAACCGCATGGTGATGACAGGTGCCGAGGCAGGAGGACACATCGCCATCACGGATGGGCTGAAAGAGGGCGAGATCGTAGTTGTCAGAGGTGCCTACCTCATCAATAGCGAGTACATCTTCAAGCACGGCGCGGACCCGATGGCGGGAATGGCGATGTGACAAGCACCGACCCAACGCCCAAGAACCACGCTCCTCTCGATCAGAACAACAGCATCAGGTCAAACCATAAAGCTCACCAAAACCCACGAACGCATGATGAAGTTTTTACTCCTCGCATTAGGAACGCTGCTGTACCCCGCTCTGTTGCAAGCACAGGTGCCGATCACCATAGACATCCTGACCGATACCTACGGTTATGAAGGCTATTGGCAATTGGTCCCGGACGGATCCGCCTGCGGCAGCAACACCATCGCATCCGGCGGCAACAATGCCGTAGGCTGCACCGGTGGCGGCGATCAGAACCAGACCCCTGGCGGATATGCAGGCAACCAGACCTTTACATCAGGTCCCTACGACCTCACCGAAGGAGCCACGTACAGCTTGATCGCCATTGACGATTGGGGCGATGGTGGCATCCATTACAACGTCCGCGCGAACGGCTACCTCATCGGGGAATTCGCTTCCACCGGGGCGAGTAACACCTTCTCGTTCGTGGCGGCATTGCCCGCTGCACTGGACCTCGGCCTCAGCGACCTGAGCAACCCGAAGTACGCCTTCGCGGACCAGTCCATCACGGTTTCCGGGATGCTCCGGAACCACGGCACCACCACCATCACCACGATGGACCTCAACTATACCATCGACGGTGGTACGCCGATAGTCGCGCCAATGACGGGCCTCAACATCGCCGCCGGGGATATGTACGCTTTCCAGCACAGTACGCCTTGGACACCGACGCAGACCGGCACCTACGACCTGGATGTGTGGGCCAGCAACCTGAACGGCGACGCGGACCAAGTGCCGGAAAACGACCACGCCTTATTACAGGAAGTGATCAATGCACCCATACCGAACATCATCGACCAGTACCTCTACAGTACGCCTTCCTTCACCACCGTTGGAAGCAGCAGCGACCAAGTGAGCTCGCCCCGCGACCTCGATTTTCATCAGGACCTCGCTCGCAATGAACTCTGGGTGATCAACAAAGGCACGGAGAGTTCCGGCGGAAGCACCGTCACCTTCTTCGATGCCGGTGCTCCGGACATGACGCATCAGTACAAAAAGGACGGGAACGCGTGGCACTTCATGAGCCTGCCCACGGCGATCGCCATGAGCGACAACGGCAACTTCGGCATCTCGTCCGGCGTATATGATGCTAACCACGACGGCGGTATGCCATACTCCGGCCCGTCGCTCTGGAGCTCGGACATGAGCATTTATGCCCAGCCTTCCGGTGGCAATGGCAGCCACCTCGACATGCTGCATGAAAGCCCTTACAGCCAAGGCATCGCCTCGGAAACGTTGAACCGCTTCTGGGTGGTGGACGGCAACCTGGGCGACATCGTCATGTACGATTTCAAGCACCCTCATGAACCCGGAGGCTCGGACCATGCCGATGCGGTGGTCCACCGCTTCGATGCCTTTACCATCACCAAGGATCCGAACAACAATGTGGTGAGCCACTGTGTGCTCGACCATGGTACGAACTGGCTCTACGTGGTGGACTTCGGTGGGCACAGGGTGCTGCGCTTGGACATCCATTCCGGCACCGTCGGAGCTCCTCCCACTTTTGGGCCGCATGAAGGCATGGCGGAGTACCAGACCATCACCGGGGCCACTTGGGAGCCGGTGATCACCATGGGTCTTGTGCAGCCGGCCGGCATTGAAGTGATCGGTGATCGCTTGCTCGTCTCGGACAATGCCACCGGTGACATCCTGGTGTACGACCTCAACTCCACCCCACCTTTCACTCAGGTGGGCACCATCGCCACTGGAGCACCGGGCATCATGGGCATCAAGGTGGGACCTGATGGCCGGTTGTGGTATGTGAACACGCCGAACAACGAAGTGGTGCGGATCGATCCTGCGATCGGTGCAGGCATCCATGAGTCCATGGCAGTGACGATGAGCGCACATCCCAATCCCACCACGGGAATGGTGTATCTGGCCGGTATGTCCGCAGTGGACCGCAACGCGACCATGGACGTACTGGATATAACAGGCAGCATTGTGCTCTCACTACCTGTCTCCACGGCCTCCAATGGGATCGACCTCAGCGGGCTGGCCAACGGTGTCTACGGGGTGCGCATCCGCGAATACCCCCGCAGCATGGTCCGTATCGTTGTGAACCAGTGATCCTGTCGGACCACTGCTGGGAACGGATCCTGTTAAATGTGAACCTTAACAGCCTAACATGCGTACTCCCAGCCACTGAACCGGTCAAAACGTACTTTAAGGAATATGCACAATACGTTCATCGCAACCACCTTCGATTGGGATCATCGGAATCCGACGGAATGGCAACGATTCCTGAACAGGGTACTTCGAAAGCTGCGCATCCGTGCGAAGATCACGCCACCACAGCCACACATGGCCAATGTGGAGGTAAGAATGAATCTCTTTCATTTACTGGAGCAGACCCTTGTTAGGGAGATACCCGGCGATGTAGTTGAGCTCGGCTGCAATTCGGGCGAAAGCACGATCGTCATGCGCAAGGTATTGGATGCCTTGTCCACCCATAAACAGCTGCACGCCTATGATAGTTTCGAAGGATTACCTGAGCTAGCGGCAACCGACCAGGAAGACAATGTGTACAGCGCCGGCCACATGGCGGTAGGAGATGATGTGCTCACCAAGAGCTTTGCTGAATTGGGCCTCCAGATGCCCAACATCCATAAGGGTTGGTTTGAGGAGACGGTCCCATCGCAACTGCCGGAGCACATCTGCTTTGCGTTGTTTGATGGCGACCTCTACGAAAGCACCAAACACATTTTGCCACATGTTTACGAGCGCATGCCGCCCGGTGCCATCGGTATGATCGCGATCTACTACGATGAGGAACTACTGCCGCGGAAGGGCTTGCCAGGTGGCTATCGCTCCCCCGGTGTGAAACGCGCGGTGGATGAGTTCTTCGCCGATAAGCCGGAGCAAGTGGGGATGCTCTATGCGAATGAAAATGCGTGCGGATACTTCCGTAAGGTTTAGATGAAGCCGATGGACGCCTGAAAATCGGCTGACCTCACCCCCATCACCCGCAGCTTGGTCTGCGACCGCTGTAGGGCTTTGGACCGGTAATAGTGACCGGGGTCCAACCACCACCATGGACACCGGGCTAAGGCTTGCGTGCCCTTACCACTGGCGCTCCCGAACCACATACCGCCTCGGATTGTTGCCTCCTCACGTACCGGGATCTCCGGCGTTCCACGTATTCCCAAACCCAGAAAAACAAGAACGAAAAGCATGGCAACGAAGAGGATCAGCGCAGCAATGGAAAAAGCATTGAACGCGCAAATGACACAGGAGGCTTGGCAGGCCCAAGTATATCTGTCCTATGCCGCATGGGCCGAGGAGAATAACTTCGGAGGGATCTCAGAGTTCCTTTACAAGCATGCCCATGAAGAGCGGGAGCACATGTTCAAGATCATCAAGTTCATCATCAACCGGGGTGGCAAGGTGAAGGTGGATGCTATCAAGGCCGCACCAGCCGATCCGAAGGATCTGGGCGATTGCTTGAAGAAGTTGCTGCAGCACGAAGTGGATAATTCGAAGCTGATCGATGGCTTGGCCGATCTGGCGCACAAGGAAAGGGATTGGGCTTCGCTGAATTTCGCACAGTGGTTCGTGAAGGAGCAGGTGGAGGAAGAGACGCTCTTCAGCAACTTGTTGGACAAGTACACCCTGGCCACATCGAAGAAGGAAGGCAACGTCAACCTTTACGATCTGGACAAGGATATTGCCAAGGCTTCCCAAGAAGCGGCCATCCCACAGGAAGAGAAGTTCTAAGTCGATCACCTACGCTAGCCCACCGCAAGCGCTCGCGTGTCGCGAGTGCTTGCGGTGGATCAGTTGGCACTCGCGACACGCGAGCCCCAACTGATCGCCTCTACGGATGCACGAGCTTTGGCGCACTAGATCCGGAACATGAAACTTGCTGAGATCGCGCATGAAGGCGACTTGACCATCCTCGGACAGGACATCCCTTTGGGAACCAGCTGTCGCTTGGACCTGGGCATTGCCAGCCTCTTCACCGACACACCGGTCGAGGTGCCGATCATCATTGAGCGATCGACCACTCCCGGGCCTACGGTATTGATCACCGCCGGCATCCATGGCGACGAGGTGAATGGCATGGAGGTGGTAAGGCAGGTCATCTCACACGGTACCAACAAACCCGCGAAGGGCACGATCATCTGCATCCCGGTGATCAATGTCTTCGGCTTCATCGCCAAGTCCAGGTATTTCCCGGATGGCCGCGACCTCAACCGCGTCGTCCCCGGCATCAAGGGAGGATCCTTGGCCAGCCGCGTGGCCCATCGTTTCACAACGGAAGTATTACCTGTCGCTGACCTCTGCTTGGATTTCCACACCGGTGGTGCTGACCGCTTCAATGCGGCACAGGTGCGTGTGGTACCGGACGATGAGAATGTGAAGGACCTCGCTAAGATCTTCCACGCACCCTTCACCCTCTATGACCCATACATCCCCGGCTCCTATCGCGAGACTTGCGGCAAATTGGGCATCCCGTTGTTGCTGAACGAAAGCGGCATGAGCCTGAATTTGGACAAGGAGATGGCGCGCGAGGCCGTGGAAGGGGTGACCCGCGTACTGAGCTATCTGGGCATGTTGGCTCCTGGCGTGCGCGTGCCGATGCCGAGACATCCGAGCGTAATTGTGGAAGAGACCAAGTGGGTGCGCGCGGATCGCTCCGGCTTCCTACACGTGAAAGTGGTGATGCACCAGCATGTGAATGCCGGCGATGTGCTCTGCACGATCTCCGACCCTTACGGCTCCCGCAGTGAACCCATGATGGCACCGAAGTCCGGCTATGTGATCAACATCAGCAAAGCACCGATGGTCTATCAAGGTGATGCCATCTTCAATCTGGCCGTCCAGTCCTCTTCCAGCAAATGAACAAGGGAAAGATGATGAACATCAGTTCTCTGGGATCGCTCCATCGTAATATTGCGATCATACAGAACGATGGGACTTTCCAGGACAGAAGCATTCACGCCGAGCGATAAGAGCACCGCACGCTATGCCAAAGCCTTGGCACATCCTGCGCGGGTGGCCATCCTCCGATTGCTTGCCCACCGGGACAGCTGTGTCTGCGGGGACATCGTGGATGAGCTTCCCCTGGCACAAAGCACGGTGAGCCAACATTTGAAGGAACTGAAGGAGGCCGGCCTGATACAAGGCACCATCACAGGTACCAACGTGTGTTATTGCATCGATCCAAAGGAGTGGGCCTTGGCGCAGCGCACATTACTCGAATTGATGTCCTCCTTCAGCGAAGTGGACGCGGCATGCTGCACCCCCACTGCTCAGAAAGTCCCTTGAAGAAAAAATGAACACCATGAAAACCGCTGAGGAACTGAAGGAGAGCGTCCGGAACACCTATGCTCAAATAGCCTCACAAAGCAAGGAGACCAATGCGTCCTCCTGCTGTGGTGCCGGTGGATGCAGCACCGAGGTGTACAACATCATGAGCGATGACTATGCCGATCTGAAAGGCTATGCGGCGGACGCGGACCTCGGTCTGGGCTGCGGCCTACCCACTGAAACAGCAGGCATCAAACCCGGTGACACGGTGCTGGACCTCGGCAGTGGTGCAGGCAACGACGCGTTCGTGGCGCGCGCTGCCACCGGACCGGACGGGCGTGTGATCGGCGTCGACTTCACACCGGAGATGATCGCAAAAGCAAGGGCGAATAGCGAAAAGCTCGGTTATGCCAACGTCGAGTTCCGCCAAGGTGACATCGAGGACCTTCCGCTCTCGGGCAATATGGTGGACGTGGTGGTGAGCAACTGCGTACTGAACCTCGTGCCCGATAAACGCAAGGCCTTCGGGGAGATGCACCGCGTGCTTCGCGTGGGCGGCCACTTCAGTGTTTCGGACATCGTGCTGACACGTGAACTTCCGGACGAACTGCTCCATGCTGCCGAGCTCTATGCCGGTTGCGTGACAGGGGCATCGCAAGAGGCCGATTATTTCGGCATCATCGCGGAAGCCGGATTCACGGACGTGAAGGTGCTGAAGCGCAAGCCCATCACCATACCGGGCGACATCCTTTCGCGCTACTTGTCCGCAGAAGCCGTGGAGAGGGTGAAGGCTGAAGGATTGGGCATTGAAAGCATTACCGTCCGCGGGGACAAGACCTCGCCAGGCGCTTGCTGCGGACCGGGCAGTTCGTGTTGCTAAGACCGGCACGTTCCTAAGACAAAAAGGCGGCATCCAATGGATGCAGCCTTTTTGCTGAGGTCCCGCTCGCGCAGCGGACGCTGGGAATAGTGATCCTCTACAAGCTCACCACCCGCTCCACGAAGCTGCGCTCCGCTGTGCGGATCACCACGATGTAGGTGCCACTGCCGGGCAGGCGTGTTTCCCAGTTGCGCTCGTTCGTGCCTTTGCGCTCCGCGATCTTGCGTCCGCCGATGTCATACACCTCGATGCCTGTGACACGACTGTCGATGCCGGAGATGCTCAACAACCCGTTCCGCACGGGGTTCGGGAAGACATGCACACCCAGTTCCCGCAGGTTGTCGATGCCCACGGTCATGTCGGTCTGTGTAGCGGAGCGAACGAGGACCGGCGTGTTGTCGGCCGCTTCGAACATGCCTTGGAAAAGGTCGATCTCCGGACTGGTGTGCGTGAACATCTCCTGCAGGAAGCGCGGTGGCACCGACTGGTACCACACCTTGGCCGTGATGTTGATCAGGCCGGTGTTGCCGCCCATGGCCACGTGGTAATGGACCACGTCCGAGCCGCTGCCCTCAGCGCCGTTCTCATCGTGATTGAAGTCAGGGTCGGTAGCTGCCGTGCCGACGATCTGCGTGGTGTCATAGGAGATGTTGTTCACGCTGAAGCCGGCCGGCGCGAGCCGATTGTCCTTCAGGGGTTGCTTGGCGCGTTCGAGCACGGTGGTCAGGTTCCCGTTCACATCGCCCATCACCATTTCATAGATCTGCACCTGGTCGGGTGAGATGATCTTGTTATAGTGGGGCTCCCAAAGCGGGTCATGCCCCACGATGTCGTGGTCCGCGGAAGGAGCACCGTTATTATACAAGGTATCCCCGCCAGCACCTGTCACCACCAGCTGTACCCAAGCACGGCGTGATGGATATCCGCTCGGGAATTTGTGGCCCGCGAGGTTGGTGAGTTTCACATCGATGAAGGCGGTATCCGCATCGCGGAATGGCACACTGGTCTCCACCATCAGCGTATGCTGCTGCAGCATCCTGTTCGTGCGTGCGATGGTGCTGTCGAATTGGTTCGCTGTAGCCGTTACCTGCAGGGTGTCCCCATTGTCCTTCAGCATGGTGAGCATAAAGGTGTTGGCTCCCGCGAAATGGTGTTGACCGAACGGCGACTTGGGTTGTAGGAAGATGTAGTTGGCGGAGATCACTACGCCGATGGTATCTTCCAAAAGCGGCATATGGCAGCCTTGGCAGGTGATACCCGTTTCCGGATTCGTCTCGTTATTGAACTGGGAATTGAGCCACTCATGGTAGGTGGCCTGTTCCACGAATTCGTCACCGGTAAGGTTCCCGCCGAGATCCACCGTCTCGGTAATGAGCGAGTGGCATCCCGCACAGAGGCCCGCATCAAGGATCTGCGCGCCGTACTTAGGGGTGTAGTTAACGAAATCCTCCATCGGATAGGGGAAAATGTCATCATCAGCATATGGCCCATAGATCGGCCTTCCGGCGGTATCGAGCTGGAGATCACCGGAAAAGAAATTGCCGATGCCCACTTCCTTCTGCATGTGGCAAGGCACGCAGCTCACCCCGTCACGAGCTACATTATCCTGTTCCAAGTAGGCGATCGAATAGGGTCCTTGGCCTGTGAAATGATGTTCGAAGTTGCCCATCGGTGCATGGCACTTGGTGCATTTGTCCTCCAGCGCCACTTGATGAGCCGGGTTCACGAGCACCTCGTGGCTCACCTTGGCCCGCCAGAACGGATCCCGGGCGGAATTGGCCATCATGCTGCTACGCCAATCGTCCGACACGTTCACATCGCGGCCGTCAGCGGTGACCATTGCATATTCCGAGGGATCATGGCCGTGACATCCGTTGCAGTGGCCGCTACCTACGAAATAGGTGTTCGCGCCCGAATCCAACGGCAAGCCGTTCGAACCCCGGAACGAAGCGACTTCGGAAGCGGTGTGATAGGTTGCATGAGCCTCGGGAACCCGCCCGTTGGACCACGCAACCGATAGTGCAACGGCCCCGGCGATAGTGGCCAATACCAAGGACTTGGTGGCCAAAGAGTAACTATTTTTCATAGAGGGGTTCTTACGGAATGACCGCAAGATAGGTGCGTGGAAAGAAAAAAATCCACTCCCCCGCCCGCTCAACTTCCTCTTTGAGCGCCCTTGTGCATCGGCTTGGCCTTCGCTTTGGAGGCTCCACCCGCTTTGGGTGTCGTGGCCCGCTTTGCAGCAGCGGCCTTCTTCTTAGGTGCCGCCTTCGCGTCGGCGGATTTCCCCTTCTTGTCGTCCTTGGAGTCCTTGTCGGCCTCGGCTTTCTTCTTCTTCTTGTCCTCCTCAAAGAGGCCAGCGGCCACCATCATCTGATACCAGATGAAGAACTTCCGGACGTCGCTGGAATAGATCCGGTCGCGGTCATAGTTCGGCAGTGCTTCGCCCAGTTTGTCATAGAGTGCTTCCAAGTCGCCCTTCGGGTCCACCGAGAGCTTGCCCTTCTCCAAGCTGTGCAACTTGTCCAATACGGTGGAAAGGAGCACATCATCCCCTTTGGTGTACATGCTCACCTCGTCCAAGGAGCTCACGCGGACGCTGGAGTGCACAGGGATCCGCTTTTTGTCGGTGAGGGATTCTGCGATCAAGGCTTGGCGGCCTTGTGCCACCACCCGGTAAAGACCGGATTTGCCCGTAATGGAGATGATCTTTGAAAGGTCCATGAAGAAGAATTGCAGCCACAAACATAGGGATGCCGGAGCGGCATTGTCCTTGTGCAGGGACATTTAACTGACCTGAGCCGGACAAAACCCCGTTGGACGGGCATCATCCGGGCATCCCTGCGCGAAGGGATCGCCCATTCCGGAGCGAAAGCTCAGGTCTTCTGCTTCCGTTTCCGCGCAGCGGGGAAGAGGATGTTGTTCAGGATGAGGCGATACCCCGGAGAGTTCGGGAACAGGCTCAGATCCGTAGGGGGATCGCCCACCATGTGCTGGTAGTCCTCGGGATCGTGGCCGCCATAGAAGGTCCATTGTCCCAGGCCATATTCACCGTGGATGTACTTCACGGTGCCCTGCGGCTTGTTCTCGCCCATGATGGTGACGTTGGGCTTCACGAACTGCTTGCGGAACGCCGTGGTCTGGCCCATGAAGCCGTGGATCACCTGTTCGTGGTCCTGGCAAAGCATCGTTGGCACCACGTCCCATTTGGCACTGAAATCAAAAAGGGTGAAGAAATCGCGCGTCTCCCCGATGGAGCCATGGATATCCGTGGCGTCGATATCACTGAACTCATAGATCATCGGGTCCGTGATGAGGTGAAAGTCCTTGAACGCGAATGTGTTCGCGAAATCGAGCTTTTGCTGGGCCTGTGGATCGGGCGGGTCACCATCGAAGGGTGTGTCGCAGATGTCCACACCTTCGGCCGCAAGCGCGATGTCATAGCTGTCGGTGCCGCTGCACATGGTGAAAAGGTATCCGCCGCCCGCCACATAGTCCCGGATCTTGGCGGCCACCGCGCCTTTCATCTGGCTCACCTTGGGGTAGCCCATCTCCTTGGCCATGGCCTCGGCATCGCGCACTTGGTCCAGATACCACGGTGCGTTGCGGAACATGCGATAGAACTTGCCATACTGCCCGGTGAAATCCTCGTGGTGCAGGTGCAGCCAATCATACTTTGGCAGCGCGCCGTTCAGCACTTCCTTGTCGTAGATCTTCTCGTAGGGGATCTCCGCATAAGTCATCACAAGGGCCACAGCATCGTCCCAAGGCTGGAATCCGTCCGGGGCATAAACGGCGATCTTGGGGGCTTTTTCCAATTTCACCATCTCCATGTTGGCCTCCGGATCGGCGATCTCAGCAAGGATGGCAGTGGCCTGTGCGTCAGCGATCACATTGAATGACACACCGCGTATGGTGCACTCCTGTTCGATCGCGGGGATGCGGTCCAGCATGAAGCTGCCACTGCGGTAGTTCAGCAACCAGTCCACGGTCACATCGCGTTGAAGCGCCCAATACACGATCCCGTATGCCTTCAGGTGGTCCTTCTGGCTCTTGTCCATGGGGATCAAGATCTTCGCCGCCGAGGCGGGCACGGCACATATAAACACCAGCAAAGCGAGCGTCAATGCGCGAAAGATCCGGGTCACTGGGCGACGGTCAGAAGGGAGCATCAAGATCCGTGTCATCGTTCATCCGGCTGGACCGCGTAATGGTCTGCATGCCTTCCTGGGCCAGGCCGCCCGAAAAATTCATATCCCCGGTTTCCAAGTCCGCGAACTTCGCCAGTTCGGATATGAAACGCAGGCGAACGTTGTCAATTGCCCCGTTCCTGTGCTTGGCCACGATCACCTCGCCCATGCCCAGTGTACTACCGTGCTCGTCCTCATAGATCTTGTAGTACTCCGGACGATATAGGAAGCAGACCAGGTCGGCATCCTGCTCGATGGCCCCGGATTCACGAAGGTCGCTCAGCATGGGGCGCTTGTCGCCGCCGCGGGTCTCCACAGCACGGCTCAGCTGGCTCAGCGCGATGATGGGCACATCGAGTTCCTTGGCGATGCTCTTGATGGAACGTGAGATGTTACTGATCTCCTGTTCCCTGTTGCCACCGCGGCTTCCTTCGCCACCTGCGGTCATCAGCTGGAGGTAGTCGATGATGATGAGCTGTACGTCGTGCTGGCTTTTGAGGCGGCGGCACTTGGCGCGTAGTTCGAAGATGCTGAGCGCCGGGGTGTCGTCGATGAACATCGGCGCATTGGTGAGCCGGGCGATGTGCTGGTGGAGGATGGCGAACTCCGAGTCGGTGAGTTCGCCCTTGCGCAACTTCTCTGAGCTAATGCCGGATTCGCTGGCGATCAAACGCGTGACGAGCTGGGTGCTGCTCATCTCCAAGCTGAATACGGCCACCGGCTTCTGGTGTTCCACGGCGATGTTCCGCGCCATGCTGAGCACGAAAGCCGTTTTACCCATGGCCGGGCGGGCCGCCACAATGATCATATCGCTGCGCTGCCAGCCGGCTGTGAGCTTATCCAGCTGGGTGAAGCCGGTGGGCACGCCGCTCATGCCGCCCCCTCTGCTCTTGGTGGCTTCGATCTGTGCGATGGCCCCTTGGATAAGGTCGCTCATCGGCTCGTAGTTGCGCTTGAGGTTCCCGCTGGTCACAGCGAACAATTCCTGTTCGCTCTTGTCCAACAACTCGAAGACGTCCGTGCTGTCGTCGTAGGCATCGCGCATGGTCTCCGCACTGATGCGGATCAGCTCACGCAGGATGTGCTTCTGGCTGATGATCCGTGCGTGGAACTGCACGTTAGCGCTGCTGGCGACCTTGTTGGTGAGCTGGCTGATGTAGAAGGCGCCGCCCACGAGATCCAGTTCGGCGCGCTTCTTCAGCTCCTGCGTCACTGTGAGGATGTCGATGGCCTGGTCAGTGCGGAAGAGGTTCTGTATGGCGTCGAAGATCCGGCGGTGCGCGTCCACATAGAAGCTCTCCGGGCGGAGGATGTCGATGGCCTCGTTCACCGCGTTCTTCTCCAGCATCATCGCGCCCAGTACGGCCTGTTCGAGTTCAGGCGCCTGCGGTGGAAGCTTGCCCGCCTCCATGGCGGTATCGATCAAAGAGGCCGCAGGTCGGCGCTTCCGGTCCATAGTTCGAGTGCCGGAGGAAGATGAGGAGAAGTCGTTCATAAGGATGATCGGCGCAAGGAAAAAGGGGCGCTGCTCGGAGAGGGTAAAAGTAACCCGCACGGGGCGGAGGACCGGTCCAGAGTCCGACCTTCTTTGCGCAGCGTATCAACAAGCTGACCTTCAACGGTTGTTAGTAGACGGGATAACCTGCGCCCATCGTTACTTTGTGGTGATGCGTTATCAACATGTCCTTCTTTTTTGTGCCATTTCCGGGATAGTTCTCAACGGTTGTAAAAAGGAAAAGGAGAACGAAGTGCCGCACATCACCATCACCTCCCCGACCGACGGCGCCTCCATCACGGTACCGGATTCGCTTGTGGTGACGGTGCAGGCAAGCGATGATATCGGCTTGGAGCAGATCACGGTCTCGATCCTGGACCAGAACAACATTCCCGTGGTGGCTCCCGTGGGTAGATCGGTTTCCGGAACCTCCGCGACCGTGACCCTCGTGCTGCCCATTCTTTCCGAACTCCTTGAAAGCGGCGACTATAAGCTGTTCGCCACGGCATCGGACGGTTCGCTCATCGGCAAGGATTTTCGGACGGTCCACATCACTGCGGCGCCGTTGCGGTTGCGTGCGTTGTTCACCCTTACCGCTCCCAGTGCCGGTACAGTGTCACTCTATAGAACGGACAGCACGGGCCAGACCACTGTGGCTGCCACTTGGTCCATGGACCTCGGCGGTGCGGCCATCAGCTCCGCGGCCCAACGGCTCTGTGTGGCCGGCGGTTCCATCGGGGACCTTCGCGTTCTTTCACCGGACAACTTGGATGTCATCTGGCAGCGCCCGAACCTCAGCACGATCGGCGCGCCTTGGTTCAACAGCGTGGACCTCTGCGCGGATGGCCGCTTCTACATCGGGCAGGATGATGGCACCTTGCGCGGCCTCACGGCAAGTAATGGCACCGGAACCATGAACGCCTCACTTCCGCCACAATTCCGGGTAGTGCAGGCCATCACCAGCGGAGAACTTGTAGTGACCAACGAGCGCAACTTCGTGACCCAGGAACAACGGGTGGGCACCTACTTCAAAGCCTCGGGCTCGCTGGTATCCTCGCAGCCCTTGGCCCTGACGCCGGTCCGGATGTTCGAGCGCACCGCGGACTATGTCCTGATCTTCGGCAACCAAGGCGGCCAAGGTCGTGTGCTGGAACGGAACCTTCCCGGCGGTGGCGGGTGGGAGCCACACAACTGGTCCAGTCCCATCACGGCAGTGGAACAGCTCAACAGCAACACGTGGCTGGTGGCGTTGGCGAACGGAGACCTGCAGCGCTTCACCTACTCGGATGCGGGATCATTGAGCATCGGGACCACGCCCGTGCTAAGCACCTTGGTGAAGGACAAGATGAGCGGTGCCGTCTACGGAGGTGCGGATGGCCATGTGCTCATCCTGGACCCCTCGAACGGCACCGTCCTCGGCGACATTCCGGTGGGCGGCCAAGTAGTGAAGGTGTTGCCGCTGTTCAACCGATGATCAGCTTCCAGTTCGTGGAGTCACGACTCCCGACCCAGGACCCCCGACTCAAAACTCTGGACTAAGCCTTCTTCACCACGCCCATCTTGCAGAACTTGGCGATGCGCTTCTCCACGCGCTTCTCCGGGTCCAGCTTGGTCAGCTTCTCCAGTTGCTTCGCCACTTCCAACTTCACCAGTCTGCAGGCTTCCTCGTGATCGGCATGGGCACCGCCCACGGGTTCCGGTATCACGCCGTCCACCAAGCCGTTCTTGTACATGTCCGTGGCGGTTAGCTTCAGCGCTTCGGCGGCCTGCTCCTTATAGTCCCAGGTGCGCCACAGGATGGTGGAGCAGTTCTCCGGTGAGATCACGGAATACCACGAGTTCTCCAGCATCAGCACCTTGTCGCCGATGCCGATGCCCAGCGCACCACCCGAGGCACCTTCACCGATGATCACGCAGATGATGGGCACCTTCAGCTGGCACATCTCCAGAAGATTCCTCGCGATGGCCTCGCCTTGTCCGCGCTCTTCCGCCTCCAAGCCGGGGAAAGCACCGGGCGTATCGATCAACGTCACCACGGGCTTGTTGAACTTCTCGGCCATTTTCATCAGCCTCAGCGCCTTGCGATAGCCTTCCGGATTGGGCATGCCGAAGTTGCGGAACTGGCGCATCTTGGTGTTCACACCCTTCTGCTGGCCGATGAACATCACCGTCTTTCCGTCCAGCAGACCGAAGCCTCCCACCATGGCCTTGTCGTCCTTCACGGTACGGTCGCCGTGGAGCTCGATGAAAGTGCCATCGCTGAGGTAATTGATGTACTTCAAGGTATACGGGCGGTCCGGATGGCGGCTGACCTGCACACGTTGCCACGGCGTCAGCTTTCCATAGACCTCCTTCCGCGCGGTGAAGAGCTTCTTGTTGAGATCCTTCAAGGTGGCCTTGATGTCCACCTCACCGTCCGAGGCCAGCTCGTTCAGCTTCTCGATCTGCTCCACGATGTTCTGGATAGGGCTTTCAAATTCAAGAAAGGTGCTCATATGGAAAAATTTAAGCGAAGGGGCGAAGGTAGAGCGGTCAATGAAACGCACGGCCATCGCTCATCGGAACAGCCCAATATGCCGTCGGTCCTTCTTGTGGGCTTGGCCGCGCCTATTTTCGCGGCATGTCCCCCCACGAGCTCATCGTTCTCGGCGTCATCGTGGCGGCTGTCATCCTGTTCATCACGGAATGGATCGGCATCGACCTTATCGCGCTGATGATCGTGGCGGTGCTGGTGCTCACCGGCGTGATCACACCGCAGGAGGGCCTGTCCGGCTTCAGCGACCCGGCCACGCTCACCGTCGCCTTCATGTTCGTGCTCAGTGCGGCGCTGCTGCGCTCCGGGATCCTGCGCACCATAGCCCCCCGCCTCTCGGATGAAATGCGGAAGAGCGAGACGAAGGGCATGCTCATCCTGATGGTATCCGTGGCCTTCCTCTCCGCCTTCCTGAACAATACCCCCATTGTTGCGGTGTTCATCCCCATCGTGGTGCAGGCGGCGCGCTCAGCGGGTCTCAGCGCCTCGCGCATGCTCATGCCCTTGTCCTTCGCCACCATCATGGGCGGAACCACCACGCTTATCGGAACCTCCACCAACATCCTTGTCAGCGGCATCGCTACTGACCACGGCCTGGCACCGTTCACCATGTTCCAAATGGCCCCGATGGGGATCGTGCTGGCGGTCGCCGGCATCGCCTACATGTTGTTCTTCGGCCGCAAGCAACTGCGGAAGGACCGGGACCCGACCAGCTTGAAGGAGCGCTTTGGCGTGAAGGACTACATCAGCGAGATCGAGCTCCTGCCCGGGGCGCCTTCGGTGGGCCAGCAGATAATGAACTCGCGGCTGGTGAAGGAGCTGCAAACGGACATCATCGAGATCCGCCGTGGCGAAGAGGTCTTCACGCTGCCTTCCGGCGACATGGTGCTGCAAGCCAACGACATGTTGAAGGTGCGGTGCGAGGCAGCGCATGCGAGGGAGCTCAACGCCGACCGGCATATCCGGATCCATCCTGCTGGAACAGCTTCGGACCTGTCCGGTGAAAAAGGTAAAGCAGGGCAACAAGGCACGAAGCTGGTGGAATTGGTGATCACCGGTAATTCGCCTCTGGACGGAAAGACCATCGGCGAAGCGGACCTGATGCGGATATACCGGGCCATACCCTTGGCGGTGCGGAAGCGGGAAGAGGTGATCAACCAGCGCATGGAGGACATCGTGCTGCGGCCCGGTGACGTGATCCTCGCGGAAGTACGCAGCCACTATGTGGAACGCCTGCGCGCCTTGGACCGCGCGCCGGAGAGCCCCTTCGCCATCCTGGACGAGCAGGAGGGCACCATTGGTTTCGACAAGCGCAGCGCGATCATCACCGCACTGGTGCTGCTCGGCGTGGTGCTCAGTTCAGCGTTCGCCCTGCTGCCCATCGTGGTGAGCACCTTGGTAGGCGTCTGCTTGATCGTCCTCACCCGTTGCATCCCGATGGAAGAGATCTATGATGCGATCGACTGGAAGATCATCTTCTTGATGGCAGGCGCGCTCAGCCTCGGACTGGCGATGACGGACACCGGCTTGGCCGACCGGATCGCGCACGGCCTGACGGGGCTACTTGGCCGCTGGGGCCCGGAAGCCGTGCTGGCCGGTATCCTTATCTGCACGGTGATGCTCACCGAGGTGATGTCGAACACGGCCACTGCCGCGCTATTGGCACCCATCGCCATTTCCACGGCGGCCGCGCTGGGCGTGAGCCCGTTGCCCTTCCTGATGGCCGTCACCTTCGCGGCCTCTGCCAGCTTCATGACGCCCATCGGCTACCAGACCAACACCATGGTGTACAGCGCCGGTCGCTACAAATTCACGGATTTCACGCGGGTGGGCGCGCCCATCACCTTCCTGTTCTTCCTCCTGGCGATGTTGCTCCTTCCTGTTTTCTATCCGTTCTGATCGGGCATGCTGGTCTTTCCCTTCGCCAAGATCAACCTCGGACTGCAGGTGCTCCGCAAGCGACCTGATGGCTATCACGACATCCGCAGCGTGCTCTTCCCCATCCCTTTGTGCGATGCGTTGGAAGCCGTGGTGGATGAGAACGTACCGGCAGGGGAAGTACGTTTCGTGCGCACCGGTATTCCGGTCCCGGGTGATGCGTCGAGCGACCTATGTATGAAGGCCGTGGAGCAAGTGCGGAAACTGCGTGAACTTCCTGGGCTGCGCATACACCTCCACAAGGCAGTGCCCACCGGTGCCGGCTTGGGCGGTGGTTCCAGCGATGCCGCCCACACACTGCTTCTGCTGAACAAGCTGCTGGAACTGGAGCTTTCGCCACAAGAGCTTCACGCCATGGCCTCTGCATTAGGCAGCGACTGTCCGTTCTTTCTTCAGCACATGGCACAACTGGCCGAAGGACGCGGAGAGATCTTGAGCCCGGTGAACATTGACCTTCACGGCCATTGGTTGGTCGTGGTGAATCCGGGGATCCATGTGCCCACAGCGGAGGTCTACGGGAACATGCACCTGCAACCGCAACACGAGGATCTGATTCAGTTGATCGCTGCGCCGATCTCCGCTTGGCAGGGAACGGTGGTGAATGACATGGAGGAGTATGTGTTCGGCCAATACCCTGCGATCCGGGAGATAAAACGGAGGCTTCAGGGCATGGGTGCCATCTATGCGGCCATGAGCGGCTCTGGTTCCAGCGTCTTCGGGATCTTTGCGGAGAAGCCTGTGGATCCGGGATTCCCGAAGGGATACGGAACGTGGATATTTCCGGGCACGAGGTAGGATCTCCATCTGTGTGCCGGTCCGCGCTTGCAGCGCGGGACCAGCGAGGCAGGCGCTTGCAGCGCTAACGGATCGGCTCTTCGTCCCTCAGCGCACCACTACAGAGCCCGCTTTGGTATCCCTACTCCCCTTCCCTACTTTGCACCTCTATAGCCCTATACCCATGGACATCACCCGCATCCGCACCAAAGCCGATTACGACGAAGCCTACCGCCTCAGCGTGGAGGACCCCGAAGGCTTCTGGGCCGCGCAGGCCGAGACCTTCACCTGGCGGAAAAAGTGGGACAAGGTGCTGGAGTGGGATTTCACCAAGCCCGAGGTGAAGTGGTTCAAAGGCGGAAAGCTCAACATCACCGAGAACTGCCTGGACCGGCACTTGGCGAAGCGCGGCAACAAGCTGGCCCTGATCTGGGAGCCGAACGATCCACACGAGCGCTTCGTGCGCTACACCTACCGCGAACTGTATGAGCGCGTGTGCCAGTATGCCAACGTGCTCAAGCGCAACGGCGCGAAGAAGGGCGACCGCATCTGCATCTACATGCCGATGGTTCCCGAGCTCACCATCGCCCTGCTGGCCTGTGCGCGCATCGGCGCGATCCATTCCGTAGTGTTCGCCGGCTTCAGCGCCAAGTCCATCGCGGACCGCGTGATCGATGCCGAGTGCTCCATGGTGCTCACCACCGATGGCCTGAACCGCGGCCACAAACAGATCCCCGTGAAGCGCGTGGTGGACGAGGCGTTGGAGCACTGCCCCAGCGTGAAGCGTGTGATCGTTGCCGACCGCCTTGGATGGGCAGTGGACATGAAAGAAGGCCGCGATGTGTGGCTGCATGAAGAGCTGAAGGAGGTGGGCAAGGATTGTCCCGCCGAGGAAATGGACGCCGAGGATCCGCTGTTCATCCTCTACACCAGCGGCAGCACCGGTAAGCCGAAGGGTGTGGTGCACACCTGCGGCGGCTACATGGTCTTTTGCGACTACACCTTCCGCAACGTGTTCCAATACGAGGAAAGCGACATCTACTGGTGTACCGCCGACATCGGCTGGGTCACCGGGCACAGCTACATCGTTTACGGGCCGTTGTCCGCAGGCGCCACCACGCTGATGTTCGAGGGCGTGCCCACTTTCCCTGATGCAGGCCGCTTCTGGCAGGTGATCGACAAGCATGGCGTGAACATCTTCTACACCGCGCCCACCGCCATCCGCAGCCTGATGGCGCAAGGCCTCGACCACGTGCTGGCCTATTCGCTGGATTCACTGAAGGTGATCGGCAGTGTAGGCGAACCGATCAACGAGGAGGCTTGGCAATGGTACAAGCTGCACGTGGGCAAGAACCGCTGCCCCATCGTGGACACTTGGTGGCAAACGGAGACCGCCGGCATCATGATCTCCTCCATCGCGGGCGTCACCGACGAGAAGCCCAGCCACGCCGCGTACCCATTGCCCGGCGTCCAGCCCGTGCTGCTTACCGCTGAGGGCAAGGAGATCACGGAGAACGAGGTGGAAGGCATGCTCTGCATAAAGTTCCCTTGGCCCGGCATCCTGCGCACCACCTGGGGCGACCATGAGCGCTACAAGCAGACCTACTTCAGCAGCTACCCCGGCCACTACTTCAGCGGTGATGGCGCCAAGCGCGACGCACAAGGCCGCTACCGCATCATCGGCCGCGTGGACGATGTGATCAACGTGAGCGGTCACCGCTTCGGCACTGCGGAAGTGGAGAGCGCCATCAACCTCAGCGAGCTCGTGGTGGAAAGCGCTGTGGTCGGTTATCCGCACGATATTAAGGGGCAGGGCATCTATGCCTATGTTATCACCGCCGAGCCGCTCGACCTCAACGACACGGCCGCCGTGGATCGCATCACGGGCGAGATCATCGAATCCGTGGTGGCCAACATCGGGCGCATCGCCAAGCCGGACAAGATCCAATTCGTGAGCGGCCTGCCGAAGACGCGCTCAGGGAAGATCATGCGCCGCATCCTGCGCAAGATCGCCGAGGGCGAAATGAGCAACCTCGGCGACATCACCACACTGCTGGATCCGGATGTGGTGGAGGAGATCAAGGCGGGGAAGGTGTGATCCTTCAATCCTCCAAACAGCGAATTGAATTACCGATCGATCTGTACGTGTTCAGGCGATATACTCCTGCATTATTGCTCGCCAATTCCCTGATCCAAACAAAGGTTATGTTATACGCTGTGGCACTCCACCAGAAGCCCTTGCTGCCATAACCAAAGAAGGAGCCATCATTTGAGCGGTTGCCACCTGGAAGTGCCGAAAATCCCACGCTATCCGTCGCGCCGGCATTGGGGCTGTCCCATAGCCCGTCCGCCTTCAACATGCCGCCCACATTAATATCTGCACCACGAGATCCAGACTGGTCCAGTTCGGCTACTGGCATGCCCAAAGTCTCTTCCAGTTCCTTCCATTCGCCATCGGTGGGCACGTGCCAGCCCGTCGGGCACACGTTGCGGGGATCTATCACGGTATACCAGTTATAGAGTTTACCTGTAAGCTGATCATACCCCGCGTCGTTGTCATGATCGGACCATGCGCCGGACGACTGAGCAGCCCAAGCCGTATTGCTGGGAACATAAGGGATCGGGTCGCCATTGCTGTAATGGGCGGTCTTGAGGTTCTTGGTCATCCAGCGTTGTGATCCAATGAGCACCGTCCGGTAAATGTTGCCATCCAGATCGACCATCGAGTTAGGCGGCAGTCCAATCGTGTCTCCATAAATCACGTTCGTTTGCGAGGGTGTTTGCGGATCATCCTTCTTGCAAGAGGTCGCTCCAAAAAGAAGAAACACGACGAATGCAAAGACCTTCAAACGCAAAGACAGATGTTTGTCTATTGTCATGGAAAGCGGGCCTATTTTGTTCGCGACAAAGCCGGAGCGTCAAACGAAGATCGCTGACCTGTCTATTGCGAAGATACTTTCCCCTTACTCACCTGCTGGACCCGGATGTGGTGGAGGAGATCAAGGCGGGGAAGGTGTGAAGAGCCTAGAGATCGAAGTTTTGGTTCGCAATTGAGATCCTCAACTGATCAACTGCACATCCACGCCGTGGAATTGCTTGAACGCCTTGTCGATAGTGACCAAGCAATAGCCGCCGGTGAGTGCGAAAGCAGCCAAGTAGGCATCCATCCAGAGCTTTGGGGAGGCATGCTTCGAATCCGCAAAGCGCATCCATTGCTCCTCCATGCCGTTCGGCTCTGCGACAAGGTTGATCCTTTCATCGGCGAGCACCTCTCCGATCCGGGCTATGGCTTGGCGGTTAGTCAATGGCGTTAGTGAATATGGCACCACAACGGCAGCAGTGGTAAGCAAACGCAGCAACCCCTGTTGAGTTGAGCGGCAGAACAACATGCTTCCTTCCTTTTCATTGTTGAACCATGCACTGGCCATATCATGGAAGGCATGCTGCGGAATGCTGAGCGCCAGCCAGACATTCACATCGGGCAGGGCGGGCCTCATTGCTCTCCGCCACCATAAAGTATCTCAGCCACCCGCTGGGGCGTCATCTCCGTGCCCGGTGCCGCCGGGAGACCTCCTTTAAAGATCGGAAATGGACCAGGGCCGAAAGCGCGCCTCTTCGGCGCCCTTTGCCGAGAAAGAAAATCACGGCAGGCTTCAGCCACGAGATCTTTCATCTTCAATCCCTCAGCAGCAGCCTTCAACTTCAAGCGTTGTACGATGTCCTGTGGCAGATCAAAAGTCATCTTCATGTCGCTAAATTAACCAGCAAACCAGCTAACCAGCAAACCAGCTTGAGAAATCAGCAGATTCATGCGATATCCTTACCCATCTTTACAGCATGGCCACCAATCTCCACGACGCCTTCGACCACGGCAAGAAGATCAGCCCCGTGCTGCCGGAGGGGAAGAAGAACTTCCTGATCGACATCGACGGCACGGTGTGCGAGGACATCCCCAACGAGGAGCCGGAGCGCATGGCGGACGCGGCGGTGTTCCCCGATGCGGTGGAGACCTGCAACAAATGGTATGACGAAGGGCACATCCTCTTCTTCTTCACCTCACGCACCGAAGCGCACCGCGAGGTGACGGAAGGCTGGCTGAACAAGCACGGCTTCAAATACCACGGCATCCTGTTCGGCAAGCCGCGCGGAGGCAACTATCACTGGGTGGACAACCACATCGTCCGGGCCACGCGCTACAACGGCAAGTTCACGGACCTTGTGGAGGTGAATGCGAAGGTCCAAGTGTTCAAGGCGTAGGGGCGATGCATGCATCGCCCCTACGCCTTCTGAAAAAAAATCCCGGACGGATCATCAAATGATGTAGTTTCGTATTCCAATTAACAGTACAATGGCCACAGGCACAGTAAAGTTTTTCAACGAAACCAAGGGTTTCGGATTCATCACCCCGGACGAGGGCGGTAAAGATGTGTTCGCACACAAGACCGGTCTTCAAGAACCCATCCGCGAGGGTGACAAGGTGAGCTACGACGTGGAAGACTCCCCAAAGGGTCAGAACGCGATCAACGTACGCCGCGCCTAAGCAGCAACACGAACAACGCAGGTTTTGCGGCCCCGATCAGCTCTTGCTGATCGGGGTCTTTTACTTTCGCCCCGATCGATCCACTATCCCATGAAACTCGTTTCATTCAACGTCAACGGCATCCGCGCCTCCGTGAAAAAGGGCTTGGCGGATTCACTCCAAACCATGGACGCGGACATCGTCTGCTTCCAGGAAACGAAGGCCAATCCGGAGCAGGTGGCCGAGGCTTTGGTGGATGTGAAGGGCTATCACCTCACGGCTTATTCCGCCGATAAAGCAGGCTATTCCGGCACGGCGATCCTGTCACGGGAAGAACCTGTGCGCGTGGACCATGGCATCGGCGGGGATGAACATAACACGGAGGGCCGCGTGATCACCGCGACGTTCGCGGACCACATCGTGGTGAACGCTTACATCCCCAACAGCGGCGAGGGCCTGAAGCGGCTTGAATACCGCCAACAGTGGGACATCGCCCTGCGGGAATACCTCGTGAGCCTTGCTTCCGGCAAGCGACCCGTGATCTTCACGGGCGACCTGAACGTGGCGCACCAGCCCATCGACATTGCGCGGCCGAAGGCCAACTACAACAAGACATCAGGCTACACGCAGGTTGAGATCGACGGCTTGAGCGCCTTGCTGGGCGCGGGTTTCATCGACACCTTCCGTCATTTCCACCCGGAAGTGGTGAAGTACAGTTGGTGGAACCAACGCTTCAATTCTCGGGCGACGAACGTAGGCTGGCGCATCGATTACGTCCTGGTAAGCAAGGGCTTTGAGAAGCAGGTGAAGGATGCTTTCATCCTGAACGAGATCATGGGCAGCGACCATTGCCCGGTGGGGATCGAGTGGTAGTGCCGATCAGATGATCAGACGATCAGAAAATCAGATGATCATTGCCATCCGGATAATTTCCGGTGGTGTCATTTGCGCGATTCCGGGTCAAGCCCGGAATGACATTCGTTCGTGGAGTTTGCGCTCGAATAGCCGCACCCAGCGCGGCCATTCGAG
>JBBSUV010000044.1:0-32200 GCA_038234075.1 Flavobacteriales bacterium | reverse complement strand
CGTATTAAGGTCTCGGTGTGAAGTCCGAAGACTTCACCGATACGCATGGATGGAATCATCGTACATCACCCACAAGTCGCCCCGGCTGACCCTCTCGGAGCGCAATGCCCGCTTGGCCGGGAAGACTTGCGGGAGCGTGGGTCGTATCTTCTCCCGTCTGGCAAGTTCCGTCCCAGATCATCCGCTATCTTCAAGGACGGGATGATGCCCCTGCAGGTAATGAGTTCATCGGCAACGCGGTCGATCTGCGGAATAGCAATCCATCCCGGTCGTTTGAATACTGGTGGTGGCATGCTCAGCCTACGATTCACGAACCCACCAATATTGCAGGCCTTATCTATACACATTGGAGCGACAAGGACACTGTGTGCAGTGACCATTTTCCGATCCATCGCATCGTTCCGGGTGAGCCTGTTCCGCTCGAAACAGAACCTGTGGCCTATCGGGCTTATCTAATGAACGCCGCGCAGACCAGGAAGTTGGAATATGGCAATACGCGCTACCTGTTCGACCAATTGCTCGACGGGGGCAGCACGGACGAAACGGTGCAGCAGATACAAGAAAGCTGGCCTAACGAGGCTTGGCAGCTGCGCGCCACGTTGTTGCAGAAATCCCCTTACCTCTCCAGTGAAGTACTTATGGAGATGGTGAAGAAGAACGTCATGCCAGCCGCCATGGTGGCCGAGATCTATATCGCCAATCCGGAGGCCACCCAAAAAGGCGGGTTGGTGAAATGGCTGCAATACGAAGCCCCTATCGCCATGCCGCAGTATTTGCTGGACAACATTGAAGCGAGCTGGGACCAGAAGACCTACCGCTCTACCTTGGAGAAGAACATGGCCTTCAGTCGCGGCGAAATGAGCCAAGCGATCTACCACGTGCTGGCGAGCTTCACCGCGGACAGCACGGGCGCACCGGTGGACAGCATCCGCACTACCTTGCAGGTGCTCCGCACACCGGATGCACGCTACATGGAGATCCTCACCTACCTACAGCAGGACAACTTCGACAGCGCCTACGCCGTGATGGACCGCCTGCCCGTGGAATTCAAGTTGAAGGAGAAGGAGGAAACGGAAAAGGATCGCACCAAACAATACATCGGCATGGTGCAAGGGTGGCGCAGCGACGGTCGCAGCGATGCGGAGCTGAACGAAGGCGAGGTGACGGCGCTGCAAAACTTGGCGGGTGACTTCAACGACCGCCCGGCCGAGTGGGCGCAGAACCTGCTGTGCTTCGGCTATGGGATATGCCGCGCACCCCTTAGCGGAGGTGAACACGCTCAGCCCTTGGCGATGCAAAGACCGGTCGCACAGATCGAAGCCCCGCCAACCCCAGTACTTGCGCTTTCACCCAATCCGGCCGATGCCTGGGTGGCCATGAACTACCATTTTGAGGCCACAGCAGATAAGGCCTGCCTAATAGTACGCGATGCCACCGGCCGCGAAGTGGAGATGATCCCAATTTCCCGTACCGAAGGCCAAGCCGTGTACGATACCCGCCGCTTGGCCCCGGGAACCTACACCGTGGAACTCGTAAACGGCGGGAAGCACATTGAAGCACAGAAATTGGTGGTACAGCCATGAACCGGACCCTGTGGAAGACCTTGATTGCCGTAGCCACTACCTTGGTGGCTACGGCGGCTTGGCCGCAGCAGCCCTTCGACCTCGACCCTAACTTCCGGTTCAATGCCGAGTCCAAGGAGAGATCCAAAGCATCCTACCCTTGCCGGATGGCGATATCATCATATCCGGTCAGATCGCGATGCCGGGTGAATGGCCTGCTGAACGACTGGGTGCTAAACTTCACCCGAATGGAAGTATTGACCCATTATTCCGGACATATCCATCAATGGGCGGTAAGATCACACCTTGGCAGGATCAGTACTACTGCGGGGTAGGTCAAGTGGTGCAGCGTTTCTTTATGGATGGAGGGATCGATTCATCGTATATGGCCTTGGCTTTATTGCCAGACCTCAGCCCGATCCAAGGTGGCGACTACCATGTGTTTCCCGACGGGCGGGTCTTGGTGAGCGGCCTCCACTACCTGCTGGACAGTATCCATGGCTATGTGGGCTTATACGGCTTGATTTGGTTCACCGCCCAAGGCCACTTGGACACTACGCGCGTCCACCGGACCGCGAACGGGTCGCTCTTCAACCTGTTCCCGCTGCCGGATGGGAAATTCCTTTGCTCGGGCTTTGCCTCGAACTTTGATGGACATTCCCTGCCCAGCGCGGTTTTCCGTGTAATGGACGACGGGGCCTTGGACACCTCCTTTCAAGCGCCGCCGGGCTATGTGAGCGCTAGGGCCGCCTATGCACTGCCCAATGGCAAGCTCATGATCGGCGGCGACCCCTCCTACTTGGACAATGGGGATACGTTGAACCTCATGCGCCTGCTACCTGATGGGAGTATGGACCCCACCTTCCACAAGCCCATACTGCGCCATTACAATCCCATTTCCGGCTGGATACCAGGCCCGATCGTCACCAACATCACCCCCTTGGATGGTGACAAATACATCATTACCGGTACATTCACAGAGGTGGACGGTGAACCACGCGGCAGCATCGCACTGATCGACACGGCCGGAAATCTGCTCGACGATCTGTTCACCGGCGATGGATGCGGGGGCTATCAATGGGCAACTACGGAGTATTGGGGTTGGTTGAAAACCATTGCAGGCATTACCCAAGCCTACGATGGCAGCTACTACATCTATGGAGCTTACCACGGCTATGATGATGGCACTACCAACGATACCACACAGCGGCTGATCAGCCGGTTGTATGGCTTGAACGTGGGTATTCACGAACAGGACTACAAGGGCCTTCAGTCGCTCTCTATAGCGCCCAACCCCAGCGCGGGTGCTACTGTGCTTTCCGTGGCTTCGAGGGCCTCAGCCACCGCACCTGTGAATGCCGAGCTGTACATCCACGATGGCAGCGGGCGCTTGGTGTGGCAAGCGGCATGGCCTGCGGGTGTAGAGCGCTATACGCTACCTGCTGGGGCGCTGGCGCCGGGGGCTTATGTGGTGCGGGTGGCGCAAGCAGGATCCTCTGCGAGTGACCCTGCGCGGACACCCGCATGCACCGGGCGGTTGGTGGTGATGCCGTGAGCATCCCGGATGGGGCTCCGAGACCCAGCGTGTGCGACATGGTGTTAATGCAGCGACCCCACCTTCAAGCCCCCGCCACACACAACACAAACTCACCCCTGGGCGGATGCGCTTCAAAGTGCGCCGCGAGCTCCGGCAGCGTGCCGCGCACGGTCTCTTCGTGCAGCTTGGTGATCTCGCGGGAAATGCTGGCCTGACGTTCCGCTCCGAACGCTTCCGCCAATTCGTGCAGGGTGCGGACGATGCGGTGCGGGCTTTCATAGAAGACCATCGTGCGCGGTTCGGTGAGCAGTTCCGTTATGCGCGTCCGGCGGCCCTTCTTCACCGGGAGGAAACCCTCGAAGGTGAAGCGGTCGCAGGGCAGGCCACTGTTCACCAAGGCGGGCACGAAGGCGGTGGGACCGGGCAGGCATTCCACGGCAACGCCCTGTTTCACTGCTGCACGTACCAGCAAAAAGCCGGGATCGCTGATACCCGGTGTACCCGCGTCCGTGACCAAGGCGAAGCGTTCACCGGCCACCAAGCGCTCCACCAAGCGGTCCGTGACCTTGTGCTCGTTGTGCGCGTGGAAGGCGATGAACGGACGGCTGATGCCGTAGTGCTGCAGCAGCCTTCCGCTTACACGGGTGTCCTCGGCGATCACCGCGTCAGCTTCTTCAAGGATGCGCTTCGCACGCACCGTGATGTCCTCCAGATTGCCGATCGGCGTGGGCACCAGGAAGAGCCGACCGCCCGGGTGCACCTCGCTCATTTCAAGGTGCTCAGCAGCGTGACCAAGGTTCGATAGAGACCATCGAACTTCGTGAGCGGCAATGTTTCCGGCCGGTCCATCACGTCGTGGTAATAGCTGACGCCGCCCATGGTGTAGATGAAGATGGCCGGTATGCCCTTCTGCACAAAGGGGCAATGATCACTGTTGCACGCCGGGCCGCGCGACTTCACCTGTGGCAGGTCCTTCGTCTTCTCGTTGATCGCAACGAGCTTGTTGTAGACTGCCTGCTCCGCCGTGGCGTTCACCACGGTGATGCCATCATCACCGGTGCCGTTAAGGTCCAGATTGACCAGCATCTTGATCCGCGAAAGGTCGATCGGGCGGTCCACCACGAACCATTGACTCCCTTTCAGCCCGGCCTCTTCACCAGCAAAGGCCACGAAGAGGATGTTCGTTTTCGGTGGATGCTTCTTGAACCATTCCGCCAAGTTGAGCAGCATGCTGACGCCGCTGGCATTGTCGTTAGCCCCGGGGAACAGGGCCTGCCCCATCATGCCGAGGTGGTCGTAGTGGGCCGTCACCATCAGCCAATCCTTGCTGCCGCCTTTGGCCTTGACCACGCCCAGCACATTGCGCGCTGTGTGCTTTGGAATGAAACGGTTCTGAACAAGTATGCTGGCGGATCGTGCGGAATCCGACATCACACCGGCACGCATCTCGATCACCGCACTGCGCGCCTGGGTTCCGGCCACGCTCCACGTCAGCTTCTCGCCGCCGATGCGGAACACGGGGACCGTGCGTGACAGCTCGCTTTCCCAGTCACTGTACATCGCCAAGGTGTCGGCGTTGGTGGTATGCGGAAAGTTCAGCACGGCGGCATGGCCGCTCACCACGCCCATGGTCAGGGCTTTGCGCTCCGGCGTTGCCAGGTCCTTCACGCCGAGGTACACCAGGTCGTACTTCCCGTTGGCCGGGCCGGAAGCGGGGTCCAAGAGGTAATCGATGCCAGGCTTCAGCAAGGTGCCGTCAACACTTAGCGCAATGCTGTCCGGGAAGCTGTTCACCGGGAAGGTGAACGGCTCGAAGCGCTTGTCGTCCAGCTTTTCCAGGCCGATGCGATCGAACTGCTTGGCGATCCATTCCGCCGCGAGGCTATCCCCGGCCTGCACGTAGCCGCGGCCGTGCATGGCCGGGCCCGCAAGGATGTCCACGTATTGCTTCGCTTGGTCCTTTACGGAAGGCATTTCCTGTGCGGCGAGGGTGCCGGCCAGGAAGAATGGCAAGAGAGTAATAGGGAAGCGCATCAGCTGAAGCGGCGCTGCAACAGGTCCGTGAAGGTGGCCGAGACCTCTTCACCCGGCGGCTTGGGCAGCTTGTCCGTGATCTCCGTGCGCATATAGGCTTCGGCTTCTTCCTTGTTAGCCATGGCATTGATCGCATCGATGGCCTTTTCATAGCGATCGCGCTCGCCTCCGAACAGCTCCGCGACGAACCAGAATTTCTGGCTGAGTGCGATGGCTTTCCGCAGGTCGGCGACCGGCGCGTGCTCCATCTTGTCCGCAAGGCTGATCGGCTGTTCCTGCTTCTCTTTCACAGGCGGGGCCTTCGGTGTTTTGGGCTTAGGCGGCGCAGGAGGCATCGGCGCCTCAACGGCAGGCTTGGGCGGCTCCGGTGGGGTATGGACCTCAGGTGCCGGCTTAGGCGGTGCTGGGGGCTTAGGCACCGCAGCGACAGGCTTAGGCACCTCAACGGTCGGCTTGGGCACTGGCGGCGTCTCGGTCTCGGCGATCGCATCGATCAATGAGGTCTGGTGCGGTGAAGCCTCTGCCGGTCGCGTGTCGAGACGGATCACGCTCTCCTTCACGTCGGCCTCCGCAATAGCCTCCTCCACAGTGGCCGGCCTTACTCCGGTCGCCTTCGCTGCCACCTGCTTTCCCGCGCCCACGGCGGCTTCCCGCGCTTTATGCCGCAGCACTACCATGCGTTCGTAGATCGCCCGGGCGTCCTCGGTACATTGCTCGAGTTCGGGCAGGTCGAGCTTCCCCTCCCCCAACCGGCCCATGGCCTGTTGCAGTGAGCGGATCAGCTCATTCATGCGTTCAAGTGCTTTTTGCTGGGGCATATCAGGGGTTCCGGTGCGTGCGAAATTGGCTAAATTCGTGCCGCTTCCCAAATGGCGCCTTTACAAGCAGGGCTTTGGGCCTTCCTCCTGCGCCTGAAGAGGCTTGTGAATGAATGCGAATGAACCACGGATACACACGGATGGACACGGATCAAAATACAACTGCCGAACACTGTCCCATTCTGTCAACCGGACGGATACTGGCTATCCGTGTGTATCCGTGTCCATCCGTGGTTGAAATTGAAGCCGCGCCCGCCGTGCGGCGGGCACATAAGATCCAATGGCTTTGACCTTACAAGTTCCGTTAGCTCTTCTTGAACATGTTCCTTGAACACACCAGTGATCGCTCCCGGAAGAAGGGCTGGATCGAGGTCGTTTGCGGCAGTATGTTCTCGGGAAAGACCGAGGAATTGATCCGCCGATTACGCCGCGCGGAGTTCGCCAAACAGCGCATCGGTATCTTCAAGCCCGGCACCGATACTCGCTACCATGAGACCGACGTGGTGAGCCACGACAAGCGCACCATCCCCAGCATCCCGGTGCGCGACAGTGCTGCGCTGCTGCAACAGGTCGGCGACCTGGAAGTGGTGGGGATCGATGAGGCCCAGTTCTTCGATGAGCACCTGCCGCGCGTCTGTGAGCAGCTCGCCTCGCAAGGAGTGCGCGTGATCGTCGCCGGCCTGGACATGGATTTCCAAGGCCGCCCTTTCGGGCCGATGCCGCAGCTGTTGGCCATGGCGGAATTCGTCACCAAGGTGCACGCGATCTGCATGCGCTGTGGCGAACTGGCCACCTTCAGCCACCGGACCAACGCCAGCGAACGCTTGATCCTGCTGGGTGAAACGGACAGCTACGAGCCGCTGTGCCGATGCTGCTTCGATGCGGCACGCGCGGAGAAGTCCGAGGCCAGGAACACCTTGTTCACGTGATGCCCAAGGGTAGGCTGCTGAGCGGGATCGCCGCGGCCACCGGGGGCGTGCTGCATGGAGCGGATCGCCGGATCGAACACCTCTGCATCGACACGCGCCAGCCCTTTTCTGCGGAAGGCACGCTATTCATCGCCCTTACCGGAAAACATCACGACGGCCACCGCTACATCAGTGAGCTGCGGCAGCGCGGCGTGCGTTCCTTCTTGTTGCAACGCGGCGCCATTCCCATGGCTGCAGAGGACAGCGTGATCGAAGTGGACGACACCTTGAAGGCGTTGCAGGATCTTGCCGCGTGGCACCGTGCACAATTCCTGATACCGGTGATCGGCATCACCGGCAGCAATGGCAAGACCGTAGTGAAGGAGTGGCTCTACCAGCTGCTCGCAGAAGACGAGCGGATCGTGCGCAACCCCGGCAGTTGGAACAGCCAAGTGGGCGTGCCGCTCAGTGTTTGGGAGATCGATGACGACGACACCTTAGGCCTGTTCGAAGCGGGCATCAGCGAACCGGGGGAGATGGAAGCGCTGGCCCGCATCATCGCGCCCACCATGGGCGTATTCACGAACATCGGTCCGGCGCACAGTGCGCATTTCAAGGACGATGCGAAGAAGGCGAAGGAAAAGGCGTTGCTCTTCGCACAGGCGAAAGTGGTGATCCATTGCGCTGACCACCCTGTTGTCACCGAGGCATTGCAAAACTTGAAAGGTGTGCGTTTGGTGGGTTGGGGACGGAATGATGGAGCCGCCGTGCGCGTATTGGATGAGCAGGTAGTCGATGGCGGGACGCGCATGTTGCTTCGGTGGCACGGCGAGGAATTCCGTGTCACCCTGCCCTTCATCGACAGCGCTTCCGTGGAGAACGCCATGCACTGCGCGGCGATGATGCTGCACTACGGCCACACGCCGGAGGTGATCACCGAACGCCTGAAAGGGCTGCGCCCCGTGAGTATGCGCTTGGAAATGCTCCCGGGCATGAATAACGGCACCCTGCTGAACGACGCCTACAGCAACGACCTCGCCTCGCTCACCATCGCGCTTTCCCAGCTGAGCCGCATGGCAGTGGGCAGGCCGAAGACGGTGGTGCTCTCGGACATCGCGGAAAGCGGCGAGGCACCGGCACAACTGTATGCGCGGATCGCCGCGCTGCTCCAAGCCGCAGAGGTGCAACAGCTGATCGCCATTGGTCCGGGAATGCAGGAACATGCCTCGTTATTCCCCACGTCCACGCGCTTCTTCCTTGATGCTGCGCAATTGCTGAAAGCCCTTCCGGAGCCGCCCGTGAACGGTGCGGTGACCTTGGTGAAAGGCGCACGCTACTTCGGCCTGGAACGCGTGGTGAAGCGCTGGGAGGAACGCACCCACGGCACCGTGATGGAAGTGGATACGGAAGCCCTGCGCCACAACCTGAACCACTACCGTGAGCTATGCGGCCCTGATGTGCGCATCATGGCCATGGTGAAGGCGGGCGGCTACGGCAGCGGCGCGGTGGAACTGGCACGCTTCTTCGCGCATGAGCAAGTGGCATGGCTCGGTGTGGCCTACGCGGACGAGGGCATCGAGCTGCGCAGGCAGGGCATCCGCACGTCCGTACTGGTGATGAATCCCGAGCCTGTGCCGATGGAAACATTGCACCGTCATCACTTGGAAGCAGAGATTTACGACGTCCGCTCATTGAAGGCCGCGATGGATTTCGCGGAGCATGTGCCGGACTCGCCCGCAGTCCATATCAAGCTGGACACCGGCATGCACCGCCTCGGCTTCATGCCCGGTGAAGTACCCGCACTGCTGGACGTGCTGCGCGGAACGAAGAAGCTGCGCGTGGCCTCCATCCTCTCCCACCTGGCCGCCAGCGAAGACCCGCAGCACGACGCATTCACGCGGGAACAGATCGCGTTGTTCCGTTCGCTTTCCGCCAGCATCATCGATGTGCTGGGCTATGCCCCACTGCTGCATATCGCCAATTCCGCCGGCGCCACACGCTTTCCGGAAGCCCGCTTCAACATGGTGCGGCTTGGCATCGGTCTGCACGGCATCGGGGCCAATGCCGAAGAGACGGCGCTACTGCAACCGGTGGAAACGCTGCGCACCGTGATCGCACAGGTGAAGGAGATCCCCGTAGGCGACAGCATCAGCTATGGTCGCAAGGCCCGTGTCACTGCGCCAATGCGCATCGCCGTGCTGCCCATCGGCTATGCGGACGGCCTGTCGCGCAGGCTTGGCGAAGGCCGGGGGCGCGTCTGGATCCACGGCAAGGAAGCCCCCTTTCTCGGCGCCATCTGCATGGACATGTGCATGGTGGATGTCACGCACATCACCTGTTCTGTAGGTGACGATGCCCTGCTCATCTCCCCGGCGCATCCCATTCAGGAATACGCCCGCGACCTCGGCACGATCACCTACGAGGCACTCACGTCGATCAGTCCGAGGGTGAAGCGGGTGTTCGTGCACGGAGGGTGACCAGCGATCCGGTCCCTGATCGAAGTCGCTACCCGCTTATCTTCGTGGCATGCAGACCAAGAGACATACCCTCCGAAGCCGGATCCATGCCTTGGTGAGCACCCGGCTTAAACGGCGCCTGCTGAAGGTAAGCAAAGCTGAAGACCGTTCCATGTCCGCCGTACTGGAAGACTTAATGGAAGCAAACCTACCGGATGATATTGACCTGAAGGTTGGGCCAGGCAAGGGAAAAGCTTGGGTGGCGGCGAACAAAGGCCTGCTGAAAGGCAAGTTCACCCGGCAGGACTATGACAAGGACGACCTGCTCGGTTACCTGCTGAGGAAACATGCCTCGTGATCCCGGAATGATGCATGTGTTGATCGATGCCAACGTACCATTGAACGTTTGGCTGGATGATCGGCCAATGGCGAAGGAAAGCGCCGCCATCATGGAGGCCATAGGCGAGGGTGACATCCGGGGCTACATGACCTCTTCCTTAGTGCTGTTCGTGTTCATTTGGCTGAGCCGGGCACACGACCCCAAACAGGTGCAGCAGTTCGGTGGTCAATTACTGGACATCATTACCGTGATCCAGCAGCCCAAAGGCGTCTTCCGTGCGGGCATGGCCGACCTGTGGGCCGATAGCGAAGATGGCTTCCAGTATCATACGGCCAAGCGCTACGCTCATCCCATTGATGCGATCGTAACCACTAATGTGAAGCACTTCAAGTCCGCACGAGGGATCCAGGTATTCTCCCCGGCCGAATTCGTGACCAAGCATCTTTAGTCGCCCAACCCACGCCGATCAGCCCCAGGGTGAAGCGGGTGTTCGTGCACGGAGGATAGGCAAACGTGCGATCCCGCTCATTCAAGAACGCAGCATTTAATAACCCACTTGCGATGAAGGAGCTCAAGGAATTCTGGAAGACCTACTCCAAATACTTCGTGGATATCTGGCAGTACTTGCTGATCATCGTGCTCTTCATCATCGGAGCCATCATCTTCCTGTAGCAAGAGTTCAAACCTCGGACTGTGTACTGAGGAGCGAACGCGCTGCATGCCGGCCCATCGCGAAGCATCCTTGTAGTAGAAAGCCTCCCGTGGGTGCGTCCCAGTCCACCATCTCGCCAATGGTGAAGAGGTGCGGGTGTTGCTTCAAAGAGAAGTCCGGGTTCAATGCTTCAGCGGGAATGCCGCCGGCCGTGGAAATGGCCTCACCGATGGGTCGCAGGCCGGTCACCGGAATGCGCAGGTCCTTCACGCAACCCGCAAAGTGTTCGACGGATCCGGAGACTTCCTTCGGCGTGAAGGCCTTCAACAAAGCGGCCTGCGTGCGGTTGAGATTTATAGCGGAGGCAAAGTTCTTCGGGTCCTTGTCGCCGATCCGTTCGACCAAGCGTTCGTGCGTGCTGTTTGGTTTCAGGTCGAGATGAAACTCCGCTTCTCCCTCGCGCACCGCTGGTACCACGGGGTAGATCGCATTGCCCTCCAAGCCGTGCCGGGTGATGGTGGCCTCGCCCCATGCGCTCTTCGGGCCGGCGGAAACACGGATGTTCTTCAGCGGTTTGCCCTCGTGTGCTTGGATAAAGTCCAGCGGCCAATCGACCTCCACGCCGCAGTTGGAAGCTTGGAACGCATGCACCTCCACACCGATCGCGGAGAACAACGGCGGCCAGATGCCGGTGGAACCCGTGACCGGCCAGGAGGCGCCACCGAGCGCGAAGATCACGCGGTCGGCCTGCAGCGCGATCGGTCCGTCGCTGTTCTCTACCTGCACTTTGCCCTCGCCATCGAAGCCACTGAACACATGCTCTGTGTGGATCCGCACACCGCCTTGGACAAGCCGCTCCCGGATGCGGGTCAGCACATCGATCGGCTTGAGGCCCTTCACCGGGAAGACCCGGCCACTGGTGCCAATGAACGTCTCCACACCCAGTTCCACGAGCCATTCCCGAAGCTCTGCAGGGCCTAAAGCCTGGAGGGCTTCATCGAGAAAACCCGCAGGTGCATAGAGGCGAAGCAGGTTCTCACCTTCCAACTCGTTGGTCAGGTTGAAGCCGCCCTGCCCGGCCACGAGGAACTTGCGCCCGATGTGCTTGCCGTGTTCATAGAGGTCCACATCGGCATGCGGCGCGAGGGTTGCAGCGGCCATCAGCCCGGCGGGGCCGCCTCCGATGATCGCGATGTTGAGACGATGGGACATGCTGCAAAGGAGGTGAACATTGGGGAACTATATGGATACGACCAATGTGGATCTCCAATGAGCAACGGGCCTGATGTATAGGAAGCATAAGTGTTATGTACTTTCGGTGTACAGGTCATCTCGGGTGAAGTCTGAAGACTTCACGAAGAAGAATGGATGAAGGCTTTCTACATCTTCCACAAGTCGCCCCGGCTGGCCCTGTTGGAACGCAGAGTTTGGTTGGCCGGGAAGACTTGCGGGAGCGTGGTGCATACTATGTGTACGTGTCCAATGGAGCTAATAGAAGGGTTAAACGCCTTGTGATAAATTGATGTAAATCTGATGAGATTGACCATATTCGTACTGATTACGTGTTGTGCGTTGAGTGCAATGGCGCAGCATACTTTCGAAAAAATCTATCATGGCGGGTCGTCGTTCTTGCAAAACATAACCGAATTACCCAGTGGCAATATATTAAACGGCGTTGGACCCACGCGGGCGGTTTCAATCGTGGACCTAAATGGCAACTTGACCCACACACATACCTATTGGGCGGATACGCATGAAATAGTAACCGGGTTGGGCGGGATCCGACACTATGCAAACAATGAATTCATTTTTGTTGCCGGCTACAAGAAGGATTCTTGCACTTCAATAGGCGGGGTGACAGCGGCCTACTTTCATCCATTAGTGGGGAAGGTCGATTCCATGGGCACGCTCTTGGCCATACACCACTATATCCTGAATGCGGGATGCAGGAATACCAGTGGCGACGCGATCGTAACGGAGGACCGGGGGGTGCTCACCTGGGGTTATAGGCAGAGCTTATTCCTCCTGAAAGTCGATTCCAATTTAGCGCCTTTGTGGGCGCGGCGTTTTCCGAATAATGGCGGGTTCCAATTTGTCAAGGAACTGCCCAGTGGAGACCTGCTGGCTGGTATCAACATGGACACGGCCGGGGCGGTGGTGGCACGCATGGATGCCATGGGCAACTTTATCTGGATCAAGTCTTACATCCGTCCGAGGGGGATGGTCCACGATGCCATCATCGAGTCGGACAGCTCCTTTGTCATCACCGGTTTCACGGACAGTACAGCATCCACCAATATCTTCATACCCTACCCACCTACTTTCCATCCTCAACTGTTCATGATGAAGTTGGATGGTGAGGGGGATGTGCAGTGGTGCAAAGGCTACGACAGCGCTCCAAATTTGTGGTATACCCCCCAATGGTCGCGCATGGTGAAGGCCCAGGACGGCAACTATGTGGTGTTGGCCACCTTGGGCTATCCGCAGAACAATTTTTTCTACCGATCCATACTTATGAAGACCGACCCGAACGGGGTTATCCTGTGGACCAGTACTTTAGGACGCACAGGCTTCGATTATCAAACGAGAGATCTACTGGCCCATTCGGACGGCGGCTTCGTGCTCAGCGGTATAGTTTGGGGTGACCTGCCCCAAGATGGCTTGCCCTTTATCTTCAAAGCCGATTCCCTTGGGCATATTCCCTGCCTGAACCAGTCTTATCCGATCGTGATCTCGGACCTCTTTCCCACGGACAGCAGCTTTACGCTCAGCTCAGTGGACGGGGCTACTATGCAGCCCGCCATCCTGAACGACACGGTCTTTCCCGTGATCAATGTGTATGATGCCTGCATCGTCACCTCTGTTCCTCAGATCAAGAAATCCCGTAGTGCTCAGGTAAAACCGAACCCCAACAGCGGCCGCTTCACGGTGGAGTTCAACGATCCGCTAAGCGTGGATAGCTTTTATTCCGTGTACGATGCCACGGGCAGGCTGTTGTTCCAGCGGCCACTTTCTCAGCGCATGGAGAAGGTGGAGGTGGATCTTTCCGGTTATGGCAAGGGCATGTACTTGATCCGCTTTTCGGATCGGGACGGGGTTTGTTCGGAGCGGGTGGTGGTGGAGTAGAAATCCTCCTGGCACTCCATTCCTTGTTCCTGAATATGTACCCGAACCACCCCCGCCCCCTCCTTGAAGAAAGGAGGGGAGACGATTCTTGACATTGATCGTTCGGAACATCGAAAGGTTTCTCTTGATCCCTGATGTAGGCCATTCCTTTCAGGATGGCCATTTTTGCACGCTCCATGGCTTTTCGTACCCGCTACTTTCTACTGCTCTTCTTTTCGATCGCCTTGGGTGGAATGGCCTCGGCCCAGGTAGTGAACATCGAAGGCCGTCGCTTCATGAATGATACGGTCCCTTGGACAGGCTATGTGAACTTCCGCTTCAATGTGGCGGAGAGTGGCCAGCGCTCTTTGAACCTCGGTTTGAACGGCGCGGTCCAGTACGTCAAGGGCAGGGACCGCTACATGTTCATCAACGACATTTCCTTCAGCCAGGTGGAGACGAACGAATTCCTTAACACGGGGTTCCAGCACCTGCGCTACAACTACCGGCTGGACTCGATGTGGACCGGGGAGGCTTTCGCACAGGCCCAGTACAACAAGCCGCTGCGCCTGGACCTGCGCCTGATGATCGGCGCCGGCCCGCGTTTCACCGCCGTGGACAATGCCAAGATGCGCGTGAACCTCGGCACCGCGATCATGTTGGAACGGGAGACCATCACGGACGGCCCGATCACCACGGTGGCGCGGAACAGCAGCTATGTTTCAGCAACACTCAAATTCACCACTATGGCGAGCCTTACCGCTGTTGTCTACTACCAGCCCAAGCTCTTCGACGCCAGCGACCACCGCGTCGCCGTGGAAGGCGGCCTGCTGATCAACGTTACCAAGCGCCTCACCATGGAGAGCCGCATGAATCTCTTGAAGGACAGCGCGCAGCCCGAAGGCGTGCCCTCGCTCACCTATAGCTGGAACAACCTGTTCGGTTACCGGTTCTGAGCGGCGGTCGTATGGGCGGACGGTCGCGGCGTTCGTATGGGCGGACTCGTCCGCCCCTACTTGAACGCCGCCAACCCGGTCACCTCGTGGCCGGTTATCAGCAAGTGGATGTCCTGCGTGCCTTCGTAGGTCACCACGCTCTCGAGGTTCATCATGTGGCGCATGACGGGATACTCGTTGGTGATGCCCATGCCGCCGAGGATCTGGCGCGCTTCGCGGGCCACGTTCATGGCGAGCTGCACGTTGTTGCGCTTCGCCATGCTGATCTGCGCAGTGGTGGCGCGGTTCTCATTCTTCAGCACGCCCAATCGCCAGGTGAGCAATTGCGCCTTGGTGATCTCGGTGATCATCTCGGCGAGCTTTTTCTGCGTGAGCTGGAACTGCGCGATCGGTTTGCCGAACTGGATGCGTTCCTTGCTGTAGCGCAACGCGGTGTCATAGCATTCCATGGCCACGCCGATGGTGCCCCATGAGATGCCGTAGCGCGCGCTGTCCAAGCAGCCGAGCGGCGCGCCGAGCCCGCTCTTATTGGGCAGCAGGTTGGCCTTGGGCACTTTCACATTGTCGAACACGAGCTCGCCGGTCGGGCTGGCACGCAAGGAGAGTTTGCCATGCGTGGTGGGCGTGGTGAAGCCCTCCATGCCGCGCTCAACAACGAGCCCGTGTATGCGGCCTTCGGTGTTCTCGGCCTTCGCCCAGACCACTGCGATGTCCGCGATGGGGCTGTTGCTGATCCACATTTTCGCACCGTTCAGCAGGTAGTGATCACCCTTGTCCTGGAAAGTGGTGACCATGCCGCTGGGGTTGCTGCCGTGATCAGGCTCGGTGAGGCCGAAGCAGCCGATCATCTTGCCGGCGGCGAGCTTGGGCAGCCACTTCATGCGCTGCTCCTCGTTGCCGTATTTCCAGATGGGGTACATCACCAAGCTGCCCTGCACGCTGCACAAGCTGCGGATACCGCTGTCCACGCGCTCGATCTCCTGCATGATGAGGCCGTAGCTGATCTGGTCCAGGCCCATGCCGCCGTATTCCACGGGGATGTTGGGGCCGAACGCACCGATCTCCGCCAGACCGGGAATGATCTCCGGATGGAACTCGGCCTTCTCGAAGCTCTCCTCGATGATGGGCTTGATGTGCTTGCTGAGGTGCTTCCGCGTGGTATCGCGGATCAGCTTATGCTCTTCGGTGAGCAGCTCGTCCATCAGGTAATGGTCGTGGGCTTGATACAGGTCGGTGGCGTTGCGCGCGGAGTTCTTGGCTGTAGTGCTCATGGGATGGGAGAGGTAGAAGAAGAAAAGGTGGTTCACCACAGAGGCACAGAGACACGGAGGAAAGTGGCTTGCGAACGGTGATGGGACTGACAACAGAAGTTCGTGATCGGCCGCGAATTTACTCTGCCCAAGTGAAAGGCAAACAGTACCTGCCGCTGCCAACTCCCAACTGTAGGCTGAAAACTGCAACTGCCCCCTACTAACACAACAGACCTCAAGACCGTATTTTCGCGGCGCAATGGATCAGTTACGGGCGGTCGACGCCTTGAGTTCCGGTTGGCTGGCAGGTGTCCTGCTTCTGGCCTTGGGCATCGTGGCGTGGGTGAACATGGTGTCACCCAAGCAGTGGCCGGTGCTCGCACGATCCTTCGGGGCGTTGAGGCTGGGAAAGCATCGCCTGCGGGAGGACCTGGACATGCGGGACCGTACGCTGACAGGCTTGGTGGTGCTATCCACCGTCGTGATCGCGATGTTCGCATACCAGGTCCTGCTCTATCGTGGCTGGATCGGACATGGGTTCGTGGAATTCGGCCGGGTCCTCCTTGTGGTCACCGTGGTGTCCCTTGCACAGGTGGCCTTCCTGCGGGCGATCTCATTGCTGCCCGCCACCGATGGAGGAACGGAGGAATACCTGTACACCGTGATCCTGATGCATGTGGTGATGGGCCTGTTCCTGTTGCCGGTCGTCACCGTGATGTCCTTCCCTTGGCGGGTGGCCTGGCGGGAATGGGCATGGATCGTCGGGGTGGCCATCATCATCTTGACCATCCTTTTCCGCTGGATCCGAGCGGCCACGATCGGCGTGGGCAACGGGGTACCCCTGCGATATATTTTCATTTACCTTTGCGCACTCGAAATTCTGCCGTTCGGACTCGCAATTGAATATGCCCGTCATTTTGTTCCTCCTTCGCCTCACCTTTAAGCAGCGCGGAACTTGAAGATCAAGACCATTCTCGTCACTCAGCCAGCTCCCACTGATGAGCGTTCGCCCTACTTTGTGTTGGCGAAGAAGTTCGGCCTGAAGATCGATTTCAAGCCGTTCATCAAGATCGAAGCTGTGCCCGGCCAGGAGTTCCGGCAGGAGCGCATCAACGTGCTGGACCATACCGCCATCGTGCTCACGAGCCGTAATGCGGTGGACCACTTCTTCCGCATGTGCAAGGAGCTCCGCCTCACGGTGCCCGAGTCCATGAAGTATTTCTGCGTCTCGGAAAGCGTGGCCTACTACGTGCAGAAGTACATTGTTTACCGCAAGCGTAAGGTCTTCATCGGAAAGCAGAGCTTCGGCGATCTGATCGACGTGATCAAGAAGCATAAAGGCGAGAAGTTCCTGGTGCCGGGGTCCGACATCCAGAAGGCGGAGATCCCCAAATTGCTCGACAAGGCCGGCGTGGACTATACCAACGCCGTCTTCTACCGCACCGTGGCCAGCGACCTCAGCGACATGCGGGACGTGCACTACGACATGCTGGTGTTCTTCAGCCCCGGTGGCATCGAAAGCCTGCGGAAGAACTTTCCTGAATACGAGCAGAAGGAAACGGTGATGGCCGCCTTCGGCCCCACCACGGCCAAAGCCGTGCGCGATGCCGGCCTGAGGCTGGACATCGAGGCACCGCTTCCCGAGGCCCCTTCAATGACCGGGGCTATCGAGCTCTTCCTGAAGAACGGCGCCAAGATCGACGCGAAGACAGCCAAAGCCGAGGCCAAGCGTAGCTCAACAGCGAAGAAGACCACCAAGCCCGCGGCCAGGACGGCAAAGCCTGATCCGGCAGCCAAGCCCGCAGCAAAAAAGGTAGTTGCCAAGCCAGCCAAGGGAGGCAAGAAGTGACAAGGACCGCATGACCGGTCCCGGCCACATCGCCAAAGTTGATCGGCCACATGCCACAGCGCGCCACCTTTCGCAAGCACGAACGCCTCACCGGCCGGGACCGCTTGAAGTTAGTGGCCACCACTGGCAAAGTGGTAAAGATCCATCCCTTCCGACTGGTAGGCCTGCTGATGCCCTTGGACACCATTGCCCCGGCCCAAGTGGCTTTCGCCATCCCCAAGCGGCATGTGAAACTGGCCGTGGACCGCAACCGCCAGCGCCGGCTCATTCGCGAAGCCTACCGGCTCAACAAGCACACGTGGTACGAGCAGCTGGCCGCCAAGAACAGCCAATGTGCATGGCTGCTGATCTTCCAAGGGAACAGCCCACTGCGTTGGGAGGAGACCCAAGAGAAAATAACGCGCATTTTCGACCGTTGGACCCAGGAACATGTCAGCGCTGATCGGTAAACTGTTCATCGCGCTCATCCGCCTCTACCAAGTAATGATCTCACCGTTGCTTCCCGGTTCGTGCCGCTATACGCCGACCTGCTCCGAATACGGACTGCAGGCATTGCGCAAGCACGGACCATGGCGCGGCGGCCTGCTCACGTTGAAGCGCTTCCTATCTTGCAATCCCTTCGGTGGTCACGGCCACGACCCCGTTCCCTGATAACGATACAGCACATGAAGAACCCGTTCAATTCCTGGAAGAAACCCGCCATCATCCTGGCCGTCGCGGTGGGCGGGGCGTTCACCATCGCTGCAGGTGACAACTATTTCGAGGTGGGAAAGAACTTGGAGATCTTCAATGAGCTCTACAAGGACATCAACATCTATTACGTGGACGACATCAATCCCGGCGAGCTGATCGACACGGGGATCGATGCGATGCTGGAAAGCCTCGACCCCTACACGCAGTACATCGCCGAGAGCGACATGGAGGACTACCGCATCATGACCACCGGCCAGTACGGCGGGATCGGTGCCATGATCCGCAAGAAGGACGACGGGGTGATGGTGAGCGAGCCCTATGAAGGCTATCCGGCGATGACCAACGGCATCAAGGCGGGTGACATGATCCTGAGAATTGACGGGCGTGATACCAAGGGCATGGACACAGAGGATGTGAGCAAACTCCTGAAAGGTCAGGCCGGCACCAAGGTGGTCATCGTCACCAGCCGCGATGGGAAGGCGCCTGTGGACCATTCACTGACACGGGAGGAGATCAAGATCCCTGACGTGCCCTATAAAGGCTTCATCGACACGGAGAACAAGGTGGGTTACATCAAGCTCAACAGCTTCACCCAGACCGCCGGGCAGGAGGTGCGCAAAGCATTCACCGAACTCAAGGACCAAGGCGCCCAAAAGATGGTGCTCGACCTCCGCGGAAATGGCGGCGGACTGCTCCGCGAAGCGATCAACATCGTGAACATCTGGGTGCCCAAGGGGCAGACCGTGGTGGAGACCAAGGGCAAGATCTCCGAATGGGACAAGACCTACAAGACCTTGAGCGAACCTTTGGACAAGGACATGCCGTTGGTGGTCCTGGTGGATACCGGATCGGCTTCCGCCAGCGAGATCGTCACCGGGGCGCTGCAGGACCTGGACCGGGCCGTGATCGTGGGCCATCGCACCTACGGCAAAGGCCTCGTGCAACAGACGCGCGACCTGTTCTACAACAGCAAGCTGAAGGTTACCGTGGCGAAGTACTACATCCCCAGCGGCCGTTGCATCCAGAAGATCGATTACGCCCACCACGACAAGGAGGGAAAGGCCGTCATCAAGGCCGATTCCACTATCAGCGCATTCAAGACCGCTGATGGCCGCCCCGTGTACGATGGGCGCGGTATTGCACCGGACGTTGCCGTGGAACAGCCCATGCTGCCCAAGATCGTGGGTGGTCTCTACCAGGCCGATCTCTTCTTCGACTTCGCCAACCAGTACCAGTGGTCGCATGATTCCATCGCCGCACCGGAGCGGTTCACCATCACCGAGGACATCTACCAGCAGTTCCTCACCTTCGTGAAGGACAAGAAATTCGAGTACCACACCGAAAGCCTCGACGACCTGGACAAGTTGGAGGCCAATGCCAAGAAGGAGCGGTATTACGAGCATTCCAAGGAAGCCATCGATGCGTTGCGCAAGGACCTCAGCCCGGACCGGGCCGAGGAGTTCAAGCGCTTCCGGCCGGAGATCGAGGAGGTGCTCAAGAGCGAACTGGTGGGACGCTACTACTACCAGACGGGTCGCGCCAAGGCGATGCTGGGTTCCGACCCTGCGGTGAAAGAGGCGCTTACCGTGATCAACGGCCCTACCTACAAGGAGGTGCTGAACGGCACCTACAAGGCGAACTAGGCACAGGATAGCTGCGCCATGGCCGAGCAAGCGATGCGCATTCCCGGCACTGTCGGCAGCGGGCTGCATTGGCGCATCCATCTGGGCGCCTTGGGCTTGGCGCTGATCATGCTGCCATGGTCCGAGTTCGTGCTCAGCCTGTCGCAGATCATCCTGCTGGTGAACTGGCTGTGGGAAGGCATCGCCACCCGTGATCTCAGCGGGCGTTTCAAGCGTGCCTTCACCACGAAGGAGAGCGCGGTATTCCTCTCTTTCTTCGGGTTGAACCTGCTGGGCCTGTTGTGGACCACCGACCTGAAGTGGGGCTTGGACCTCTGCCGGATCCTGCTGCCGGTGCTGGTGTTCGGGCTGGTGCTGTCCACGATGCCGAAGTTGAGCGCACGCCAATTACGCGACCTGCTGCTGTTGAGTGCATGGAGTGCCACCGCAAGCACCATCGTCTGCCTGGTGATGCGCTATGGCGTGCTGGCGCAGGGCAACTACCGCGAGCTCTCGCCCTTCATCAGCCACATCCGTCTCTCGCTGATGCTCTGCTTCAGCATTGCCGTGTTCGTGTACTACTGGCCGCGCACGTGGCTATTAAGGGCTGCGCACGTGGCTGCGATCCTCCAGTGCCTCTGGTTCATGGACCAGCTCAGCAGCTTGATCGCTCCTCCGGTGCTTGCTGTGTTGAGCATCTACTTCCTTTGGCACTTGGTCAGGCGCAGAAGCACATTATGGCGCATCGCCGCTGTCGCTGTCTTCATTGTCGGCGCAGCGGGAAGCATGCTCTACCTGCGCTCCTGCGTGCAGGACTATTGGCAGACCGACACTACCCAACTCGACCACTTGGACAATGCCAGCGCAGGCGGCGAAGTATACTATCACGACCTGCGTGACCCCCAGCGCGAGAATGGCCATTACGTATGGATCAACGTGGCGGACAAGGAACTGGAGCGGACATGGGACCGGCGCAGTGACACGGCCTTCCTCGGAAAGGACAAGCAGGGCCAACCCTTGCGTTCCACCTTGGTGCGCTACCTCGCCAGCATGGGCCAGCGCAAGGATTCCACTGGCATACAGGTCCTCACACCTACGGATGTGAAGCGCATCGAGAGCGGCATGACCAGCGTGGAAGAGGGTCGGCAGGGCGCCATGCGCGCACGCATTGAGCAGGTGCTTTACGAACTGGATACGTATCGTGCGTCCGGGGATCCCAACGGGCATTCGGTCACCATGCGCATGGAGTTCCAGCGTGTCGGGCTGGGGATCGCCAAAGAGCACTGGCTTTTCGGGGTCGGCACCGGCGATACGCAACGGGTCTTCAATGCTGCATACACTGCGGAGCATAGTCCCTTGGCGGCAAAGTGGCGGTTGCGGGCGCACAACGAATACCTCACCCTCTGGATCAGCTTCGGCATCCTCGGTCTATTGTGGAGCCTCCTTTCCTGGTGGTGGCCCGCTTGGCGCTTGCACGCATTCCGCCACCCCTTGTTCAACGCATGGGCGATCATCTTCCTGTTGTCCTGCTTCAGTGAGGACACGCTGGAGACGCAGATGGGCGCTACTTTCTTCGCCCTGTACTACGCACTGTTCGTCTTTGCCGCACCGCCTATTCCGGCAGAAGGTCCAGCACGCGCCCCGGCGGGATCCGTGTGATACAATCACACTCCTCCCCTTTCGCGCATCGCGGACAACCCGTGTCCTGCACCAGCACATGAGCGTCAGCGCCGAGCGGTGCCCAACGACCCGGATGGAGCGGCCGCTTCATATTGAACAGACCGATGGTGCGGATGCCCGCCGCGGCAGCGATGTGTAACGGCCCGGTGCTCGCGGCCACCAGCGCATCCGCCTTCCCGATCAAGGCCATCAGTTGCGTCAGCGTGAGTTTCCCTCCTGTATCCGTAACATGAGCAAGATCGATAGGAAGTGCCTTGCGATAGACCTCCGCCTCCGCTTGCGTGCCCGTAAGCAGCACGTGATATCGATCCGGATCCAGAAACCGAATGAGCTTGCCGAAATTCTCCAATCCCCATGCGGCGCCGGTCACCTTCAGCGGGTGCAGGATGATGTTCAACCGGTCCGTCCGGAGTTGATCCAGCACGGTGGCATCAGGTTCCGGCAGGTGAAGCCCGATCAACGGGATCAATGAGCGTACATCACTCGGTACGGCGATGCCGAACGGCGCCAGCAGCTTGAAATTCAATTGTGCCTCGTGCAGGTCGCTGTTCTTGCGGCTGAAGTCGAGCCGTTCGTTGCAGGTGGTCCAATGCCAAAGGCGGTGGCTGGTTCCGATCCGTCGCGGGATGCCCGCCTGCTTGGCCCAACGCGCGACCTCCTTGTGCGGAAAGACATGGACGATCGCTCCGGCGCCGGTCTTCCGCAAAAGCTCCGATGCCCCTTTACCGGCCGCTTGCAGATCCTCCAATGCCAGCACTTCGTCCACATGCGCGCAGTTCACCCACAACGGCATCGTATAGCGCTTCACCAACGCGATGATGCGCGTACCGGGTGCCTTCGCCTTGATCGCGCCCGCCATGGGCAGGGTGAGCACTGCATCGCCCAGGTTGTCCGGTCGGCTCAGGATCACGGTGCCCGGAATGCTCATGCCTTTTCGCGCCACAACTGCTTCAGCTTGGCGTATTTGAGAAAAGTGGCGTGGGCGCTGATCCGCGCGATCACGAAGCCGTGGAAACCATCCAGGAAACCGCCGCGGAAAATGTAGTCCCCGACGAACTTCGCGATGGGGCTGATGAGCAGTTTCACGAGCCCGGCTCTCCGGCCTTGCTGGTAGAGTGCGTTGGATGAGATGCCGGTGAAATAGTCCACCTGCCGCAAGTGGTCGCTGATGGAATGGTAGCTGTAGTGGAGCAGGTCGCCGTTCAAGCGGACAGTGCGGGAGCCAGGTTCCATCTCGTAGCTGTCGTGCGGGTTCGTTCCGCCCCAGCGACCTTTCCGGCTGTCCCACAAGCGCAGCTTGATGTCCGGGTACCAGCCACCGTGCCGCACCCAGGTGCCGCAATAGTTTGTCAGCCTCGCCATGCTGTAGCCGTCGGCGGAAGGTGCACCGCGCTTCACTTCCAGGATGGAACGGATAAGCTTCTCATCGAGCGCTTCGTCCGCGTCCAGTGACAACACCCACGGGTGCTTCGCCTGCGTGATCGCCCAGTTCTTCTGCTCGATGTGTCCCTCAAAGGCGTGTTGCACGAAACGTGCGCCGTGTTCCGAGGCGATCTTTTCCGTGGCGTCCGTGCTGAACGAATCCACCACCACGATATCATCAGCCACCTGCTTCACCGACGCGATGCAGCGCGCGAGGTTACGCTCCTCATTGAAGGTGATGATAACGACCGAGATCTCCATCGCGCCGAAGGTAGACGGGACGCTGTCAAACCACACGCATCATCGAGCGACGATGAAGCTGCCGCGGGCCACCACCGCACCTTGGTCCAGGATGCGGTAGAGATAGATGCCGGTACCCAAACGCCCCGTGCCCACATCGGTGTTCCCTCCGTTGAACTGCTGTTCCAGCACCGTTCTTCCGGACACGTCCGTCACCATCAGGTCCAGCGCTCCGGCACGTCCGGTGGTGATGTGCAGCAGGTCATCCGCCGGCTGCGGATAGAGCTGGACGGCCATGGAAGCGGATGCTTCATCGATCCCCGCGGTCCCGTTGAAAAGGGTGACGCAGTAGTCCTCGGTCTCACCATAGTCATAGTCGGTGCAGCCATTGCTCGGGGCGGCGTTGTACTTCATCACCACCCGCATCCGCGCAGGACCCGGTGTGGCGGTGTTAGGCAAAGTGAGGGTGCCGTTCAGTTCCTCGGTCACCGTACTGCCGGCATCGAAGATCCGTTCGTCGGGCGTGAATTGTCCGTCCCGGTTCATGTCGAGCCAAACCGTGAAGTACTCCGGAAAATGCGAGGAACTGGAATAGCCGGGTGTGAGAATGATCGGATACGGCAGTCCGATGGACAGGCCAGTGGACTGTTGCGTGGCGGAGATATCCGCATAGCCTCCATCGCTTGCGGATGTCCGGTCGATGCCGTTCACCTTCACACGGGCGATCCATTCCGTTGCGGTGTCAGTACCCCGGCTGTTGCAGAACACGCCTTCGACACATTGGCCACAGCCCGGAACATGCAGCGCCGTGGAAGAAGACCAATCGGCCACTGTGCCGCCGCAAATGCTGCGCATCTGCACCTCGACATCCGAGCAGGGAGTAAGGCTGGAAAGCGTGGCACTGTTCCCGCTGAGTCCATCCAGCTCAGTCCAGGATGATGCGCCCAATGCATGGTAACGCAGATCGTAGGTATTGGATACGAGCACGGTGGACCATGCGATGGTCGCGCTCATGGTATCGATCGCAGTGGCCGTGATGCTGAGAGGAGCGGTGCAGCAGCCCTCGCTGGTCCAGAAAAGTGTGGGGCTGAACGCGCTCATTTCGGTACCACAGTCCGCCGCTACTTGGAATTCATAGGGTTGGCATATAGCGAGAGTGGAGAGCGCTACGGTGGTATTGGCGATGTCCGTCACCTCGATCCATGGCGTAGTGCCCTGAACACGGTAACGCACTGTATAGCTTCCCGGCAATGCGCTCCAGGCGATCACGGCCTCTCCTATGGCACTGCTGGTGGCCGCGAGGTTGTAGGGCTCCGGACAGGCGGCGCAACTGTCCATCAGCAACTGTACACTGTTGAATGCATTGATGCGACCACCGGTGACGGTATTCCCCGGCAGATTGCCGACTTGGTCCACTCCGGCGAACAGCGCTGCGCGGATCCGCAAGGCGGCCTCCTCCGGATCGTTGTGGGCGATGGCGGCCAAGCTGGCGCAAGGCACACTGTACATCAGAGCGACCACCCCGGCGGTGAGCGGGCTGGCGAACGAGGTCCCGTTGGCGGAACCCGTGCCCCCGCCGATCCGCGTGGTGAACACATTGGCACCCGGAGCCCCCACATCCACCGTGGTGGCACCATAGCCGGAGAAGGTGCGAACATCATTGATGTTGGTGGCGGTGACGCTGATCATGAAGTCACTGGGGCAGGCCGTGGGCAGATCACCCACCACATCCACGTCCACGTTGTTGTTGGTGGTGGAAGCGCAGTTCAGCACTCCTGCTGTTCCCAGCGTGTCATAGAGTGCGCACCAGAGTGGCGCGTCAGCAGGTTGTCCTCCATCGACGCCCCAACTGGCGTTGGTGACAACGATGAAGGCGCCTTTCGCACCATTGGTGAAATTGTACAACCTGCGCATGATCAACGGATAGGTGTAGGCCGTGATCACATTCGCCTCCTGCGAGTTCGCGTAGTTCACAGGCATCATCTTCACGTGCCAATTGGCTCCCACCACTTGGTTTCCGTTGTTCCCTACCGCACCGATCATGCCGGCCACCTGCGTGCCATGCGACCCGGAATAGACCGCGTCGTTCCCGGCCACGGGGTCCCAGCCGCGCACATCATCCACGTATCCATTGCCGTCATCGTCGATCCCGTTGTCGGGGATCTCCCCATGGTTGATCCAGGCGTTAGCGGCCAAGTCCGGATGGCTCAGGTCCGCCTTCTCGATGATCGCCACCACGATGGTGTCGCCTGTGGCCGTCACACCGCCGGTAGTGATGTTCCAAGCCAATTCGCTCTGGATGTTCTGGTGCTGCCACTGCTGCCCGAACTGCGGGTCGTCCGGTGTGTTCCGCTCCTTCACGATGTGGTTGTTCTGCGCCAGCTGCACAGCTGGATGGCTTTGGAACGTGCGGAGCATCACCGCTTGGTCCACTGCTGCTGTGTCGAAATGAAAGAGCCACGCCCGCATCGGTGCGGATACCTCGCGCACCAAGCGAAGCGAAGTCGTTGTCCCATCCACGATGGCCAGGTCCTTCACCACGTCGTTCGGGGAAGCTCCCGGCCGCAACATCGTCAGGATATCGCCGGGTACGATGGCCGCTTGAGGGAACGCAATGGTGACGATTCCCAACAGGAACAGGAAAAACAGGGATCTCTTCAGGAGCATGGTTCAAAATTAGTCGCTCCGGGCCCGGAATTAGGGGCTGGGTAGCGTCGGAATGTGATGAAGCTTGGAGGGCTCTGTTCTTTCTGATATCTAAGCTTCCGGCGGGTCGATCACCGCTGAAGAAGAACGCGGGCTGAACCAGCACCCCCGCTAGACTGGAAGCGGACCACATAAATTCCGTTCGGCACCTCTTTCCCGAACGTGAATTCCACACTTCCACGCGCATCGTTGATGCTCGTTCCCGCGATGATGTGCCCGTCCATGCCCATCACCCGCAAGGCCACTCTCCCTTGCAGCCGCTGATCGATCAGCTGAACCCGATCCGTTGCTGGTTGGGGGAATACGCGGGTCACCGTCCGGTCATGGTCCTTGATCCCGGAGGTCGAGCAAGAGGGGCCACTGGCCAGCGGTTCCAGAAAAGCAGCGATGTTCGCAGCGCGTTGGACCAGATTGCCCGCCGAATGGTAGCTGCCGTTGTTGCCGTAACGGATGCAGTCGATCAAAGCAATGTCGCTGTTGAACGCATCGCAGGTGATGAAGTCCGTTGTGAAGTTGGGAGGATCGGGCATCGCTTGGAACACATTCTTGATGGCATTGCTCCCGAGAATGATCGGATAGGTATAATGCCACGGCGTCGCACCAAGGTTGCAGTAACCGGACATGGTCGCGTACGGCCTTCCGACGTTGAACGGGACAATGCCATCACAGCTTTGATGGAAGAGATAGACGCTGGGCGTGTCCACGCCTTGCCACCAGTCCAGTGCGATCGCATCCGTGGGCACGCCACCGAAGAGACTGACCACAGCGCTGACGCGCGCATTTGTTCCGTTCAGGTTCAACGTGCCGTCCACCGGGCCGAGGTCCGGGCGTTGTAGCATGGTGCCTGTCGGGGTCCAAGTCTGCAGCCCGCAGGCATAGCCGGTCAGGTTAAGCAGGTTCGAGCCGGGTATGGGCGCATCGGCGATCGCCCCGCAAGAGGCTGGTTTTTCCTCCGGCCGATCAAGGAAACCCACCGCCAGCGCATTGAAACCACCAGCGCTCTCCCCGCCGACAAAGGTTTTTTCAGCGCAGGTGCTGTCGATGTCCGCACGGGCCTTCAACCAGCGGATGGCGCCCTTCACATCCTGCTGCGCCCGGTAGAGCGCACGCACCACTTCCAACGTGTCAGCCGCGTACAGGCTGAGATATGCGCCTGGCCATACCGGCGGCCCTGCTGGAGTGGGCACGTATGCCGACTTCTGGAAGCCTAAGCGATAATTCACACTGGCCACCACATAGCCCCGTGCCGCAAAGGCCCGAGCCAAACCCACCACACCGCTGTTGCCGTCGTTCTTGCACCCGGCCAACCAGGAGCCGCCATGCACCAACACCAGCAAGGGACGTGCATTGTCGGTATTGCCGAGTGGCTTGTACAGGTCCAGCGTCAACGTCACCGGGACACCGACGTAATTCGGTTCGGTGCCATAGACGAGGTTGCTGTCCACGCGGAAGGCATACTGACCGGGTGTGATATGATCCTGCGCACACGCCGCTTGGGACAACAGGAAGAGCAGCGGCAAAGTGAGGGATCGTCCGTTCATGGATGGCTTTGTTCAACTGCAAGTTACGTGTTATGAGCTTCATGATCCGTCTCCCCTCCTTCCTAAAAGGAGGGGTTGGGGCAATGTCATTAAGTTAAGCTAGCTGTCACACCGGGCGAAGACCCGGGGTTACACGCGGCAGGCATTCGCGGCCAAAGTTCTCCGGCGTTGGTGGGTGTGATACCGGGTCCGCCACCCTGCGGGGCGGCCCGGCATGACAATCCTACTTCCACCGTTTCCTTAACTTAATGACATTGGAGGTTGGGGGGGTCGAGCACTTCACTGGCATGGGAGTTAGGCCGACCAGCACCTCTGGCACACAGCCATCCCCCCGTGCCAGTGACCTGGATCGTGACCTTTCATGCCTGTGCAATTCAACTGCCGCTACCTTCACGGCCCCGATCCCAATTCCATATCCAAAGGCATGTCCCTTACCATTGAGAACGCCGGTGAAAACAGTGAGGACAAGCGCCTCTTCCTCCTGGACGCCTATGCCCTGATCTACCGGGCCTACTTCAGCTTCATCCGCAGTCCGCGCATCAACAGCCAGCGGCTGAACACCAGCGCAGCATTCGGATTCACGCTCACCTTGTTGGACCTGATCAAGCGGGAAAAGCCCACGCACATCGCCGTTGTCTTCGACACAGCCGCGCCCACCGAACGGCATACCTCGCATCCCGAATACAAGGCAAACCGGCAGGAGATGCCGGACGACCTCCGCAGCAACGTTCCTTACATCCGTCGCATCATCGAGGCCTTCAACATCCCGGTGATCGAAAGCGATGGATTCGAGGCTGACGACGTGATCGGCACGTTGGCCAAGAAAGCGGAGAAAGAGAACTACATCACCTACATGGTGACTCCCGACAAGGATTTCGGCCAGTTGGTGACGGACAAGATCTTGATCTACAAGCCGGGCCGTAGCGGCGCGCCGCCGGAATTGCTGGGGCCGAAGGAGGTCTGCGCGCGTTGGGACCTCGACAACACCGATCAGGTGCGCGACATCCTCGGTCTCATGGGCGACGCGGTGGACAACATCCCGGGTATCCCCGGCATCGGCGAAAAGACCGCCATGAAACTGGTGAAACAGTTCGGCAGCTTGGAAGGCGTGATCGACGGCGTGGAGCAGCTCAAGGGTAAGCAGAAGGAGAACGTGATCGCCTTCGCGGACCAAGGCCGAAAGAGCAAGGCATTGGCCACCATCATCGTGGATGCGCCGGTGGAAGTGGACCATACCGCACTGCTCTTGGACCCACCCGATGAGGAGAAGATCAGGGAGGTGTTCAGCGAGTTGGAATTCCGCAGCCTGCTGAAAACGGTGCTGGGCGACGATGCGCAGCTGGAAGCCGCACCAGCGGCACCCGCAGCACGCAAGAAGGCAGTGGTGCATGCGGATCAGATCAGCATGTTCGGAGGTGTGGATAGTGAGGAGGGTGAGCCCAGCGGGGTCGATCACGGCGGTAGCGCGATGGCTGATCTCTCCACCACTCCACACAATTACCACATCGCCGATACACCGGAAAAACAAACAGCCTTGGCCAAGGAGATGGCGGGGCTGAAGAAATTCTGCTTCGACACTGAGACCGATGATCTCTCCTTACAAAAGGCCCAACTGGTCGGGCTCTCCTTCAGTTGGAAAGCGCACGAGGGCTGGTACGTCCCGGTGCCTGCCGGAAAGGAGAATGCGCAGCCCGTCGTGGAGCGATTCCGCGCGGTCTTGGAAGACCTGAAGATCGAAAAGGTGGCGCAGAACCTGAAGTACGACATGCTCGTGCTGGAGCGTTATGGCGTGAGCGTGAAAGGCCCGCAGTTCGATACCATGCTCGCACACTTCCTGCTGGAATCCGACCTGCGGCACGGCATGGACTACATGGCCGAGACCATCCTGCAATACAGGCCGAAGCCGATCACCGACCTCATCGGGCCAAAAGGCAAAGGCCAGAAGAGCATGCGCGATGTGCCGGTGGAGATCGCCGCGGAATACGCCGCAGAAGATGCCGACATCACCTGGCAGCTTCATGAGGAACTGGCTCCGCGACTGAAGGAGATGCAGCAGGAGAAGCTCTTCCACGAGGTGGAGATGCCGCTGGTGCGCGTGCTGGCGGACATGGAGCGCGAAGGCATCCGACTGGACGTGGACGCGCTGAACAAATTCAGCAAGGAACTGGGCGAGGACATTCTCGCCTTGCAGGAAAAGATCATCGCAGCTTGCGGTGTTCAGTTCAATATCGATTCGCCCAAACAGCTGGGCGATGTGCTGTTCGAAACGCTGAAGCTCGGCGGCGAGAAGCCGAAGAAGACGCGCACCGGGCAGTACCAGACCAGCGAGGACGTGCTGAGCTTGATGGCCCATGAACACGCCGCCATTCCGTTGATCCTGGACTACCGCAGCCTGCGGAAATTGAAAGGCACCTACGTGGACACGTTACCGCTCGCTGTGGATCCCGCGGATGGACGCGTCCACACCAACTACCGCCAGGCCGTGGCGTCCACGGGCCGCCTCAGCAGCGACGAGCCGAACCTGCAGAACATCCCGATCCGAACGGAGAAAGGCCGCGAGATCCGCAAGGCCTTCGTACCGCGTGATGAAAATTACGGCCTGCTCAGCGCCGACTATTCGCAGATCGAGCTGCGCATCATCGCGCACATGAGCGGCGACGTGAACATGCAGGAAGCCTTCCGGCATGGGCTGGACATTCACGCGGCCACGGCAGCCAAAGTGTTCAACACGCCCATTGGCGATGTAACACGGGAACAACGCAGCCGTGCCAAGGCGGTCAACTTCGGCATCGCATACGGGCAAGGTGCTTTCGGCCTCAGCCAGAACCTCGGCATTCCGCGCGGGGAAGCACAGGGCATCATCGACGGCTACTTCGCGGAATTCCCCGGCGTGAAGGGCTACATGGACGAAATGATCGGCTTCTGCCGTGAGCACGGCTACGTGCAGACCATGATGGGGCGCCGGCGTTACCTACCGGACATCCAAAGCGGCAACAACACGGTGCGCGCCGCGGCGGAGCGGGTGGCCATCAACGCGCCCATGCAGGGAACTGCGGCGGATATCATCAAGGTGGCCATGATCCGTATCCACGACAAGATCCAAGCGGAACGTATGAAAAGCAAACTACTGCTGCAGGTCCATGACGAACTGGTGTTCGACTGTTTCCTCGAAGAAGAGGACGCCCTGATGGCGATGGTGAAAGAGCTGATGGAAGGAGCACTGCCCTTGTCCGTACCGCTTGTTGTTGACATGCGCGTGGGGAAAAACTGGCTTGAGGCCCATTGATCCACGCCTCGCGGTTAGGCACCTTTACCCCGTTCACCAATTCCGAAGTAAGCCCCCATGCGACCGAACTCCATCATTTACGCCACGATCGCGACCTTGACGCTGGCCGCATGCGGCGGCGAACAGCCGCAACAGGACACGCTTACCCTACCCGCTGTGGACTCCACCGCAACGCTTCGCGCCGAGCACACCAAGAACATCTTCCACAACATCCCTTCACCGATGGAGACCGCCGGGCTCCTGAAGAAGGCCGGTGCGGAGTATGACAAGAACATCCTGAACGATGTGAAGAACGTCGATAACTACACCGCAGCGAGCAGGCAGGCGCTCAACCTCGGCATCTACGGTGCGGACCTCAGCTACGCCAGCGTGTTCAACAACACGCAGGAAAGCATGCTCTACACCAGCTGTGCCCAGAAGCTTGCCAAGAAGCTGGACGTGACCAACGCCTTCAATGAAGAGGTCGTGGGCCGCTTGGAGAAGAACAGGAACAACCGGGATTCGCTCCTCAGCATCATCAGTGAGACCTACTGGCATGTGGACGCCTACCTGAAGGAGAACCAGCGGGACAACATCAGCGCGCTGATGATCGCCGGTGGATGGATGGAAGGGCTCTATATAGCCTGCCAAGTGACCAAGGTACACGACACGCCGGAGCTGCGCCAACGCATCGCCGAGCAGAGGTTGCCGCTCACGGACCTGATCGAACTGGTGGAGACCTATAGCCCGGACGACGCGGCGGTGGCATCGGTCCTGAAGGACCTGAAGCAGCTCGATTCCCTGTTCGCTGATGTGACCGTGCCTACCGGTAACAGTACCGTGACCGAGGAGAACGGAGTGACCACTATCGGCGGCACCGCACCACAGGCCGCACTGACCGATGCCCAATTGAAGTCCATCACCGAGGCCGTGGCCACCATCCGTGCCAGCTACATCAACTAAGACCGGTCATGAAGCACATTACTACGATCCTCGCCGTCCTGTTCCTGCTGGCGCTGCCTGCCGTTTCCAATGCGCAATGCCGCAGCTTCGCCAAGAACAAGTGCATGCCTTCGATGGCACCCTACAAGTTCAACGAAACCTTCAATGCCGCGCAATTGGCACCCGGTGAAGAGGCACAGGTCGATCTTACCTTCTACAGCGGCCAAGAGTACCGGCTGATGGTGTGCGCCCACCCCATCCTGGGCACGGTGAACTGGCAATTGCAGGATGCCTCCGGGAAGTCCTTGTTCGAAAGCAATGCGGACGCACCCAAGGATCATTTCGACTTCAAGGTGGCTACAACGCAGAAGCTTACGGTCCACTTTGCAGTGCCTGCAGACAAGGCCGGGAACAACATGCTCAAGGTGGGTTGTGTCGGCATCTTAGTAGGGTACAAGGAATAGTGCCGACACCACGAATGAAAGGGGCCGTCTCAAAAGGGGCGGCCTCTTCTTTTTAGGTAGCGGGTTAAGTGGTGGTAGTTTGGAGACTCACGCAAGCCGGATCGCACGGAACTGGCCCAAGCTGTTCACCCCTACGGGGCAGAGGGTGGTTTTGAGGT
>JBBSUV010000043.1:0-32481 GCA_038234075.1 Flavobacteriales bacterium | reverse complement strand
TTTTGTTTTCAGGAGGTTGTCCCGAGGTTATGAAGGTAAGGGAGGTGAAGGAGGTGAAGGAGGTGAAGGAGGTTAGCCCGTACGTCCCACACCTCCCTTGCTTCCCTTGCTTCCCTTGCTTCCCTTACCTCCTTTACACTCTTCACCCTTCTCGTACCTTCTTTCCACCTAAATTCCAATACCACTCCGGTATTGCGTTCATTTGCATCCCTCCCGCCCGGGTGGTGAAATGGTATACACGAGGGACTTAAAATCCCTTGGTCCGCAAGGGCCGTGCGGGTTCAAGTCCCGCCCCGGGCACGAATTCCTAAGGATATCAGTCCGCCGGCGCTTGTAGCGCAAGGCGTGCGAGGTGCGCGCCTATGGCGCAAGGAGGAAGTACGTGAGACCAGCTGAGCCTCCCACTGCACGGTCCATTGATCTATCCCAGCCTTACTCCACCACGAATTTCTCCCCCGCAAGCCAAGTGTGCGCATCACTCAAGTGGAGCGCATAAGTGCCAGTGGCCAAGTGCCCCACATCCAACTCGACCTCACCCGGCGCGCTCGTGGGCAAACTTTGTTGCAACACCACCTGCCCACTAAGGCTAGTAACCGTAATGGTGAGCGGCCCGGTAGTAACGAGCTTGGGCGGCAGCGTAATGTCCACATGTAACAACCCATGCACCGGGTTGGGATAGAGGTGCAGCGCACTTGTAAGATTGGTAACCTGCTCGGTAGTGCCACTGATACCATCGCAGCCCGGCACTATGCAGCCCATGCTATCCACTTTTACTACCCAAGCATCTTGGGAATGACCTGCAGGGGGGGCAGCATTGACCGGCCCGTTGGCAAAGCCAGTGGCTATACAGCCGTTGTCCGCAGTGGGGAGCACATCGAAAAAACGCCCTTGGCCTTGTACCACCTCATCGTCGTAGTAAAAATAATTGCGCATCCACAGGCTGTCGCCATCGCTGGTGGTCCGGAGAAGCAGTCCTTGCTCGGGGCCACCGACATAGCTCACCCCTGCATGGATGATGTCCGAATCCGGAAACTGCTTGGATGCGAAGATGGTGGTGATGTAATCCGTAGCGCCATACTTACGCGAGTAAAGGGTATCGCCATTCGTCGGGTCAATGAAAACCACATAGGGCGTTTCAAAATAAAATGGATCTGTTCCCCAGCCTCCACCCAAAACCAACCTCCCATCCTGCAAGTAGAGAATAGACGGACTCGGCTCCCCATAGGGACTACCAAATCGAATGTCCCACTGCAATGCGCCTAACGTATCGATCTTGGAAACCCAAAAATCGAGATTTTCCGTGCTTAAATGACTTCTTCCGGAGAGCACATATCCATCCGGGACCAGTGTAATACAGGAGTAATCATCGCTTACGGAACTTAGTCCGTAAGTGTGCCGCCATAGCTCATTACCAGCGCTATCCGTTTTCAGCACAAAGCCATCCGTATTGCCAGTGGCATCGGTATAGCCACATACCAAAAAGCCTTCATCAGGGGTTTGCTTCACCTGCGATCCGATCCAGAAGTGCGAAGCATCACCAAAGGTTCTTGTCCACAAGGTGTCACCTGGAGGGGAATAGCGAACGAGTTCCACCTTGGACGGTCCATCCAAACTTGCAATGCTGCCACCAGAGACGAAACCACCCACGGCAACTGTATCACAACAGTTTGCCCATCCCACATAAACACCATGCTGATGGATCTTAAACTTCTTTTCCGATATCAGGACGCCTTCATTGTCTATTTCTTGCAAAATGATGGTGTGTATGCCAAGGATCGAGTCCGGAGTCACAGTATCAGGTTCGTAGCTGACCGAAAATACCACCCAATCCAAACCGATCGGTTCAATGTCAAATGCACCCTGGTCAAATTCAGAACTGAAAGCATCATAATGTCGATTGAAGCCTTGGGCTTGTGCGAATTGCACAAGCCCAAGCGCTACAAACGCTGCTAGACTTTGCAACTTCAATGCAGTCATTTTAGAGCCAACTTCACTTGCCCGGCCCGGATACCGTCCAAGCGCAGTTGGGCCAAATAGATCACGGCACTTGCGTAGCAGGGCATCCGCCCAGGAACTGAAGGCTGCTTCATGACGTGAAATTAGTGGAATAGCCCAACGGGGAATGAACATGGAACGAGAAACCACCCACCAGATTGGGTGCGTTCTACTCCACCACGAATTTCTCCCCCGCAAGCCAAGTATGCGCATCACTAAGATGCAGCGCATAAGTGCCAGCGGCCAAGTACCCCACATCCAGCACCACCTCATCCGGCATGCTCGTGGGGACTTGCTGCTGCAACACCACCTGCCCACCAAGGCTCGTGACCGTGATCGTAAGCGACCCAGTAGTAGCCAGCTTGGGCGGCAGCGTTATGCCCACATGCAATATCCCGTGAACGGGGTTAGGATAGAGGTGCAGCGCATTTGTAAGGTTGGTGACCTGCTCGGTAATGCCCGCGATGCCATCGCAGCCGGGCACCACGCAGCCCATGCTGTCCACTTTTATCACCCAGGTATCTTGGGAATGGCCCGGCGGGTAGGGTCCGTTTACCGGGTAGTACGCCACCCCGGCGTCAATGCAGCCGTTATCCGCAGTAGGGAGTACATCAAATAAGCGCCCTTCACCCTGCTCTACTTCATTGTCATAGTAGAGATAGTTGCGCATCCACAGGCTGTCGCCATCGCTGTTGGTGCGGAGCAGCAGACCTTGTTCGGGGCCACCGACATAGCTCACTCCAGCATGGATGATGTCCGAACCCGGAAATTGCTTGGATGCGAAGATGGTGGTGATGTAATCAGTAGCACCATACTTGCGGGAGTAAAGAGTATCTCCATTGGCGGGGTCCATGAAAACCACATAGGGCGTGTCAAAATAAAATGGATCCGATCCCCATCCCCCGCCCAAGAGCAACCTGCCATCCTGAAGGTACAGGATCGATGGACTCGGCTCCCTGTAAAGACTTCCAAATCGAATGTCCCATTGCAATGCGCCCGACGTGTCGATCTTGGACACCCAAAAATCGAAGTTGTCCGCGCTGAGATGACTTCTTCCGGAGAGCACATATCCATCCGGAACCAGTGTAATACACGAGTAATCGTCGCCTACGGAACCCGCTCCGTAGGTGTGTCGCCATAGCTCATTGCCCCCGCTATCCGTTTTCAGCACAAAGCCATCCGTATTGCCAGTAGCATCGGTATAACCACAGACCAAAAAGCCTTCATCAAGGGTTTGCTTCACTTGCGACCCTATCCAGAAGTGCGAGGCATCACCAAAGGTTCTTGTCCACAAGGTGTCACCTTGAGGAGAATAGCGGGCGAGTTCTATCTTGGACAATCCATCCGAATTTTCAATGCTGCCACCTGAGACAAAGCCTCCTCCGGCAACTGTATCACAGCAGTCTGCCCAACCCAAATAAACCGAATGTTGCGGGATCTTGAATTTCTTTTCTGCAACTAACACGCCCTGGTTGTCTATCTTTTGCAGAATGATGGTATGGATACCAAGGATCGAGTCTGGAGACACAGTGTCAGGTTCGTAGCTAAAGGAGAATATCATCCAGCCCGAGCCATTCTGCTCAATATCAAAAGCGCCTTGTGCAAAGCCGGCACCATAAGCATCATAATGGCGGTTGAAGCCTTGGGCTTGTGCAACTAATGGCCCAAGAATTGCGGTTAAGCAAAGACATTTCAGCCTCGAAATCCTCATGGCTTCTATTATTCCTCCCACACGGTCTCCGCCCAAGGGGCCTGCGGTCCATGCTGCCGCCCCAGTGCTCGGCTTCCGACGCAATTTCATGAGATCAGGGAGTGTCTATGACTTTCGCTGTCTCCAGCGGTTGCCGGTGAAAGATCAGTTCCCACGGCAACGATCAAGGGAAGCCAGATTTTCGGACGAGGTTTTGCCTTCATCAAAAAGAGTCGTTTTATGCGGCATCTGCATCCCGAATTGCGGAACTTGGTAAGGGCCGTCCAGTGGACCGAAGTTAGGTCTGCCCTGATCGAACATCTGCGATCACATGGAATGAATCTGCGGCCCATTGTTAATGCAGGCCCGTAGCTTGGCCTTCCACTTGCCGTACGCACATTTGTCCCCATGCATACCCGCATCGCACCCACACCCAGCGGCTACCTACACGCGGGCAACGGCGCAGCCTTCGTGCTGGCATGGAAGCTGGCCCGGAAAGCGGGCGGGAAGCTCCTTTTGCGCATCGACGACCTGGATATGGAGCGCGTGCGGCCAGCGTACGTGGAGGACATATTCGGAACCTTGCGCTGGTTGGGCGTGGACTGGGACGAAGGCCCGCGGAATGCAGAGGAACTGAAGAATTCTTGGTCGCAGCATCTACGCATGGCGCGTTACAGAGAGCTGGTGGAGCAGCTTCGGGAGGACGGCCACTTGTATGCCTGCACCTGTTCCCGGAAGGATGTTCAAGACCGCACCGGCTCGGGCGACTATGATGGCCATTGCCGAACCCTGGGCCTGCCCTTCGACCATCCGGACTGCTCTTGGCGCTTGAAGTTGCCCCGAACGGGCAAAGCGGCCTGGCGCACATGGCCGGACGGAAAGCTCCATGAAGCCGCATTGGACATGTCCGACCCGGTGATCCGGCAGCGCAATGGCCGTCCAGCTTATCAGGTCGCCTCCTTGGCGGATGACATCACCTTCGGGATCGACACGATCGTCCGGGGCGCGGACCTGCTGGATTCCACAGCGATCCAAATGCACTTAGCCGGCTTGCTCGGCCTGGACGCGTTCAGCAAAGCGCTCTTCCTGCACCATCCTTTGGTATTGGACACATCCGGTGCGAAACGCTCGAAATCCCACGGTGCTGATTCCCTCTTGGCGGCGCGAACGGCGAGGGAGGACCCAATGGAAATTCACCGATTGGCTGACGCGCTTCTGCGGGAAGCTTGACACCTGCGACAATTCCTGATTCCTGATTCCGACAAGCCTCGGCGTCGGCGTACGGAATCAGGAATCAGCAAATCAGGAATTTGCGGATCAGCAACATCCCATGCCCCGGTTCAGCTTCTCGGACTGTTTGTAAGGCAAATTGGATCAAACGCCCATTGCGAACGGCCGCACGGACAAGGTGCGGGCCTTCACGGCGCCCCTGCTCCGTTCCACCAAGCCGAGTTCTTCCAGCTTGGCCAGATCCCGTTGTAAGGTCTTGACATTCAGGCGGGCATAGAGCAATGCCAGCTCCGGCGACAGCTGTGTAACGTGGGCGGTGGGCACCTTACCCCGCTGGTCCTGCAGGCTGCGGGCCAAGGCTTGGAGACGCTCCCGGTTGGCCGTGGCTGATGGATCCACCATCGTCCGTAACTCCTCCTGCGCCATGATGCGGTACTGGGCTTCGGAGACCTCGTTCAACAGTGCTTTCACCCCGTCGGCAAAGCCACGGACCATGTAGGCAAGGAACGGGAGGACGTCACCATTGGGCGCTGCGGCCTGCGCAACCTGTCGGGCATATTCGCTGCGGGTTGCGGCGGCGTGTACGGCCATACGGTGGGCGGCTGGCGCAGGGATGCCAGCATTCAGCAGCAATTGGAATTCGACCAACCGAGCAGTGCGGCCGTTTCCTTCCGCGAAGGGGCGGATCCAAAGCAGGTAGAGATGCGTGAGCACGGCCCGGACGATGGCGAAGGCCATGCGCTCCTCTTCATGCTCCGGTTGGAAGAGAGCGCTTTCTCCCCAATTGGTCAGGCGCTCCATCAGCAGGCCGATGTCCTCGGGCAGGATGCTGCCTTCGGAAGACCTGTCCCGCACGGAGCGGTAATCCCCGGCCGTGCCACCGGTAGGAGAGGGGATCTCCTTCAAGACTTGTGCGTTGAGCACTTGGATGGCCCACGGACCGGTATCCCGGTCGCCGGCCTTGGCCCGCGCCTCTGTCCATTGAACGGCCTTCACCAGATTCCGCATTTCGCGTTCTAGGAAGACCTGTGAAGGAGGCAGCTGCAGGCTTCCCTCCAAGAGCCTGTCCACTTGGTCTTCGCTCAGGCTGTTGCCGTCCAAGGAGGCGTTCGCTACGATGCCTTGGAGCATGGCCACATAGCTTGTCAAGGTTCCTTCTTGGGGTGGGAGAGCGGCATCGCGGAGGCGCTGACAGGCCGCTGTGGCCTCTCCGAGTAAAAGCCAAACTGCATAGGGCACGTTACGTGGTTCCCAACGGAAGCTTAGCCAAGGATGTGTCCGCTCATAGGTCCGCATGGATGTCCAAAGGTCAGTCTATTACATACGACTGATAAACAGAAGGCTAAAGATATTTTGAACATTGAAATGTCTGTTATGGTGTCTGGGAACATGTCCATATCGATGTCTCATCGTAAAATTCCGGGATCCCAGCGAAGAAAAGCGAATAAATAGGCGTTGATGCAACGCCTTAGGCAGCCCAGATGATCACCATGATGCTGAAGAACATGGCTGCCCCGCCCAGGATCATGGCGGCTAGGGCAAAGCCCTTTCCGCGATCTTCGCGATCGCGGCATTGGCGAGCCGAGACCAGGCCGAGGACGAAGGCGACCACGCCTCCGGCGAGTAGGATGAACAGGCTCTGCGAGGCGATCCCCACCACTACCGTGGCGATCGCTATGGGGAGGGAAGCGATGGCCTTGGCGTTCCAACGATGCTTCTCCGGGGCGTAGTAGGAGGTAGTGTCCTGCACGGGTCTGGAGACAAGGTTCAGCGCAGGGGCATCGGTATGGGACGCAAGTATTGATCGCCCCGCTTCTGGGTGCGAGTCGCTCACCATGCGGGATGCGCCGTAGGCTACAGAGGGGACAGCCGCTGACAATGATCCTGCATTGAATGCATCAGGTACCGGTTCCGTGACATGCTCGTTCACAAGAGCGTCCTCTTCGCAGTTGATTGCTGAGGATGAACGGGTTCCGTCCCGGTCAAGTTGTTTTTGCACGGGACCCTGCTTCCGGAGCCAAGCATATTTCGCCACATGCTGAGGTCCCGAGCAGCCGATGGACAGGCCAATGAGGACGGGCAGAAGGAGGTGAGCGCGGCGTTGCACGGCGAAATCTACCAGTAAGGACCACGCTGTCGAAGTCTTGGAAAGAAGGTCTTCAACCATGGACCATGGAGAACCGGACCGGCGGAGAACGGCCTCCATCAGTAGGCTCGGGGCAATACACCGTAAAGCCGCCCCATGGCCGAACTTTGGCCCCCGCGTCCCCTGCGAATGCAGGAGGCCCATGAAGAACATGCGCGTGCGTTCCTCACTGCTCCTTCTCTTGGCCTTGCTGGGCCTGCGGGATGCCCACGCCCAGCTCGGTGTCACCACCTTCGGCTTGCAGGTGAAGCCAGTGATCCCCTTCAGTTTTTTCGAGCCGGTGACCAACCTGCAACGGGAACACCTCACTTCCTCCTTGGAGCTTAAGGGTGGTTTTGCTTTCGGGATGACGGTGCGAACGGGCATAACCAAGGCCATTTCGCTAGAGGCGGGCATCGACCAGATCACCCGGCGGTACGACTTCTCCATAGCCAACGATACCAATGGATATGTGGACGGCGGCAAGCTCCGCTTCGTGGGCTATGAGATCCCCATTACCCTGCTCGTCTATATCCGGCTGGGGCAGCGCACATGGATGAACAATGCCTTGGGGGCGAGCGTGGACTTCTATCCCGGCGACGCGAAGAAGGAAGTGCAATATGCACAGGCTTACTATTTCAGGCGGAATTGGGCCCAGGTGGGCGTGGTGGGGAACCTCGGGGTGGAATACCGCACCGAGAAGTCAGGCTACTTCTACCTCGGCGCCACCTTCCACCGCCCTTTCGGCGAGATGGCCCAGGCCGATGTGACCTGGTTGGACCGGTATGCGGGATTAAGACCATACCGGATGAGCGCCCTTCTCAGCGGCAGCTACCTCACGGTGGACCTGCGCTATTACTTCCATGAAGACCCCGACAAGGCCCGGGTGCGCAAAAGCCGCAAAGGCCGATAGTGCTTGCCCCGTTCGGTCCATCCATCGAGCACGCTGGACAGGTTCAAACTCCTGAGCCACCTTTGCACGCTCAAAGAGCAGGTGAACATGAACGAGCGGACAATGGCATGGGCATCGGGCGTCTTATTGCTGGCCGTGGCCTTAGGTGCATTCGGGGCGCACGGCATTCAGGACGTCGTGGACGAACGGGCCTATCACAACTGGACCACGGCGGCCCAATACCAGTTCTACCACGGTTTGGCCCTGTTGGGCTTGGCTGCGCTGGAAGGGCGTTTGGCTTCCCGGCTGGTGAGCTTCGTGCGCATCATCTTCCTGATGGGCATCCTTTGCTTTTGCGGCTCACTTTACCTTTTGGCAGCGCGCGACATCCTTGGGATCCAAGGGCTTGTCAAGGTGCTGGGGCCGATCACTCCGCTGGGCGGATTGATGTTCATGGTGGGCTGGGGAGCGCTCCTGATAGGTTCATTCCGGAAACCCTGAGCTGATCCCCGTCAACCCTCTACCAAGGCCGTGAATTACATTTGCACTTCCTAGATCGAACACTACAAAGATGAACGAATTCGGAACGAAGCCGAAGAACGCCGACCTGTCCAAGATCGGTCTGAAGAACTTGGGTGATACCTATTGGAACCTGGAGCCGGCCGAGCTGGTCGAGCATACCATCGTGAACGGACAAGGTGTGCTGGTGAACAGCGGAGCCTTGGCGGTGGACACCGGGGAATTCACCGGGCGCAGCCCGAAGGATAAGTTCTGCGTGAAGGACGGCACCACCGAAAACACCGTTTGGTGGGGCGATATCAATATTCCCATGGAGCCTGCCACGTTCGATCGCCTCCGCGAGCGCATGACCGCTTACATGATGGGCCGCGATACCTACGTGCAGGATGCCTACGTCTGCGCCGACCCTACCTTCCGGATGAACGTGCGCCTAGCGGCCGAGCTGCCGTGGAGCGCCCTTTTCGGCCACAATATGTTCATGCGCCTTAAGGGCGACGAACTGTTGGACTTCATCCCGGAATGGCACATCGTGTGCGCACCGGGCTTCTTGGCCGACCCGAAGGTGGACGGCACGCGCCAGCACAACTTCGCCGCGATCGACTTCACCCGCAAGGTGGTCCTGATCGGAGGTACGGCCTACACCGGCGAGATCAAGAAGGGCATCTTCAGCGTGCTCAACTACATCCTGCCACAGGACCGCGACGTGCTGAGCATGCACTGCTCGGCGAACATCGGCAAGGACGGCGATACCGCGGTGTTCTTCGGACTCAGCGGCACGGGCAAGACCACCTTGAGCGCCGACCCGCAGCGCCGCCTCATCGGTGACGACGAGCACGGCTGGGGCAAGAACGGCGTATTCAACTTTGAGGGCGGCTGCTACGCCAAGTGCATCGATCTTTCAGCGGATAAAGAACCCGAGATCTGGGATGCGGTGCGTTTCGGTGCCTTGCTCGAGAACGTAGGTTTCGAAGAGGGCACCCAGACGAAGGTGGACTTCAGCGACAAGAGCAAGACGGAGAACACGCGGGTGAGTTACCCGATGGAGCATATCGACAACCACGCGGTGCCCAGCATGGGCAGCCACGCGAAGAACATCTTCTTCCTCACCTGCGATGCCTATGGCGTACTGCCACCCATCAGCAGGTTGACGCCTGGCCAGGCGATGTACTGGTTCCTCAGCGGCTACACCGCGAAAGTGGCTGGCACTGAGGCCGGGATCACCGAGCCGAAGACCGTGTTCAGCGCCTGTTTCGGCGCACCTTTCCTGCCTCTTCATCCCACGAAGTATGCCGACATGCTCGGCGAACGGATGAAGGAGCATGACGTGCACGTCTGGTTGGTGAACACCGGCTGGAGCGGCGGTGCCTATGGCACTGGCGAGCGTATGAAGCTCCGTTTCACGCGTGCCATGATCACTGCGGCTTTGCGCGGGGAACTGGACAAAGTGGAGTATGCCAACCATCCGGTCTTCGGTGTGAACATGCCACTGAGCTGTCCCGAGGTGCCTGCCGAGATGCTTGATCCACGCAACACCTGGAAGGACAAGTCCGGTTATGACGCCCAAGCGGATCAACTGGCTGAGGCCTTCCAGAAGAACTTTGACAAGTACAGGGAGAACGCAAGCGAAGAGATCATCGCCGCCGAACCCAAGGCCCGCGTGAAGGCCTGATCGATACCGACCGACTTTTGAATGCCCGTTCCAACTGGTGCGGGCATTCTTAATTTTGACCACCAGCGAACCAGTGCAGGATGACCAAGAGGAGGATGTTGTCGGTCGGAGTGGCGGTCGTTGCCTTTTTGGGGCTTGCGGCCCAGGATGATCCGCAGGTGAAGGTGAATTATCCCGAGGATCTGCAGGAGGATCTTTCGATCATCCGCCAGACGCTGGAGCAGGCGCACCCGGATCCGTACCGCTACCACACCAAGGCGGAGCTGGACCGCTTGTTCGATGACGTAGCAAGTTCCTTCACCGCCCCGATGACAACAGAGGGCTTTATCGCTGCCACGCTGCCGGTGTTCAAGGCCATCGGGGATGCGGGAAACCTGCTGGCCCTGCCGGTAATCATGGCGGATGCATACGAACACAGCGTACCGCTGATCCCGTTCACCGTATCCGTGATCGGCGACCGCCTCTTTCTGGATGAGGAGCTGAAAGGCTTCCGCAGCTTGCCGACAGGTTGTGAGCTGGTGCGGGTGAATGGTCTTTCAGCTGCTGACCTCTTGGCGAAGCTGAGGAGCGCACAAGTACCTGAAGGGGCCGACACCACCCTGCTGGATCGGCGTATTGAGCGGGATTTCCCCGTGATGTACAGGCGGTTGGTGGAACCTGCGGAAAGATTCGACATCATCTATAGGACCGGTGATGGCACTTTAGGAGAGAAAGAGGTATTCGCGCTAACGAAGGATCAGATGCGCCAGACCTACACGCCCAAAGGCTATGAGCTGCAGCCGTGGCGGCTGGAGGCACTTTCTGGCATCGGGGCCGCTTGGCTAACTCTGGGCACCATGGATCCGGGCGAGCTGCAGCGCCAACGGATCACACCGGAACGCTTCCTGAACAGTACGATGGAAGCATTGCGGAAAGGCGATGTGTCCACGTTGGTGATCGATGTGCGAGGCGCCAGTGGCACCGACCTGGGTCTTGCGGAACAGGTGTTCGCCTTGATCGCACAGAAGCCCTATCGCGTGGTGAAGTCCGTATCCATCCGGAGTGGAAGGGTACCCGACTCTTATCGCTACGCCGCCCCGACACCCGATTTTTTTGCATCGGTGGGGGACATGTACATGCCAGAGCTCAACGGCAGGAGGGAGTTGAAGCCTGACGATCCGCGACTGATGTCCGTTCAGCCGGTGTCCAAAGCGTTCCAAGGCAAGGTGTACGTGGTCTTCGACGGGCTCACTACGGGCGCAGGTGCCGCTTTCGTCATGCTGGCCGATCGCAGTGGTAGGACAAGCACTGTGGGAGAGGAGACCGGTTCCAACGCAGCCAGCTTTTGCGGAGGGCAGGTCCTGGATGTCACGCTGCCTCGCACGGCTTGCGTCCTGCACGTGCCGCTGAGACGCTATGTTCCTGACGGCTCACCGGAAGGACCGACGAACAGGGGAGAAATACCCAAGCATCGCGTTCCGCAACGCCCGGAGGATGTGGCCAAGGGATCCGATTCGGTGCGCAATGCCTTGGTGAACCTGATCACGGAGTTGCAATGAGGCCTTGTGCCACCGGCGTGCTGTCCGTCCCGGTGATGATCGTTCTCCTACTCTTCACGTCTGGATGCGACAGCGTGGATGAGACGTCCGGAACGGAAGGCTGGAAGCAGGAACCGATGGCCCATGCCCGGTTCTTCCAGCTCTGGGAGCGGGGGAGCGACCGCATGTTGCTCACTTTCGGGCCCGGAGGCACCGCCGACACCACCGGGGTGTTCGTGCTATCCGACGACCCATTGGGAAAAGGGTTCCCATCGGGAACAGTCGTCTTCAGGCAGCCCTTACTACGGGTGGCCTTGCAGAGCACCACGCATGCCTCCTTCATCACCACCCTGGGCTGTGCTGATGCGGTGGTGGGTTGTGCCCACACCGGGCAACTGCTCGATGAAGCGCTCGTCGGAAGAGTCAGCAGGGGAGAAGTGAAGGAGATCGCTTCCGCCGATGGTGTGGACCGTGAGCAGGTCTTGATGCTTTCGCCGGATGCGCTCTTTACCTATCCGTATGGTTCCAACGGCCGATCAAGCTCCATCGGCACCGTGCCCGAAGTGCCCATCTCGGAATACCTTGAGGAGCATCCCTTGGGCCGCGCTGAATGGCTTCGGGCCTTCGGGGTCCTGCTGGGCCGGGAAGCATTGGCGGATAGCCTGTTCGCAGGCATTGCGGAGCGGTATGAAAAGGCCGCGGCCTCCGTCCCGGCGGAAGAAGCGAAGCCTTTGGTCTTTTTCGGGAGTTCGTGGAAAGGCACGTGGTCGGTCCCGGCCGGCAACAGCTATATGGCACGCTTGATCGGCGATGCGGGAGGAAGGTATCTTTTCGCTGACCGGAAGGCCGCGGGTAATGTCGATATCGACCTGGAGACCGTGCTGCAGGAAGGGGCGCGAGCCGATCGGTGGGGCCGCATCCTTTTCCAGGACGGCCCTGTGAACGCGGCGGATCTTGCTGGCGATGATGCGCGCATCCTTCAGCTTCCGGTCTTCAAGGAGCAGGGATGTTTCTATGCAAACAGCAGCAATAGCGACCTGTTCGGCCAAGCGGTGTTGGAGCCGGATGTGGTACTGAAGGACCTCATCAGCATCTTCCACCCGCAGCTGGAAAAAGGACGTGCCCCGGTGTATTACAAGCCGCTTCAGTAGCGGACCCCGATCTTTGTGAGCAGCTTGGCCAGCAGCCAAGCCGGGCCGATCAGCAGGAATTGTAGGTCCTTGAGGAAGCTCGGCTTCTTGCCTTCGAGGTGGTGGCCGATGAATTGGGCCACCCAAGCAACGATGAATATCCCAAGAGAGATGGCCCAGAGCGGCCAACCTGCATGCACGTCGATCCAATTCGCGGCACCCAAGCAGAGCGACGCGAACACCGCCATGCCGAAGAACAGGATAAGCGAGTAGCGGATATAAAAGATGTAGAGTGCCAGCAAGGCCAGGTTCACCACGGGGATCGCACTCAAGTAGGGCACCGGGATCCTAGGGATACTGGCGAGCAGGCCCACAATGGAAAAGAAGATGAGCGGTACCGCGATCCAGTGGATCACGACGTTCACCGGGTTCCGGTGGCTCTCGCCATATTCATCAAACCACTGTTGGATAGGGCGTGCCGCCATAGGTCGAAGTTTCAGGTAAGATAGCGTTCCCTTACGATGCGCAGGTGGTGCTCGGCATGCCCGGCGATGATCCAGCCCAAGGCGGGAGCGGTGGTCCCCATGCCCCGAACGGTCCCAACGCGGCCCAAGGCCGTGTCGTCCAGCCCTTCAAAAAGCTCGAAGGTGGCCTGTCTGACCACGCGCAGTTCGCGCATCACGTCCGCGATGTCCCGCTGGTCCGTTCTGGCCTCGGCCTGATAGGCGTCCTCGTCCATGTTCGGCAAGTCGTTCCGATCATTCCGGGCGACGGCCAACGCGAGGTAAACGAAGACGCGCTCCACGTCGATGATGTGCTGGTAGACCTCCTTGGTCGACCATTTGCCGGGTGCATAACGGAAGTCCCAGCGGTCTTTAGGGACTAAGTTGAATATTCTATCCTCCTCATCCGCAGCGTGACGGAGGGCGGAGGCGAGGTCCTCCCCTTGGGCAGCAAGCACGTACACTTCGTGATGGGCGGCGTACTCGCCCGGTTCCGGTCGTTTTATGGTTTTCATTGCAGCGTGAAGGTACTGTTGCCCGCAAGCCGGGAAAAGCTCATTCGTCATTGACAGTGCCGTCGCGGCCCAAGATCTTTCAGCGTGAGGCCTTTCGGCCGCAGGGGTATTCAGCGTGTGATCTCCACCGCCTGTGCCTCCGGCGCCCCCAGCACCTCTTTCATCAACGTATACCAGCCGCGGAACGAGCGCCACCAGTTGGCCTTGGTGCAGAAGGGGTCTGTCAAGGAGATGACCCCGACCTCCACCGCTGGGCCACAAGCCGTTTTGAACAGGTCGCGTGAACGCCGGGCATGCACGCCCACGGTGGCCACATCAAAGGCGGTGATGCCGTCCTTCCGCGCCTGTTCGGCGAACGCATGCGCATTGCCCCAGCTACGGCTGCGTGGCTTGCCATAGGCCGGCACGGCGATGATGCGGTCCGCAGGGATGCCGAATTTGATCATTTCGTCGCGCGCGGACTGGGCGTAGGTAGGCCAAGCAGGTCGCGATGGCGCATCGGGGTAGGTGAAATGGGAGCTCCGCTGCAGGAGATTGATATTCATGGCATGAATGAACAGGGTCGCTACATAGATCTCCGGGGTGCCTGCCGCCATCTGGGCCGTCCAAGCCTCCACGCGGATCCGGGCGGTCGCATCCGGGAGAGTGGCTCTGTAAAGTATTGGCCGTGGCGTGATAAGCTGGTCCAGTAACGTGTCCTTTCCGGCGATCAGCCGGAAGCCTCCGCCAGTGGTCCCACTGACGTCAATGGTTACCGTACCCTGCGCGGGATCGTGCAACTCCACGTCCACACCTTCTCCTGAGCCCAGATAGTAGGCGAACTCGCGCACGGTGCCGGTGGTGTAGATGCGGGCGTATCCGCTGTCCTGTGCCAACTGAGCGGCTTCCTCGAGTGCTCCCGGGTCCATCCAGCCTTCCACAACAAGCACCTTCGCGCCCGAAGGCTGGGTGATCGCGAGGAAAGGAAAGGCCTCAACAATGATGGCCGCAAGCACCACGGTCGGTCCGGCCAGGAGCCACAAGAAGATCCTCCTGCCTCGTTTCATGCGTCCTCCTCCGCCTCCTCCAAGCCTTGCATCAATGCCTGCAATTCCGACCGCGCCTTGCCATCTCCGTTCACCAAGCATTGCAAGGCGCCTGCCCGGCATGCTTCGATGGCTTCCTGCACGCGGCCCATATCCGCCAACATCAAGGCCAATTGGTAGTAGCAGGCGATATAAGCAGGGTCCTCGCGCAACAGGTCCTCGAGGTCGGTAGCTGCCCCTTCCATATCGCCCTCCCGTTTCCGCTCCAGTGCGATCGCGTAGCGGAGGAACTGATCGCCCGGCTCTTCCTCCAAAAGGGATCGCAGTTGGGCGAGACGGTCGTTGGCCATGGCTCTTAGCAAAGTCCGGTGGCTGTTCGGGTGTGCCGGATCAATGGGGCCGCAAGGTAAGATCGGGGCATGGTCCGGCTCCCGGGGCCAAAGGCGAACCGATCGGCCTCGCCAGCGTAGAAGCCTGCCTGTCACTTGCCGCAACCCATGAAGAACCGCATCCACCCTTTCAGCACCCTCGGGGCCTTATTGTTCATCATGGGGTCTGCTGCGATCTTCCTTCTGCCTGCCGCGGCCCCGGTCCTCATTGCGCTTGCCTATGGTTGTGCCCAGTTGGAATTCATAAAGTACACATCGCGCTTCCAGTTCGGACTGCTCCTCCTCGCCGGCCCGCTGCTGGGTGTGCTGTTGGACCTGCAGGGGTCGGGCTTCCCCGTGATGACAGCCGTGCTTGTCCTGGCCTCGTTGGCCACCATTCTCCGGCAGGCCAAGATGGAGGTCTTCACCTACGTGAACCACACGTGGATGGAACCATCGATGATGGTCATCGCCATCGGGCTTTATCTGATGAATGCTCTGCATCCCGGCGTCGAATGGCAGTCCGTGGTGCTGCCTATAGCGCCTTTGGTGTACGCCTTCGCGCTAACGCTCCTCTATGTGCATGATGGCACACTGCTTCGTCGCCAAGCCGCCGGTGGCTATCGCATCCAACCGGGCCATGCAGCTCCGGACTTCGAACTGCCCGACCAGACCGGTGCAGGCGTCCGTTTGTCCAGCTACATCGGCAAGCATCCCGTGCTCTTGATCTTCGTACGCGGCGATTGGTGCCCCGGCTGCCACATTTTGTTGCGCACCTATGAGCGCAACCGGGAGCGTTTCCTGGAAAAGGGGATCCACGTGCTGGGGATCGGCCCGGACAGTGTGGACGTCAACAAGGACATGGTGGAGCGCATCGGCGTCAGCTACAAGCTGCTTTCGGATAGAGGCCAACACACCTCGCAGCGGTACGGCGTGATCTACTCCAATCCGATCCTCGAATCCGGGTTGGATTATGAGGAAGGCATCCCGCTGCCCGCCGCATTCCTGGTGGACATCGATGGCATAGTGCGCTATGTCTCACGGCCGGAACAAGTGGGCGAGTTCCTCGACCCTTCGCTCATCTTCGGTGTGCTGGAGGCCCTGCCCACTGTAGATGCCCAGCTATGGAAGGCGGCCTGAACCTGCTCGTCTGGTTCTCATTCGCCGTATCGCTGATCTGCGTGGTGGGCCTGATATTCGCCTACAACAGACTGCGTGCGAAGTTGGGCCTGGAAGAGCGGGAACGCGCCGGCATCGAACGGATCGTTGACCAGGCCAATGACGCGATCTTCGTGCTCGACTTCGTCAGTGGCCGGATCTACCACGCCAACCCGAGCGCTGCCCGAATGCTGGGCCGACCGGTGGAGGCTTTGCAGGGCATGACCGTCTTCGACCTGCATTTTCCGGAAGACCTTCATCGAAGCGCGGAACGCATCGCGGACGTATGGGCAAGCGGCGGACTGGTCTATGATGACATTCCCTTACGGACGGTGGATGGTGAACGCTTGCCTGTAGAATGCAGCGGGAAGGTGACCGAATTCCAAGGCAGGCCTGCCGTGGTGATACAAGCCCGCGACATCAGCGAGCGCCTGCGCCTGCAGAACGAATTAGCGGAGAAGAATGCGCTGGTGGAGCAGCGGAACAACGATATGCGCAGTGGGCTGCGGTATGCACAGGGCATCCAATCGGGGATGTTGCCGACCATGGGAGAATTGCGCGCCTCCTTCGCGGACGTCTTCGTGATCAACAGGCCGCGTGACATCGTGAGCGGTGATTTTTACTGGAGCGCACGCGTGGGAAGCAAGGTGGTGCTGGCGGTAGCGGATTGCACAGGGCACGGGGTTCCAGGAGCAATGCTCAGCATGACGGGCATCGCCTTGTTGCAGCAGGCAGTAGGTGCAGGAGCGCTTTCTCCGGAGCGGGTGCTGGGTGCAATGCGCGCCGAACTGCTGCGGACGCTTGCCCACCAAGAGGGCGGTGTACAGCTCCGTGATGGCATGTGCGTTGGCTTGTTGATCGTTGACCGCGAGGCTGGGAGCGCCGAATTCTCCGGTGCGCTTTGCCCGTTGTATATCCTGCGGGATGGGGGCGAGGCGTTGGAAGTGATCAAAGGCGACCGATCGCCGGTGGGATTCCATGACGGCATCGATCAGCCGTTCGAACGGCATTCCTTGCGGCTCAATGCGGGTGATCGGCTGTACATGACCAGTGATGGTTTCGCGGATCAATTCGGAGGGCCGGAAGGCAAGAAGTTCAAAACGGCCAAGCTGCGGGAGGCGCTGGAAATAACCGGGAGCAGGTCGATGGAAGAGCAAGGCCTAGCACTGGATGCAGCGTTCATGGCTTGGCGCGGCGAACAGGAGCAAGTGGACGATGTGCTGCTGCTGGGCTTGGAGGTCTAAGCTCGTAATCGGTCCGCGAGGCTATTCGGGATCATCGTCCCACGGCGAAGCCCAAGCGCACCATCAACGTGTCCACAGGAAGGCCCGCGTCGATCACTAGGTGCAGCATGGGATCACCGGTTCCAACAGCCTTCACGTTCAAGCCCTGATCATTGGCTTTAGCCCAAGTCACCTGATCCCCGTTCACCACCAAGATCCTTTCCCGTTGCATCCGGGATTCGTCCTTCACCCGCCAAGCCCGTCTATCCCCGTCAGGCATATACGTGGGTGGCAGTCCGGGTTCACAAACGGGACAGCCCATGTTGAGGAACAGCGCCTGTCCGGAGTTGGTGCCGCGGACGATGACGATCACATCCGCGGAAGTCTCATGGGCATAGTGCTCCAGCATTCGGCATTGTTCCCGGAGGGTGGTCACCTTTTCCATGTTAAGCGGGGTTCCCTTCGGATCTGAAAGGGTATCCGCCCAGACCGTGGACGCGCGTTCATTGCGCAGCGTGAAGGTCACCACAGAGGACAATGTGATGATCACGATGAATAATTGTCGTCCACGCGCGAACGGCCCCAACTCTGCTATCCCCCAGCCCAAGAGGAGCGGAACGACCAGGTACATCCGGGACAAAGGGAACAATACCGACATGGTACCGTCATGGATCTTCGCGAAGCCGAAGGAGATAAAGACCGTGGATAAAGCGGCGGCGATAGCCCATCCAGCAGGCTTATTGCCCTTCCGGAACAACAGGATCATGATGCCGGCGCAGAGCCACAGCACCACATGCCCGTTCGGCCACCAGATCGGACACAGCCATGCGAAATGAGCGTCCAGTTGGGCGAGCGCCTCTGGAATAAGGCTGGCATGGAAGACCATTCGCCAATCGAAAACGGTATGGACCACCTGCTCCGGCCGGATGTTGTAAAAGTGCATGGACCACCACCAGAACAAGAGGACGGGAAGGGCCCCAACTCCGGCCCAGAACCATTGGAGGCGGTCCTTTGCGGAGCGGAGCAGGAAGAATATGCCGAACGCCGCCACGGCCACCAAGGCGTTCATGTTCACGAAGGCGGCAGCGGCCAGAACGGCTCCGATCAAGGCGGAGCGCTTTGCCGAAGGCGACATGCCCGCCACCCAAGGGTAGAATGCGAGGATGGCCAAGCCATTCAAATTCGTGCATTGGAGCCCGTGCTCCACAGGAAGCAGGATAGGAATGGCCGCGATAAAAATGGCGGCGGCCAAGTTCATCCGGCGATATTCGAAGAAGGCGAATGACCAATACGGCAGCATCGCCAGCACAGCCATCACCACCGGCACCGCCACGGCGGGGTCGGCACCGAGACGCACGAAAGGTGCAGCCAGCAATGCCTCCAGCATAACGCCATAGTCCTGGCCATAGAAGAACGGCTCATGGAATACGCCTTGGGCATAGTCCTTGGCGGACATCCAGACCACGGTAAGGTCATCACTGGTGTAGCCGATGGTGATGGATAAGAGGTGGCAGCGGTCCAGCACACTGAGCAGGACGACGCCCCAGAAGACGAACTTGGCGGCCCGGTCAGAGAGCCTCATCGATGAGGCGCTTTATCCCTGCATCATCCGCAGGCTTGGCCCACTTCCACCCCTTTTCCCGCCGCAGCCACGTCATCTGCCGCTTGGCATAGTTGCGGCTGTGCTGCTTGATCAGCTCGATCGCTTCCTCACGGGAAAGGGTGCCGTCGAAATGCTCGAAAAGCTCGCGATAGCCCACGGTGCGCAGGGCATTCAGCTCGCGGTGGGGCAGGAGGGAACGGACTTCGGCTTCCAAGCCATCAGCGATCATCAGGTCCACGCGGGCATCGATATTCGCATAAAGCTCGGCACGAGGCACGTCCATGGCGATGCGCAGAACGCGGATGTCCGCACGCTGGCGATGTCCGCTGTGCTGGGCGCTGAAGGGTTTGCCACTGATCAAGCAGACCTCCAAGGCACGGATGACGCGTTGGGGATTGTTGCGGTCGATCACTGTTGAAATGGCAGGATCCAAACGGTCCAGTTCGGTGAGCAGGTCCGGAAGGCCCTGTTGCTGAAAGCGGTGCTGCAATTTCTCGCGGATCGCGTGATCCACCATCGGCATGGGATCAAGACCATTGCACAGGGCATCGAGATATAGACCGCTGCCGCCGACGAGCACCGCGATGCCGTGGTTGCTGAGCAGGTCCTGCAGAACAGGTTCCGCCTGCCGTGCGAATTCACCCGCGCTCCAGGTCTCGTTAAGGTCCAAGTGGCCAAGGAAGTGATGCTTCACGCCCAACAATTCGTCTTCCGCAGGCCGTGCCGTGCCGATGCGCATGGCTTGGTAGAACTGCCGCGAATCGCCGCTGATCACCTCGGTGCTGAAGTGCTTGGCCACACTGGCCGCCACCGTGGTCTTACCGCTCGCCGTCGGTCCGCCGATCACTACCAGCAGGCCGTGGGCGCTCATTGATACTCCTCGCCAAGGTCATCAATACTTCCCCCGTAATGCTCGTCGTCATCATCGTCACCGTAGGGGTCGCTATCCGTGTACTCGCCATTCGACTCCTCCATCAGGTCCTGTTCCAATCGCCCGGCACGGGAGCTTTCAGCAGGTGCCTTGCCCACGCTGAGGCTTACACGCGGATAAGTGAGGCCCGGCTCCGGGTCGCCCGTGCCGATGCGCTCCACCAGGAACATCCACATGTGGAGGAAGTCATAGGCAAAAACAAAGCGCTGGTCCGGGTCACGGACATGATCGCCGATCTCCACGTCGTCCATCAGCAAGGGGACCTTGCCTTCCTCTGCAAAGCCCATGTCCGCTAGGGGGATCTCAATGCCCTTGCTCCATTCCGCATCGCTCACGTAGAAGCAGGACATCTCATCGCTGGTGAAGCCGAAGGACTCCTTGATGGCCTGATGGAATTCCTTGAACGTTTGGCCGGAGCCGATCTCGATATCGCGGAACGCCTCGCTTTCGTCGTCGATCAACACGCGGAACCGGTAGATGAGCATGGGATGGGGATAGTGGCTGCTAGAGAACGCGAAAGTAACCGGAGAGTTCGGGGTAGCTGGTGATCGGTGGCTAGTGACTGGTGATTGGACCACCGCACACAAGAGTCGGGACTCACGACTCAGGACTCCCGACTCCAGACTCAGGACTCTCGACTCCATTCGGTGGTACCTCCATCCCCTTCGCCATGGTCAAGCCCAGCTTTGCGCCTTCCTCCAGCATCACGGGCCAAGCGGCAGCCTTGTTGTTGTGGACCTTTCCGTCCATGATCGCATCCTTGATCACTGTCTTGATATCGCCGATCATCTTGCAGGGCGTGATGTCGAAGGCCTGCATAATGTCCTCGCCGGTGATCGGTGGCTGGAAATTGCGCACGTGGTCCTTCTCCTCCACCTCCTTCATCTTCTGAAGCACCACCTCGTAATTGGCGAGGTAGCGCTTCTTCTTCGCCTCGTTCTTGCTAGTGATGTCGGCCTGGCACAGGATCATCAGCGCATCGATGTCGTCTCCCGCATCGAAAAGCAGGCGGCGTACGGCACTGTCCGTCACGATGTCCTTGGTGAGCGCGATGGGGCGCAGGTGCAGCAGGACGAGGTTCTTCACGAAGCGCATCTGTTCGTCCAACGGCAGTTTCATCCGGCGGAAGATGCCCGGCACCATCCGTGCGCCCTTGTCCTCGTGTCCGTGGAAGGTCCAGCCGTGGCCTTGTTCGAAACGCTTGGTCTTCGGCTTTGCGATGTCGTGCAGGATCGCTGCCCAGCGCAGCCACAGGTCGTCGCTCTTCTCCGCCACGTTATCCAGCACTTGCAGGGTATGGTAGAAGTTGTCCTTGTGGCCGATGCCGTGCTTCTCCTCGGCACCTTGCAATTCCACCATCTCGGGGAAGAAGCGCACCAGTAACCCGCTGTTCAGCAAGAGCTTAAAGCCAATGCTGGGCACTTTTGCGAGGATGATCTTGTTCACCTCCGTATGGATCCGCTCTGCGCTGATGATATCCAAGCGCTCAGCGTTGCGCTCGATGGCCTCGAAGGTGGGTGTATCGATGACGAAGCCGAGTTGCGTGGCGAAGCGGATGGCGCGAAGCATGCGCAACGGATCGTCGCTGAAGGTGACATCGGGCGCCAAAGGGGTACGGATGATACCAAGCTCAAGGTCGCGCACGCCATCGAAGGGGTCGATCAGTTGGCCGCGGTCCTCCGCGTTGAGTGAGATCGCCAGCGCATTGATGGTGAAATCGCGGCGTTCCTGGTCGTCCTGGATCGTGCCCGGCACCACTTCGGGCTTTCGGCTGTTCCGACTATAGCTCTCCTTGCGGGCGCCCACGAATTCCACTTGAACGTCGTTCAGCATGAACATTGCCGTCCCGAAATTCTTGAAGACATGCACCTGCCCGGCGCTCAGTTCCAGCGCCACGGCTTGGGCATACTCGATGCCGTCGCCCTCGGTCACAATGTCGATGTCCTTGCACGGCCTTCCGAGCAACAGGTCGCGCACGTAACCGCCGATGGCATAGGCTTTTACGCCCATGCGGGTAGCCACGCGTTCCGCGGCTTGGAACAGCGGCAGGTCCAGCACGCCGACCAGGCGTTCGGGATCCACGGTATGTGCGCGTTGTTGGCTCACGTTGAAAAGCCGTTCCGGTGAACGGGGCGCGAAAATAGGGCTGTTGGAATAGTTGAAAGCCGGTACACTTGCACAGCGCGAACATCCGGACCGCATTCACCCCAAAACAGAACACCATGGACGAATTCATGAAAGCCGCCATCGACGAGGCGCGCAAAGGCTTGGCGGAAGGCGGCATCCCCATCGGCTCTGCGCTTGTGAAGGACGGAAAGCTGGTAGCCAGTGGACGAAACAAGCGGGTGCAGGAGAAGAATCCCATCCTGCACGGCGAAATGGATTGCATGAACAACGCGGGCCGCATCGGTAGCTACAAAGGCACCGTGATGTATTCCACGCTGATGCCATGCTACATGTGCGCGGGCACCATCGTGCAGTTCAAGATCCCCAAGGTGATCGTGGGCGAAAGCCGCACCTTCACCGGTGCGCGGAAATTCATGGAAGGGCACGGCGTGGAAGTGATCGACCTCGACCTGCCGGAATGCGTGCAGATGATGGAGGACTTCATAGCCGCAAAGCCGGAACTGTGGAACGAGGATATCGGGGAGTGAACCCGGTTCTCCTGATCACTTCTGTTTCGGGATCGGAATAGAGATCTGGTTGACGGGTGATGCGTGCCCGTTATGGCAGGTGTTGCACGTGACCTTGAATTGCGAGGTCAGATAGTTCTCCTTGAAATCACCTTCAACTTTGAAGTACTTGGCATTCATCTCTTGGGTCATTTTCATCATGCCCAAGGCGATATCCTTTTTCTTCGTGTCCGCGAGGAAGTCCAACTTGGAGGAGTCGGAGGTGGAGCGGGCGTGGCAATCATTGCACTTCAGGTTGAGGGCCGTCTCAAAGCTGTGCATCACATTCATCAGCTCATCGTGGGTGATGTCCTTGGGTAGCACCTTGAGGTTGTTCTCATGGACCTCTTGTTGCCCTGATGCGGGCGCAGGACTGAAGGCATAGGTGCTGGCGATCAGCATCCCGCCTATCAACGCGATCACGATGGTTTTCCTATTCAGATGATGTGACATGAGGGATGGGGTTTAGGTGAGTTGCGATATGCAATGTACAGATCGCTCAACCCGAAATGCGGAGAGACCGGAAAGTGGTCACAGCTGGGTGAGGCCCTCGAACCCAGCAGCTTGAGAGACATTGATCTCCCAAGCACACTTGAAGTGCCCCTGAGGGCAAGCCTTGTAACCATGCAGGCCACAGGGACGGCAATACAGCGGCTCCAAGCGTTCCACAATGCGGCCATTGGCATTCAGCGGGCCAAAGCCGAAGGCAGGCACCGTGCTACAGAAGACCACCGCCACCGGGGCGTTCATGGCGCTGGCGATGTGCAGCGGCGCGCTGTCGTTCACGTAGTTCATGGCAGCGCCTTCCATTAGTGCCGCGGTGCCGAGCAACGAAAGTTTTCCGGCCAGCACCTCGCCGCGCCCGGCTTCTTTGGTGATACGCTCGCACAAGGGAATGTCGCCCGGCGCACCGATGAGGAAAATGCGGTGGTCGGCAGGCAAGGCCTTTATCAGTTCGATCCACTTTTCCGCGGGCCATTGCTTGGTGAACCAAACCGAAGCGGGGGCGATGGTGAGATAGTTGGTCGGTCGGTTTGATGATTTGATGATCAGATGATCCACTGCCGCACGATCAGCGGTCGAAGGATAAAGCTTCGGCAGCGGCCGCGCACCATCGGTCAAATGGGCGATCAGATCATTCAGGCGGTCCACTTCATGAATGACCACTGCATCGCTTTTCACCGGATGCTTGCGCAGTTCTGCAGGCTCCGGTATCTGGTGCTTCACCTTCCTTGAGAACAGGAAACTCAACGGATTCTTATCGTAGCCGATGGTCTCCTTCCCCCCGGAAAGCGCCGTCATCAGGCCGGTGCTGAAGAAGCGTTGCGCGTTGATCACATGGTCGTAGCGCTGTTTGCGGAGGGTGCCGATCAGCTTGAAGAGCGAGCCGGTCTTGCCTTGGCGCTTGTCCCACACGTGCAATGTGCGCAGGAAGGGGTGGCCGGTGAAGAGCCCATCATTTCCCTTGCGTACCACGAGGTCGATGGCGGCATCCGGATAGTGTGCGTGCAGCTTTTCCAGGATGCTGGTGGCCAGCACGGCATCGCCGAGGAAGGCGGTCTGTATGATGAGGAACTGCTTCAGCGGCTGGCGGGGCTTCCGGCTACAAAGATGCTGGAAGCCCCGCTAAACTCCTTATGCGGTGGCGGGAACCAGTTCTTTCCTGCGCATGGTGCGGCCTCGGAAGAAGCGGAACACGATGGGGAACACGAAGAGGATGAAGAGCGTGGCGCTCACCAATCCGCCGATGATCACCACGGCCAAGGGCTTCTGGCCCTCGCTGCCGATGCCGGTGCTGGTTGCTGCCGGAACCAGACCCAACCCGGCCATCAAGGCGGTCATCACCACGGGGCGGATACGTGCTCGCACACCGTCGATAATGGACTTGTCCATCGGCATGCGCAACGCCAGGTTGTCGTTGAACTCGGTGATCAGGATCACGCCGTTCTGCACACAGATACCGAACAGCGCGATAAAGCCCACGCCGGCGGAGATCCCGAAGTTCACGCCTGTGATGTGCAGCGCGACGATGCCGCCGATCAATGCGAATGGCACGTTGATCAATACCAGTCCGGCATTGCGCACATCACCCAAGGCGATGAAGAGGATCACGAAGATGGCCACCAAGCTGATGGGCACCACTTGCGCCAAGCGCTGCGAGGCACGCACCTGGTTCTCGAATTCGCCGGACCATTCGATGGAGTAGCCGGGTGGCAGCTTAACGTTGCTCTCCACGTTCTTGCGCGCCTCAGCAATGGTGCTTCCGAGGTCACGATCGCGCACGGTGAACTTCACGCCGATGAAGCGGCTGTTGTTGTCGCGGTAGATGAATGCCGGACCGGTGCTGGTGGTGATGGTGGCGATCTCCTTCAAGGGCACGCGACTGCCGCTGAGGGTTGGCACCAGGGTGGCCTCGATCGCTTTCTCGCTCTTGCGGAATTCGTAAGGGAAGCGGATCCGGATGTCGAATTTGCGTTCGCCCTCGTACATCACGTTGGCGGTCTTGCCGCCGATGGCCATCTCCAGCACGGCTTGGGCGTCGCCCGTGGTGACGCCGTAAAGAGCCATCTTGGAATCGCTCAGATGGATCTGGATCTCCGGCTGGCCGAGGTTACGGAGCACACCGGGGTCCTTGATGCCTTCCACGTGCTCGATCTGCAGGTAGACCGCATCTGCGAGGCTGTCCAAGGTGTTCAGGTCGGGTCCGAAAAGCTTCACCGCGTTGTTGGCGTTCATGCCGGCCACGGCCTCGGCCACGTTGTCGATGATAGGTTGCGAGTAGTTGTAGTTGATCCCTTGGAACTGTTTCAATTCGGCATCCATGGCATCGATCAATCCGTTCCGGTCCATGCCCTTGGGCCATTCCTTCTGAGGCCTCAGGTTCACCTGCATCTGCACGTAGTAGAAACCGCTGGGGTCGGTGCCGTCGTTGCTGCGCCCCGTCTGGCTGAGCACGCCATCCACGGCTTGGAATTCGTTGAGCTTTTCGCGCAGCTTGCCCACCATTTTCACCGTTTCCGGCAGGCTCATGCTCATGGGCATCTTGGCTTCCACCCAGAGCGCGCCTTCATTCAGCTCGGGCAGGAATTCCGTGCCCATCCACTTCAAGGAAACCAGTGATAACGCCAACGCAGCGATGGCGGTGGTGAAGGTGATGCGCGGATGATCGTAAGCCCAGCGGAAGCCACTGAACACCCAACGATCGAAGAAGCGCGCGACGCGACTGTGCTTCTCCTTCACGTTCTTGTCCAGCAAAGCAGCACAGAGCACGGGTACCAGCGTGAGTGTGAAGATCAACGCGCCGAGCAATGCGAATCCGAGTGTGAAGGCCAAGGGCGAGAACATCTTGCCTTCGACCTTCTCGAAGCTGAAGATGGGGATGAGCGCGGTGATGATGATGAGCTTGCTGAAGAAGACCGCCTTGCCTGTGCGCGTGGCCACCCGCTTGATCAGGCCCAGCTTGCTCATGCGGTTGAACTTGTCCATGCCCACGCGCTTTGCCAGCTGGTCCAAGGCCACGAATATCCCTTCCACCATCACCACGGCGCCGTCTATGATGATGCCGAAGTCGATGGCGCCCAAGGAGAGCAGGTTGGCGCTCATGCCCTTCATGTGCAGCAGGAAGAAGGCAAAGAGCAGCGAGAGCGGAATGATGATGGATACGATGAGCGTGGTGCGCCAATCGGCCATGAACAGGAATACGATCGCGGTGACCAGGATGATGCCCTCCAAGAGGTTGTGCATCACCGTATCTGTACAGAACGCCATCAGCCTGTCGCGGTCGTAGAACGTGACCATTTTCACGTCCTTGGGCAGCACCTTGGTGTTGAGCTCCTCGATCTTCTCCTTCACGCGGGCCAGCACTTCGCTGGGGTTCTCTCCCTTGCGCATCACCACGATCCCTTCCACTACGTCGTCGTCCGCGTTCAGGCCCACTTGTCCCACGCGCGGGAGGTCGGCCTCCTTCACCTCGGCCACGTTCTTCACCAGGATGGGAACGCCATCGCGTGCCTCGATGATGATGTTCCCGATGTCGGCGATCGAAGTAAGCAGGCCCATACCACGGACCACGAAGGCTTGTCCGTTCCTCTCGATCACGTCGCCACCCACGTTGACGTTGCTGCGGCTTACGGCCTCATACACCTCCAGGGGCGTGAGTTCGTACTGCATCATCCGACCGGGGTCCGCCTCGATCTCGTAGATCTTCTCCCTACCTCCGAAGGCTACGACATCCGCCACGCCGGGCACCTGTCGCAGTCGTCGATCGATCACCCAGTTCTGGATGGTGAGCAGCTCCCGCGAATCCTTGGTGGGGCTTTGCAGCGTGTAGCGGAACACCTCGCCCGTGGGGCCATAAGGCGGTTGCACATCGGGCACGGCACCCTCGGGCATGTCCACCGTGGAAAGCTGGTTGTTCACCTGTTGCCGCGCGAAGAAGTCCTCCACACCATCGTCGAAGATGATCTTGATCACGCTCAGGCCGAACATGCTCTGGGAGCGCACGTTGGTCTTGCGCTGCACGCTGTTCATACCGATCTCTATCGGCGTGGTAACGAAGCGCTCCACCTCTTCCGCGCTGCGGCCGGGCCATTCCGTCACGATCACGATCTGCGTGTTGGTGACGTCCGGGAAGGCCTCAATGGGCGTGTGCTTGAAGCTTACCGCCCCGGCTATCAACAGCAGTGCCACCCAGAAGTAGGTGAAGAACCGGTTCTTCAGGGAGAAGGTGATGATGGAACGGATGAAGCTCATGATCGGCTACGAGGACTTATGGAAGGTTTTTGTCAATTCCTGATTGCTGATTCCTAATTCGGACCGAATGGAATTAGGAATCAGGAATTAGCAATCAGGTATTGGATTTAACGGTCGTTGAGCGCGTCGTACAGGTAGAGTTGGTTCTTGGAAACGATGACCTCGCCGGGCTCCAGGCCTTCGCTGATCCAAGAGGTGGAACCGGTGGTTTGTGCCACCTTCACTTCCCGGGTGATCACATTGTAGCGGTCCTTGAAGACCATGGCGTATTGGCGGCTGTTGTCGGAGATGATGGACGAAGCAGGGATGGCGGGAAGGACCTCTTCCTTCTTGAAGGAAAGCTTCACGTGCGCTACCATCTCTGGCTTCAATAGGATGCCCTCGTTAGGCAAGGTGATGCGGATGCGCATGGTGCGGGTGCGCGGATCCAGGATGTTGAAGATCCTATCCACTTTTCCACGGAAGACCTTGTCCGGATAGCTCAGCGTGGTCACCTCCGCATCCATGCCCTCCTTCACCCGGGCGATGTCGCTTTCGTACACATCGGCCAGTACCCACACTTCATTCAGCTCAGCAATGGTGAACACGGGATCCGGATGGTCATCCGGAAGCGTGATGTCGCGGGTGATGGATTTCCCGATCACATAGCCGTCAATCGGTGAACGAAGCACATAGCGCGACCCCGCCTCGATGGTGTAGATGGAGAAGACCTCGTTCATGCGCTGGAGCTGGGCGTTCGCCTTCTCCAGGTCGTAGCGGGCCTCCACCAGTTTGCGCTCGCTGAGCAATTGCGAACTGAAGAGTTCCTCCTTCGTCGCGAAGTTCTTCTCCGCCACTTCACGGTCGCTGCGTGCTTCGATCAGCTTGCGCTCCATCTTGGCCACTTCGCCACTTCTGATCTTGGCCAGTGTTTGTCCCTTGCGCACGTGATCGCCCAGCTCAGCATCCACGCTGATCACCTGCCCGCTCATGATGGCGTAGACCGATGCCAGCTGGTTCTCGTCGGCGGCGATGCGGCCGTTCAGATGGATCACGTTCTCCACTTGCTTCATCGCGACCGTATCCAAGCGTATCCGTTGCAGCATGGTATCGCTCAGCACAAAGGCGTTGGTATCCGCCACAGGCGGTTCATTCGCGCCGCAGCCCGTTACCAGCATGGTGGCAAGCAGAAGCAGGGGCAGCACCGCGTGCAGCAAGGAGCGCCGGAACGGCTTAGCGCTCGAACAGGCGCTGGCCCGTGACGAATTCAAGTTCTTCATATGCGTTCTGTAGATCGGCCTTCAGTTGGTTCAAGGCGATGATCGTGGTGTTGTAGGATTCGAAGAGGTCCGTGAATTCCAGCAGCTTGATGTTGTTCTTCACATAGTTGCCCACGAGGCTCTCGCTTAGCTCATCGAGTTGTTCCTCCAGTCGCGGGCTGGTATCGTTGTATTGCTCCTGAAGCACGCGCAGATTTTCCAAGGCATGCAGCAACTCGGTCACCACGGCGAGTTCCGTTCCTTCCGCAGTGGCCTTGGCCTGTCCCGCGCTCGCTTCGGCCCAGCGGATGCGGCCTTGGTTGCGATCGAACAGCGGAATGGAGAAGCCCACGGTCAACGCCGCTTGGTGGGGATAAATGCCACTGGCTTGATCGTACATGGCTCCGAGCGCTAGGTCCGGAACGGCCATCCGCCGTTGCAGTTTGAGGTCCAGCTCGGCAGCTTCCATGGCGGCGCGGGCCGCATGCACGCTGGGCCGGTTACGCTGGGCACGGGCGATCAATGAATCGGTTGGTAGCGATAGGTTGGGTGGCAGTTCCAGTTCCGCCGAGGATGGGGTGATGATCACCACACGCTGTTCCACCAGCAACTGGCGCAGTTCCTGTTGGACCGCATTGAGTTGCCGCAGCAGGTCGATCCGCTGTTCGTTCAAAGCGAAGAATGCCGTGCGCAATCGGGTGGCCTCCTTCAGCGAGACGTTGCCCTTTTCATATTGTTCCCCGTACGATTCCTGCAGTGCCTTCAGTAAGGCCAGTTGCGAGCCGATGGCCTTGACGGAGCGTCGCGCATAGTGTTGTTGATAGGCGCCGCTATGAAGGCGCAGGCGCAAGGCCGCTACCAGCTCGGCGTATTCCGCTTCACTTACCCGCTTTTGTTGCTCAGCACTGCGCACGGCCAAGGAGCGTTGACCCGCGATCCGAAAAAGCTGTTCCACCGCAAGCACCTTTTGTCCGTTCGGTCCCACATCGAATAGGGGGCCGTTCCATGGGCGCACCACCCATTCGCTACTGAACTCCGGGTTGTGGAAGAGGCGGGCCTGCACACGTTCCGCCTCGGCCTGATCGATGCGGAAATGTTCCGCTACCAACGCTAATGAACGGCTGACCAGAAGGCTATCCGCTTGGCGCATGCTGAGGTGCAGGGTGTCCTGCGAAGCGATGCCCAGCAACGGGAAAAGCCACACGCCAAGCATAAAGGTCCTGAACCGCATGGCGCAAAGGCACGCCTTCACTCTTAAGGCTTCCTTAGGGTTGACCTTAATTCTTCCTTAAGATCCGGCTCAAGCCGCCAACGGCAAGGTCATCACGAAGCGATGCGCCCCGTCATGTTCGTAGCTCAACTCACCTCCGGAATATTCTGCTATTTGTTGTACGATGGAAAGCCCGAGTCCGCTGCCGGGTGTGCCATCGCTTCCCGGCCCCCGAAAGAACGGTTGGAAGACTTGATCAGCCGGAAGCTCCTGATCGCCTGCATTGGTAAAACGGACCAATACCTCGCCGGGAGCATGGGATATCTCAATGCTGATCCGTTCATCCTGGGAATAGGAAGCCGCATTGGCCAGCAGGTTGCGGAAGGCTGTGCGCAGCAGCATCTCGTTCGCCTTCACCACCAAGTGGCCTTCTGAAGCGATGCTGGCGGCAAGATCCACCGAAGCTTGCAGATCGGGATGCGCGGCATGCACATCGGCAATGGAGGCATAGAGGGTTTCGTCCACGCGCACATCGGTGCTGGGCATGGGGATGTGTGCCCGCAATCGCTGTAGTAGCAACAGGGATTCCACCATGTCCCCTTGCGCGGCGATGTCGGCTTGGAGAATCTGCAGAATGGGCGTGATCTCCGGGCTATCGGCAGGAAGGTTCAGTGCGCGTTCCACCTGCGCGTTCATGCGGGCCAGCGGCGTGCGCAACTCGTGGCTGGCGTTGTTCACGAAGGCGCGTTGTAGCTCGAAGGCCTGCCGGAGCCGCAGCAGCATGGCGTTGTAGCCCACCGCCAGCCGGTCGATCTCGTCCTTGCTTCCGCGCACCGGCAGTTGCTGGTCCAAGCGGTCGATGTCGATCTGGTCGATGGCCAGGCTGAGTCGTTCCAACGGGCGGAAAGCCATGCCGATGAAGAAGTAGCCGGCACCGAAAATGAAGATCGACCCCAGTATCAAGGAGATCACCAGTGTGCGCAACAGGTTGCTCGATTCACGTCGCCCATATTTATCGTAGGCCGAGGCGAGCACCACGTAGTTGGCGCCGTTCTCGGTGAAGTGGACGCCCACCACTTCATCGCCGTCGGCATCGCGCCAGTTCATGTCACCCACTGTCCGTATGCTTTCCAATAGTCCTTGAGAATAGGGGATAGGCTCATCATCCAAACTACTGTACAGCAGCTCGTCGTTTTCGTTGAAGAGCAGCACCTTCTCATCGAGCATGCGGTGGATGCTGTTGCGGTCCAGCACACGTAGCAGGTCGCGGTCGGCGGCTTTTACCTCGCTCAGCAGCGTGGCGGTGCGGTAGCACTGGGTGCGCAGGCGTTCGAAGAATTCGCTTTGGCGGGAATGCGCGTTGGAGGAGTAGATGTAGCCCAACGTGCCGACCAGCAGCACCAGCGAAAAGCCGGCAAAGAGGAGTGAAAGACGGACACGGGTGGTCATGCGTCGCGATCGTCCAGGGTGTAGCCGAAACCGTGTTTGGTATGGATCAGCGGCCGCTCGAAGCCCTTGTCCACCTTGCTGCGCAGGAAGCTGATGTACACCTCGATGGTGTTGGATGAAACGCCGTAAGCATTGTCCCAAACCTGTTCCGCGAGGTCGTCCTTGCTCAGCACGCGCCCCTTGTTCCGCGCCAAGCAGGCCAGCAGATTGAACTCTTTCGGTGTGAGGTCAATGGACTTTCCGTCCCGCGAGACCTCCTTGCGCTGCAGGTCGATCTTTAGGTCGGCCACGGTGATGTGCTCCACCGCCAACGGATTGCTCTCGGCGCGTTTCAGGAAGACGTTCACCTTGGCCAGTACTTCTTGGAAGTGCACCGGCTTCACCAAGTAGTCATCTGCGCCGATGCGGAAGGCATTCAGCTTGCTATCGATATCGCCAAAGGCCGTGAGGATGATCACCGGCGTATTGCGATCGCGCAAGCGGATCTCTGTGCAAAGCGTGAAGCCATCGATCCCCGGCAGGCTCAGGTCCAGCAGCACCAGATCGAAGCTACTCTGGCGGATGGCACGCTGGGCCATAGGACCATCGAACACCGGAATGGCCTGGAAGCCGGCGGCCTCCAACTGTTCGCACAGCGAGCGCGACAGCCGAGGGTCGTCCTCCACGATCAAAATCGTTTTTGTACCGGGTGTTTTCATAACGGTCCGGACGAAGGTCCGCAAACCCGATGGAATGCAGCGCGGGGTTATTGATCTTTAGACAATAGCGCGGTATCAGTGCAGCGGTTGTACACCTTGTAGGATTTTCTCTGCGCCTCTGCGCCTCCGCGGCTTTTTTATCACACCGCTACGTTATGCTCCCGCAGCACCTCGTTCAGCGACGTCTTCCTATCCGTGCTCTCTTTCCGCTGCCCGATGATCAAAGCGCAAGGCACACCGTATTCCCCCGCAGGGAATTTCTTCGGCAACGTGCCGGGGATCACCACTGAACGCGGCGGCACATAGCCTCTCATCTCCTTCGGTTCCGCCCCGGAAACATCGATGATGCGTGTGCTCGCGGTGAGCACC
>JBBSUV010000042.1:0-33768 GCA_038234075.1 Flavobacteriales bacterium | reverse complement strand
TGTAGCGCAACGCTCACCCAGGGTCTCCTGGCCTTGCACGCCGTGGCGGCACATCATTTCAGGACATCAACACAACCACTCGGGTTGGACTCAACGGAGGACTTAATCGTCCTCACGCCGGCAAACATAAAAGGGTCACGCAAACCGGCATCTCAGACAAATAGCGGACCCTGCGCTGGGACGCTTACGAATCACCAACGTCCCGGCGCAGGGTCTCGAGGCGATGACTCTGCGGGGACTGAGACAAATCCTCAGGCGCGCTTCGTTTAACGTCCCCGCCGGTCCGATACATAACGGACCACGGCAACCGGCATCTCCGATATATTGCGGACGCTGTGAAAAAACGGCACCTACTAGCCATATCATCCGATACCTTCGACCGATCCAGCAAAGGGCAATGAACATGGCCAAGAAGAATTTTTACGCGAAAGGAATGTACCTCCTCCTTTGTCTGTCATTGTATGCTGGTTCCAGCATAGCACAGAGTTGCGACCCGTTGACGCTGGACTCAATAACCGACCCGGGAATTTACAGTGTAGGTACCCTCACAGAATCCAATGGCTTGAGAAATGGCCCGGACTATTCAGGGGCTACCCTCTACTACCCGATCGGCGCAACACCGCCTTTTGCAAGCATTGCGTTCGTTCCCGGATACATATCCCCTCAATCATCGATCCAAGACTGGGGCCCATTCTTGGCTTCGCATGGCATTGTAACCATGACAATAGGTACCAATAGCCTCTTTGATGACCCCTACCAGAGAAGAGATGCACTCTTGGATGCGATCGTAACAATAACCGGGGAGAACACCAGACCCGGGTCTCCGCTCGTCGGCGCTCTGGACCTCGACAGGATCGCAGTTGGCGGTTGGTCCATGGGTGGCGGCGGCGCACAACTTGCCGCAACCGCTGACCCGACCTTAAAGGCCGTTATTGCGCTCTGTCCTTGGCTGGATAGCCAGACCACCGCTGCTGATCTGGATCACCCGGTACCTCTATTGATCTTCAGTGCCGAGAACGATGTAGTTGCTCCGCCAGCGTCAAATGCCGATATCCATTACAACCTGACCCCTGGAACAACAAGCAAGTTGATCTTTGAAATAGCCAATGGCGGGCATACCGCAGCCAACAGTCCGACAGGAGGCCAGGGATATGTCGGTAAGATCGGCCTCTCCTGGCTCAAGGAATTTCTGCTTGGCGATAGCTGCTATTGTCCCTTATTGCTCGACACGCCGTCCGTGGCATCCAACTACATCACCAATGTCACGTGCCCAGAAAGCCCTACCAGTATCAATGACATAGCTCTTGATAGCAAGGTCTCCTATCAGCTCTACCCCAGTCCTTGTGAAGGAAGCATCAACCTCGAAGTTGAGCAGATCAGCGATCGAACGATGTATGAGATCCTGTCCGTTACTGGTGTCAAGGTCTCAACTGGGCGCGCAGAGGGGCGAACGACGAACATTGATGTTCAAGATCTACCTCCCGGGGTTTACCTGATGAACGTGATCACGGATCATACGGCAGAACAGATCAAGTTCATTGTGCTTTAGGTGTGAGGTTCTGCCCGCCGGGTCACGCCGACCGACATCTCCGACACATAGCGGATCGTCCCCGCAGCGGTCACGCCAACTAGGATTTCCGAAACATAGCGGACCCTGCGCTGGGACGGCTGGGCCGCAGCACCGGTGGTGGCGCTCACCTCTCTCATCAGGGTCATCGACCTCATCACCCCCTTCACCCCCATCGCAACGGCCATCGGCATGGGACCCTTGCCGCTGGCCTACTTCCCGTGGGGCAACGGCATCCTGGTCGCCTATGCGCTCCTTAAGACGTGGTATATCCGGAGGTTCCGGGAGTGGTTGTGAAAAGGGCCAGCCCTTGGTAGTTGGGCTCGGGGACCGCCCATTCCACCCTTGAGGCTGGTGTGCTTGTTAGCTTACATTGCAACTCCTTGAGTACAAGCGATCAACAGATTCAGGAAAGGCCGCTCGCGGAGCACACATAAATAAACGAACTAAATAATGAGTTCATTCCAAGATAGGGGTAGTATGTCATTCTGGTTCAGTCCTCGGGATATTGGCTGGCTCACAAATAGCCGAGGCTACGCTACTGAATCGTTTGATAATTCTGGCGTTAGGTTCGCTTGTCAGAAGACTCCCGATAGACAATTCCTCTTCTTGGTATCGGGACCTTTGTATTCTTCAGTGGCAATATCTGTTCCAATTACTTCTGAAATAATTGACAGGACGATTAACCATCCGGACCCGCAGAGCAGAAATAGTATGAATGTAATATATAACTGGGATAACGGGGAAGGCTCCTTGGTTCTAAACGCAATCGAAGTATTCAGGTACAAATTAGAACTCATCGAGTTCGAAACATTTGAGTTTACCATTTCAGGAACAGAACATATTCCATCCTCCACGATTTCTGAAATGCTTCAAGGTCTTGGAAAGCTATTAAATGCGATTTATTCCTTTCAGCAATTTACATCTTACGCTGAGATCCAACAATCACTTGACAGTTTTGTAAATGAAAATAAATTTTCTCTTATTGAAAGCAGAAGTGGGTCATTCATCGGCATATTCCAAGGAGTTAAGAAGTCCGTTGTTTTCTTAAAAACAAATTTGTCAAGTGTGTTTGCCGCTATGCACGGTCACAGCAAGAGAATCGCAGAGAGCTATACAATAGAAAAGGAAAGCAATGCTGCAATTAGCCAAGAGAAAGTAAAACAAGAGCAAATAAAGACTATTAGTGAAGCTATGTCGTTAGCAGAGAAGGCATTCAAGACCATGCAAATAACTGGTCAGACAATCTCTCCTGAACAACAGCAGGAGTTAATTGCGAGATATGTGCTTATACCTATTCAATCAATAGAAAAGGAGTTGATGGATAATAATTTGAGACTATCGATAAATCAGACAGATAAGGGAATAGGATAACCTACTCAAGAAAGGCTATGCCCTGGCAAGGTCATGATGAGAGCTCAACAATCCCTATTCGCACTACTGTTCGTCAGCGGCTGTCTGAACAACGAGCAAAAGCCAGCTGCGCAGGATGACCGCATTGAAATTGCTTCGGGCGCAGATGAAGGCGTGGACGCAGGTAAAGATTCACTACCTCAGGCCAGCGCAACATCCGACACGACCTATCAGGAATACATGGGTGAAAGGCTCAAGCCCATCAGAGCTAATACCACTCGGATAAATGGGTTCCAAGGGTGGACTAAGGTCGATAAGCGGAAGGTGGACGAAACAGCTGAAGGAGGTTCTGCAGAATACTACTTCATCAAAGACACGCTACTCAAGATCACTGTATTCCAATTCGCGGAAACGGGCAAGATCATCCGTGACTTCTATACGAGAAATTCAGAGCTGTCATTTGTCCTTGAGAAGACCTATAAGTACGATCGCCCTATAACATGGGACTCGACCGCCATGAATGAAAGCCACGACACCGCAGTTTTCGACGGCGACAGCTCAGAAGTCATCGTAGATGAAAGCTATTTTGAAAAAGGCGTTCTCATCCGACAGATCAACAACCAAGATTGTGGTTCACCGTTCGCTGAAGATTACTTGAAGGAAGAGGGGGTTAGACTGAAGGAGGAATTTCTCAGGATTAAAGGGCGGCTTAGACCAACCCATCAACCTCATGATACTGGGGGAGTGACTCTGCCGCATTCGCCATCTAACACACGATAGAAGATGTTGGATTTCTCTAAGCTTCTCACGATTGCAAGAGATACCATCCATGCCGAGAAAGTCAGCATTCTTGATCTAGGGAGTGGTGATGTAAATGAAAAGATGCGACTAGTACTCGTTGAAAGTAAACGGCAATTCAAGTATACCCCTGTGGACCAAAGAACTGCGTGTTCGATCTTTTATCGAAATCCAGATGAAAGCAATCAGTGTACTGATGACATTTCGATGGCAGATTGGGTGGAAAAACTAAACCGCGACATTCTCTACGATGAAAGAATACAATCTAATCCATTGAGCGAGGCAGAGTTCAATGAGACCTTCAGCCTCAACTTTGGCAAGGATGTATTTCAGTTTTGTCAGGAAAACCTCAATGGGGGAAAATTCGACCTGATCATATTATCGAATTTGTTACACTTCCTTGAAAGAGGCGTGGCTGACAATTTGTTCTCAATGTGTATTTCTATGCTGAAGAAGCAAGGATTGATAAGCGTAACGGTGCTAAGTAATGAACAGGCATCGTATCCTCGCGATAATTTATATAGCGAGGAGGATTTCAGCAAGATGAAGAAAGGCTTAACCATAATCTCAGAATTCAGCAATAGCAGTTACTTTGAATTCGTGGGCAGAATCGGATAGTCTTCCAAAGAAAACGCCCTCCTCAATGATCAAAACCAGCATAGGCCCCATTCTGGCGCGAGCGTTCACGCTCGTACCCATAGTCTCAGTTACCTTGGATTTACGACCCTGACAGTTTAGTTATTCAGCTCAAGTCTAAAAAAGTGAAAATGAAGCCAATATTTACAATACACGCAGGTGAATATTTAGTCGCAGCCGAAATTGAAAAATCACTTAAAGGAGTGACTGTTTGGCTACCAAGCAAAGACACCGGAATAGACTTGTTGTTGACAGACAAGGCCAACAAAAAGACGGTATCCATTCAGGTTAAGTCCTCAAAAGACTTTAGCGTAACCCACGCTAAAGAGCAGTTCCGACCAAATATCAAGGGGACTGGATGGTGGACACTGGACAGAGACAAAATCAAGAATTCTCAAGCAGAATATTGGATATTTATTCTATACAGCCTTGTGGATCGAACTCATGATTTAATCATCATAAAGCCAGATTAACTACTCAGCATGTTTGACAAGCTTAATAGGCGTGGAGAAAGACTACAATGTTATTTAACAGTAACGCAGAAAGGAAAAGCTTTTGAAACCCGTGAATTGCCAAAAGAAGACCTGGTCCTACTTTGTGCTGACAGATACATAAATAGCGACAGGAGCATGACGAAATATCTGAACGACTGGTCGCGAATAATTAAAGCATTGAAATAGTATCCTCCGATACTGTGGCTCAAGCTTCCACACTCGTGTTACCAATGATGGGCCAATGCCTGACCCCATGATCAAAACCAGCATAGGCACCACCGCTGACATCCCAGGCATCCTGGCCCCACTCTAGCGCGAGCGTCCACGCTCGTGCTCTTACTCTTCTTCAGACTCCATGTGTATGCCCACCCCATGATCAAAACCAGCATAGGCACCACTCACGACATCCCAGGCATCCTGGCTCTGCAAGAGAAGTACTTGTACAGGAACCTGAATGAAGAAGAGCGGCAGCGGGGCTTTGTCACCACACCCTTCACCGCGGAGCAGATCGAGGAAGTGATCAAGCAGAACGGGATCTTCATTGCTACCGATGCCGAGGGTGCCATCATCGCCTATGCCTTCGCTGGATCTTGGAAGTATTTTGAGCAATGGGAGATCTTCAACTTCATGGTATCCCGTTTTCCGCAGCTGAGCTTCCAGGGCGGCGCCATCACCACGGAGAACAGCTTCCAGTACGGCCCGGTCTGTATCGATATCCCTTATCGGGGAACCGGCCTCTTGAACCAGCTCTTCGAGGAAATGCGGATCGAGTTCGTGAAGAAGTACCCCATCTCCGTCACCTTCATCAACAAGGTGAACGAAGTCTCTACCAAGGCCCACACCAAAAAGCTGGGCTGGGAGGTGATCGATGAATTCGGCTTCAACGGGAAGGAATACATCGGTTTGGCGTTTGATATGCGGAAGTCGGTGTTGGGAGGATTAGCTGATGAGCTGATCAGCCGATTAGCTGATGGGTGCTTTGGGCGACTTCATCGGTTGATCTTGCCCTTCAGCTGTGCGTGCATTTGTTGTTAAGCTGCCGGGATTCCGGGGCAGGCCCGGAATGACGGGTGCGCAGGCTCCCCTACTCCGTTCCCAACTACCGCCCCAAGTTCTTCTCTACGATCGGCATCCATTCATCCGGGTGGCCGATGGCGTCCTCTGGGATCCAGGTGACCCTTCCAGTAACGGCATCGGTAATGGTGACCTCGGGGCTACTGCCGCTGATGAAACGTCCTTCGCCATCGCCGGCGCGGGTTACTATCGTGCTTAGCCAGAACAGGCGGTTCTCGTTGCCAACCTTTCGAATGTAGGGCCTTGTTTCCGCCGGGTAGCTGTGGCTCCAATCGTACATCTTCTTGCTCTCCACGATCTTCGCGCTTACGGCGCTACTGCCCACATACGCGTTGCCCTTGCGCGTGTGGTCGATCACATACACGTGCTGCATGTCATCGCCGGGAATGAACAGGCTTAGGCTCAACCCTTTCTTGGCTTCCTCGAAGGGCTCCAGGCCGTAGTAGTTGAAGAGCTTGCCCGGCCCGCTGCCCAGCTGGGTGTAGAGCACGAACGGCTGTGGGTCCTGCCCCTCCGGAAGTTTGGGCACGCGGATGTCGCCTTCATGATAGCCCGGCAGCGGCGCCGTGAAGCCGCGCCGGAACCGGAACGACTCGGCGATGTAGCGGGTGACCGCATGTGGCATCAGGTCCTGCCCCACCAGGTAGGGATGGTCCTTGATCGCTTCGGCGGGAATGAAGGTGCCCCTGCCCACGAGCATGCGGGTGACCCAGTTGTCAGAAGGCTTGCGTTGCTCGATCACATTCACGCCACCGAACACGGGCCGGGGGAATGCGATGCCGACCCATTTGATCAGCGGCACCACCTGCACCCACTCCCCCGCATCATTGCGCAGGTAGACCGGTTCCGCAGGTTCCATGGTGCAATACTGCCACAGGTTCATGCGCTTCAACGCGGCAGTGTGCGTGTTCCTACTGAAGAGCAGCTCCTCGCCGATATCGAAATTCACTTTGCTGCGGTACTTCGCGGAAAAGTCCGGTGAGGGCGCACTGCCGGGGATGGTGATCACCTCGGTCATGTCCTTCAGGAATTGCTGCACGCGGTATTCCTTCGACGGGCCGATGGCGGTGGTGTAGGCATACGAGCCGTCGTGATCGCGGATGAAACGCGGCGGCGTGGCATCCTCCGTTTCGGAAAGCGCTTCTTGATCGGTGAGCGTATGGATGGAGCTGATCGGTTGGATGCGTTCGTGCCCGGTGATCGGCAGTTCATCCAGCTCCACCTTGTCCAAGCGTTGGTAGTTCACATACTGCGAAACGAAGCCGATCACCAGCGGTCCGACGTAGATCAGCGCGACAAGCCCGAGCACGCTGGCCAACGAGCCGAGCGCTTGGATCCACCGGTGTTTGCCACGGAACACTTTCCCCAGCAGCCAGATGATGACCAGCAGCACGAGGATCCAGAAGGCATACTTGCGGAACGCCAGTATGAACGGATGCCAGAGCGAACGCCAGATGAAGATCAAAAGGATGGTAGTGAAGATCGAAACGATCGCCACCACCGGTCTTCGCTTCAGGAACCCTTTGATCCGGCGCGCTGCCCCTTTGCGCAAATTGTATTGCAGCCAGTACAATTTGCCATGCTCCTTTTCGGTCGCGCTCATTATCGCTTCCCGAATTTCTTCACCCCTTCGCGCCAATCGGGTGTCGGCTCCGGCGGCTTCGGTGGCCCCGGTTTCTCAGTGATCGGTGCTTGGGTTCCCGCCGTGGGTTTAGGCACATTCATACTGTTCTCCATCGCATCCACCTTATGCATGGCTTTTACCACCGGATCCATGTTCCAGCGTTTGCCTTTGAACAGGAACACACCTGCATAAAAGCCGAGCATCAAGCCAACGACCGCAGTTACGCCACTGATCAGATCCATCAATGCGTGCGCTCCGCCCGCTGCTATGGCCACCGCCGTGAAGATCCCGGCGATCACAATGGCCATCAGCAATTTCTGTTGGAACGGTTGGTTATGGATCAGCCCTTGTTCCAGCAACGCTGGTGACTTCTCCTTGTGCGTCAGGTCATACCAACGCGTGTTCCATCTGCGTCCTCTTCCGAGGTCGAGGTAGTAAAGCACAATGCCCGCGATCAGGCCGATGACGAGGATGAGCAACGTATCCATGGGTCAAGCTTTTGTGAGTCTATCAAATATACCGCGCTGGTGCTGTATCTCGCTGATCACCCAGTCCTGCACGAACTCCGGCCAATCGTTGAAGCGCGCATAGAATTCCGGCTTGTTGAAGGTGTAGCGGATCACCTCGTTCACCTCGAAAATGATCGAAAGCATTTGCCAGAGCACCGCCTTGATCTGCGGATCGATGTCCTGTGACGGATGTATCAGGTGATCACGGATCAGGTCTTCCTTGTCACTCTTGAAGGATTCCATACGCTCCAAGCACCGCTTCAATTCCTCCAGTTCGAAATAGGCATCGCTCAACACGCCCTTCTGCACCAGCTTGTTCACGAGCCCCAGCAGTTTGCTCGGCGTGATGTTCACCAGGTCGATCACCTCATTGGCTTCCATGCAGGCCTTTGCGATCAGCAGCCCCATCTGATGATCCAGCAGTGCCGGCTCTTTCTGGAAATGCGAGTAGGAGTGCTCCACAAAGCGGTTCGAGAAGAGGAAGGTGAGCAGCGCCGGGTCGTTCAAGTTGTACTCCACGTGTGCATGCTGCAGATCCCCGGACATCTTGGAGCCGTTGTTCTGGAACACGATCACGGGCTTGCCGAACGATTTGTCGCGCAGCACGAACAACCCGCCGAACGCAGAGCTGTAGAAGGCCTTGATGTTGGAGAACGGGAAGGTGATGAGGTCGAGATCGCGGTAGCGCAGATCGCCATACGTCCGTCCGCTCTCCGCGATCTTTTCGCGCAGCTCGCGATCCGCCCAAGCCATGTCCCCGTCATTGAACCGGCGCACCAGTTCGCGCTGCTCGCGGGCCGCCTCGATCAAATTGCCGGTGGCCTTGAAATGCACCTTCACCAGATCGAACATCAGCAGGTCCTGCGGCGCTCGGTAGGCACTGATCTCCTGGTCGAGCGTGATCCACAGTCCGCATTCCGCCGTGATATCATTGATCTGCGAACCGTACTTCTCGAACACCTCGTGATGGATCTCCCAATCGAACGAGTGGTAAGGGTAGTAGAGCGAACACTCGCGTTGCTCCGGCGAGATGATGATGCCATACGGATTCGCCACACCGTGGGAGAGGTATTCCCTGTTGTGCTGTTCCTCCGCGATCTCCGGGCTCCATCCCAATCCATCGATGTGGAACTCGGTAAGCGCAGTGGTATCCAGTCCGATATCCTCCAGGCACAGGTTGTAGCGGCGCACCATGTCGGCCGTGGCCACGTGGAACAACTGTCCACCGAAGAGACCGCTATTGATGAGGTTCAGCATGATTGCTGATGGTGATAGGTGGCTGGTGATTGGTGATCGGACGGCTGCCGACCGACTGCCGACCGACTGCCGAAAAATTCACCACAGAAACACGGAGGCACGGAGAAGTGCAATGTTGTGCTCGATGACTCACTGAAGTGTGGAATGCCGTGCGTGTGTGACCCCGTCCCGGGTCGCTGCCCGGGATGACGGGCCGGGGTGACAATAGCGTTAAAAGCGCATGTCATTCCGGGCTTGACCCGGAATCGCACAAATGACGCGACCGACATTTTACCCATTGCTACTATGTGATGATAGCCGATCAATTTCCTTTTTGCTTGAACCGATCCATCGCCTTTTGCTGCACATAGAGTTCTTCGGCGCGGCGCTCCACTTGCCGATCCAATCCGGTCTCATTGATGCGGATGGCATTGTCCAAATAGTTGAGTGCTTCCTGCAAGCGGACTTCCTCGAAGCTCACATTCCCCAATCCAGCACGCATCAATTCCTTCAGCATCGCAAGCTTGGTGTCATAGTCCTTGAAGAAGAACTCATCGGGCTTGTCCCACCAGGTGGAAGGCAGATCGAAATCGGTAACGCGCGCATCCACCGCCTTCTGGATGTTGCGCAAGTCACGTGAAGAGAAGAACGGGAAACGCTCCAGCACTCCGGTATAAAAGCTGCCGAAGAATTCATGCGTCTTCGGATCGTACTTCTTGGCTGCGTCCTCGTAGATCCGCTTCAGGTCAGCATTGGCGATCTCGTTGTTCTTGCCCTTGTGCATCTCATTCAACGAGCCCAGCTGTTTCTGCGCGCTCATGAATTCGTAGCCCTTCACGTCCGGATCCTTGATGAATTTTGGATCAAGCTCGCGGTACTTCTTCCACCACAGATGGTCCTGGTCCACGAAATCCTCGAAGCGCTTTGCTCCTTCCATGCTCACCCGCACTTGGATGCGCGAGAGCACGGCCTTGTCGATCTGGTCCGGGATGTTCGTGAACAGGCTGATCATACGGTTGCCGTGATCCACGGCATAGGCTCCTTCGGTATTCCGCAGGAACACGCCGATGAATTCGCGCACACCAGCGGATACCCCTTGGCGCGTGCGTTCCTCCAAGTTGTTCTCCGCATCATCGATCGGCGCGAACACGATCTTGGTCGTATCCTGCAACGGACGGAACCATTCGATCGCGCGTTCCGCGGAGCCCCCTTGGAACGTGGAGATGATGTTCTCCGGCAAGGGCCAGAAGAGGAACGGCATCTTCAGATCTTCACAGCGCTCCTTCAACATCGTCGCGACGGCAGCGATCAACATGCTCTTGCCGGTACCCGGCTTCCCATCGGCCATGGTGATGCTGGGCATGCCACCGATCACCTGCATGGGGTTCTTCGCGGCGGTCATATCGTAGCACAACATCCGCTCGGCAAAGCGGCGGAACATGTGCTTGGCCTGCTCATTCGCCACGATGTCCGCCATGCGCACCGCATTGAACTCAACGCCTTTCACCTGCGCATTGTAGGACACATCGAACCCCTTCACGGTAAAGTCCGAGTCCTCCAGTTTGTAGTACTGTCCGGTGAAGAATTCCGCATCCTTCAACGACCCCTTCCGTTGCAGGATCTCCTCCATCAACCGCTGGAAATAGAGCAGGGTGATCTTCAGGAGCTCGAGGTCATTGTTCACCACCCCGCTGTTCTCCAAGTAGGAGGCATAGTAGTAGATGGCGCATTGGACGGCCTGGCTCGGGCGGCTCAGCTTCACTTCCGGTATCCCTCCGAAGTCGATGTTGACCGACCCGTGTTCCTTCGAGCGGACGTCCTTGAGCTGATAGGTGATGTAGTAGGATGCCACGAACAAGGTGATCGCCGAAGCGGTCTGCAACTTGTCGTGGAACGCGGGCATTTCGCTCTGGTGCAAACTGCCATCGTTGTTCTTCTGCTGAAGAAGTTCCAGTCCTGAAGCGCGTTCGAACAGGACGCTCAGGTGCTTACCCAAACAGAAGCCTCTACGGATCGCGTTCAGCACCACGTTGGTCGTGTTCGTAAGGATGGTGCGGTCGTTACTGATGCGCACTGCGTTCTTCAGGACGCTCAGCTCATCACTCTCCCCGATGTTGAGCGCCTTGCCAGCATGGAGCAGGAAACTGGCATCGATCTGCGTATCGCTCTTGGGTGCGCTTTTGCGATCGGGGCTCCAGCTCACCATCTTCAACAGCGCGGTCGTTTCCTCCTTGAACGGCTGCAGCTGCTCTTCTTTTACGGGTATCAATGACGGGCCGCTTTGTTCCATTCCGGTTCACTGGTTTCGTTGATCGCGATCGCCGCGCATTAGAGGCACGCCGGGCATATGAAGGGCGGGGTGCTCAAATTCTTCAGGAGCTCCTTTTGGCTGTCGTTCACGTATTGCAGAACAGGATGTGTAACGAACATGTACCGATGCACTTCGCTGACCATGCGTTCCATGCAGTCCTTGTTGGTCTCGTCGATCTGAAAGATCTCACGCAATTCGGTCTTGGTGAACAACCCTTTTGACAGATCCTTCTGGCCAACGGAGAAGACGATCTCGGTGGTCACATTCATCAGGAAATCCCCGGGCTTGCATTGCTCGCGGATCGCCTTTGATGCGGCATCTTCAGAGAGCTCGTACTCACTGATGATAGGCCCGATATCGATCCGCTTGAGCACCTTCGGATGAACGTGCGGGTAGGCATCATCGATATCCATGGCCACCACCTTCAGGGGTGCGGTGTTGTGCGTGGCCTTCCGGATCATGTCCACGAAGCCGGGATCCTTCTCCACGTTCTTCGGGAAATTCCCGCTTTGATCAGGCTCGCTGTCGAAGACCAGCAGGTAAACGAACGGCCTGTTCGTCACGGAGTCGTATGAAGCCCAGGAACACAGGTAGCGACCAGCGTGGCGGGCACTGTCCTGCATCTTCAATTGCTTCAGGGCACCAGGAACGAACTCCCCGAACAGCTCTTCCTTTTTAATGACAGTTCTGTACTGGTCGAGCGCAAGGTTCCGAAGGATCCGCGTCGGCGTTTCCTCACCAGCGATCAGCTTATCCAAGAGCAAGCGGCGCAACTGCTCAGTTTCCGGTCCCGGCATAGGTCCCTTCTTCGCCAGTTCCAGGTCATTGACCATTTTACGGATCTCCAGGTGGTTCGGAAAGCCGCTGTCGGTGAGGTCGATCTGCATCCGGTCCTCTTCCTCGAACAGGTATTTCAGCCCCAATGCGCGAAGTGTGGCCAAGAAGCGGCTCGCAAAATCCCGGATGATCTCCACCTCGTAGTGCTGCGTGCTGTCCTTGGGAGCGAACTTGGAGGAGAACACATCCAGCACGAGCGTTACGAATTTGACGTAACGTCCACACTCCACATTGTTCTCCAGGATCGAACGGTCCAGTTCGGTGAAGTGGCTTTCGATGTCGATGGTCTTCATGGAGAGATGGGACGCTGACCTTTAAGATGAACGCGGATCAAAGCTTGGGGCCCCGCCGCGATACATATCCTGGCATCAGGTAGCGGGTTCCTTAACTCGGCGCAGCTTGTGTGTGGTCGACCGGGAGGGATCGACCGACACTGCTACCCTCCGAGTAAGTCGTTCACGTTGCCTTCGCCGCCACTTGGCTTCGCGGATGCTGCTTTCGGCGCATCAGGTTTCCCTTCGTGGTTGCTGCTGAACGTTTCGCTGATGTCGATGCCGAACTTGTTGCTGTGGGCTTTCATGATCTCGGCGTCCTTCGCTTTGTATTGCGCGGTCGCCTCTGCCATGGCCACGAGCACCTTGTGCAATTCGGTCATTCGCTCGGGATGCTTCTTCACGCGTTCGATACGGTCGCGCTCGCTGCTCACGAACACCTTGGCCGCGATCTCCGTGATCTTTTGGTCGGTCTTGACCCCGGCATCCTCGTAGATCGAAGCAGCCTCCTGCGCCGTGGCACTGCGGATCAACTGCAGTCCGGACTCGTAAGTGGTGACCCGCTCCTCGGTATCGCTCTTCAACTGGCCGATCAGCTGCTTCAAGTTGTTCTTGGTGGTGGTCTGTGCTTCCAAGTGGATCACGATCTGATCAACGAAACGCTCCTTGCTCTGGAAGATGCCGAGGGCGATGTTGAACTTGCCCTTCACCTCCGCACGACGTTCCCGCATGTCGGCGATCTTCTTCTGCTGCTCGGTGTACTGCGGACTGTTGTTCGGCAATTCCTCCAAGCTCTTCTCCTCCAACTTCATCAGCGCCTCGATGTTCTCGAGTTCGGCCTTTCGGCTTTCCATCACCTTGGCCGCTTTCTCCTTGGTCTCGAACGCGAGTTCCTTGCGGTTCTTCAGCGCATCGATCTGCTTCTCCACCTCCAGGATCATCTCTTCCACGATCCCGTTCATGCCTTGCACCTGGCTGATGATCCGGTCCAAGGATTCGCCGATGTCCGCATTCTTCAATCGATCACGGTAAGAACGGTTCGCATCGATCTCGGCCTGCTTGGCGGCTTGTTCAGCGGCGGCTAATTCCTCCGTGGTCCTCTTCACCTTGCTGTTCTTATAGCCGAACAGGATGTTCCACGCATTGCTCATGCCGTTCGCGCTCGCAAGCTCAGCAACTGCCATCTCACGGCTCAGCTTGGCTTTCGCGATAAAGTCCAATTCCTTGGTATTGAGCTCCTGTAGATTCGCGAACTCACCGCCACAGCTATCAAGCATGGCGCGCAAGTGCAGCATCAGCTCCTGCAGGTCCTGCTCGGTGCTGGCCACATCGCCGTTCAGCGTCTCGAATTTCGCGTTGATGATGCCCGAGACGATGTCCTCCGAACTCTTGTTGTTCGTGGCTGCCGTTTCGATCTCGCTCTCGATCGCGTTCAGTTTGGATATCACATCCTCACCCTTCTTCTTCTCGATACGCGCCTTGAGCTCGCTTACTTTCTTCTGGTCGCCCAGTTCATCCAACAGGTCGAAGCTATCTGCCATGTTCTTGTTTGCCCGTTTTGGCGAGCGGCAACTAAAGTATGCGTTGGCGGGAATATGCTTGAACAATGCCGGTTCTTGATCCTTGGCATGCAGTTCCAACAAGGCCTCACCCACTCTGCCTTGATGATCGCATCATGAGGCGGGCCCGAGGCCCTAGCAGGGAACGCACTCAGCAAAAAGCCGAGCGCGGGCATCAACGTAAAAGGCCCCAGCATCTCTGCCGGGGCCTTTCAATAAATACCCGCGCATCTATAAGCCGGATCCTGTTCCCGCGTGCAAGCACGCGGGACTCCGCCATCTATCTGGGATCACGCTCACGCGAGACCTCGATCGACCTACCCGCTGGGATCAAGCGGGCCGCCCTTATCCCGTCCGAAGACGGGAACCCCAGCTTATTTGGTCTTTCAGCCCGTGGGGTTTACCAAGCTGCCTCGCTCACACGCGGCACTGGTGGGCTCTTACCCCACCTTTTCATCCTTACCTCGCCGAAGCCTTGGCGAAAGCGGGCCTCCACCTCAGCTTCAACGGTCGGCGGTTTCCCTTTCTGCGGCACTTTCCATGGCACCACCGTCACCAGTGGTACCCCTTCCCGTTAGGAAGCACGGTGCCCTTTGCTGCCCGGACTTTCCTCCCTCCCCGCCTTGCAGCGGAAAGAACGGCGGAGCGATGCGCGGGATGTCAATGAACGCAATTGGATCTTCCGCAGATCCGTAGTTTTTTTCTGCAGGTGTCGCAGATGACGCAGATGGTCTATCAGAGATCGTTAAGATAAGACCCTCGCTACTAAAGGTATTCGCCTTCCCTTACTTCCCTTCCCTTACTTCCCTTTCCTCCTTCACCTCCCTTACCTCTCTCAGTGGTGCAGTATCTCGATGGCCGTGGCACCGTAGCCGTACTTGCGCGGGTCAGCATCATCGAAACGCACACCTTCGTAGAACTGCAAGGCCTTACGCACTTCCTCCCGCAGAATGCCCTCGCCCACCCCGTGGATCACGATGACGCGCTTTTTGCGCTCGCGGATGGCCGTGTTCAAGCGGCGCTCGAAGAATTCCAGCTGGAAGCGGAGCTTCTCCCCGTCGCTCAATGCGCTTTCGTCCTCCACCAGCTTGTGCAGGTGCAGGTCCACTTCCATCACACCGGGGTCATCCACCGGCTTGGGCGCATAACCTCCGTTGCCAGCGGAAGCACCACGGCCCTTGTCGCGCTCGATGCGCTCGGCCATGCGGTCGTCCGAGGCGCGCAACTGTGCCTCATGGTCGCTCACGGAGCGGCTAGGGTCGCGTGCGTTCAACACCAGTTCCTTGATCGGATAGACCAGTTCGAAACCATCATGAGTGCGCACTTTGGCCTGGTCGCGACCGATAATTTGAAGCACGAGCCCCCCTCCCACATCGTTGAGAAAGGAGACCTCGTCACCCGGGACCGGTTTTTGTTGAGCGGACATGTTGCAAATTTACGGGGACATGGGACGCTTGACCTTACTTCTTCTCGCTTATTTCCTTGGGGCCATCACTGCCAGCGCGCAAGGCTTTGCCGCGCCGGAGCCCTACGGCGGCAAACAGGCGGTGGCTTGGATGCTCGAACAGGAGCAGCATTTCCCGCCGGAAGCGCTGGCCGCAGACCTGAAAGGGGACGTGGTGGTGGCCTTCAAGGTGCTCGGGGATGGCAATGTCCGCAACGTGCGTGTGCAGATACCACTTGACCCCGCATGCGATGCGGAGGCGCTGAGATTGGTGAAGCTGATCCGCTGGAGACCGGCATCGGTGAGCGGTACCCCATCGGATACGGACCATTCCATCGCGATCCCTTTCAATGCCAAGCGCTACAAAAAGCTGCACGCCAATGGAGAGCCGTGCCCACCTCTTCCCGCCCAGGTGCCGATCGACAAAAGCGATACACTCTATGCGGACCGTGCAGTGGACACCTTGGCGGTACCGCGTATCCCGGGCGGTCTGCGCGCCTTGCCCCAATACTTGGCGGACAACCTGAAGTATCCTCCGGAGGCTTTCCGGCTGGACATCCAAGGCAAGGTGACCATCGAATTCGTGGTGGAGGCCAGCGGCGGCATCAGCAACCTCCGCACGTTGAATTTCCTCGGCGGCGGCTGCGATGATGAGGCGATGCGCTTGGCTCGGAGTATCTGCTGGAGCCCGGCGATCAAGAACGGGGAAGTTGTGCGCAGTGTGATGAAACTGGATATTCTCTTCCGGTTGGATCCTTCGTTGCGGTAGGCTTTTAACCGCAGAGGACGCGGAGAGCGCTGAGAATGCCTTCCGCCGGGAAGGGAAAAACCGCAGACGGCACAGATGCGCGCAGATAGCGCCTTCCGCCGGCAGGGAGAACCACGGTTCGACACGGATAAGGCCAGACGCCGACGAGGAGACTCTAAGGATCCAAGGAATTTCATCTGCGCGCATCTGCGTCATCTGCGGTTCGCAATTCACCAAGATCTCCTTTGCGCTCTCCGCGTCCTCCGCGGTTAAAGAATGAGAGGCCTCCGGTGGATCCATGCATCTTTGCGGTATGAAGAAGCGTGGCCCTTGGACGACCTTGAGCGAAAGACCGGCTTACGAGACCCCGTGGATCTCGGTGGCGCACCATGAGGTGATCGACCCCGGTGGCAAGCAGGGCGTGTACGGCGTGATCCACTTCAAGAACCTTGCGGTGGGCGTGATCCCCTTGGATGACGAGATGAACACGTGGATCGTGGGGCAATATCGTTATCCGATGGAGGCCTACAGCTGGGAGATGCCCGAGGGTGGCGGCGACCGCAACATCCCGGCGGTGGAAAGTGCGAAGCGCGAACTGCGCGAGGAGGTGGGTATCGAAGCGGAACGGTGGACGGAGATCCTACAGATGGATCTGAGCAACAGCGCCAGCGATGAGCAGGCCATCATCTTCGTTGCGCGGGGTCTAACTTTTCATGCGCCGGAGCCCGACCATGACGAGGAGCTGGAGCAGCGCAAATTGCCCTTCTCCGAACTGTACGAAATGGTGCAACGCGGAGAAGTGCGGGATAGCCTCACCGTGGCCGCCGTGCTGAAGGTGCGGCTGATGCTTTTGGAAGGAACGTTGAAAGTGTGAAGCCCGCGGACACAAGCGCGACGCGCACATCAGACCTCTGCGCTTACCTCGCACACTCCCGGCAGTGACACCTACAACTTCGTCAGTGCGCTGCCTTTGTGCGCCGCAATGTGATCGGTCTTGTCGCTCTTGATCTCGTACTGCGGATCGTCCTTGCTGGCATGGTGCGTGTGGCCTTTGTAGTCGAAATCGGCGTGATGCACCTTGATGATCTTGCCTGAGACATGGCCTGCTTCCGAGTTCCATTTCACATGGTCACCCACTTTGAATGTCTTTTCCATTATGCTGATCTTTCGTGAACTTCTTTGAGAAAGAACACGTGCGCTGATCAGAGGTTCACCGATCAGAAGTAGAGCCAGTGCCCTCGCACGCCGCCGTTGCTGCGGAACTCCAGTGTGGGCGTGGGCATCTTCAAGGCATCGAGCAGGAAGAGGAAGGTGCGAACGGCCTTGCTGCGCGTGGGGATGCGGGAGAAGGCGATGTCCGGCGCAAAAAGGAACTGGCGGTAGGATCCGGGGTTGTTCCGTGCGTTAAGCATGCCGTCCGCGCTCATGCCTGCTGAGATATTCAACCAGACCGGCATGGCCTTCCAGCCGAAGGCATGCGGGTTGGCGCTGAGCCAGACGGTGGCGCCGTTGTAGTCCTTCAGCAGGCGTTCCGGCAAGGTGGAGCCGAGCACATCCGGGCGTTGCGCCGCAAAGTCTGTGGGATGCGCGGACCACTTCAACAGGATGCGCTGCTCCTTCCAGCCCAGCTGTTGCCCGATGAATAGCGCGGCTCCAGCACCGTTCGCAGCCATGTCCCATCCGCTGAATCCATAAGCGGAGGAATGGCCATCCAGGTATTCGATGCCACTGAGGTAGAGGAAGCCCACCGATCCACCGACCCAGGTGGACACTTTTTCGTTGATGCCGGCCCAGCGGAAAGCAGCATGGCCGGCGCGGCCCAGCTGATAAGCACTATTGGCATGGCCCAGCTTGTCCACTTGATACCATTCGTCACCATCGTCGAAGCCGTGGAAACTGGTGCGGTCATGCCCTTTGTACCAAGCTTCGTTGAGGGCGATAAGTGAGCCGGTTGCGAATGCCGCAGTGCCGCCGGCCACCAACCAAGCGCGGCCTGGTGGGAGGCTATCCACAGGAGTTTGGGCAGTAACGGTGAGGATGGCTCCGCAGAGGACGGCCATCGCCGTGGCTTTTAACCGCAGGTGAACACAGACCGTGCTTCGCCAAAGCGCTTCGCGACGGCGCGAGGACGCAGATAAAATGCCGTGGCCGCGACGGCTTTCCGCAGATGTGCCTTGCGACGCTGCTGCTGGCTCGACCCTGTTGGTGATGCTTGCTGCGACCCGGCCTACCCTTCCCATGGCGCTTGTGCTTTCGCGCCTTTGCGGGCTATGCACCGATGGTCTTGCGACAGGCGGCGAGGATCTTCAGGGCGTCGTCCATCGTGGCACCGCCGGCGTAGAGGCGCAGCACGGGCTCCGTTCCGCTGGCACGGATCATCAGCCATTCCTCGTTCTCGAAGAAATACTTGTAACCATCGAGCGTGTCGCGCTTGAGGGGCTTGTATGGTCCGAAGCTCTTGTAAGCGTCGGCCTCGCATTCCTTCAGCACCTTCTGCTTGATGGCCTCCGTGATGTGCAGGTCGCTGCGCTCGTATGCGAATGGACCGGTGATGGCGTACACCTCTTGGACGAGATCGTCCAGGCTCTTGCCACTCTTGGCCATGAATTCCCAAATGGTAAGGCCCATCCAGATGCCATCGCGCTCCGGGATGTGTCCCTTGATCGCAATACCACCGCTCTCTTCGCCGCCCAGCAGGACGTCGTCGGTGATCATGATCCCGCAGATCCACTTGAAACCGATCTTGGTCACCTGGTACTCCAGTCCGTAGTGCGCGCAGAGCCTCTCCACTTTCGGTGTGGTGCTGGTGGCCACCACCACTTTGCCGGTCATCTTCTTGTACTTCACCAAGTAGTGGATCAGCAAGAGGATGATGTGGTGCGAATCGACGAACTCACCCTTGGCGTTGTAAAGCCCGATGCGGTCCGCGTCGCCATCGGTGGCGAGACCGCAGTCCAGCTTCTCCTTTTTGATCAATTCCGAGAACTCGATCAGGTTCTTGTGGATCGGCTCGGGTGCCTGCCCCTTGAAGGAGGGATTGTAGTCGCAGTGCAGCAGTGTTACCTCGGGCAGTATCCGTGGGATCACCCGCTGTCCCGCGCCGTACATGGCATCATAGCCGAGTTTCAAGCCGCTCTTGCGGATGGCATCCAGGTCGAAGCTCTTCTCCACATGGTCCACATACATGGCTTCCAGATCCGCACCCTTCAGCAGGCCTTTGGTCATGGCCTTTTGAAAGTCGACGCCATTGAGGTCCACACCATGTTCATCGGGGATCAGGTCCTCTACTTCCTGCACCTGCTCCGGGATGAGCGGACCGCCATGGGAACCCTTCAGCTTATAACCGTTGTAGCCGGGCGGATTGTGGCTGGCCGTGATGATGATGCCCATGCTGGACTCCGACCTCAAGGTGCCGAGCGACACCATTGGCGTGCTCACGAAATCCTTGGCCAGATGCACCTTGATGCCATGGCTCACCAGCACTTTGGTGACGGTCTCCGCGAACAACTCACCGGCGAAGCGGCAGTCATGACCGACCACGACGCTGGGGTCCTCCGGGAAATTCTTCTTCAGCCAGAGCGCAACGCCAACCGTGACACGGGCGACATTGTTCACAGTGAATTCCTGCGCGATGATGGCTCTCCAGCCGTCGGTACCGAATTTGATCTTGGTCATGCTAATTTGAATAGGGCGCGAAAATAGGGCTTGATCGTTACGGGAATGGAACGCTGATGACGCTGAAAGGATGGATCACCGCTGATGAGGAGAAAAACCGCAGATGTCGCAGATGACGCCGCAGATGTGCCTTGCGGCACTGCAGGCCAGGTATGCACGTCTGACAACTGAGAACGAACAACGGACAACTGCTCAACGGAAGATCCCGCGCTTATTCAGCGCCTGTTGATAGCGACGCGCATTCACCTGATGCTGTTCATAAGTGGCGCTGAAGTTGCTGTAGCCGCTGAGGTCCTCCCGGGCGCAGAAATAGAGGTAGTTGTTCTTGGAGGGATGGAGGACGGCATCGATGAAGCGCGGCTCAGGCAGGTTGATGGGACCCGGCGGCAAGCCTACGTGCGTATAGGTGTTGTAGGGCGAATCGATGCGCATGTCCACGTTAAGCAGCCGGCTCAGTGTGTCCATACCAAGAGCGAATTTCAACGTGGGATCCGCCTGCAGGGGCATGCCGATCCGTAAGCGGTTGAGGTAGACACCAGCGATCATGGGTGCGTCCGCGGCTTTGCCGGTCTCCGCCTGTACGATGCTGGCAAGTGTGCTCACTTCGCTTTGCGAAAGCCCCATCGCGGTGGCGGCCGCCTGCCGTTCAGGTGTCCAGAAGCGTTTGTACTCCTTGGCAAAACGGTCGATCAGCTGGTCCGGCGTCACGGTCCACCAGACTTCGTAGGTGTTGGGAAGGAACAGCGAGATGATGGTCTCCCGTGTGAACCCGAGCCGTTTCGCGGTGGTGGGTGACAGGATGGCTTCGATCATGGCCAGGGAATCCGCCTCGAGATACTTCGAGACCTGCCCGGCCAACTGCGGGATGTTCTTGATGTTGGCGAAGGTGACCCGCACCGGGTCCTGCTCCCCGTTCCGCAGCTTGTTCACCAGGTCGTTCATGGACATGCCGCTGGGCACCACATAGCGTCCGGGGCGCACTTTGTCCGCATACTTCTTGCGCTCCGCCACCCAGTGGAACGTCTTCTCATCCTTCAAGATCCCCGTTGACTTCAGGCTGTCCATGACCTGATCGAGGTCGGCGCCGGTAGGGATCAGCAACACCTTTTCCTCTGCAGCAAAACGGGCTCCGGGGCCGAACACGTCCCGCCACATCTTCCATGCGAAAAAGCCACCGACGACCAACACGACCAGTACCAGAAAAAGCAGGATCTTCTTCATGCAGAGAGTTCAACTTCACCCGTGAAAACCTCTTTTACCGGCCCTCTAAGCACGATGTCCGCAAAGCCATCACCGCTCCGGCGGGCGCTCACTCGCAAAGCACCTCCGGGTGTTGTAACAGCAATGCCGTCGACCCCATGGCCACGCGCCATAGCGCTGAGCGCGGCCGCGGTAACCCCTGTACCACAGCTTAGGGTCTCGGCTTCCACGCCGCGCTCGAAGGTGCGCATTTCCACCCGGCCATCATGCCAGCGAACGAAGTTCACGTTCACGCCTTCCTTCGCGAAGCGCGCACCATAACGGTATTCGTGCGCAGCGGGAACGATATCCACTGCGGCCGGGTCTTCGGTCCATAAAACCAAGTGCGGCGAGCCGGTGTGCAGCAGGTCCACGTTGCCATCCAAACGTTCAATTCCCTGCACATCGCGCATGGTGATCTCCACTTCGCCTTCGCTCCACTTCGCCTCGTGCACGCCGTCTATGGCGGTGAACTTTGCGGCAGCGCGGTCGCCGAGAAGTAGGCTGCGGAAAGCGAACGCGCAGCGGCTCCCATTGCCACAGAAGCTGCGGCTGCCATCGGGATTGAGGAACTCCATGTGGTAGTCGGTTCCCTCCGCTTCCGGGCGACGGAGGAGGATCAATCCATCGCTGCCAACGCCGAAATGGCGATCGCAAAGCTTCCGTGCGCCCGCTGCGGCATCGGCCGGTATGATGCCACCGCGGTCATCCACGAGGATGAAGTCGTTGCCGGTGCCGTGCCATTTGGAAAAGGGGATGATCGCCATATCGGCAGCAAATATCGCCTTGGCACGCTCCTCGCACTGCACGCCTGAAGGCAGAACACACACAAAACGCGATCAACAGTTGTTAACAGCACCGCACCGAACAAGGCCTTCACACTTGCGTTGCTTAGTTGTGCGAAAAGGCACTTAGACCATCAAAATGAACAAGCAAAAAGGAACCTTCGGACGTGCACTCGGCTACTTCGGCATGGCCGTGGCCGGTGGGTTGCTGGCCTTGGGCGTGCATGACTACATCGCCCCATCAAGCAACGCTGATATTTCATCCACCACCAATGCCCCCACGCACTTTGCGGGTATGGCGACAGGTGGCACTGTTGTGGAGGCAGCCGACTTCACAGGCGCCGCCGCCAAGAGCATCGACGCCGTAGTACACGTGACAACCGAGGCCACCGTTCAACGCGGATCCGCGGGCAGCTTCTTCTGGGGCTACGCGCAACCCGCGCCACAACAGGTGCGCGGCGCAGGCAGTGGCGTGATCATCAGCAACGACGGCTATATCGTGACGAACAACCACGTGGTGGAGAACGCCGACAAGATCCAGGTCCACTTGAACGACAAACGGACATACGATGCGAAGGTGATCGGCCGCGACCCGAGCACGGATATCGCCTTGATCAAGATCGACGAGAAAGACCTGCCCATCTTGGGCTTCGCCAACAGCGATGACGTGAAGGTGGGCCAATGGGTACTGGCCGTTGGGAACCCGATGAACCTGACGAGTACGGTGACCGCCGGGATCGTGAGCGCCAAGGCACGCAGCATCAACATCCTTCAATATGACCCGGCCAAGGACATCTTCCCGATCGAGAGCTTCATCCAGACCGATGCGGCCGTGAACCCGGGAAATAGCGGCGGTGCATTGGTCAATACCAGCGGTGACCTCATCGGGATCAACAGCGCCATTGCAAGCACCACCGGTGCCTACACCGGCTACTCCTTCGCCGTGCCGTCGAACATCGTCAGCAAGGTCACCGGTGACCTGAGGCAGTTCGGCAGCGTGCGTCGCGCCTACTTGGGCGTGACCATCAGCGATATTGACCAGGACATGGCCAAGAGCCTCGATCTGACGAGATTGAAAGGTGTGTATGTGAAGGACGTGATGGAAGATGGGGCCGCCAAGTCCGCAGACATGAAGAGCGGGGACGTGATCGTGAAGGTGGGTGCCATGAATGTGGACAACGTTCCTGAGCTACAGGAGCAGGTGGGCAAATTCAGTCCTGGAGACAAGGTGGCGATCACCTTGGTACGCGGTGGCAAGGAGATGGTGAAGGATATGACGTTGCTTGGCCGGACCGGTATGGAATCACCCACAGCGTCGAAGGATGTAGCGGTACCCACACTGGGAGCCGAACTGGCTTCGGCCACAGATGCTGAATTGAAGGCCCTGAGGCTCGAGAACGGCGTGAAGGTGGTCCGCATCAGCGGTGGGAAATTGCGAGGCATCGGCATCCGTGAAGGCTTCATCATCACCAAGATCGACCAGAAGCCGATGCGTGACCCTAAGGACATCGACAAAGCACTGGAAGGCAGGCAAGGCGGCGTATTGATAGAGGGAGTTTACCCGAATGGCATGCGCGCCTACTATGGCCTCGGCGTGTAATCGCTTAACCATCAAGCACTTTTCAAAAAAGAACAACATCCCCCTTGCAACGGCTTGCCCGATAGCATGGGGGGGATGTACCTTCGCGGCCCGACTGAACGTTGTGCCCGGTACGCGTGTTATCCACCGGAACGAGTTCGTTCGACCTCCACACCTCCATCCACTTAATACCCCCGACGCCCGTGACTAGCAGAATGCGCCAACTCAAGATCACCAAGTCGATCACCAATCGGGAGAGCCAGTCGTTGGACAAGTATCTCCAGGAGATCGGCAAGGAAGGCCTGATCAATGCTGAAATGGAGGTCGAACTCGCCCGCAAGATCAAGAAGGGCGATGGAGCGGCGCTGGACAAGTTGGTGAAAGCCAACCTGCGCTTCGTGGTCTCCGTGGCCAAGCAATATCAGAACCAGGGCCTCAGCCTTCCGGACCTGATCAACGAGGGCAACCTCGGCCTGATCAAGGCGGCGCAGCGCTTCGATGAGACCCGTGGCTTCAAATTCATCAGCTACGCGGTGTGGTGGATCCGTCAGAGCATCCTGCAGGCCTTGGCAGAGCAGAGCCGCATCGTGCGCCTGCCGCTGAACCAGGTGGGTTCACTGAACAAGATCAACAAGGCCTTCGCCAAGTTGGAGCAGGAGTATGAGCGTCCGCCAAGCGCGGATGAACTCGCCACACTACTGGAGCTTCCTCCGGAGAAAGTGGCCGATACCATGAAGGTGAGCGGTCGCCACATCAGCATGGATGCTCCCTTCGTGGAAGGTGAAAGCAACAGCCTGCTGGACGTGCTGCCGAATAACGACAGCATGCCGGCTGACCGGCAGCTGATCAACGAAAGCCTCTCCAAAGAGATCGACCGTGCGCTAAGCACGCTCACCGAGCGTGAACGCGATGTGGTAAAGCTCTTCTTTGGCATAAGCATCAACCACGGGCTCACATTGGAGGAGATCGGCGCCAAGTTCGACCTCACCCGCGAGCGGGTACGGCAGATCAAGGAGAAGGCCATCCGCCGCCTCCGCCACACCAGTCGCAGCAAGCTGCTCAAGGCCTACTTGGGCTGAGCGTAGTCGTCGTGAAGCAGTTCTGTTTTTCCCCAACACCATCAACATGGAGACTTTGAAGAAGGTCGGCTATGAAGCCGGCCTAAAGGATTATGTGGACCGTGAAAAATTTGCTGTGGACCTGTTGAACTCAGTTGGTCAACTGATGTTCGAGCATGGTGTGGAGCTCGTCTTCTTCCGCAACCACCTCCTGGACATCAACACCTCGGAGGTGATCAAGCTATACAGCTATGCGGACACGGTGGTGAATAAGCCCATCGAGATCAAGACGACCGCCGAGCTGGCCCGCGCCCTGTTGACGCTTGGTCTGGCCCCCAGCAAGATCGACATCGGTCGCCTGACCCACGAGTTCAAGGAGTCCGGTAATTCTTCAGCTACCGACTTCCTGAAGAAGCAGCTGGACCGGTTCATCGGGTTGGATAAGCACACCTTCAAGCCGCAGGACGTGGTCCTTTACGGCTTCGGCCGCATCGGCCGCATTGCAGCGCGCGAGCTGATCAAGCAGGCCGGAAAGGGCCAACAGTTGCGCCTCCGGGCCATCGTTTTCCGCAAGCTCAACGATGCGGAGATCGTAAAACGTGCAGCCCTGCTCCGCAACGACAGCGTGCATGGTGCCTTCAAAGGCACCGTGGTGGAGGATCTGGAGAACCAGGCCCTCATCATCAATGGCCAACAGGTGCAATTGATCGCCGCCGAAAACCCGGAGGACATCGACTACACCAAATACGGCATCCATGATGCCATGGTGATCGACAACACCGGTGCCTTCACCAACCGCGAGGCGTTGGAGCGCCACCTCAAGTCCAAGGGTGTGAAGAAGGTGCTGTTGACGGCCCCGGGCAAGGAGATCCCGAACATCGTCTACGGCATCAACCAGAAGGAGTTCGACATCGAGAAGGAGAACATCTTCAGTGCTGCCAGCTGCACCACGAACGCCATCGCACCTATTCTGAAGGTGGTGGAGGAGGAACTGGGCATCGAGAAGGGGCACATCGAAACGGTGCATGCCTACACGAACGACCAGAACCTGTTGGACAACTACCACAAGGGTCCTCGCCGTGGCCGCAGTGCCGCCATCAACATGGTGATCACCAGCACCGGTGCCGGCACGGCCGTGAGCAAGGCGATCCCCAGCCTGAAGGACAAGTTGACGGCCAACGCGGTACGCGTGCCCACGCCGAACGGCTCGCTCGCTATCATGAGCCTCACGGTGAAGAAGGACGTCACCTTGGAGCAGATGAACGAATTGATCCGCCACGCCGCACTGAACGGCGACCTGGTCAACCAGATCCACTATCAGATCGACCCCGAACTGGTGAGCAGCGACATCATCGGCGATGCCTGCTGCAGCGTGTTCGACAGCAACGCCACGATCGTGAGCAACGACAAGCGGAGCGTGGTGCTATACACTTGGTACGACAACGAGTTCGGCTACACGAAGCAAGTGATCCGGCTCGCGAAGCATATCGCCAAGGTGCGCCGCTTGGTCTACTACTGAACCGTACTGATCATCCTTGAAAAAGGGCCATCCTGCGTAGGATGGCCCTTTTTCGTTGCGGACCCCCGATCGATCAGGACCGGACCGGATGGCGACTATTGCATCACCAGCCGCTTCAAATACCGTTGACCGTCCGAGATCACCTCCACCATGTAAAGTCCACGGCCCACATCATGCGAGAGATCCATGGCGATGTGCGCCTTCCCTCCTACCTGCACGGCCGAGCCCTGATGCACCAAGCGACCCGAGACATCATGGACCTCGACCGATACGGTCCGGCTCCCTGCATCAAGTCCGTCGATGTCCACATGGACCATTCCCGAAACATGGGGATTGGGGTAGAGCGACACGGTGACCCCATGGGCCTGCACCGTTTCCGTGATGCCGATGGTGATCGTCCCTGCGCAGACGCATTCCGGTGTGATGATGTCGTTGACCGTGGTCGGATCACCGTCATCACAAGGGCTGCCTATCTCACCAGCCAATGTCGGGCAGCTATCTATGCAATCAGCAAGGCCGTCCTTGTCAGAATCAATATCCGGTATGCCGCAGCCACAAACGCCGGGTGCGATCTTGTTCGGGTCCGTGGGGCAACCATCGATGCAGTCGGCGGTCCCATCGTTGTCCGTATCCGTGTCCGGGATGCCACAACCGCAAACACCCGGCGTGATCTTGGCCGGGTCCGTTGGGCACAGATCACCTCCTAACGCGACATATCCTGCCGGTTGTGTGCAAGCCTGTAAGGTGTTCGCATTGTCGCCCACGCCGTCATTGTCCGCATCGGCAAACCACGTTGAAGAAGCGTTGATAACAACCGAGGCAGTCGTGCTGAAGGCCGCGCAGCCGCCACCCGCAGCAATGGTGTACGTCACCGTGTATGTGCCCGCTGTACTGTTCGCAAGGTTGATGGTCCCGTTGTTCCCATTAATGGAAAGGCCACTTGGGCTTGAAGTGTATGTCCCGCTGCCAGTGCCCGTCCGCGTGACCGTGCCTGTGCCGGTGGTACCGCAATACGGGGATCCTGCATAGCTGATCGTCGCCGAAGGGCCAGCAGTTATAACAACCGTGGCTGTGGTGCTGAAGGCCACGCAGCTGCCACTCGCAGCTACCGTGTAGGTCACCGTATACGTGCCGGTCGTGCTATTACCAAGGTTGATCGTCCCATTGTTCCCATTGATGGAGAGACCGCTGGGGCTTGAGGTATAGGTACCGCTACCAGTCCCCGTTCGCGTGACCGTAGCAGTGCCTGTGGTGCCGCAGAACGGGGATCCAGCATAGCTGATCGTCGCCGAAGGCTCCGCGGTGATCACAACCGTGGTCGTGGTACTGAAGGCCGCGCAGCCGCCACCTGCAGCAACCGTGTAGGTCACCGTATACGTGCCCGCTGTGCTATTCCCTAGGTTGATCGACCCATTGCCTGCAGTGATGGAGAGACCGCTTGGGCTTGAGGTATACGTCCCGCCGTCAGCGCCTGTCCGCGTGACCGAGGCTGTGCCGGTGGTACCGCAGAACGGGGATCCAGCATAGCTGATCGTTGCCGATGGGCCTGTGGTGATCACTACCGTGGCCGTGGTGCTGAAGGCCGCGCAGCCGCCACCCGCAGCAATGCCATAGGACACAGTATACGTGCCAGCCGTGCTGTTTCCCAAGGTGATCGTTCCGTTGCCGGCATTGATGGAAAGGCCGCTGGGGCTTGCGCTGTAGGTGCCACCGCCACTTCCCGTCCGCGTGACCGAAGCTGTGCTGATGGTGATGCAATATGGGGATCCGCCATATGCTATCGTTGCGGATGGTGCTGCTTGCACCACCACGGGAATAGAGGCCGACGCATTACCGCAAGCATTGGACACCGTCACCTGGTAGGTGCCTGTAGCGGCCCCTGTGACCGTCACGTTCGACGATGCCGCATTGGGGGTATACGTTCCCGTACCGGTCCACGCATAAGTCGTTGGACCGGACCCGGTGGTGGTAACGCTGAGCTCCAGCCCACTATTGGAACAGATCGGCGAATTCGTGGTCGTGCCAGTGACCGTGGGAGGAATGCAGCCCGGGGTACCCGTGCAAACACAATCCGCCCCCCAGGTATCGTTCGACGTGTTCGGATCCAGATCATCGCATGACGTCCCGGGAAGCGCGCTGCCTCCAGGAACACCTAAGCAATCCACTCCACAGGCCCCTCCGCTTACCGGACCGCCCAGAACCTGCCCGGTAACATTGTGGCCACCCATGGACACATAGAAATCGCGATTGGTTTGTTGAGTATAGGCGTCATTGCCCAAGATGAATTGCGTGCAGCCACCCCCACTTACAGGAATAGTGGTGATGGTGAACCACACCTCAGGCACCAAGGAAAGGCCGCACCCACCGTCAAAGACAGCGTCTTCAAGCCGATTGATCCCGAAACCGTTGTAAGTGCGATAAGCCAGCCCACCATCCAGCACGACCGGGGAAGGTGTAAAGGCGCTCCATGCATTACAAAAGCTGGTGCCTCCGCCCAACGCCATGCCGGAGGACGCATCATAACGGATCGTGAGGGTAAGCGCGCTGAGGATCCCGCCGAAATCCGCGGTGCTGTGGATCTTCATCTGAATAAGGAGTTGATCCGCGGCAGCGCCTTGAATCAAACGGATATCAGCCGACGAAGGGATGACATCCGTTTGGGCCTGCACATTGCTGAACGCCGTGGAAAGCGCAACGAGGGATGCCCATAGGAAGATCCGAGCGCAGTATTTACCGAGAGCCATCATTTCTATCCGATCTATTTGTTCTGTTTCAGTTTCCCGGACCGCCAATTGATCCGTATTGGGGCCGACTTGACATTGGTTCCTTGTCGGATCGTGAGGAAAAGCGTCGATCCGAGCGCTTCATTTCCCAGATCCATCGGCCTCATTCCACGCGTGACGAAAGTACTTCCAACACACCGAGCTACAACCACTCTAAGCACGTCATTGCCTCATGGCCGGATGATCCACCAAAATGATCATCCCCGCTTCTTGCTAGAGATGCGGGGACGATCACAGGTATTGAGCGATCAGTCTATTGGATGACCAACCGTCCCAGGTAGTGCTTGTCCCCGGATATGGCTTCCACTATGTACAAACCTTGGGAGATCTGCTTGGAAAGATCCATGCCGTGGTGCAACACACCGCCAACCGCTTGGTCCGTTTCCTGATAAACACGCCTTCCGGAGGCATCGCGGATCTCGATCATTACGGTCCGCTGTCCCATCTCCAGTCCCTCGATGTGCAGTGTGACCAGCCCCGTCCGGTTCGGGTTCGGGAACAAGGACATCGAAGCATCCGGGCTTCCGGTGGGAGTATTGATGCCATCGATGATATGGCCTTCGCAGATGCATTCTTCGGTGATGGCATCCTCGATGGTGGCCGCATTACCATCATCGCAGGTGTCACCGATGTTGGCCTGAAGCTCCGGGCAATCGTAGATGCTCGTGCCAGCGCAGCCGCAGTCAGCGGTGATCATGTCGTTCGTGGTCGTGGCATCGCCGTCATCGCACGCGTCGCCCACATTCGCTTCGAGGCCCGGGCAGTCATAGACGATCGTTCCCGCACAAACGCAATTCGCGGTGATCACATCATCCTGCGTCGACGGATCATTATCGTTACAAACGTCTCCGATCTGACCGGGTATTGACGGGCAGTTATCGATGCAATCCGGGATGCCGTCCCCGTCCGAATCCGTATCAGGCACACCGCAGCCGCAGGCACCCGGCGCGACCTTGTTCGGGTCGGTGGGGCATCCATCGATGCAATCCGCCACGCCATCATCGTCCGTGTCCGTATCGGGGATGCCACAGCCACAGGCTCCTGGTTCCAACTTGTTCGGATCCATCGGGCAAGCATCGCCACTGGTGGCCACATAGCCCGATGGCTGCTCGCAGGCGAGAATGGCATCGGTATCGGTGCCTACCCCATCACCATCCACGTCGGCGTACCATACGGTAGGTTCCTGCACCGAGATAGCGGCCGTTGTGATGAACGGGCCACATGCTCCAGTGCCATCAATGCTGTAGGTGACCGTATAGCTTCCTGCGGTGCTCGCATCCAGGTTGACCGAACCGCTGACGGGATCGATCACCAGGCCAGCAGGTGTGGCGGAGAAGCTGCCGCCCGGGGTTCCGAGACGCGTCACTTGGGCGAAGGCATTGGACGTGCAATACGGTGATCCTTCATATTCGATCGTTGCTGAACCAGCCGTGTTGACGGCCACGGAGACAGTTGCAGAAGCACTGCCGCAGTTGTTGGTGACCGTTACCTCATAGTTCTCCGTTGCAGCTCCCGTCACTGTGACAGACTGGGAAAGCGGGTCGGGGTTGAACGAGCCGGTACCGGACCATGCATAGCTCAGCGGTCCTGTTCCGGTTGCGGTCACGCCTAAGCTGAGCAATGATCCGGAGCAGATCGGCGAATTACTGGTGGTCTCCGTAATGGACGGAGGAATGCAGACCACTGCGCCGATGCATTCGCAGTCCGCATTGACTTGGTCGTTCGCCGTATTCGCATCGCCGTCGTCGCAAGCATCACCGATGTTCGACTGAAGAGCTGGGCAGTCGTAGGTTGTTGAACCTACGCATTCGCAGTTTGCGGAGATCCGGTCGTTCACGGTGTTCGCATCGCCATCATCGCAGGTGTCGCCGATCTGACCAGCTAAAGTTGGGCAATTGTCGATGCAATCCGCGATCCCATCGCCATCTGAATCCGTGTCCGGTACGCCGCAACCACAGCTACCGGGTGCGAGCTTGTTCGGGTCCGTTGGGCAAAGGTCACCCGCGACCGCAACATAACCGACAGGTTGTTCACAAGCTTGTAAGGTGACCGCCAGTTCCCCGGCACCGTCACCGTCGGCGTCAGCATACCAAGTGGTAGCCGCATCGATCTCCACGTTCGCAGATGTTGAGAAAGAAGCACATCCGCCGGAGGCCGTGATGCTATATGTCACAATGTAGTTCCCGGCTGTGCTCGCCGCAGGGTTGATCGCACCCGAGGAAGCGTTCAACGACAAGCCCGCGGGTGTGGAGGTATAGCTCCCACCGCCACTACCACTTCGGGTAACGTTCACGTTCGCATCTGAGGTACAGTAAGGCGAGCCATTGTATGCGATCGTGGCCGAAGGTGCTGTACCAATGACCAGGGTCGCGGTGGTGGTGAAGAGCGGACAACCTCCGGATGCGGCAATGCGGTAGGTGACCGTATAGGAACCCGCGGTGCTTGCTGCAAGATCGATCTGACCCGTTATCGCACTTATCGAAAGCCCGCCGGGTATCGCGGAATACGTACCACCGACAGTCCCCGTGCGTGTAACGCTTGCGGAGCCACCGCCCGTGCAATAGGGAGATCCATCATAGTTGATGGAGGCTGAAGGCGCCGCACCTACGATCACGGAGGCGGTGGTATTGAACGCCGCACAACCTCCGCTCGCAGCGATGGTGTAGGTCACTGTGTACGTGCCTGCACTGCTTGTACCCAAGGTGATCGCCCCGCTGGCCTGATCGAGGGACAGGCCGACCGGATCGACCGAGTAGGTCCCACCGGTCGTACCTGTCCGCACCACGCTCACTGCACCATCGTCGGTGCAATACGGTGAACCGGCATAGGAAATGGTAGCAGAGGGAGCCGCGTTCACGACCACCCCAGCCGTTGTGCTGAAGGCTGTGCATCCACCTCCTGCCGCGATGGCATAGGTAACGGTGTAATTGCCAGCAGCGCTGGATCCCAGGCTGATAGCTCCGTTCGCCGCATTAAGGGAAAGTCCGGCGGGTGTTGAACTGAACGTTCCGCCCGGCGTACCATTACGGGTCACGGAAGCACTTACTCCAGAAGTGCAATAGGGTGAACCCGAGTAATTGATCGTGGCGGAAGGCGCCGTACCGATGGAGATCCCTGTGGTGGTGCTGAAGGCGGAGCATCCGCCGGATGCAGCGATCGCATAAGTCACCGTATAGGTGCCGCTTGCACTGTTCGTGAGATCCACATGCCCTGTAGCGGGATCGATCGACAAGCCTGCGGGCGTGGCGCTGTACACTCCGTCGGAAGAGCCGGTGCGGGTCACATCAGCTTGTCCCGCCGATGCACAGAAAGGTGAACCGAGGTATTGGACCGTGGCCGAAGGAGCGGCACCGACCGAGATCGCTGCGGTGGTTGAAAATGCCGCACATCCGCTGCTGGGTGCAATGGAGTAAGTGATCGTGTATGTTCCGATCGCGCTCGTACCCAGGTTCACCGAACCCGTAGTCGCATCGATGCTCAGGCCAGCTGGGCTTGCCGTGTAGGTGCCACCACTTGTACCGGAAAGGTTGACAGCTGCCTGACCAGCGGAGGCACAGTAGGGCGAACCTGGATAAGTGATCGTGGCCGACGGTGACTGACCGATCTGGATAATGGCCGTGGCATTGACGGTTGAACAACCACCAGCTGCTCCGATCGCGTAGGTCACGGTGTATGAGGCTGCAGTGCTGGCTCCCAGGTTGATCGCCCCTGTGTTGGGGTTGATGGAAAGACCCGTTGGGGCAGCACTATACGTACCGCCGGAAGTCCCAGAAACGGTCACGCTCGCTGTACCACCGGAAGTGCAATAGGGTGCAGCATTGTAGCTGATCGTCGCAGCCGGAGCGGCATTGAGCACAACAGATGCGGTGGTGCTGAACGCGGCACAGCCGCCGTTTGCTGCGATGCTGTAGGTTACCGTGTAACTGCCTGCGCTGCTCGTGGCCAAGGTGATCACGCCCGTGCTCGAATTGATCGAAAGTCCCGAAGGAGATGCGCTATAAGATCCGCCTGTACTGCCGTTCCGCGTTACGTTCGCAGTGGTTCCGGAAGTGCAGAAGGGGGAACCCGAGTAGCTGATCGTAGCGGAGGGTGCCGCAGTGGTCACCACGGAAGCAGTGGTGTTGAAAGCAGCGCATCCACCACCGGCTCCGATGCTATAGGTCACTGTGTATGTACCCGCGTTGCTGGAACTTAGAGTGATCGCGCCCGTGCTCGAATTGATAGAGAGGCCAGCAGGTGAAGCGCTATAAGTTCCGCCCATGCTGCCCGTTCGTGTCACGTTCGCAGTCCCGCCCGAAGTACAATACGGAGAACCGCTATAGGAGATCGTCGCCGAAGGTGAAGTGCCGATGATCACTTGGGCCGTAGTGTTGAACGCCGCGCATCCACCGCTTGCCGCGATGGCATAGGTCACCGTGTAAGTAGCCGGGCTGCTCGTGCCCAAGGTGATCGCGCCCGTGCTCGAATTGATAGAGAGGCCAGCAGGTGAAGAGCTGTAGGTGCCTCCAGTGCTACCCGTTTGCGTCACGTTCGCAGTCCCACCCGAATTACAATACGGGGAGCCGCTATAGGAGATCGTCGCCGAAGGTGAAGTGCCGATGACCACTTGGGCCGTAGTGCTGAACGCCGCGCAACCACCACCTGCCGCGATGGCATAGGTCACCGTGT
>JBBSUV010000041.1:0-34316 GCA_038234075.1 Flavobacteriales bacterium | reverse complement strand
GTACCGATAAGCGCGCCAGGTCGTTGGCCTGTCGGGTTTTCTGGTTCACCTGCCGCCCTGCTCAGTTCTCTCCGGGGATCCACTTTTCAACCTTAAAATTGGTTCAACCAACTCAAGGGCAAGTGTAGAGTCGGGTTTTTCCCGAGTGCGTTTCTGCATAGGGCCTCTGGCCCGCCTCAAGAGGTGATGCATATGCACTTAGACGTGCCGGAGGCCCTAGGATACCGCCCACTCGGCAAATAGCCGAGCGGGTGCCCTCGTGGTCAGTAAAAGGAATACATCCATAAAACTCGATCCTCAAGCCTGAACCACCCCTGCCCCTCCTTGAAAAAAGGAGGGGAAAACCGAGACTATCTGATCGAGTATCCTATGAGGTTCCGTCTCCCCTCCTTCCTGAAAGGAGGGGTCGGGGGTGGTTCGAGCGATAGGAACGGCCATCGTCCACCGGGCTACACAGCTTGCTCCCGCGGCACATGCGCAGCGATCTCCTCCACCATCTTGGCGTTGAAGGCGGGCAGGTCCTTCGGACTTCTGCTGGTGACAAGACCATTGTCCACCACCACTTCGGCGTCCTGCCACATCGCACCGGCGTTCATCAGGTCGGTCTTGATGCTGGAGAAGGAAGTGAGCTTGCGGTCACGGACGGCATCGGCCTCGATCAACAATTGCGGTCCATGGCAGATCGACGCCACCGGCTTCTTCTCGCGGAAGAAACCACGAACGAATTCCACAGCCTCCGCACTGCGCCGCAACAGGTCCGGGTTGATCACTCCCCCGGGTACCATCAGCGCATCGTAGTCAGCAGCCATTGCTTTTTCCACGGTCATATCCACGGCGATCTCACGGCCCCAATTGCCGTCCTTCCAGCCCTTGATCTTGCCGTGCTCCAAGGAGATCACGTCCACTTTTGCTCCTGCCTTCTCAAGAGCCTCCTTCGGGGAGAAAAGCTCGCTTTCCTCAAATCCGTTGGTGGCCAAGATGGCCACGCGTTTACCGTTCAGTTCGTTGCTCATTGGTCAGGTTTGTTACTTGCTCCTCCCAAGGAGAACATTCAATCCGCATATTTGTTCTGGTGCCCCTTCGTGAACCGGTCAGTCATCTTTTTCGTACTCCCCATACATGCTGGACCTTGAGAACGCCACCAACTTGATCCAGGACAAGCTGGTTGCATGGGTGCGGGAATTCATAAAATTGCTGCCCAACTTGGCGCTGGCCGCGGTGATTGTCGTGGCGTCATGGCTATTGGCAAAGCTCATCCGGAAAGTAGCGTCCAACCTGATGGGTCGCGTTACGGATAGCCGGAACCTGAACGGCCTGGTCTCCAATAGTCTTTCTCTCGTGGTGCTGCTCATCGGCATTTTCGGTGCGCTCAGCGTGATGCACTTGGACAAGACCGTCACCTCGATGTTGGCCGGTGCGGGTATCATCGGCTTGGCATTGGGCTTCGCCTTCCAGGACATCGCGGCGAATTTTCTTTCCGGCGTCATCATGGCCGTTCAGCGTCCCCTTCGCACCGGCGAACTGGTGGAGACCGGTGGGCACCTCGGCGTGGTGGTACGCATTGAGCTTCGGACCACGGAGTTACGGAACATGCAAGGCATCCAGGTGATCATCCCGAACAAGGAGGTCTTTCAGAAACCCTTATTGAATTATACCCGCAACGGTTCCCGGCGGGTGGACATTTCTGTGGGCATCAGTTATGGCGACGACCTCGAAAAGGTGGAACGTGTCACCATTGAGGCCATCAAGGGTATCGGGGACCTGCTGCCCGACAAAGAAGTGGAACTCTTCTACACCGAGTTCGGCGGAAGTAGCATCAACTATGTGGTGCGCTTCTGGATCGAAGCCTCCAGCAACTACGATAAGGAGGACATCATGATCCCGTTCCCCATCCGCACGCTGGATTTCGGCATCAAAGGCGGGGAGAAGCTGGATGCGATGTTGGGCAGAAAGCCTGCTGCGTGATCAGGGGATATTTTGCGTTCATCGCTCTTCGAGCATGACCGCGTTCTTTCATTGCATCCATATTGCACTGTGATCCCTTGAAGGTCCTTGGATCAAGAGTGAACAGGAACTTCATCCCAAGCGTTCCCCGGTTTAGCAATGAAAGTCCGGCCTCCTAAGCGCGGGGCACCGTGATGAATTTCGCTCGAATACCTTACCAACACTTGTCCGGAAAACCGGGCTGATCACCTTCAAACCATGATCATCCAAACCAAGGCGGCCACTCTGGAACGCAAAGGCAGCGGGGTCCTCGAGATCCGTTTCAAGGAGCACGTGAAACTGACCGTCGAGGGCGTGCAGGAAGTCCTGGACGCACGCATGGAACTGTGCGGTCGTGGTCCGTATGCGGTACTGGTAACGTTGCCGGATGATATCGATTTCGAGATCGCTGTCCTCGCAAAGGACCACTACGACGGCCGGGGCTTGGAAGATTGCACCTACGCAGTGGCTTGGGATACGGGGTCTGATGTGAATGAAAAGCTCGTTGATATTTTCTACCGCTACTTCCCCCAGCCCTTCCCGGTAAAGACCTTTCCCTCGGAGGATGAGGCCCGTGCTTGGTTGGACAAAAAGACGCCGGAGGAAGGGAAGGATTAGACCGTCCAAAGCATTTCCACCTCAATGCCTGGCCGTCCAGGCGATCAGCACCAACGGCAGTGCCATGGCCAACATGGCCAAGAACAAGAACCCGAAAAGCACCAGCAGGCTGCCTGCGAATGTGCTTTGCCCGCCTCCGAAGCGGTTGGAGAGCATGGCGCTCAAGCCGAGTACACCAGCGAGGTAAGCTCCGCAAAGCAACACCACCATCCATCCGGAACGCATCGGCGCGAACAGCGATGCCACCCCTATCAAAATGGCGATAGAGGTGCTACGCAGCAATTGCGCACGGTCCACATGCTCCGTAAAAGCCCGTTGAACGATCCACGCCGCCGCGGTGATGTAAAGGGACGTGAGGTGCAGCTCGGGCATCACATGGTGGCCATTACCTTCAGCTCGATCGCGATCGGCGTGGGCAGGCAGTTGATCTCCAACGTGGTGCGGCAGGGCGGATCGTTCTCGAAGTACTCCTTCCACAGCCTGTTGTAGGCGGCGAAATCATCCTTCATGTTGGTGAGGAACACGGTGACGTCCACGATCTTCTCCCAGCTGCTGCCGGCATCCTCCAAAATCCACTTCACGTTCTGGAACACGCTGCGCACCTGCGTCTCGATGTCGTAGCTCAGGATAGTGCCGTCAGCGTCCAGTTCCACACCCGGTATCTTCTTCGTGCCGCGCTCCCTGGGGCCCACGCCGCTGAGGAACAACAGCTCCCCCACGCGGCGGGCATGCGGATAATGGCCTACAGGCTCGGGTGCTTTGCTGCTGGAGATGGAGGACATGGTCGGCCGGTTTGTGTTGAACGCTTGGCGAAGTTCGGGGGAATGATCGGAACAGGTGACCAATGGCACTGTTCCATGGTTAAGGGGGTGCGACATTTGTACCATGGGCATACGCGCATTGATCGGCTTCACCTTGCTACTGTTCGCAAGTGGCTGCAAACACAAGGAGGACAGCATCACACCCACCTTGGGCGCCATTACGGAAAGTGTCTATGCGAATGGCTTGGTGAAGGCGCAGGGCCAATACCAAGTGTTCCCCACCGTGAACGGTACCGTGCTGGCTTTGCTGGTGAAAGAGGGCGATACGGTGAAGGCTGGCCAGCATTTGATGCGGATCGACGACCGTGTCAGCAGCCTAGGCACCCGCAGTGCCGATGCGCAGTTGCGCCTGCTGGAACAGAACGCGAGGGACGAAGGTCCCGTGCTTACACGCCTTCGCGCCACGGTGGACCAGGCCCGCGACAAGCTCAAGCTGGACAGCACCAACTTCAAGCGGCAGGAGGCGCTGTGGGCGCAAGGCATCGGCAGCCACAGCGAACTGGACCAGCGCCAACTGGCCTATACCACCAGCAAGGCAACCTTCAGCATGGCGACGAAGGCCTTGGTGGAGAACAGGGAACAACTGCGCACCCAGTTGGAAGTGGCACGCAACACGGCGGCCATCAGCGCAGTAGGGGATGCGGACCGTTCGCCCAGCAGCCTGATCGACGGCATCGTGTACGACCTGATGATCGAACCCGGCGAATTAGCTACTCCACAGCGGCCAGTGGCGGTGATCGGGAGTGCCTCGGACCTTTACCTGGAGATGGAGGTGGATGAATTCGACATCCGGCGGATCAAGCCGGGCCAGAAGGTGTTCGTTACGCTGGACAGCTATGCCGGCGAGGCGTTCGAGGCGGAGGTCACGCGGATCATTCCCCTGATGAACGAACGGTCCCGCACCTTCAAGGTGGAGGCGCGCTTCACCAAGCGGCCGCCACAGCTTTACCCGAACCTGACCGTGGAAGCCAGCATCGTGATCCGCACCAAGGAGAACACCCTGCTCGTTCCGGCCTCCTACATCGTGGATGGCACCTATGTGGTTACCGGCAGCGATGAGAAAACATTGGTGAAGCTCGGCGCGCGCGACATGGAGAACGTGGAGGTGCTCGAGGGTATCACGGCCAATACCACGCTGCACAAGCCGTGATCCTGAGCTATGCGCTTGCTGGCCACCATTGCTCTCACCCTGCTGCGCGCCAAGCTTCGGCAGAGCATTGTGGCGGCCGTGGGTGTGATGTTCAGCATCGCCATGTTCGTTACCCTGCTCGGTTTCATGAGCGGCTTGAACGAATTGCTGGATGGGTTGATCTTGAACCGTACACCACATGTCCGATTGTACAACGAACTGCGTGCTTCACCAGAGCAGCCGGTGCAGCTGGCTTATGCGGACAGTGCATCGAAAGGCAGCAGCGCTTTCCACCACTTCATCTATTCGATCAAGCCCAAGGACGACCTGCCCCGCTTGCGGAATGCCACGGCCATCATGGATGCCCTGAACAAGGACCCCCGCGTGTTGGCCGTGTCGCCAAGGCTGGTGGCGCAGGTGCTGTTCAACGTGGGCACAACCGACCTCCCTGGCCAAGTGAACGGCATCGACGTGATGCAGGAGGTGCGCTACTACATGTTCCAGGACTACTTGGTGAAGGGTGATCCGTACGACCTTGCCAACGGCAACAATACCATTGTGTTGGGGAAAGGGCTTGCCGACCTTATCGAGGCCAAGATCGGCGACCTCGTGCAGGTGACCACCGCCAGCGGCGACCGCACCATGCTTCGTGTTGTGGGCTACTTCCAAAGCGGCATCGCCGACTATGACAAGGTGCAGTGCTATGCCAACATCAAGACCGTACAGAAACTGCTGGCCCGGCCCGCGAGCTACTATACCGACATCAACATCAAGCTGCACGACCTGAACGAAGCGCCAGCCATGGCCAAGGAACTGTCCGCGCGCTTCGCAGTGCAGGCCACGGACATCCAAACCGCGAACGCACAATTCGAGACCGGTACCGATGTGCGCAACATCATCAGCTATGCGGTGGGGGTCGTGCTGCTCATTGTTGCAGGTTTCGGCATCTACAACATCCTGAACATGATGATCTACGAGAAGCTGGATGCCATCGCGATCCTCAAGGCCACCGGCTTCAGCGGTAGGGATGTGCAGCGGATCTTCCTCCTGCTCAGTGTGATCATCGGGATCGCAGGCGCCTTGGGCGGCCTGATCGTGGGCATCACGCTGCAGAACATCATCGATAATATCCCGTTCATCACCGCCGCCTTACCAGCTGTCACCACCTTCCCGGTGGACTACTCCATCCGTTACTATGTCATCGCTGTCACCTTTGCCTTGGCCACCACGTGGGTGGCGGGCTGGTTCCCTGCGCGCAAGGCCAGCCAGGTGGACCCGGTGGAGATCATCCGAGGAAAATGAACGCGAGCAAGCTGGTGCTGGAAGTGGAGAAGGTGAACAAGTCCTTCCACGATCCTGTGACGATCAACGTGCTGAAGGAGGTGAGCATGCAGGTGGCGCGTGGTGAATTCGTGAGCATCACGGGTAAGAGCGGCTGCGGCAAGAGCACCTTGCTCTACATCCTCAGCACCATGGACACCGACTATGAGGGTGAGCTGAAGATCGACGGCGAACCCACCCGCAAGGCGAGCCGCACGCGCTTGGCGCGGATCCGTAATGAGAAGATCGGTTTCGTGTTCCAGTTCCACTACCTGCTAACGGAATTCAGCGTGCTGCATAATGTGATGCTGCCCGGATTGAAACTGGCCTTGAAGAGCCGTGAGGAAGTGGAGCAACGCGCCATGGAACTGCTGGCCGATCTCGGCATCGCCGACCAAGCGCTCAAGTCGGCCAACCAGATCAGCGGTGGCCAGAAGCAGCGTGTGGCCATTGCCCGGGCCATGATCAACGATCCGCTCATCATCATGGGGGACGAGCCCACCGGCAACCTCGACAGCCGCAACAGCGACATCGTCTTCGACATCTTCCGCAAGATCGCCGATGAGCACAAGCGCAGCCTCCTGATCGTCACGCACGACCAGGATTTCGCCGCGCGCACCGACCGCATCATCGAAATGGATGATGGACGCGTGATCACTTAGGACTCAAACTCACACATCAAACTGCTGCAAGTGGTGATCAAGGTGCTTGTGGAAAAGCATGTTCCATTCCGCGCTGGTGAGCGCCCCGAAGGAAGGCGAGCGTTTGCCCTCGAAATGGGCGGCACCGCCTGTTGGTGCGGGCGATAATGCTGTATTCAGTGAAGGCTGCTCCTCCGCCCCGGATGCGTCCAAATTGATGAGCATCTCCCGCGAAGGCAAACGCCGCGTGGTGATCGAATAAAAACAAAGTCCTTCGTGTGGAGCACGGCGCGGCATCGCAGCGCCGGTATCTTCGCCGCCATTGAGCAACAAATGGCAGAAACTTTGAGCGAACAGGAAGCCCACCGCCGGGCTTCACTGCAAAAGATCCGAGAACTCGGTATCGAACCATTCCCGGCGGCAGAATTCCCTGTTTCCGCCACCAGCAAGGAGATCGTGGCCTTCTTCAAGGATGATGCGCCACCGCGCGATGTCGTCATCGCCGGACGTGTGATGAACATCCGAGTGATGGGCAAGGCCGCGTTCGCGGTGCTGCGCGATGGGGAAGGAGACCAGCAGATCTACATCACCCGTGATGACATCGCGCCCGGCGAGGACAAGGCGATGTACAACGAGTTCTTCAAGAAGCTCCTCGACCTCGGCGATTTCATCGGTGTGAAAGGCTTTGTGTTCCGCACGCGCACCGGCGAGATCACGGTACACGTGAAGGAGATGACGATGCTCGCTAAGTCGCTGCGTCCGCTGCCCACCCCCAAGACCGATGAGGAAGGCATCCTGCACGATGCTTTCTCCGACCCGGAGCAGCGGTATCGCATGCGCTACGTCGACCTCATCGTGAACCCCGCCGTGAAAGAGACTTTCCTGAAGCGTGCCCGGATCTTCGATGCCATGCGCAGAAGCTTCCAAGAGGCCGGCTACATCGAAGTGGACACGCCGGTGCTGCAAGCCATTCCCGGCGGCGCGGCGGCCCGCCCGTTCGAGACGCACCACAACGCACTGGACACGCAGTTCTACCTCCGTATTGCGAATGAGCTCTACCTGAAGCGCCTCATCGTGGGTGGCTTCGACGGCGTGTTCGAATTCAGCCGCAACTTCCGCAACGAGGGCATGGACCGCACCCACAATCCGGAGTTCACGGTGATGGAGCTCTACGTGGCCTACAAGGACTACCGCTGGATGATGGACTACATCGAAGGCGTGTTCACCGCGGTGGCCGATGCCGCCAACGGTACGTCCACGGCGACTTTCCAAGGCAAGGAGATCAGCTTCAAGGCCCCCTTCAAGCGCATCACCATGTGCGGCGCGATCAAAGAAAAGGTGGGCCAGGATGTGCTGGAGATGGACGAACGCACCTTGGGCGAACTCTGCAAGCAGCACGGCATCGAGGTGACGGCCAGCATGGGCAAAGGCAAGCTGATCGACGAGCTGTTCAGTGAACTGGTGCAACCAGATCTGATCCAACCCACGTTCGTGATGGACTTCCCCGTGGAGATGAGCCCGCTCTGCAAGAAGCACCGCGACGACGACCGCCTCACCGAGCGCTTCGAGCTCTTCGTCGGCGGCTTCGAGGTGGCCAATGCCTATAGCGAACTGAATGACCCGATCGACCAGCGCGAACGCTTTGAGGCGCAGCTGAAGTTGATGGAGCGCGGCGACGACGAGGCCATGTTCATCGACCGCGATTTCCTGCGTGCGCTCGAGTACGGCATGCCACCGACCAGCGGCATCGGCATCGGCATGGACCGCTTGGTGATGCTGCTCACGGACAATCCGGCGATCCAGGAAGTGCTGCTGTTCCCACAGATGCGGCCGGAGAAATTCGACTAGAAGCACCACTGGTGCGCGAGCATGGCACATCGGATCTTTGCTGATCGGAGGACTCTCGAGCGCGCTTTAGTATCTTCGATCCATGACAACACGGGAGCAAAAACTTGAAAAGAAGGCGGTTTTAGCCCGGATCAAGGACATGCCGGAGCGGTTCTCCGTGGATGAGCTGCTGGAGCATATTGTGGTGATGCAGAAGGTGGATCGCGGCATGCGTGAATTGAAGGAAGGGAAGGCCATGAACGCTGCAAAAGCACGGAAGCGTTTGGCTAAATGGCTGAAGTAGTTTGGACTCCGGGAGCATTGGAGGATATCAACGATATCGCTTCATACATCGCGCTGGACTCCTTTTTTCGAGCGGGTCAACAAGTGGTGAGGATCCTCGGTGCTGAGGAATTGCTGGCACGCTATCCGGGTTGTGGACATTTCGTGGCTGAGATGAAAAGCAGAAGTTTCCGGGAGGTCATAATGCCCCCATATAGGATCATCTATCACTGGGATGTGAAACACGATCGTGCAGGGATCTTGGCCGTGCTCCATTCCAAAAAGAGACTCTCGCCGACCTTGATCCGCCGAAGGGTTGCGAAATAAGCCGATCTTGTGAGCCTTTCCGGGTGGCGACAAAATAGCCGGGCCTGTTGCATTGTAGCGGCCTGTCGACCCCGGGGGTGCAGCCATTCCCGCAGATGCGGCCGGAGAAATTCGATCAAGCATTAGATGCTCTTCAACTCCACCGAGTTCCTCGTGTTCTTCCCGGTGGTGGTGGGTCTGTTCTTTGCACTTCCACACCGGTGGCGCTGGCTGCTCTTGCTGTTGGCGAGCTGTGTGTTCTACATGGCCTTCGTGCCGGTGTACATCCTGATCCTCGGCTTCACCATCGCCGTGGATTATTTCGCCGGGATCTTGATCGAACAGACGCAAGGAAGCACAAGGAAGCGTTGGCTTGTGATCAGCATTTTCGCCAATGTCGGCGTGCTGGCGATCTTCAAGTACTACGCTTTCCTCACCGGCAACTTGGAAGTCTTTCTCGCCTCCGTGGGCGTGGTCCGGCATTTTCCGGACCTCGGCATCCTGCTGCCGATCGGCCTTTCGTTCCACACGTTCCAGAGCCTTAGCTATACGATCGAAGTGTACCGTGGGCACGTTCCTGCAGAGCGGCGCTTCGGCATCTTCGCCCTGTATGTGATGTTCTTCCCGCAGCTGGTGGCAGGCCCGATCGAACGCCCGCAATCCCTCTTGCCGCAGTTCCACGCACGCAGGCCGTTCAACATGGACGACCTCACCTGGGGCCTGGTGAAGATGGCTTACGGCTTCTTCAAGAAAGTGGTAGTGGCGGACCGGCTGGCGCTCTTCGTGGACCCCGTGTATGCGGACCTGGGCTCGCGCAACAGCTTCACCATTCTTGTCGCCACCGTCTTCTTCGCCATCCAGATCTACTGCGACTTCAGCGGCTATTCGGACATCGCTATCGGCGCTGCGCGCGTCATGGGCTTCAGACTGATGGAGAATTTCCGGCGGCCCTATCTCGCCGCTTCGGTCAGTGAGTTCTGGAGCCGTTGGCACATCAGCCTCAGCAGCTGGTTCCGCGATTACCTCTACATCCCGCTGGGCGGAAACCGCGTGTTGAAATGGCGCTGGTACTATAACCTGATGATCACCTTCCTGGTCAGCGCGCTTTGGCACGGCGCCAATTGGACCTACGTGATCTGGGGCGCGTTGCACGGCGGCTATCTCGTCGCCTCGATCATGCTGAAGCGACCCTCTTTACGGCTTGTGCAAGCGATCGGACTGGACCGCGTACCACGCATTCGCCGCGCGCTCAACGTCGGCTTCACCTTCGTCCTCGTCACGCTGGCATGGGTGTTTTTCCGCGCCACCACGGCGAAGCAGGCGTTCACCGGCTTGGGCAAGATGCTCCATTTCCAAGGCCCGATCGCGTTCGACGGCGTGTTCGATAACGTGGACAACTACCACTTTGCAGCTTGCATGGGCGCCATCGCACTGTTGGTGCTGAGCTATCGCTTGCCGCTCGACCTGCAACTGAAACGGCCCCGCACCTTCATCGTGCTCACTACCTTGATCATCATCGTCCTCGGACGCAATGGCGGAGACTTCATCTACTTCCAGTTCTAAGCGCACAGCGTTCCGCTTCCTGCTGTCCACGGTGGTGGGCATTGCGGTGGGCTGCCTGTTGCTGGACTGGCCGCTCACGCGCTTGGCATTGGCGAACGAGAATTTCGGAGCGTTCAAAGTGCATCGGATGTTCACGGGGGATCACCCGGGCGAAGTGGCCATCATCGGTTCCTCGCGCGCTGCAGGTTCCTACGTCCCTTCGCTGCTGGGCGATTCCGTGTTCAACTACGGCATCGAGGAGACCGGCTGGCGAGAGGTCAGGCTGATGCTCACTAAAGAACTTTCCAAGCCGAAGAGCACGCCGGTGATCGTCAACTTCGAATACTCCTTCTTCGACGGCCACCAGCCGAACACGGCGCACTTCATTCCCACGGCGGACGAGCCGGAAGTGCGTCAATTCCTTGGTAAGCGCATGCGGTGGTTTTACCGCTTTCCGACGTTGCGCTACTTCGGCTCCGTGGACGAATACGTTCGCGTCTTCATCCCGCTGCTCATCAGGAAAGGCCAGGTCTCGGACAACGGCTTCTTCATCGACAAAGGGCCGGACCGCGCCACACGCGACAAGATGCTGGCCATCGGGAAGTCCAAGCTACCCATGCGATGGAGGACACATCCCACGGAAGAAAAGGCGTTCCTGGATTTGTTGGGGTCCACGCAACGCACGATCGTATTGGCCATCTCACCGTACTACCCTGAATTCTACACCAACTTCGGGCACATGGAACAGGCCGAGACCTGGCTGGCCGCCGCGCGTTCTCTCCCGAATGTGGTGGTGGTTGACCTCGGTCGGATGCCTTTGCCTGAAACGGATTACCTGAATATTACCCACGTGATGTTGCCCGGTGCCGAAGCCTTCAGCAAGGAACTGCGGAAGGAGTTGAACGAACGCGGGATCGAACTCTGATGCACGAACTGAAGTGAGCTCAAGGCATCTGCTCCACGCGCGTCATCTGATCGCCGATCACCAGCTTTTGCGCCACGCCCATCCCGCTCACCACGTGTGCGAAGCGTGTGTAGCGCCCGTCCAAATGTGGGGCAGGTGCGAGGGTGATGAAGAACTGGCAGCTCTCCGTATCGCGGCCCGCTGAGGCGATACCCACCGCACCGGTAACAAAGCCCGCATAGCCGTTCTCGGTGCGCATGGTCCAGTCCATCGCGCCGTAGCCATCGCCGCGTGGACAGCCGCCTTGGGCCACGAAATCCGGCACGACCCTATGGAAGTATTTGCCGTTGTAGAAACCCGATGTCACCAGTGAGTCAAAGGCCGTGCAGGTGCCGGGTGCAGCATTTGGCTCGATGGCGATCACGATGTCTCCTCGGGTGGTTGTGATACGGTATTGATGATCTTCGCGTAGCGTGGCCAAGCGTGCGCGATCGATGGGATGGTTGTACCCAGGGCCTTGGTGGGCGGGAGCGGGAAGGCCATCCCGTTTGGCGACGGCCTGGTCCAGCATCTGGAGCGCCTCGAGGTCGCGTACAGGATGCAAGGTCGCCATGACATTCTGCTGCATAGCGCTGTCCAACACCTTCGCGATCACTTTCGGATCCTCTTTCAATAGCTCGTCCATTGCACTGGCGATCAGTCCGGCATCACCGCTTTCCATTGCCGCCCGGAGTACCGCTGCCAATTGCGAATAGGTCTTGTCGCCCAAGCTGCCTTGAAAGCGCTTCGTAGTGGCTCGCACCAACTTAATAGCTGCGGCGAAGGCTGCCTGCCTTTCCACAGCGGGCCGCTGGCTTTGCATCCAAGCCACTAGGGTGTCCGGACCCACGGATGTTGCCCGCGCTTCGATCAACGCCGCACGGACATAGGCGTCCGCAGGTTGCGCCCACATGCTCTGCATGAGAGAACCCGCTACGTTCCGTGTTCCTTCATCACCGAATTGCACGGCGAGTCCGTAAAGCGGGATCTTCACCATCACCTCGGCGTTCTCCTGGCCTGCTGCCCAGCACGCTTCTCCATCAAGAGCATCCATGCCCTTCAACAACTCCACGGCAGTGGAGCGCACGGCGGGTAAGCTGTCGTTCAAAGCCTGCAGGAGTTCGGGTGCTGCTGCGTTCCCATTGATTGCGCCGTGTGCGCGCAAAGCGGCGACACGGATCATCGGGTCCGGAGCGTTCAGTAATTCCGACACGGCCTTGCGGGCCAGCGTATCGCTGAAGTTCTTCATGCCCGCGATCAGCAGCATTTTCGACTCCGGCTGCATCTCGCGTTGCAACAGTTCCACGTAGCGTCGCTCCACAGGTATGAGCTTCTCCTTGGGCAACCGTCGGATCGCTTCCGCGATCTGCACCCGTTGGTATCCATCGCTTTTGGTGAAGGCGGAAAAAAGTTCCTGTGGATCAAGTTGAGGTTTGGCTTTTGTCAATGCCCGGAAGGATGCGGCATAGAATGCGCTTACCAGGGTGGGGTCCTTCTCTTTAAACGCCTGATCGGCGATCGCCTTCACCACGATCGTATCGGCCACGAAGCTCAAGGCCCAGGCGGCGGCGAGCCGCACGGTGGGCTGCGGATCCTGCATCGCTTCCGCCAGAGCCGCACGCGCTGAGGTGTCCTGTATGCTGATGAACGCCATGGCCGCCCCCTCACGCACCGTTGTGGCCGTATCCGTCAATAGTGTCAGCAGCGCCTTGCTATCGCGGTGGTCTTGTGCCTCCAGCACGGGTGCCAAGCGTGCATCGGACCATTTGTTGTTGGCCGGGGTGGGAGGCTTGGTCGTGGGAGTTGGTGTTCCGCAGCCTATCACAAGGAGGCCCAGCAGGAAGATCGCGTTCTTCATCTGCCGGGAAAGCTATTCCACTTTGGCCCATGAACCGCCAGAGGAAGAGGTATCCTTTGGGTCATGGCAAGGTCATAGGGGCAGGACCAGGTCAACGCCGCAGCTCTGATCGGTACCTTCGCCGCCCGCAAGACCACACTATGCAACTGAAGAATCAAGGCGGCCTGCCCGCCACAAGGCGGGATCAAATCCTGTCGATCCTGAAATCCTGTCCAAAAGGAGCCTGTCTCTTGCAGCTTGCAAGCCGCACCACCCTCGCCGCCCTTCTCCTCGTTCCCTTCGCCGCCCAGGCACAATCCCTGATGCCGGACAGCCAGGCGGTACGGGTGATGCGCCAGGACGTGTACACGCTCGCCGACGACAGCATGCAGGGCCGTGAGACCGGCACCAAGGGCGAGCAGATGGCCGGCGCCTATATCGTGGGCCGCTTCAAGGCGATCGGGCTCACGCCTCGGGGCGACGGCACGAGCTATCTCAACGCGTTCGACTTTGCCGCCATGCCCCGCTCCGGCCCGGACAACAGCCTGCAGCTCGGTCGCAATAAACTGAAACTCGGCGATGATTTCTACCCGCTGGGCTACACTTCCAACGGGCAGGTCCTCACCCGGGTGGCCCGCTGCCGCTATGGCATTCTTGCTCCGGAACTGGGCCGTAATGACTTCGAAGGTGTGAATGTGAAGGATCATGCGGTCTGCATGAGCATCAGCTCGCCGGACGGGATCCACCCGCACTCGAAATGGTTGGCACACAACGATCTCCGGTCGCGCATCGACGACGCCATCAAGCTCGGCGCCAACGCGATCATCTTCTACAACGACGATCCGGACAAGGCCGATGATCCACCTGCGGATTTCGAGATGAAGCTGCAGCCGTGCAGCGTGCCGGTGGTCTTCCTCACCAAGAGCGGCTTCGCGAAGCTGGGACAGGACGGCGACCCCGTGGTGATCCACACGGAGATCATCCGCGAGGAGAGGACGGGACACAACGTGGTGGGCTTCATCAATAACCACAAGCCTTACACCGTGGTGATCGGCGCGCACTACGACCACCTCGGCTTCGGCGGTGAGGGTTCGCTCTACCGCGGTGAGCCGGCCATCCACAACGGTGCGGATGACAATGCGAGCGGCGTGGCCGTGCTATTACAACTGGCCGCCGACCTTCAGAACATGCCGAAGGCGAAGAACAACAACTACCTCTTCATCGCCTTCAGCGGCGAGGAGAAAGGGCTGTACGGCTCCAACTGGTGGACCAAGCATCCCACGTTGGCGATCGATAGCTTGAATTACATGATCAACATGGACATGGTGGGCCGCTTGGACAGCGCGAGCAACCTGGCGATCAACAGTATCGGTACCTCGCCCTCGTGGCCGGGCATCACCAAGCTGAAGGCGGGCGGCCTCAATATCAAGACCACCGAGGGCGGCATCGGGCCCAGCGACCATACCAGCTTCTATCTGCAGGGCGTGCCCGCGATCCACTTCTTCACCGGCAGTGAAGAGGACTATCACAAGCCGACCGACGATGCCGACAAGGTGAACTACCACGGCATGCTGCGCATCGCGCGCTACATCGAGGCCGTGGTAACCACGCTGAACGACAGCACCAAGCTCGCCTTCACCAAGACCGCCGACACGGACACCTCGAAGACGCCACGCTTCACCGTGACACTTGGCGTGGTGCCGGATTACATGTACGACGGCAAGGGCCTGCGCATCGACGGCGTCACCGAGGACAAGACCGCGGCGCACGCGGGGCTGAAGGCCGGCGACATCGTGATCAAGATGGGTGACCACGAAATTCCTGACATGATGGGCTACATGAAAGCACTCGGCATGTTCAAGAAGAGTGATACGACCACGGTTACGGTGATCCGCGACGGCAAGGAAATGACGGTCCCCATCCACTTCCAATGAGCACCAAGATCGCAGTGATCGGTGCCGGTTCGTGGGGAACGGCCTTGGTGAAGCTTCTGAGCGGCACGCAAAAGAACGTGGGCTGGTGGGTGCGTCGGCAAGAAACTATTGACCACATCATCAAGTATGGCCACAACCCGGATTACACTTCGGGTGCCCAGTTGGATGCCACCGGCCTAAGCATGGATACCGACATACGGACCGTGCTGAAAGGTGCCGACGTGGTGGTGCTCGCGGTGCCCAGCGCTTTCCTGAAGGCCGCGATGGACCAGTTGGAGCCGGATGCACTGAAACGCAAGATCTGCTTCAGCGCCGTGAAGGGCATTGTGCCGGAGACCAACCAGATCGTGGGTGAATATCTGTTCACGCATTGGGGCGTGCAGAAGAATGACCTCGGCATCATCTGCGGTCCGTGCCATGCGGAAGAAGTTGCGCTGGAGCGCTTGAGCTACCTCACCATCGCGAGCCAGGATCCGGAAAAGGCGAAGCTGATGGGCGATGCGCTCGCTGGCCGGTTCCTCAAGACCACGCTCAGCGATGACATCTACGGCACTGAATACGCCGCGATCCTGAAGAACGTGATCGCCGTGTGCGCCGGTATCAGCGTAGGGCTGGGCTATGGCGACAACTTCCGGGCGGTGCTGGTGAGCCGTGCCATCCAGGAGATCGAGCGTTTCGTCACTGCCGTGCATCCCATCACGCGCGATATCAACGAACCGGCCTATCTCGGTGACCTTTTGGTGACGGCCTATTCCGTCTTCAGCCGCAACCGCGAGTTCGGCACCATGATCGGCAAAGGCTACAGCGTGAAAGCCGCGCAGATGGAGATGAACATGGTGGCCGAGGGCTACTACGCCGTGAAGTGCGTGCAGGCCATCAACGCCGAGTTGGGAGTGGATATGCCCATCACCGAGGCTACGTACCGCATGCTGTATGAACGCATCGCGCCGACGATCGAGATGCGGTTATTGAGCGATAAGCTGGCTTGAGGGAAGGGTACCGCTAAGGACGCGAAGTACACGAAGGCGGATCGCGGGGCACGGGAGGACGGCCTGATCTGTGTTTTCCCTCGTTGGCCTAACTCCCGCGCCAAAGTTTTCTGGGAAGTCTCGCGCTAGTCAGGGGCTCGACACCAGTTGAAGTCCGGGTAGGTCTTCTTCATTTCAGTAAAGAACGCCTCGCATTCATCGCACACGAATAAGTCTGTGCCATATCTGACCACTGGGCCATAGAGAGTTGACGCTACTATGTTCAATCGTATTGGCTCTTCGATGCTGGTCTGTACAATCTGAGCACGGACAAACCCCGAGTTCTGACGAAGCGTTTCGATTGAAGAGATGCGGGAACTAGATACTGCAGTAGAAAATAGATTGATCAGCTGATGATCGGCAATGGTATAGTGACGGCTAGCGCAATCTGCAAGGATAATGTAGCTGATCCTTGTTTTGTTAAGACCAGACAACGGAGGCTTGGGATTGCACGAAGTCAACAGGCTAATGGCAGCCAGTGCTATAAACACGACCCGCACCCATTCTTGCGCGAAACCTCCGCCTCCGGAACTGTGGGCTGCAAAAGGGCAGGTGTCTCGCGCCATTCAACGAATATAGCAACGGTGGTCAGAGCGTGGGCACTACTGCTCCCGCTTGTCCTTGTCCGTCTTGAACCCCACCACCGGTCGGTGTTTCCCCTTTTCTCCTTGGCGATCTGGGCAAGCAACCGTCTATTTTCTTCCTCCTTTTCCATTCGCTTGATGTGGTGGAAGATCACCTTGATGTCACGGCTATGGTGGCTCACTGTGCCACGCAGCTTCTCCACCTGCAACAAAAGTTCTTGGTGGGCGGTGAGTACTTCACGCATCCGCATGAACACTTGGATGATGCGGATGCTCATAGCGATGGCTTGTGCGCTCCGCAGTACGTTGGAGAGCATCAACACCCCATGTTCAGTGAAGGCGAATGGCCGGTACTTGATATTACGACCTCGCTGGGTCTTCCCGTCCGAAGTGGCCAAGGCTTCAGCTTCCGCGATGTTCAACTCGAACATGAACTCCGCCGGGAACCGTTGGATGTTGCGCCGGACCTGCTCCTTGAGCCGCTTCGTCTCCACTCCGTAGAGCTCGGCAAGGTCATGATCCAGCATGACCTTGTGGCCGCGAACCGTGTGGATCTTGCTCATGACCTGCTCATCAGCGATGGCCGGTGTCCTCTTCCTGCTCATAATAACGAACTTAGATCGTTGGTCCTTCAAGGTCGCAAAATGCGACCTTGAAGGTTATTCGATTAGGCTGATCCGCCAAGGTTCCGTCAACCTCCACTGGGGCGAGACTTTCGCCTCTGATGCTGGGCGATGTAGATGGGCGAGCGTCTCGTGCCATTGAGCGAATATAGTATAGTGGTCGGGGAAACTTCGTCTCCACACACTGCGCGTTACGGCTCACGCACACGCACAAGCCAGCACACTGATCCTGATCCCCGGCACGTCCGCCAAAGCCAAGGCACAGCCTTCTATCGTAGCGCCCGTGGTCACCACATCATCCACTAACAGCACGTGCGCTCCGGTCAGTGCTGCCGGGTCGGAAAGCTGGAAGGCTGCCTTCACGTTCGTCCAGCGGGCAAGCCTGCCGCGCTTGGTCTGTGTGGAGGTATGCACCACGCGGAGCAGGCCGGTATCCACTTCGCGGAGGGGCCACACCTCGCGCATGCCGTCCACCAGCACCTGCGCTTGGTTGAAGCCGCGCTGCTTCTCCTTCCTGCGGTGGAGCGGCACAGCGAGCAACACGTCCACATCGGCAAAGCGGGGGCTTTTCATCACGTCCTCGGCCATCCTTCGGCCGAGTTCCAGGCCAACGCCGGGGTCTCCGCGGTATTTCAAGCGGTGGAGCATATGCTGCACCATACCGTCCTTGTTGAACTGGAGGAAAGCGCTTGCGGCATGGAGCTGCACCCTTCCTTTGAACACCTGCTCCACCTTGTTGTCCGGATCGTCATGGCCGCGCAAACGAGGTAGGTCGTCCACACATTCAGAACATATGGACTCCTCGAAGCTCATCAGTCCTTGGTCGCATCCGGCGCACCGACGAGGCAGGAAGATCCCGGCCAGGTCATACAGGATATTGCTTTTGCGAGGCCTCATGGTTCATGGATCTGTTGACAACTGTCCTACGGAACGGGGCATGAACGGACACACGAAGATAATTTCGCGCTCCAGCCCAACAAACGGACCTTATGACGGAGACCCGATCCCCCAACCCCCAACCGACCAAGAACAGGAACAACACCGTTCTGCTCGCTTTGGTGGTCTTGCTTTTGATCAGTAATGTGGTCATGCTCTTCCTCTGGTTCCAGAAGAAGGATCAGGCCGTGGCATCCGCCAACCAAGTGACGGCCGTGACAAGCGAGAAGGAGAACGTGACCAAGTTGTTGGAGGATATGCTGGTGCAATATGACACCCTGAGCACCAACAACGACCAACTCCGCACGGGCATGGATTCGCTGCAAAAGCAGATCGTCACCCTGATGGACAAGGTGAAGAGCGGCAACTATGACGTGCACAGGGCCAAGAAGGAGGCGGAGACCCTGCGCAAGATCATGAAGGGCTACGTGGTCACCATCGATTCATTGAACCAGCTGAACCAAGCCCTGATGGTTGAGAATGTCAACACCAAGCAGCAGCTCGGTGAAGTGACCGGCCAGAAGCAGGCCTTGGAGAGCAAATCGGCCGAACAACAGGCCTTGATCAGTAAGGGCTCCGTGCTCACAGCAACCGGGATGGCCGCCAATGCACTCTTCGTGCGGAACAACGGCAAGCAGGTGGACACCGAGCGCAGCAGCAAGGCGGAGATGATCAAGTGCTGCTTCAACTTGGGCGAGAACCGCATCACGCAGGCCGGGACTAAAACCCTGTATATGCGGGTGATCGGCCCGGACGGCTCCGTGCTACCGGCCAGCGACCAGGCCAATCGCTTCTTCTATGAGGGCGTGGAAGGAGAGTTCAGCGTGAAACGCGACGTGAACTACCAGAACTCAGCCGTGGACGTATGCATGTTCTGGACCGCCACCGGCAAGCTCACCGGCGGTGAGTACAAGGTGGATGTGTACGAGAGCGGCATGAAGGTGGGTCACACCACGTTCAACTTGAAGTAGTGGCTTAGTTGCCTCTTGTCCGGCTTGCCGCGCGACCTGAATGCGCCCGAGCGTCCGATGAAAAGCGGAGGCTCGGGCGTCTTCTTTTTGATCCGATGGTCCCTCTTATTGCTAGACGTCATTCGTATGTGCGCTTCCTCACTGCTTCAGCCCAACGGGCGAAGGACGTCGGATCTGAGACCCTCTGCAGGCTTTGTGCTCTACCTGACAGCCAGCAACCGCGCATTAACCTAAAAGAATGCCCTTACCTGCGCCCCGCCCACGTGTACCGTGGGAGAGCCGGGGCTTGAACGGCCGTTGTAGGTGATGTCCACCTGCAGGTGGTCGCTCAGCCGGCGCTGGATGGAAAGGCTCCAGGTGAGGTTCTTGCCCGGCTTCAGGCCGCTGAGCATCTCCGTGCCCAAGGATGAATCCACCATGCCGGTGTAAGAGATATCCACCAGGTTGCCGTTCACTTGCACGGTCCCTTTATCGGCGGCATTGAAACGGAATTCAGCACCGAGATCGCGCACTTCCGCGCGCTCCCCACCGAGGTCCACATCATTGCGTTTGTCGGTGTACTTGAAACGGAGCGATCCCCGCATGCGGGTGTTGGGCTGCCAGGTGATCTTCGGTGCGGTGCTTTGGTCCTTGATGGCATAGGTGCGCCCAAGCAACAGGTCGCTGTTGCTGCCCGTTCGGCCCGAACCGGCTTCCACCTCCAACATCCATTGGGTGGTGGTGTTCCAACGCAAATGCACCAAGTTGCTCTCCCGGACCCGCGACTCGGATCCGTTCAGGAGCAGGCTCTTGCCGCGGTCGCTCTGGTACGTGTGGTCGATGCTCCATTTGCGGCTGCTGCGGTCGTAGTAAATGGTGTTCCGCACGGAGCTGTTGAGGGCGATCAGCGAGGTATCCGCCGGGTCTATGATGAAGGGGTTGAAAGCGCTCCCCTTGGCATCGTCCCCGGTCTTGCGGTCGCTGCGGAAGCTGGCCACATCATTCCATTTTCCCAAGAAGCCACGCAAGCCTTTCGCATCGCGCCACACCGCCGATGGGCGCAGTTCCCCCGAGGCGCTGAGCTGGTTGCTGAAGACGCGCACCGTCTCATTGGTCTGCACGAACACCCGGATGTAGTCCGCTTCATAGCCGAAGGAAGCCTGCTCGAACTCATTCAGCTCCTTCACGCCGTTCCCGTTGTAGTCGTTCCAGACATAAGAGCCTTGTCCCGCCGGCACCTGCACATAGAGGAACTCGCGCCGTGGTTCCAGGCCGCTGCCGAACTCATAGAAAAGGTCCCAGTTCACTACTCCTTTCAACGCGCTGTGGCCATGGTCCAAGCGGGCGAGATAGGTGTCCTCCGCGGGCTGGGCCGTCAACGTGCTGTCCACGATGCGCAGTTGCCGATAGGTGAAGGTGGCGGAGAGCTTCCGGACCTTCTTCCCGCCAAGGTCCAGGCTGGCGCTGTAGTTCGTTGCCTCGGTGCTGGGAGAAAGGGAACCGTTCCGGTAGGCCTGATCGGAACGTTGCCCGGCGCCCAACCGGAATTTGGCCTTGGCGGAATCCGGGCTTTGCACGAAGACTTCCCAGTCGTTGTACTGATAGCTGCCCGCGGTGAGCGCATCCAAGCTGTCGTTGCGGAAGAGGTTGCGCTCCAGTTCATCGGAGACGCCCAAGGTGATATGCTTGAAGCGCCGGGCCAGTATGGCCTTGTTCCGCAGGAATCCGCTTGAGGTACTGCCTGCCGATGTGTTCAAGAGGCTGCCGTCCATCAGGGCGTCGAACTTGCCGAAGTGCATGTTGCCGCGCAAGGCCTGCCGGAAGCCGTCGTAACGCCGGTCGATGTGGAAGATGGAGCTGGAAAGGTCCGCTTGGCCTTGCTTGCCGTTGAGCAGGCCGATGCTCACCGTGCTCAGCAATTGGTCGCCGTCCTGCACCACCCCGGTGATGTTCCAGTCCCGATCGAACTCCACTGGGCGGTAGCGCTCCACCGTTTGGAAGGTGTTGGAGCGCCACTCGTTGTCGGTGCCCACCACCAGCTGCTTCGTGCTGTCGGAACGGGAGATCGGTATGGCGTGGCTGGCCCCGGCGCGCACCGCCAAGCCCGCGTTGTCCGCATCATCGACAGAGCTGAAGGTGTTGCCGTCCGCGCTGCTCAATGCCACCTCGCCCCAGGCCTTGGTGCGCGCGGAGAAGCGTTGGTCCACGCCGATGGCCAACATCCGTTTGTTCTTGGGCGGAACGAGTATGCGCACCGGGGCTTGGTCGCCCTTGTGTACGATCACCCCGTTCACAGTATCCGGTGCTATCCAGCGGAACACCCTGCCGTTGGGTGTGAAATCCTGCTGCACATAATCCCCTTTCCCAGCGCCCACCGTGCTGAAGGAGACCCGGTAGCGTCCACTATCGGCATTGGTGCTATAACGGAACACGGGCGACCAGCCCAAGGAGTCGATCTTGGCGTAGAGCACCTCGTCGGCGGAGAACGCCACACTGTCCGCACCGGACACGACTGCGGCCAAAGGGTTGTCGCCAGCCTCGGCGAGTGCCTGCTTTTCCACATCGGTCAGGGATTGCTGCAGCGGTTGGTTCTTGTGGTCCTGTTCGCTGTAAAGATCCAGGCGCAGTGTGGTGCCACCAGCGGTGAACTCGTTGGCCACGCGGACCAAGGACCGCGCATAGTTCTTGTCCGAGTACTGGAATTCCACGGTGATGCGCCTGTCCTTGGTGATGGGGCGCTTTGCGGTGAAGGTGACCTCGGCGGTGTTGTAGTCGATCACGTAGTCGTTCTCCAGTCCGCGTGTCAGCAACAGTCCATCGACATAGATCCGCTCGGTACCGGAGAGCACGATGATGTAGGTGCCACCGTCGCTGGCGGTAAGCCGATAGGGGCCTTGCACGCCTTCGATCCCTTGGATCTGGTTGCGTGAAAAATTACCCTTGCTGATGGCGGCGCTGAGGCCCAGCACATCATGCACGCCGTCCGCCTTACCCAACTTCGTGGTGTAGCTGAGGCCCTTGGTCTTCTTGTAGTAGGTGAGGAAGTGGCTCTTCGGACGTAGCAGCACGAAATCGCCGGCAGTGAGCTCCTGCCGGTCGTCGGAGAGGGTGATGAACACCTGGTCAAAATCCTGGAGCTCCAATGTGTTCCCCCCGGCCTGTATCGGAATGTTGTTGTCGGTCACGGAAGCCTTCACGTTGATCTTGTCCGTGAGTTTCCCGTTCAGCTCCAGGTTCAGGGAGCTGTTCACGGAAAGGTCCTGGTTATTGCCGAAGAGGATGCCGCGCGATATGCTGCCGCTCTTGTTCAGCCCGCCCATGCCGAACACGTCCTGATCGCCTTTGGACGGTTCATATTTGAAGGCGTCCTCGCGGTCCCCGGATGGCTTCAGCAGCCGCTCGGGGTCTTTGTGGCGGTAGGTGCCTCCAAGTAAGAGCGGCATCACGCGGAAGCGGGCCGTCAGTGTGTCCGGAGGCGAGTCCGCTTTCCTGATCAGCAAGCTGCGGTAAGGATCCAGCACATAGTGATCCGAAGCGACCTCCGCGGTGTCAGCCCACAGGCTGAAGGAGCCGGGAACGATGCTCAGCGTGTCCAGCACCAGTGTATCCCGATCCATCACGATGCGCCGCGTTACCCGGTTGTCCTGGCTTTGGGCCACTGCCGACACTGCCGCAAGAAGCGGGATCACTGCCCAAAGGAGGCGGCGCAAGGGAAGGGAGTTTGCTGGTTTCAACACGTGGGGCCGGCGGAAAGGGTACGCGACAACGGGTTGAAAAGTATCCCCAAAACCACGCGGTGGCCTGCTGTATCACGAAGACGCTGTTGGTAATGCGATGGATCCAGGTGCAAATGCGCTTTGATGCCCGATAGATTTGGCTCGATACATGGTCCGACTACTACTGCCCGCCACCTTGCTTTTGCTTCTGTCCGGTTGCGGGGGCGGCAACGACGAAAGCCACCGCGAAAGCCAGCTGGATGGCGGGGTGTTCAACTTCAACGAGACCCAGGAGCTACGAAGCATTTTTCCGCTCACCATCACGCGGGTCTCCGAGCAACGGGTGGCTTCCCAGATCTATGAAGGGCTGGTCCGGTTCAATGCCAAGGACCTTTCCGTGGAACCCTGTTTGGCCAAAAGTTGGGACGTGGATCCCACGGGCACCATCTACACCTTCCACCTGCGCGATGGCGTCCGTTTTCAGGACGACCCGGTTTTTTCCGACGGGGAAGGGCGGAAGTTGACGGCGGCGGATGTGGTGAATTGCTTCACCAGGATCTGTGAAAAGGGCGCGGGCGATCAAGCCTTCTGGCTGTTCCAGGACAAGGTGGCCGGCGCGGACGAGTACAATGCTTCCGGAAAGCAGGGCGGTTCCATAAGCGGGATCACGTCGGTGGACGACCGCACGGTGCGCATCACGCTGACCCGGCCCTGCCCGAACTTCCTGCAGAGCATCGCGGGGGCCGGCTGCTGGATCTGGCCGAAGGAACTGACCGCACAATATGGCAAGGACCTCTTCCGCCATGCCATCGGCACCGGCCCGTTCCGGCTGAAAGTGGCCCGGCCGGAAGAGGTGATCGTGCTGGAGCGCAACCGCAACTATTGGGGCCGCGATGCGGAAGGTGGCTCATTGCCTTACTTGGACGGGGTCCGCGTGACCTTGGTACCTGATAAGGAGAAGGAGATCACCGAGTTCCTGAAGGGACGGCTGAACATGGTCACGGAACTTTCGCTGGAGAGCATGAAGGTGCTGGCCGATTCGGTGGATCCGGGCACGGGGGCACGCCGCTTCAACATGGTCTCGATCCCGGCCTTGACCGTGCAGTTCTATGGCTTCAATGCATCCAAGCCTCCGTTCAACGATCTGCGCGTCCGTCGCGCGTTCGCGTTGGCACTGGACAGGCGGACGCTGGTGGACAGCGTGCTGCAGGGTATTGCGGTGGTGGCACACCATGGGCTGGTCCCCCCGGGCCTGGCCGGCTACCCTTACGACCTGGTGCCCGGCATACCGTTCGCCCCGGACAGTGCCCGCAAGCTGATGGCCTTGGCCGGCTATCCGGAGGGCAAGGGATTCCCCCGGGTGCAACTGCAGGTGAACAACTACGGCTTCGGATACCGCAGCGTGGCGAGCAAGGTGCAGGAAATGTTGGGGAAGGAGCTCGGTGTGATGATCACGGTGAGCGTGGTACCGCCCAAGGAATACTACGAGCGGATCGAGCGGGGTGAGGCCCTCTTCTGGCGCGAAGGCTGGGTGGCGGATCTGCCGGATCCCGAGAACTTCCTCGCGTTGATCTATGGCAAGAACGCGGTGACGGATACCACCCTGACTTCAAGCCTAAACACCACGCGCTACGCCGACCCGCGCTTCGATGTGCTGTTCGCTAAGTCCATGACGGAGACCGATGAACGACAACGGATGCAGGATCTGGCCCGGGCGGAAAAGGTCGCCATGCAGGATGTTCCGCTCATACCCCTGTATCATGAACGGTACATCGTGCTGTTGGACCCGAAGGTGCGGAACCTTGCGATGAATCCGATGGAGCTGTTGGACCTGAGCCGTGTGCGCCTCGTGCGGCCAGCACCTCATTCCAAGGGCCCCGACACCAGCTCGTAGGCGATCCGCTTCGCCAAGGGTAGAAAGGTCTCAATGCGGGGCAGGCTGATATCCGCTTCGAACACAAAAGTGGCGGGATTCGGCATCGGACCGTGGCGGACCAGTTCCGCCTTGATATGTTCGTAGGTGCAGGAAAGCCCGACTGTCCACGTGGCGAAGTAGTGCGTGCGGACGTGCCTGTGCAGGTCGGGTGGCTGCACTTCCTGAACGATCGGTAGGGAATAGGAATAGACCAAGGCCTCGTTGTGCTGGCGCAGTATCAACCAGCCTTCGCGCGCGCCCAGCGGCACTACGCCCACGGTTTCGGAACGGATGCGTGCATGCAGTTCGTCACGCAGCTCCCGGCCGCGCTCCATGGCCGTGAGCAGGGGAGGAAGGGTCCGTTCCAGCGAGCGCAGCACCAAGGTCCAAGAGCGCTGGTCCACCATGGGTTTTCGCAGCAGTGCACCGCGGGAAAGATCCAAGCCGATGATCTCGCCGGGCATGTGGGTCTCCAGTTCGATCGCGCGGTCGTGCACGTGCCGCAGTTGCCCGATGCGCAACTTCAGCTCATCCAGCCAAGGGTAGAGCTTATGCTCCCGGTACTGGGCCTCCACCCGTTGCAGGTAGGCCAGCAAGCGGTATTGCTCGAGTTCCTCGTCCATCGCGGTGGTGAGGATGCGGTCAGCGGGTGCGCCGCTCCAGCTCAAGGGTTCCATGGCAAGCAGGAAAACGCTATGTTCATAAAAAGGTTGCACCTGGAGGGGCAGATCGGAACTTTGGGCGGACCTTTGATCATTCCTCTAAAGATAGCCATGATCCGCACACGAAAGACCATTCTGCCGCTCTTTGCCGCCATCGCCTTCCTCAGTGCCTGCGTTCCCGCCCGCAAATACGACGAGCTGAACACGCGCTACAAGGCCATGCAGGAGAATGAAAGCTCCGCGCTGGCAAAGGCTCAACAAGCCGAGGCCGCCATGAAGGACCAGCAGGTCACCTTGGAGGACCTCACCCGTCGCAAGGAGATGCTCGAGCGCGACACACTCACCTTGGGCACCAGCTTGCGCCACATGACCACGCAGTACGACAAGATCAACGCGCTGAACAATGAGTTGCTCGAAAAGTATAACGCCCTATTGGCCGGTGGGAAAACCGAGAACCGCCAGCTGCTCACCGATCTCGAGGCCAACCGCCTGAAGCTCCAGAACAAGGAGGATTCACTCGGCGTACTCGCCATATCCCTGAAGGACCGCGAGGCCAAATTGGCCGACCTGCAGGCGGAACTGGACAAAAAGGACAAAGCCATGAAGGCGCTGAAGGACCGCGTGAGCCAAGCGCTTACCGGGTTTGAGGGCAAGGGCTTGACCGTGACCCAGAGGGACGGGCAGATCTACGTGAGCTTGGACAACAAGCTGCTCTTCCCCAGCGGAAGCACCACAGTGGACGCAAAGGGCCGTGAGGCGTTGACCAGTTTGGCCAAGGCGATCGAGAATGACAAGGATGTGAACATCATGGTTGAAGGCCACACGGACACCGACAAGGTGCTACCGGGCGCAGCTTACAAGGACAACTGGGATCTGAGCGTACTGCGCGCGACCAGCGTGGTGCGCATCCTACAGGAAAGCTCCAAGATCGATCCATTGCGCATCACGGCAGCCGGTAAGGGAGAGTACCAACCCGCCGACCCGAACGACAAAGCGAAGAACCGCCGCATCGAGATCGTGTTGGCACCGGACCTCAAGCAGCTGTATGAGCTGGTGAAGGAGCACTGATCGGGGCCAGTTGTCAGTTGATAGTTGTCGGTTGCCAGGTCCGATAATTGATCACGTGCCAACCCGCTTGTCCGGTGCGTTCGATTTCGCCGCGTTCGCCTAACAACGGAGAACGGGCAACAGACAGCTACTTCTTCTTAGCCACCTTCTTCACAGGAGCCTTCTTCGCACCTGCTTGCTTAGTAGGGGATTTCTTAGCAACAGCTTTCGATGTCTTCTTGGCACTGGGCATAGAAGCCTTCACAGCAGGACGCTCATGCAAGGCCAAGCGATTGCCTTCTGTGTCGATGAATAAGGCGAACCAGCCCGACTCCTCGCTGATGAGGGTGCGGCCCATCACCACACGGCCACCGGCCTCCGCCACGCGGCCCAGCAACAGTTCCAAGTTTGATCCCGCGTTCAAGTAGATCAATGCGCCGGTGTCGTTCGGTAGGCAGCCCGGGCCCTGCACCACTGCACCACCGATGCCCTGGTCGGCAGGGAAGTAGGCCATGGTGAAATCACCCGTACGGGAGGTCTCCATGCGGATGCCATAGATGTGGTCATAGAACGCTTTCGCGCGCTCCATATCGTAGGCCGGTATCTCGAACCAGGTCACATAGTCCTTCAGTGCCGTGAACTTCTTCATGGCCATGCTGATGCTGTTGATCGCGGTGCTTCCCATCGTTATAGTGCCGTAGCCCGGCTGGCTTTTATCCAATGATCGCCCCTGGAGGCTTTAGGTCCGGAGGAATGGAAGATACGAAGGGCGGCTTGCCCGGGATCAAGCCCGCTTCCTCCTGGATCTGGAGGTCACCCAGCTCCTTCACCCGTTGCGGCTTGATCAAAGGCCCAAGGCTGTCAAGGTAGGGCTTCGGCACATCCTTCCGGTAAATATCGAAATCGCCGAGGTGGTCGCGGAAGCTCTTCAGCGGTTGGCCCAGACGCAACAGTCCGAGCTCCCGGCTGCGGCGCACTTTCTCCAAGTTGATCTCAATGGGGATCATCTCCTCGTTGTTCTGCGCCTGATAGATTATTTTCCCTTCGGGCCCGCAGATAATGCTCTGCCCGCTTCCGCCTGCGTCCAGTCCGTTGATGTCGAAGAAGTAGCACTGGTTCATGGCGGCAGTGGCTCGCACAATGCTCAGCTCGATCTCCCGGTCGATGGTGCCGGTGAGTGTGGGGTGCAGGATCACCTCTGCACCATTCACCACCAAGGTGCGCGTGGTCTCGGGGAACCACATGTCGTAGCAGATGCTCACCCCGAAGCGGCCCACATCCGGCACGTCGAAGAGGCAGAACTCATGGCCGGGAGTGATGCCCACCTCGTACGGGTAGAAAGGGAACATCTTCTGATAGCGCGTCACCACCTTGCCGCCCGGATCGATCACGCTGGCCGTGTTGTAGGTCTTGCCTTCCACGGTGTGGAAGACCGAGCCGGGCAGCAACCAGATCTTATGCTTGAGCGCCAATTCCTGCATCGTCTCCTCAAAATCCTCGATGCGGCTGAGCGAATGATGCGTGAGCGGCCCGTAGGCGCAGAGCTCGCTGAACATCACCATGTCCACCCAAGGGTAGAGGTTCATGAGGATGTTGAGCTTCAGCTTCATGGCCTCCACATTGCTGTAGGAAGCGCTGACGCGCATCTGGATGCCGGCGATGGAGAAGGGTTTCATGCAGTGTCTTAGGTCAAGTTGCCGTGGCTGGTGAGGTAGAGCTGTCCACGTATATGGGCGATGCATGCATCGCCCTAACGTGCACAGATGCTGGCGAGCTCCTCCTCCATGATGTCCAACCCCTTCCTCAGCAGCTCATCGCTGATCACGAGCGGGCTCAGCACGCGGATGATGTTCTTCTCAGTCCCAGCGTTGATTACCACGAGGTTGCGCTTAGCACAGGCGGCCATCAGCTTGGCGCAGGTGTCGGCATCGGGCTTTTGCGGGTCGCCGTCGTGCACGAACTCCATGGCCATCATGGCGCCTAAGCCGCGCACATCGCCGATGCAGGCATGCTTCGCCTTCATCTTCTCGAAGCGCTTGCGGATCACCTCGCCCACCTGCCGGCCCTTCGCGTTGATGTCGATCTCTTCCATGTACTTGAGGGTGGCCAATGCTGCTGCACAACTTATCGGGCTTCCGATGTAGGTGCCGCCGATACTGCTCGGGCCGGCCGCGTCCATTACCTCCGCACGACCCACTACCGCTGCGATGGGCAGTCCACTGCCTAAGCTCTTCGCCCACGTGCTGATGTCCGGCATCACGTCCATCTGCTCGAACGCGCTCCACGCGCCGGTGCGCCCGAAGCCGCTCTGGATCTCATCCAAGATCAGCAGGATGCCGTGTTGGTCACACCACTTCCGCAGGCCCTTGAGGTAGTCCTTGGGGATCACGTTGAAGCCGCCTTCGCCCTGCACCGGCTCTACGATCACCGCCGCGAGGTTCTCTGGCGCTACGGTGTTGTGTCCCAGTTCCTCCAAGCGGTGCAGCTCGTTCTTCACGAACGCTGCCTCGCTGCGGCCTGCACCATACCGGTAGAAATTCGGGAACTGTGTGCGGTAGACCTCCGGCGCGAACGGCCCGCAACCGGGCTTGTAGCCCACCTTGCTAGTGAGCGTCATGGCCATGAGGGTGCGCCCATGGAAAGCATCGGTGAAGCAGAGCACCCCTTGGCGACCGGTGGACTGCCGCGCGATCTTGATGGCGTTCTCCACCGCTTCGGCGCCGGTGCTCACCAGTAACGTTTTGGTTGGTCCGCCGTGCGGAAGCAGCGTGTTCAACTTTTCGCAGAGCGCGATGTAAGGCTCGTAGCTCGCGACATTGAAACTGACGTGCAGGAATTTCGCGGCCTGCTCCTGGATGGCCTTCACCACCGGCGGTGGGCAGTGGCCCGCGTTCACCACGCCGATGCCTCCTGCGAAGTCGATCAGCTCGCGGCCGTCCGCGTCGATGATGATGGCGCCTTCGGCCTTTGCGGCGGTGGCATGGTTGAACATGCCGACGCCATTGGGGACAGCGGCCTTACGTCTTTGGATAAGCTCTTGGCTCTTGGTGAGTTCTTCGGTCATGGTCTAATTGAATACCCGGCAAAGGTCTTCAACTTTAGCCAACCGCGAGTGTGCTAGGGCGGCAAAGTCCCCCATACTTTTCAAAACCTGTGGAGAACTTTCACTGCCCCGCTGAGAGGCCCAATTGCCGATCGTAATCGGCCTGGTTGAAGTGGCCGTCGGAGATGCGGATCTGCCCGGCGTCATTCAGCTGCCATACTTCCACCCCGCTGATCTTCACCTTGTTGCCGTTGCCTCCAGGGCCCGAGTTGGTGCCGCTAAGCGTCCAGTGATAAGCCGCTCCGTTCACGCCGGCCTCCAAGGTGTCCATGGTGATCACCATGTCCGGGAAGGTGGTCATTAAGCTCTGTGCCACCTGCGCGATCGCCGCTCGCCCGCGTGCCGGTGGACCATTATTGATGATCATCATGCCGTCGGTGGCGAATTGGCTGGCGAAGAGTTCCGGGCTGCGGCTGTTCCATGCCTTGGTGTAGCCTTCCGCGAAATGCTGAAGTGCCTGCGGCCCTTTCTGGGTGGGGCTTTCGGCGGTTGCGGACGTGTTCGAGGAGGCGGAGTTTTTACCGCCACAGGCCGTGGCCAGCAGGAGGAAAACGGGCAGGGAGAGCGAAAGGATAGAGCGGATACGGCGCTTCATTGAAATGGTGTCGATGGTGGTCGAACTCGTTGTCGAAAGTAGGGTTTCCGGGGAACACGGGGTTTTACTCCACATAGGTTTTCAACAGGCACGCTGCGGGTCAGTGCACACTGGCGGCAGGGCGTAGAAGGCAGCCTCGCTGATCGATCAGCAGGAAAAGATTCAGCTATATTCGCCTGTACCACTTCCCAACAAAGCCTACCCCATGGACACCATAGACCGTATTGAACGATTGGAGTACCTCGAAGCCTGCTTGAAGAACGGATCGGTAAGGACGATCGAGTGCATCATGCGGAAATTCCGTGTTTCACGCAGAACGGCCTGCACCTTGATCGGCCGGTTGAAGAGAAGGGGGATCGACATCAAGTATTCACGATCTTCAAGAAAATTTATGCTGCTCATGTCAAGTGCAATTTTCTTGCACCATGAATACGGTGATTTGCTGGCGAACCCAAATCTGCCAACATGAAAGCCGTGAACCACCTACCCTTGCGGATCGCCATCACCGCGCTGCTCGCATTTCCCATGCTTGCCTTTGGTCAAGTTCGACCTGACATCTTTAGCTTCACGTCTCAAGAACGTGCCGAGTTGGCTGATCTCATCATCGACTACACTACTGTAGAGGTCATTCAGATGCATTGTGACTACACCACTATTATGGGAGCAAGTCCTGGAACCTATGACATTCACGACAATTTCAACTTCTTGCCCTTTCATCGCACCTACTTAGAGCGTTTGGAGGATTGGCTCTTGGACCAAGGCTACCCCCAGTACGTTCCCTTGCCAAAGTGGACCGGTCTGGTGCCCCCTCCGATAGAGTTTAGTACTGCAGGGCCTAATGGGAACGGTGTTTCCCCGGCGTGTGGAGATCCTGCTACTACTTGCGCTAATGCGGGTAGCGATTGTAGCACTCCAACTGGATGGACCAGTGTAATCTCGCTGCCACCGATTTTGCAATTGCCTGTGTTGGCCGGTACAAGTAATGATCTTTGTGACCTCCCATTTTCACCCGCTGGCTATTCGGTCGATAATGACAATAGCTTTCCTGGTGGTTTGAGCAATGTAATGGAGGAATGACTCCTAGCAACCCTTTCGGAAGTAACTGGCATAATTCCGGACACCAAGCGATGGGAGGCGTCATGTTGAATTTTCGGTCACCTTCTGCGGCAATTTTTTGGCTGTGGCACGCTGGTGTGGATGACAAGTGGAAGGAATGGGAGTGTAATTGCCCGCTATCAACCACCATGCCGGTAGATCTTTACATGAAGGACAATCCCTTGGTCGTACACAATGTTCGTGATCGGGGTGAAGAGCCGAGTTTCGGGGGGGCTGTCCATCCGATTTACCTAAGTGAGGATATGTGGGTTCGGAACTCAGATGATAACAATGTGCCCATCCATGAACACCAAAATCCGGAATACCATCAAAATCCGACTAATCACAACTATGTTTACGTGAAGGTGCGTAACAGAGGATGTGTGGCTTCAACAGCGGGGAATGAAACACTCAAACTAAGCTGGGCAAAAGCAGGTGCCTCATTGGCCTATCCTTCCGCTTGGGATGGCAGCACGCTCTTCCCTTTTTCTGCTACCGCGTTGCTGGGGGATGTTATTACGACTGTACCAATTCCATCCATCAAGGCTGGGGGGGCCACCATTGTGCAGATTCAGTGGGATCCTGTAAATCCCCAAGATTACGCCACCATCAATAACGAGCCGCAACATTTTTGCTTACTGGCGATCGTGGAATCTGCTGCCGACCCGGTAGACTATACCCACCAAGGCGATATAGGGACGTTTGTCGCTGAGAATAACAACATCATTTGGAAGAACATTTCCGTCGTTGACATGGACCCGAATAACATCGCAGGGGGAAACGGTGAATGGATCGATGAGAAGCTGAATGGGGCCACGGTGGTGGTCGGTGATAGCTGGGGTGCAGGAGGCAAATACGATTTCGTGTTCGATAACCCGGCCACCTACAAAGGCAATCCTGTTATGGCTGAAGCCGAGGTGAAGGTCACCGTCGATGAAGGCGTATGGACCAGATGGGCACAAGGAGGCTTCAAGGCTGAAAATTTGAAGGTCTCACGGGAGGATCGGTTTCAGGTCATTCTAACGGGAACTCCTGCAAAGATGAAAAATATGGCCTTTGAACCAGGACAGTTAGGTCTTCTTCACGTGAGTTTCAACTTTCTGGCTAAGCAGCTTTCCGGTCAAAAAGTCTTTGATTTTGACATGGAACAGCATGAGCATGCAACGGGAAAATTAATTGGAGGGGAACGATACCACATCCTAGTACCCGGCAGGGAAGGGTTTTACGCCGATGGAGGCGGAGACAAGGTCATATCTGAAGGGGACGAGGTTGAATTGGGTGCTTACGACATCGGTGAGGCTGCCATCTACAATTGGTATGGTCCCGATGGCACCTTGATCTTTACAGGGAAGGACATGACCGTTAGCCCGGAGATCACAAAAAAGTACAAGCTGGAGGTGATCGCGACCGTCGACGGTGTGAAGGATTATGATGAGGTGAGCGTTAAGGTGAAGGAATTTGAGATCATTAGCCTATCACCGAACCCGTCCTCCGATCAGGTGACCGTTGAGTACAAGGCGAACAATGCGACATCGGCATACCTTATGGTCTCCATGCCTTATGGCGCCCAGTACAACTACATTCTGGACGTTACCCAGGACAACACCACGATCGATGTTTCAGGTTTTCAGCCCGGTGCATACAGCGTGATCCTTGTTTGCAATGGCCAAGGTGGTGACACTGAAACGCTGATCGTTCAGTAATTTAAACGTAAGACAAACCCTAAGCGCCAATTTGGCGCTTAGGGTTAATACCCAAAGAACCATGAAGCTGATGTTTTCCCTCCTTCTCATCTGTCTATCATTGAACGCTCTACCCCAATGGACGTCAGTAATTACCTCAGCAAGTTCCGGCCTGAATGGTGCTTTTTTCGTTGATGAAAATACGGGATATATTGTTGGTGGTGGAGTGTTGAACGGAGTGCCTGATACCACCAATGCGATAATAATGAAAACCACTGATGGTGGTGTTAATTGGTCGACAATTTATGAGCAAGGTGGGGAGTCACTTATACATGTATTTGTGATTGATGGTATAATATATGCATATGGTAAAGGGCCTTCAAATCAAAATATACTGGTTTATTCCGATGATTCAGGTAATAGCTGGTCATCTGATACAGTCAGTTTCAGCACCTTCAATATGCAATATTCAGATGGAATAGTGTATGTCATGAGCGGCTCGAATGACCACATGCAACTGAATAAAGTCGATCATACATCATTAGAAATGCTTTCCGACTCAATTCTTTTATTTGGCGTAAACGGCAATGAATTGTTGTATGTAAATGAAAATATGGATATGCTCAAGTCTGATAATCAGGGTTCAAATTGGTATCCATTAGAAGAACATCCTGACGGATTTGGAACCAGTCAGTTGGGGTTTTCATCAATGAAGAGCTTTGGAGATAAGATCATTCTCCACTACACATATCCAAACTATACCTGCTATAGTGAAGACAACGGTGCAACGTGGACTTCAACCATGGATGATGCCTACACAGGTGGGCCGGTGGCTATAGTGAATGACAGTACAATGTATAGTGTGTTTTACAATACCATCGCGGTTACTTTCAACTTGATAAGTTGGAGCACGCAATATCAAACAGGCCAAACCATTCGCAATGTCTATTTTTACAACGATACTATGGGATTCGTTTTATGCAATAACGGTCGGCTGTATCGAACAACCAATGGAGGTATACCTTTAGGTGTGCCTGAGACCGAATTAAAAAAAAAGGTGTAATGGACAAAACGAATGGCTTTTTGGAGACGTTGGTCTCTAATGGACAAAACGAATGGCGAGTTATCAACGGTGTTTGTTGCTGCTCTTCGTTGTCCAGAACTTTGGGCGTCAGGCCAAACGGAAGTAGGCTTTGC
>JBBSUV010000040.1:0-34861 GCA_038234075.1 Flavobacteriales bacterium | reverse complement strand
CTACCTGGTGCGCAACGGCCGGAACAAGGTCATGAAGCTCTCAGCTGAGGGCAAACGAAGGCATTTCTTAGAGCACTTTTTCGATCAAGTTGAGATCCTGAAGCCGCCGTTCAAGTTTTCAATTGCATAATCCGGGTTCATAGCGCAGTGTTGGCAGTCGTTCGAAGGCGTCCTGCCACCATTGGCGTAAGGCTTCCTTCCCGACGATGTACCCGTTCGTTCCCGGTCGGCGCAACTTCAGCTTCGGGCTGTAATGGCGGGCATCATCGGAGTACAGCGTGAGCAGTTTTTCAAGGTCATGCGCGTTGAAGGCATCGAACCATTCCTCGGCGATGCGGATCTGTCGGGTGCGGCTCATGGGTTCATTTCTCTTGCGGTGCGTGCTGCCACGGATCGTAGGTGCCGAAGCTCCACAAATGTCCTTCCGGATCGGCACAGGTGAAGCCGCGCCCGCCATGGTCCTCATCCTTGATGTCGATGACCATGCGCGCGCCGTTCCGCTTGGCGGTGGCGTAAATGGCATCCGGGTCATCCACGATCACGTAGGGGCTTTGCGTCTGGAAGCCGAGGTCTGCCGGGGACTTGGTGAGCTTGCTGTATTCGCTTCCACTGCTGGAGCTGCCGAGCATTACCATGGCTTTTCCTAAGGTGAGCTCAGCGTGGCGGATGGACCCGTTCTCCCCGGGAACGACCAAGTGTTTCTTGAAGCCGAATGCCACGCATAGCCATTTAATGGCTGCGGGAGCATCGTTGTAGATCAAGCAGGGTATGATAGTGGAGGCTGCCATTGGTTTTTTGAGATGATCCACAAAATTAGCTGCATGCAGAACATGAGGTCATAGAAGGAACCATCGCTATCCAATGCATTCATTACCTAGGAGTTTCACTTGCGGAATGCTGGATGCGCTTTTCTTTGCGCGCTCAAAAGCAGGACCCATGGCCATCAGCTGGATCTATCTTCTTATTGCATCGCTCAGTGGATCCGTTTGGTCTATGCCGTGAAGGCCATGGATGTGAAAGCGGTGAAGGGGATGGGCTGGCACGGGCTCTTCAGCGACCCACTGCATGCCAAGCCGCTGCTGCCGTTCCTGGGTTATGCGGTCTTCGGTGCGGGCAATGTGATCTTCCTTTCCATGAGCATGCGCACCATTCCTGCCAGCACGGCCTTTGCGGTGTGGATGGCAGTGGCCTTGATCAGCTCTAAGTTGATCGACACCTTGTGGTTCAAGCAACCCTCCAAGGGGATGCAGCTTCTATGGTTCGCGTTCATCATCATCGGTGTGATAGGGTTGAAGCGAAGCCTGTAGATCCCGCTCAGTGTCTCTCGCAGAGGACACTGAGTTCAATTCCTCGGAAGCTGGTGCTCGCGTGTCAGCCTGTGTTAGGCACGGTCGCGAGCAAGCTTCCGCAAACGCATCGATCCGGTGGGGGATGGAGACAATTCTCATCCGCGGTTCCTTCTGCGCTCATGCCAAGCATCGAACCCGGTGCTCAGCCAAGCGCCTATAGGGAAGAACGCAAAAAGCGGGATCGCGATCAGTGCCTTGGACAGGTTGAATTGATAGATCAGCGCCAAGCAAAGCAGGAAGACGATGAGCTCAGCGATGAAGATGCCGAAGCATCCCAGCATCTTCGGCGCGAAATAGCTAACGGTCTCCGTAAAGAATTGCTTGTCGAACTGCTCGTAGTCCATCTTGCCGAATGCAGCCGCCCGTCTTTCAGCTTGCGCGCGGCCTCGGCGGAGGTCCTCCTCATATCGTTTCTGCGTGCGTTCAGTCCGGGCATGGCCCATTTGCGCGTTCATCAACCGGTCATAGCGGGCGCGCTTCGCGGGATCGCACAACAGGTGGTAGGCCTGCGTGATCAGGATGAACCGCTCCTGCGCATCCGGGAATGTGCTGACGTCAGGATGGTAAAGCTTGGCCTTGGCACGGTATGAATCACGGATAGCCATTAGGTCGGCGGTCTGAGGGATACCGAGTGTGCTATAGGGGTCCATACCGGAGGTCAGTGTCCACAAATGGACAATAGGGAAACCGTAAAATTTAGAGCGCCACCCGGAACACCATGGCCGGCGTGCCGCGATGCACCGTGTCCTTTTCGTAGCGCATGCCGTTCCGCTTCGCTACGGCTTGGCTCTTGAAGTTGTCATGGTCGATCAGCGAGATCACCGAGTCGACCACGGCATGGTCCTTCGCGAAGTCTTTACACGCTATCGCTGCTTCAGAAGCGTAGCCGCGGCCCCAGGCCGAAGGCAGCAAGTGATAGCCGATCTCCAACTCAACGATGCCGTCCACGTCCTGCGTCAACAGGCCGATCATGCCAACGGGCTTGTTCGTCGCGCGCTCACTGATCACGTTCAGGCAGGATCCATCGCGCGGGATGCGGTCCAACGAGCGTTGGATGAATAGCGTGCAATCGGCTTCACTTCCCAAGGTGAATGGCATGAAGCGGATGGCCTCGGCGTTGTTGATGTATTCCATCCACCACGAATGGTCGGCCAGCGATGGATGGCGGAAGTTGAGGCGCTCGGTGGTGAGGCCTTCGAGGGAAGGGATGGGAAGGGTGAGCATGGGGCAAAGATGTGGACTTGGAAGCTGGTACTCGCGACCGTGCCTCCGGCAGGCAAGCACGCGAGCATCAGCCTCGAGCATGCGACACGCGAGCAGCTACTTGAGGAGGAGTTCAACCCTCTAACTCGTTGATCCGGCGGAAGAGTTCCGTGGCGGTGATCACGAGATCAGCGTGCGACTTTGCAAGTCCTTTTGACAGGACCTTGTCACCGGTCCAAAGCATGGCTTTCAATTCCTGCGCCAGCGCCACAAAGGGAATATCCTTGAGGTCATTCCCTTTCATCAGCCGTTCCGTGGTCCTATACATTGTACTAGGAATGGCGGCTTCATTGATGAACGTGATGTGCTTAATGACCATTCCGATAACTTCGTCGAGTTCGGCATCCGGAAGCTTCGTGAGCTTGCGCAGCTTATCCCGGTGCAGGCTCAATTCCTCCAGCAGGAATTCACAGCTATAGAAACTGAAATGCCGCTTGCCGCTGATCAGGATCAGAGCGATGCGGCTTCCAGAATTAAGTATCGCGCTGAAGACGATGTTGGTATCAACAACGATCTTCACTTGGTCAGCCTTTTCCGGTTCTTGGCGTACCACTTGGCGTTGACATCCGCTGCCAAGGCATCAACTGTTTTTTGAGGCACTTTGTACCCCTTGGTCAATTCCTTGTACCGGGCATATTCCAAGAACTCTTGCAGGTCCTCGGTATCTACCGATGCGGGCAGCCGGATGATGACTTCCTTGGATGTGCGTTCGATAAGCATGGAGGTAAAGATAAGGATGGAGGCATGGTCATTAAATGGCCATAAAGAGACTGTCCTGGGAAATAGTCTGGGGACTTTAGGGGTTCAGGCACACTCGCGATAGACGGGAGCGTGCTTGGATACTCGAGACTGTGCCTCCGGCAGGCAAGCAAGCGTTCACAAGCGTCGCCCCGCACTGGTCATCAGTCCTCTCCTGGCCTTCGGTCGTTGATCTTGAATTCCACCGGTATCGTGAAGCGCACCCGAACCGCAGTTCCATCAATGCGCCCCGGTTTCCAACGAGGCATCTTTCCAATAGCGCGCACGGCTTCTGCGTCCAACATAGGGTTGCAACCGCGACGTACGACCACATCTGCGATCTGTCCATCCTTTTCCACCACGAACTGTACGTACACCTTTCCTTGGATCTTGTTCTTGAAGGCTTGCTTCGGATAGTGGACCTTCCTCCTCAACCATCGGTACATGGCCGGATATCCACCCGGGAATTCAGGTTGTGTTTTTAGGAGGTCGCGGTCACTGATGGAGTCATTGACCGCTTGGTCATCCTGCGCATGGGCAAAGAGTGGTGCACAAAAAAGGAGGAGGATAAAGTATGGGCGCAGCGCTTTCATATTGCAAGATAGCATGTTGGAAATTCCCTTTTCGATCAGGGGGCAGGACGATGCGGAGGCAGGTGAATTGAGGGTCCGGTCGCAAAAGCATTCGCGAAATGCACGCGCCTCTGGGCCGGTCCACTACTTGTTCCCGCGTTCTCTCTGGATGGCGGATGGATCGCCCTTTTTCACCGCAAGGTCAGACCAGTGCGCTGCCAGTTCCGTATCGTGTGATACACCCTCGAAGTGCCCATCATACAGATAGCCCAACGCGGACATCGCTTCGCGCTGACCTGCATCGGCGGCGATCTGGTAGTAGTACAGCGCCTTTGCGGGCTGGACCGGCACGCCGACACCCTGCTGGAACAATGCGCCGAGGTAGTAGGCTGACATCGCATCGCCGGAGGCGGCGGCTTTCCCATACTGGGAGATCACCTCATCGATCGATAGCCAGACATGGGTCAACTTGTTCTCCGTGCTGTCGAACACGGACAACGCAGCCATCCCGGATACATCGAGCAGACGGTAGGAATCATTCATCTCACGCACGACGGTAGTATCATGGCCTTGCCTGTTGTCCATGAAGTAGGAATTCAGCATCTGGATGTGGTTCCCACTTCCACGCAAAATGATCGTATCACAGCTGCCAACGGAATTGTCGATGACGTTGCTATGGGTCATCCTGTACGTGTTGCCATCCCCCTCCACGATCAGCACATCCTTACTGTCCTTGCTGCGGAAGAACGCGTTGAGGTACTCGAAGATCACCTCGTTGTCACTTCCTCGGAAGATGACCTTGTCGCCATTTCCCACCGAAGCACCCGTCGGCTCGCCGAAAGAAGTGATGCGGTTGTTCGTAGGCGTCTTCTTGGCGCTGGCTTGTTCAGTGTTGCGCAATCCTTGGCAGCCGAACGCGAGCAATAGGAAGGGGAGCCATGCAAGCCAGCGGTTCATGTAAACCCAACGCAGGAGGTTGTGGTTTTAGCATTTGGAGAGATGGCCCTTCGTCCGGTTTCGAGGATATTGTGCTTGTGCCAGAGGCCTTCAAGATCGGGCGCGCTCGCGAAAAAGCCGCTAACGCGAGAATAGGAATTCGAGCTAGCCAAGGGGTAAATAGAAGGTTGCAACAAATCAAGTAAGCAAACCTGTGGGGACTTTATTGAAATGCTTTATCAGGTACGAGGACAGTGATTGAACATACTGATCGCACTCTTGTCTTGGCAGCCCCATGCATTCAAATAGACATGCCCGAGCTAGGACATGTAGTTGATTGAACCCCCGGAGTAAATCATTCTTTTCGGACAAGACTTCATGATTGGGTCGCGAGAGGTGTGCAACATTGTGGCGTGTATTTGCTACCCGCGTGAGATACCTTTCTAGTTGATCCTGGCTGATGTTTGGAATAAGGATTTTCCACCATGCGTCGAATGCCTGAAGATGTTCAATTTCCTTGATTTTGTCGCGATGATTACCACCGTGCCGTTGTTCGACATTGAGATAACCTAGCGCTGAGAATGCCATGAAGTAGCGCAGATCCATAGGCAGGTCTGGGTAGTATAACAACCGGAGTAAGTTGTCGACGGCAGGTGACAATCCAATTTTCGTTAGCCAAGGGCCAATCATTTGTGGCAAGTGCGAACCACAGTGCTCATATTTCAGACTAAGAGGATGGCTTGTTTTTGTTCCAAGGCTCCTTTTGCCAATTGGCTCGCGAAGTACCACACACGATTGATCCTTGTAGAATCGAGTTGTCAGTTCAGCAGTTGGCCGCGTGCTCAATATTTCGAAGAAGTTCCTGATTGAAGCGGCATATGTATTGACGGCATCAAAAGGAATGGGCTCAGTGAAATCCACTACTAGCTGTGGACGCGGTCGCAGGGAAACACCGTTTACCAAGTCGTTTTCTGCTCTGGCGTAGATATGAATGGAGGCACTTGAGGCGTAAGGTAATGAGTCACCTAGTTGGATGACTGAGCTTTTCCACTCGTACGACAGGCCATAGTTGGCTTGTGGTTTCCAACTAGGAAATGAAACTCCAATATATTCATGAAGCAACGGAACGTTGATCAGAACCTTGGTAAATAGCTTCCCTCTTGGGTCAGGGTCATCGAAGGAGGTGAATAATTCCTCTCCACTACTCCGATAGTGTGAACCGCCACCGTCGATTTGCCCGTGCATGACGTGCAACTCAGGAATATAGACCCTGAAGATGAAGTCTCCTTTAATCGATTTGAGTTGATCAAGTGGAGCTTCTGTGCCGCTCCATTCCAATGAGACGCCATCCCGATTATGAAAGGAAAGGAGTGCCCCTGTTTCACGAAAGGATTCAGAGTCGACCAGGAATTGAATAGTCCCTCGTAGCTTTTCTATTTCCCCCTCCAACATCATTCGTTTCCACTGGAGGGTCTTGAACAGTTGGATATCGTTAGTTTGTCACTGCCGCATCATCCCCACCACCGTCTCCACCACATCCTCCACGCTCGGCTTGCTGAAGTAATCTCCATCGGTACCATAAGCAGGGCGATGTGCTTTGGCGGTAAGCGTGACAGGCGCGCTGTCCAACCAGCGGTAGCCATTCTGCACTTGCAGTACCTGTTGCAGAATGTACGCGCTGGCTCCACCGGGCACGTCCTCGTCCACTACCAACAATCGGCTCGTCTTCTTCAAGCTTTCCACGATGCGGTGCTCGCGGTCGAAGGGTAGGAGTGTGCGCGCATCGATCATCTCCACGCTGATGCCGATCTCCGCGAGGCGGTCGGCGGCGTGCAGGCAGAGGTTGAACGTGCTGCCGTAGCTCACGAGCGTAAGGTCATTGCCTTCACGCACCACTTCAGGGATACCGATGGGCACGGTGAATTCGCCGAGGTTGCTCGGCAGGCGCTCCTTGCTGCGATAGCCGTTGAGGCATTCGATCACCAGTGCGGGATCATCGCTTTGGATCAACGTATTGTACATGCCGGCGGCCTGTTGCATGTTGCGTGGCACGCACACGATGATGCCGCGCAGGCTGTTGATGATCATGCCCATGGGGCTGCCGCTGTGCCATACGCCTTCGAGGCGGTGCCCGCGGGTGCGCACGATCAGTGGTGCTTTCTGGCCGCCCTTGGTACGCCATTGCACGGTGGCGAGGTCGTCGCTCATCACCTGAAGTCCGTAGAGCAGATAGTCCAGGTATTGGATCTCCGCCACGGGACGCAGGCCGCGCAGTGCCATGCCTACGCCTTGCCCGATGATGCTGTTCTCGCGGATGCCCACATCGCTCACGCGCAGTTCGCCGAAGCGCGTCTGCATGCCTTCCATGCCTTGGTTCACGTCGCCGATGTGGCCGGTGTCCTCCCCGAAGGTGAGCAGCAGCGGTTCTTTTTCGAAGAGTGCGGCGAAGTTGTCGCGGATGATGATGCGGCCGTCCACCTCTTCGTCCTCGCCGTATTCCACAGGGACCTCGGGGACGTTCAGGCAGCTTTTCGTGCTTTGGCTGTAGAGGTAGCTGCTGTAGCGGTCGGCGTTGACGGCGTTGGCGTTTTCGATCCATGCGCGCAGATCGTCGGCATCCGTTCCGGCCATGTCGGCGGCCAGCAAGGCACGGCGTGCGGTGCTCAGGATATCCTTCCGACCGGGATCCATCGCGGTGCGCAGTTCCTCGGCGAGTGCTCCGGCACCTTCCACGCGCAATGCACCGACCAGGTTGATCACTTCTTGGCGCTCTGCCTGGATCGGTGCGAGGTACGCTGTCCACGCCGCTTTCTGTGCGGCTTTGGCTTCAGCCTTCGACGCGGCCTGGATGGCATCGAGTTCCTCGGCGGTGGCGATGGGCATGCCGCCGGGCTTGAAGGCGAGGATCCATTCGCGGAAGCGCACGTTGCAATCAGCGGTCTTGTACCACTCCAACAGCTCCTTTGTCTTATAGCGTTCGTGGCTGCCACTGGTGCTGTGGCCTTGCGGTTGCGTCACCTCCTCAACGTGGATCAGGCAGGGCACGTGCTCCTCCCTGCATTGGGCGATGGCCTGCTCGTAGGTCTTGTTCAAGGCGGCATAGTCCCAGCCCTTCACCTTGTGGATGCGGATGCCGTTGGTGCCCTCCTGTTTCTCGAAGCCTTGGAACAGCTTGCTGATGCTGCCCTTGGTGGTCTGGTGGGCCTTGCTCACGCTGATGCCCCATCCATCGTCCCATACGTTCATGGCCATGGGCACTTGCAGGACACCGGCCGCGTTCATGGCTTCCCAGAACGGTCCTTCGCTGGTACTGGCATCGCCTATGGTGCCGAACGCCACTTCGTTCCCCTTGTCGCTGAAGTGCGTGTAGCTGTGCAGTGCCTTGTTCTCGCGGAACATCTTGCTGGCCTGTGCAAGGCCGAGCAGACGTGGCATCTGGCCGGCGGTGGGGGAGATGTCCGGGCTGGAGTTGTATTGTTCAGTGAGGTTCTTCCACTCGCCGTTGGCGTCGAGGCTGCGCGTGGCGTAGTGGCCGTTCATCTGCCTTCCGCCGCTAGCGGGTTCGGCGTTGACGTCGGCATGCGCGTAGAGCTGGGCGAACCATTGCTGCACGGAAAGCTCACCGATGGCGAACATGAAGGTCTGGTCGCGGTAGTAGCCGCTGCGCCAGTCCCCTTGGCGGAACTGCTTGGCCATGCAGACCTGTGCGAGCTCCTTGCCGTCACCGAAGATGCCGAATTTGGCTTTCCCGGTGAGCACTTCCTTGCGGCCGAGCATGCTGACCTCGCGGCTTAGCGTCACGAGCTTGTAGTCGCGGAGGATCTCTTCACGGACCTCGTCGAGGGTCATTTTCTCTTCGGTGGTATCGGACATGGCTATAGGCATGGAATAGGTCTTGGGTTGCGCAATTTACTTCCAGTGCGGCAAAGGGGCGGTGAGAATGGTAGGGACAGTGATAACAGTGGTGCCGCGAACAGGTCAAACGACCGGGGTGTTGATGACAGTGTAACGGTGATGTACACCATCCCGATCGACCTCGCAGTTTCCTAGGAATCGGGATTTCCAGCGCCAACCTTTGCTATCCAACCATTCGTCGATGAAGATCACCAACGTTCTTTTCCTTATTCCTGCCCTGTTGATCGGTTCCTGCACGCAGAACACCTCTGTATTCGACACGCCGAGATCCGCTGATCCCGATAAGCTGCTCCATGTGGAGCAGGTGATGGTGGCGCCACCCGACCTTCCCGTGTATGACCAGGTGGCCAAGGGCGGCCCTGTGGTGATCGACGTGAAGCTGACCGTAGTGGAGAAGAAGATGAAGGTCGGACCGAACGCCAGCATCTGGGCGCTCACCTTCAATGGCTCCGTGCCTGCCCCGATCATCGTTGCGCACGTAGGTGACTATGTGCAGGTGACCTTGGTGAATCCGAAGACGAACATGCTCACGCACAACCTCGACTTCCATGCGGCCACCGGTGCCATGGGCGGAGGGGATCTTTCCGAAGTTGGCCCGGGACAGGAGGCCACCATCCGTTTCCGGGTGATCAAGCCCGGGGTGTTCGTTTATCACTGCGCACCCGGTGGCGCCATGGTGCCCCTCCACGTGGCTTCCGGCATGAACGGCGCCATCATGGTGTTGCCGCGCAATGGGCTTACCGACGAGCATGGTAAAGCGGTGAAGTATGACCGCGCCTATTACGTGGTGGAGCAGGACTATTACATCCCTAAGGACGACCAAGGGAAATACAAGGAGTATGATACGCCAGCGGCCGGGTTCGCGGACATGCTGCAGGTGATGAAGACCTTGACGCCTTCGCACCTGGTGCTCAATGGCACCGAAGGTTCCCTCACGAACGAACATGCGATGAAGGCCAGCGTGGGTGAAAAGGTCCTTTTTGTCACCGCTTCCTGCAACATTGATGCGCGCTTCCACATCATCGGCGGCCATGCGGACCTGGTATGGGCCGGCGGCTCGTTCAATGACAAGCCGTTAACGGACTACGAGACCTGGGCGGTGCCCGGTGGGTCAGCCGTAGCGGCAATGTACCGTTTCCGCGAGCCCGGCGTCTATGCCTTCGTCGATCACGAGTTGATCAAAGCATTGATCTTCAATGCGGTAGGTCATGTGAAAGTGGATGGAGAATGGAACGACGACCTGATGAAGCAGGTGGCCAAGCCTCATGCATCGCAGTAGTTTGGAACGCACGCTGTTAATTTGGCCTCTGAGCCGGGAACATTCCTCCCCGTCACCTGTTTTATTCCGCATGCGGGGCGGTCCCTGCGCAACCCGATCTTGAAAACAAACCTCGACTAAACATCATATATCACCATGACCACCTCAACATCCGTTAAATCGTCCTTGATGGCCGCTGCCATCGCGCTTTTCATGTGTTCCTGTGGCGGAGGCACCGGGGATACGAAGCCGGAGTCCGGCACACCGAAAGCTCCCGAGCCCACCGCCGCCGTGCCTGCTGGACAGCCGGCCTATCCCGCTGATTTCATCACCGCAGCTGACGTCACGCTCGGGCCCATCGACCAAGCTAAAGTGGACGCAGGCAAGAAGATCTTCGATGAGAAGTGCCATGTATGCCATGGCCTTGGTGCTGAGAAGGTGGTGGGACCGGGTTGGAAGGGCGTAACGGAGCACCGCAAGCCGGAGTGGATCATGAACATGATCCTGCACACGGACTGGATGCTGGAGAACGATACGGCTGCCCAGAACTTGGTGGAACTTACCAAGAGCCGCATGACCGATCAGCAGCTCACGAAGGATCAGGCCCGGGATATGCTCGAGCTGATGCGCACGCTCTGAGCGCCATCGTAGCGAACATCTTGAGAAAAGCCGGCCTGAGAGGTCGGCTTTTTTCGTGCTCGCATTCAATATCTCGCGAAGCGGGCACAGGAACTCCGGATAGGGAAGGGAGGGCCGAGCAGAGGTCAGCGGTGAAGCTTGTTCAACGCGCACTTCGTAACGAAATGGCCCGGACTTTCCGTCCACGGCTGCGGAAGGAGCGATCCTTCGCTAAGCCGCCGAAGGGTCTATTTGCTTTTCCTCGCTGAATACAGCCCTCCTGCGTTCGTAGATCCCGTGTACCAAAAGCGTGATGACGCCGGCAGGGATAAGCAGGGACACACCGAGGATGATCCAATAGTATCCGGGGATCATGCCCCAGCCGATCCAGAAGAGCACGCCTTGCAGGAACAGTACGCCCTCGCTGAGCAACATGCCTGCGGTAAAGAGCGCGAGGCCGGTGCGCGCCACCCAGGAGGTGCTCGCGAACCAGCCACGCACCAAGGCCATGGCAAAGAGCATCATGCTGATGGCACCCAAGGTGTTGAGGTGAATGAAGCCGATGACGAAATTGCGCACTGTGAACGCCATGATAGCGACTTCCGGAATGGCCACAGCGGCCTGCATCACCACCTTCAGACCCATGCCAATGAGTGAATAAGTGACGCAGCGCCACGCCCAAAGCGGAGCTTTATCGATGAGCATCTTCTGCGCCTTAAGGATCGCCTTCGCCGTGCGCCAACCCGCCCAAAGTTGCAGCACCACGCCCACGGAGTTCACGGTATATACCGTCCAATGACGTTCACTCCAAGCGACTGCCAATGCGAAAGTGAGCACGACGGAGACCAGCCAGAGGCGGATCGTGAACCGGTCCATAACATGGCTTGCACCGTGGGTCTCCGCCCAGCGGCTCCAAAGTGCCAAGGCGCCGAACCAGAACCAGCCATTGAGCTGGAAGTGCAGGTAGAACTGAATGGACCAGTAGTACAGCTCCGTGCCGAAGCCGCCGTGGGAGATGATAGGGCCAATTGCCCAGACACCGATCGTGGAGATGTACATCAGGACCACCGCCATACGTGCCAGTAGCTTGCTGCCATCGGCCTGCCAAGTGCGCGTGGCCTTCCAGACCTGCACCCCAAGCCAATATCCCGCCAGCATGTGCAGCACGGAAACAGCGATCGTGAAGGTGCCGTAGCTCTGCACGGGGAAGCCCAGCAACATGCCGACCACCGCGATCTGCGCGACGGCAAGCAGGATGTTACTGCGCCTGGAAGGACCGTGTTCCGTTTCATCCTGCAGCATGAAGACCACCATGGCAATGAAGGCCCAACCCAACATGGCGACATGCGAGTGCGCGTTCAGCAGGGATTTGAAGCGGACGAAGGGGATCTCCCAGATATAGATGGCCCGGAGCACGCAACCGATAAGGCCGGCTATGGCGAAGTTGAGGAGGGCGATGTTGAACCAGCGGCGCATGGGGGCGAAGATCCACATAAACGAGGAATGGACAGGCATGATGAAACTCAGTTCAGAGGCTGACAAGTGTCAGTCCTATCTTCACCACCGTCACGACTTTTGAACCCGTAAACACACTGTAACCAATGTCAACCAAGAAAAGCTTCACGTTCAACACGCTCAAAGCATTTTCCCTGATGGGTATCACCGCTTTCGCCATGGCTTGTGGTGGTGGTGACGCCACCACAACCGGTAACACCGCGACTCCTTCGGCGGTGGAGAAAGCCCCTGAGGCCTCCGCTCCGATGGCGGGCCTGATCACCGCCGATGAGGTGAAGCTCGGTCCCATCGAAGAGGGCAGGGTAGCCAAAGGCAAGGAGATCTATGATGTGAAATGTCAAGCCTGCCACAGCTTGGGTACCAACCGTGTGGTAGGGCCCGGATGGAAAGGCGTAGTGGAGCAGCGCAAGCCCGAGTGGATCATGAACATGATCGTGCACACCGATGCCATGCTTGAAAGCGATGAACAAGCACAAGCCCTCTTGGAGGAATGCTTGGTACGCATGCCGAACCAGAACCTTACCCAGGATGATGCCCGCAACGTACTCGAGTTCATGCGTGCACTTGAGAAGAAGCCGGCCTAAGAGCCCACCTACAGAACAAACAAACAACCTGATATGAGAAGGACCCCGTTGACCACCGCGTTGCCACTGGCACTGGCCGCCGCGATCGCCTTACCACTGGCCCAAGGCTGCAAGCCGGCAAACACCAAGAGCGCCGTCACCGGTGATGCCGCCTCGAAGGTGTATGTTGCACCGGGACAGTATGATGAATTCTACAACTTCGTCAGCGGGGGCTTCAGCGGGCAGATGTCCGTGTACGGGCTTCCCTCGGGGCGTATGTTGCGCTTGATCCCCGTGTTCTCGGTGGATCCTGAGACAGGTTGGGGCTTCAGCGAGGAGACCAAACCCATGCTGATGACCACGCATGGTTTCATCCCCTGGGATGACAGCCACCACGTGGAAGCGTCCATGAGCGATGGCATCCAGAACGGCAAATATGTGTGGATCAACGGCAACAACACGCCGCGCATCGCGATGATCGACCTGAAGACCTTCAGGACGTCCAGCATCATCGAGATCCCCAACAGCGCCGGCAACCACAGTTCACCATTTAGCACACCGAACAGTGAATACATCGTGGCCGGCACCCGTTTCAGTGTCCCAATGGGCACCGATGCGGAGCGCGACGTTCCCATCGAGACCTACAAGGAGAATTTCAAGAGCACCGTCACCTTCGTGAAGCCGGACACTTCGAACGGCACCATGGAGATCGCGTTCCAGATCAAGACCCCTGCGGTGGACTTTGACCTGAGCCACTCCGGCAAAGGCCCCAGCGATGGTTGGTTCTTCTTCAGCTGCTACAACACGGAGAAGGCCCACGACCTCCTGGAGGTGAACGCCAGCCAGAACGACAAGGACTTCATCATGGCCGTCAACTGGAAGAAGGCCGAGCAGTATGCCAAGGAGGGTAAGGGCAAAATGGTGCCCGGCAAGTACTACAACAACAGCTACGATGAGAGCACCCACATGGGGACCTCGAAGATCGGCACCGAAGTGTTGCAGCTGGATCCGAAGGAACTCACGGACCTCCTCTACTTCATGCCTTGCCCCAAGAGCCCGCACGGCTGCGACGTGGATCCCACCGGCGAATTCATCGTGGGTAGCGGAAAGCTCGCTGCGGTCCTCCCGGTATTCTCCTTCGCTAAGATGATGAAGGCCATTGAATCCAAGGATTTCGAGGGTGAATACGATGGCGTGCCCGTGCTGAAGTACGAGAGCGTGCTGCAAGGTGAAGTGAAGAAGCCCGGCCTGGGACCTTTGCACACGGAATTCGATGACAAAGGCTTCGCTTACAGCTCGATGTTCGTGAGCAGCGAGATCGTGAAGTGGAACGTGAAGACACTGGAAGTGGTGGACCGCGTGCCCACCTATTACTCCATTGGCCACCTCAGCGTACCCGGCGGAGACAGCCGTAAGCCTTGGGGTAAGTACGTGATCGCCTACAACAAGATCACCAAGGACCGCTACTTGCCTACAGGCCCCGAACTGGCGCAATCCGCCCAGCTCTATAGCATCGACGGACCGAAGATGGAACTGCTTGCGGACTTCCCCTCCATCGGTGAGCCCCACTATGCACAGGCCATCCCTGCGGACCTGATCCGCCCTCACTCCCTGAAGTTCTTCAAGATCGAGGACAACAAGCACCCTTACGTTACCAAGGGTGAGAAAGAGGCCCGCGTGGTGCGCGATGGTAAGAACGTACACGTGTACATGACCTGTATCCGCTCGCACTTCGCACCGGACAACATCGAAGGGGTGAAGCTCGGCGACGACGTCTACTTCCACCTGACCAACCTGGAGCAGGACTGGGACGTACCGCACGGCTTCGCAGTGAAAGGCGCTCAGACCGCTGAGTTGCTGGTAATGCCTGGTGAGACGCAGACCTTGAAGTGGACACCGACCTCTGTAGGCGTGCAACCCTTCTACTGCACGGACTTCTGCAGTGCGCTGCACCAAGAGATGCAAGGCTACGTTAGGGTATCGCCTGCAGGAAGCTCGGTGCCCCTGAGCGCTAACACCAAGAGCGTGGACGCAGGTCTTTGACCTTGAAAGAATGAATGCAACGCGCCCGGCCACCGACATCGATGGATGCGGAAGGCCGGGCGCTTTGCTTTTGATCGGACGATCAGTGAATGAAATGCCTTTGCCCGTCGGATCTGTGAGGCCCTAAGTCGTGAGTCTTGAACCGGTGCTCGCCCGATCACCCAAGGACCAACTGAAGCCAATTCTGCATTCTGCATTTTTCGTCCCGCACTACCAACCCAAGCACACACCCCCCAAAGCATGCGCCCCCTTTCCCGCATTCTGGTCGTCGTCGCCGCCCTCGGCATGATATTGCTCCTGATCAAGCCGATCTGGGTGATCTACCTGATAGCACCGCAATACCCCGAAGGGCTGGAGCTCCACATCTTCCACGACCGCTTTACCGGCAACGTGGACCAGATCAATGGGCTGAACCACTACATCGGCATGTCCACCATCCATAACGAGATGTTCCCCGAGTTCGAGATCATGCGCTACGTGATCGGCGGCTTGGTGCTTTGGGGCTTGCTTGCGGCGCTCATCGGGCGGCGGTGGTCATTGGCCAGTTGGCTGTTCGGACTGTTGGCCTTTGTGATCTGGGCCATGTGGGACATGTACTCGTGGGGTTGGAACTACGGGCACAATCTGGACCCGCACGCGGCCATCAAGATCGAGGGGATGGCCTATCAGCCGCCGCTTTTTGGCCACAAGACCCTTTTGAACTTCGATGCTTGGTCCTATCCCGATACCGGCGGCTGGATCCTTTTCATATCCATTACCTTGGCCGTGCTCGTTTTCCTGTACGAATGGAAATGGCCGCGGAAAGCGACGGCCTGAACCAAACATCCTCGTAAGAATGAAGAATCTTTTGGTCGGGACGGCCATGGTGCTCATGATGTCCAGCTGCAGTGTTGGAGAGCCGAAGATCAACTATGGGCATGACGAATGCGCCCATTGCCGCATGAACGTTATGGACCAGAAATACGCTGCCGCCATCACTACCTTGAAAGGCCGCAGCTATGTGTTCGACGACCCGGAGTGCATGGTGCCTTTTGTGGTGACGGACGCCAAGGTGCCCGAAAGCGATGTGAAGACCTGGTTTGTCTCGGACTTCGCGCACCCCGGCACGTTGCTCGACGCGACCAAAGCATTCTACCTCCACAGCCCGAAGCTCCACAGCCCCATGCGCGGTAATATGGCGGCGTTCTCCACGGAAGCGGACCGCAAGGCCGCGGAATCGGAATTTCCCGGGGACGTAATGGACTGGACCGCAGCGAAGGTGCTTTTGGCTGAATAGTTGGAACGCTCACCGTGCTTCGCCGAAGCTTCTCCCCAGGCGCACGGACACGAAAAGAAATGATACACATAGAACCTGAATAGCCCTCATCACAGGTGGTTGAAATGAAGTTGCTCCTACGTACATGTTTATTGGCATTTGCCTTGTCCGCCTTGGCATCTTTGCAGGCCGCCACGTGGACGGTGAACGCATCGGGTAAATTGAAAAAATTGGCTCCTGTGCTGGCCTCCGCGCAAGCCGGGGACACGGTGCGCGTCCTCGAGGGCATCTACGCGGAAGGCACGATCACCATCGATAAGCCGCTTACCTTGATCGGTGTTGGAAGACCCGTTATTGATGGGACCGGTGGTGACGGCAACGTGATCATCATAACCGCGCCGAACGTCACCGTGCGGGGTTTCCTGATCCGTGGGACCAAAGTGAGCAACATGAAGGACAATGCCGGCATCGAGGTGGAGAAGGCCGACAACGTGAAGGTGCTGGACAACGTGATGGAGCACTGCTTCTTCGCCTTGCACTTCGCGAATGCCCGGAATCCGACCATCAAAGGGAACGTCATCAACGGTGACCCGGAACAATCCGAGACCAGCCGGGCCAATGGCATCCACCTGTGGCATTGCTCGGGTGCCACCATCGAAGATAACGAGGTGCAGCACCATCGCGATGGTATCTACTTCGAGTTCGTCACCGACAGTCATGTGGATCGCAACAGGAGCCTGAACAATTCGCGGTACGGCCTCCACTTCATGTTCAGCCATCGCGACACCTATTCCGACAACCTCTTCCAGGACAATGGTGCCGGCGTGGCGGTGATGTTCAGCAAGAACGTGGACATGAGCCGGAACCGCTTCATCAGCAACCGCGGTGCCAGTTCCTACGGCATCCTGCTGAAGGAGATCAACGATGTGAAGATCGACAACAACATCTTCATCGACAACACCACCGCGCTGTTGGTCGACGGCTGCAACCGCGCTGAGGTCAAAGGCAATATTTTCCAAGGCAACGGCTGGGCCCTGCGTCTCTTTGCCAATGCCACTGACTGCAGATTCACCGTGAACATATTCACCGGGAACACCTTTGATATGAGCACCAACGGGGATCCGGTGTACAACAGCTTCAGCGGGAACTACTGGGACCGCTACCAAGGCTATGATCTGGACCACGATGGCATCGGTGATGTGCCCTTCCGCCCGCTGAGCCTCTTCGCGATGGTGAACGAGCGCATGCCTTATGCTGTTGTGCTGTCGCGCAGCTTGCTCACCCAATTGCTCGACCAGGCGGAGCGCTTGGTACCCTCGATGACGCCTGAAGGCCTGGAAGACGACAAACCTTTGATGAAACCTCCGCATGTCACGCGTAATTTTTGAGAACGTCGGCAAGAAGTACGGGAAGTTGTGGGCGTTGCGTGAATTCAACGCACGCTTCGAGCCCGGCGAGACCGTGTCGGTGATCGGCCCCAACGGTTCGGGGAAGACCACCATGATCAAGTGCTTGTTGGGCTTGGTGCAGGCCACCACGGGCAGCATCATCGTGAACGGCGAGCGCGTGGGCCGGAACCCGGAATACAGGCACAACGTGGGGCACATGCCGCAGATCTCGCGCTTCCCCAACGAGTTGAAGATCGGTCAACTGATCGACCTTATGGATGACATCCGCGGCAGCAACAAGGGCCGCAGTGAAGGCCCGCTGGTGAAGAGCTTGGGTGTGGACGGTATGATGGACAAACGCCTCGGCACGCTCAGTGGCGGTCAGCGGCAAAAGGTGAGCGCCGTTCTTGCATTCCGCTACAGTCCGAGCGTATTGGTGCTTGACGAACCCACTGCGGGTCTGGACCCCTTGAGTTCGGAGATCGTGCTGAACGCAGTACGCGACATCAAGCGCGAAGGCTGCACCGTGCTGATCACCAGCCACCTGATGGAGGAGGTGGAAGCCTTGGCCGACCGCGTGGCCTACCTACAGGACGGTGCACTGCGCTTTCTCCTTCCACCGGAGGAATTGCTTGCTGCCACCGGGCAGAAGCGCCTGTCCAAAGCCATTCCTGCGATGCTCACCACCAAGACCGCTTCACATGTGGAAAGTCTATAAGTATACCCTGATCGACCTCGCGCGGAACAAGTTCGTTCTGGGCTGGATGCTGCTTTTACTGGCCATCAGCCTTGGCCTTTTCCAGTTGGAGGACCAGCCGGTGAAGGCCATGTTGAGTCTCTCCCAAGTGCTATTGGCCTTGGTCCCCCTTGTAGCCTCCGTGTTCACCATCGTATATGTCTATGATGTGATGGAGTTCACCGAATTACTGGCGGTGCAACCCTTGGGCCGCTCCAAGATCCTCGGCGGGCAGATGCTGGCCTTGGGCACTGCCTTGGTGCTCGGCGTTTTGGCTGGTGCGGGCATCCCGCTGATGATCTTCCTGCCGGGCGGTGCATCGCTCACACTACTGCTTGCATGTGTGATGCTCACCTTGGTGTTCGTCGCCATTGGTTCGCTGATCGCTATCAAGAACCGGGAAAAGGCGCGTGGTGTGGGGTTGGGCCTGGTGGTCTGGTTCCTCTTCGTACTGGTTTACGACGCTGTCCTTCTGTGGGTGATGTTCGCCTTCAGCGATTACCCCATCGAGCCCTGGATCGTACCCTTGGCAGCGCTCGACCCGATCGATCTGGGCCGCATCATGGTGTTGTTGAAGGTTGACCTTGCAGCCATGATGGGCTACAGCGGTGCAGTGTATGAGAAGTTCTTCGGGAATGTCCGTGGGATCATTATCGCGCTGCTGGCACTTCTGGCCTGGGTGGCGGTGCCTTCCTCGTTCGCGTTCCGGGCTTTCCGGAAGAAGGACCTCTGAGGCTTGGTGATCAAGTGCTCCGACCTGCATCGGGGGTGAGCAGTGATCGTGCAGGTCTGCGAGTTGCGCATGAGGCATATGGCGTGGAGCCACAAGCCCAAAGCCCCAAACTCTAAGCCGCATGACACAAGCGTGACAATAATCAGTACATCACCTGTCATCGGTCAAGTTACTTTCGATCGGACACTTCGACTTTTGACACACACAAAACGCCATCCCCGATGAAACGCCCCACTCTGAAACTGAAACACCTCGCACCTTTCGCCTTGGTCGCGCTTCTTGCCGCTTGCGGAGGAAGCACGGAAACCGCAACGACGGACCAGACCGCTCCCAGTGTCGCACCGAGCACGGCCATAGGCCAGTCCAATGTGGTGGATGACGAATCCGCGAAGAACGTGGTCCAGGTGGCCGTGAGCTCTCCGGACCACACCACATTGGTGGCTGCGGTAAAGGCCGCCGACCTCGTGAACGCCCTTTCCAATGCCGGCCCCTTCACGGTGTTCGCTCCGACCAATGAAGCCTTCGCTGCTTTGCCCGCCGGCACAGTGGATGGCCTGTTGAAGCCTGACCAAAAAGATGCGCTCGCCGATATCCTCCAGTACCATGTGGCCCTGGGCGTCTTCAAGCCGGAGAATATCCGCGACGGGCAAAAGCAGGGTATGGTGAACGGTGGCACCGTCACTTTCCATGTAAAGGACGGACAAGTGATGATCAACGATGCCAAGATCATCGGCGTCGTGCCAGCTTCGAACGGTTTGGTCTGCGTGATCGACAAAGTGCTGCTTCCCGGGAAGTGATCGGTTTACCATAGCCCTTATCCTTGGGGTCTTGGTGAAAGTCGGTAAAGGCGTCCGCGAGGGCGCCTTTGCCGTTCTGGATAGTTCCTATGCATCGGACGCGGATCGATGTCCGCTTTAGCTGGGTATGCTGAAAACTATTGATCTCCGCAGATCCTGAAGAACCTTTTGCGGCACAAGCGATCGATCGGTGCCAGCATGGGGATCGGGTTATCAACGATCTGACCGCGTTTGAACTTGATCGTTCATAACGCTGTGGATGATCGACCCCGAAAATGATCTCCATCAGTGACATGATCTTGCAGCTTTGAGACCCGCAAAATCCGATACGCCAATGCCGCAAGCCATACTATTTCAAGAAGCAACTTCAATGACCACCGCCGCCCGACCCAAGCCCAGTACCAGTTACTCCCACGAGGAGGTTTTGGCTGCCGCATTGGAGTATTTCAACGAGGATGAGTTGGCCGCGACCACATGGATGAACAAGTACGCCCTGCGCAATGCGAAGGGTGAAATGGTAGAGCTAACGCCCGCCGACACGCATTCACGGATGGCCCGCGAGTTCGCGCGTATCGAACGCTCCTATAAACCCATCCCGGCCGAGAAGCAGGCGTTACTTTCCGCCTATGGACAGAAGCGCAAGCCCTTGGACGAAAAGCGCATTTTCGACCTCTTCGATGGCTTCCGCGACATCGTTCCGCAGGGCAGCGTGATGGCATCCCTCGGTGATCCAACACGCTTGGCCTCCCTTTCCAACTGCGTGGTGATCCCTGCGCCAGTGGATAGCTACGGTGGCATTTTCCGCAACGACCAACAGCTCGCCCAGCTCTTCAAGCGCCGTTGTGGCGTGGGCTTCGATCTGAGCACGCTCCGCCCAGAAGGTGCGGCCGTGAGCAATGCCGCACGCACCAGCACCGGTGCGGTATCGTTCATGGAGCGCTTCAGCAACACCACGCGCGAAGTGGCACAGAAGGGCAGGAGGGGAGCGTTGATGCTCACCATGGACATCGCGCATCCGGATGTGGAGGAGTTCATCACCATGAAGCAGGACCTGAAGAAGGTCACGGGCGCCAACGTGAGCGTGCGTGTGAGCGATGAGTTCCTGCAGGCGGTGGAGGATAATGCCGAATACACGCACCGTTGGCCCATCGACAGCAAAGCGCCTTCCGTTACAAAGACCGTCAACGCCCGCGAGCTGTGGGATACGTTGATCAAGTGCGCGCATAACAGTGCCGAGCCCGGCATCATCTTCTGGGACCGCCAGCACAAGTATTCCACCTCGTCCGTCTATCCCGGCTTCAAGAACGAAAGCACCAACCCTTGCGGCGAGATCGCCATGCAGGGTGGGGACAGCTGCCGATTGATCGCCATCAACTTCTACTCCTTCGTTACGGACGCCTTCACCCCGAAGGCACGGTTCGACCACAAGCGTTTGGCGAAGGTGACCTATGAGGCCCAGCGCCTCATGGACGACTTGGTGGACCTGGAATTGGAGGCTGTGGAACGGATCTTAGTGAAGATCGACAAAGACCCTGAGCCGGACGCCGTGAAGCGCGTGGAGCGCGAGACCTGGCAGTTGCTGGGTGAAACGGGCCGCAAGGGCCGCCGCACCGGACTGGGCTTCACGGGCATGGGCGATGCCCTCGCCGCCCTCGGCTTGGCCTACGACAGCGAGGCCGCGGTGGAGGCCGCCGAGCACATGCTCCGCACCAAGTGCGAGGCGGAGTTCAACAGCAGTATCGACATGGCCATCGAGCGCGGCAGCTTCGACGGCTTCGATCCCGCCGTGGAACGCACATCCGAGTTCACCGACATGCTGGCCATCGAACTGCCCGAATTGCATGGACGAATGATGGAGCACGGTCGGCGTAACATCAGCATCAGCACCGTGGCGCCAACGGGCACCCTCAGCCTGCTTACACGCACCAGCAGCGGAATCGAGCCGGTGTATATGCTCGGCTATACGCGCCGGCGCAAGCTCGGTCCCAACGCGCCCAAGGAGGCCGTCGCCTTCACCGATGACATGGGCGACCAGTGGGAGGAGTTCGTTGTTCACCACCCGCGCTTGGTGGATTGGATGAAAGCCACCGGCAAGACCGACGTGAAGGAAAGTCCGTATGCCAACTGCACCGCGAACGACATCGACTGGCACCACCGCGTGCGCCTGCAGGCCGCCGTGCAGAAGTACACCACGCACAGCATCAGCAGCACCATCAATCTCCCTGCGGACGCTTCCGCGGAGCTGGTGGGCAACATCTATCGCGAAGCTTGGCACAAGGGCCTGAAGGGCGTCACCGTCTACCGCGATGGATCGCGCACCGGCGTACTGGTGTCCAACGATAAGAAAGAGGAGGCGTCCACAATGCACGCCAAGCGCCCGGATGTCCTAGAGGCCGACGTGATCCGCTTCAACAACGAACTGGAGCCATGGATCGCTGTGGTCGGCCTGCTTGACGGCAAGCCTTATGAGATCTTCACCGGCAAGGCCACCGGCGTGTTCCAGTTGCCGAACTGGGTTGAGAAGGGCTGGGTGAACAAGCGGAAGGACAAGAAGTCCAAGAAGAACATCTACGATCTGGAATATGCCGATAGCGACGACTATCGCGTGACGATCCAAGGCCTCAGCCGCAGCTTCGAGAAGGAGTATTGGAACTACGCGATCCTCATCAGCGGCATGCTGCGCCAAGGCGTCTCCGTTCCGCACGTGGTGGATACCGTGGTGAACCTGAACCTCTACGACGCCACGTTGAACACGTGGAAGAACGGCGTGGCGCGCGCACTGTCGCGTTACATCGCCGACGGCACCAGCGCCAGCGGTCGCAAGTGCAACGACTGCGGCGACAGCGAGGGCGTGTACTACGAGGAAGGCTGCCTGAAGTGCCGGAGCTGTGGTAGTTCCAAGTGCGGGTAGAGTACGGGAACAGATGCTCTGCTCCATCAGCGGTCTCCCGCAGGGGACCCTGATGTTGGAGTTCCTTTGGACAGGATTTCAGGATTTACAGGATTGGTGATCCTGGCGGATCAGGGATTTGAGAGGACCTGCGTTGGACTGGGTCGCAGGATCTATTGGACTGAAGTAGATCCGGGTTACTTTGGCTTCGAACATATGGAGCACGAGGAACTGACCGGGGCCATTATCGGCTGTGCCTTGAGGGTACATACCGCGTTGGGGCCCGGTTTCTTGGAGTCCGTTTATCAGAACGCATTGACGCATGAGCTTCGGAAGCAAGGCATCAATGTGGCCTGCGAATGCCGCATCCAGGTGCGTTACGATGATGCGGTCGTTGGGGATTTCATCGCGGATATGTTGGTGAACGAGGTGGTCCTTATTTAAAACAAGGCTATACTGTCATTGAACCGGAAACATGAGGCTCAATTGGTGAATTACTTGACCGCGACAGGCATCGACGTGGGACTGCTGCTCAACTTTGGTGCGGAGAGCCTGGACTTCAAGCGCAAGCACCGGAAGTATAGGCGAAAGAGTGAGTGACACCTTTTTTGGACAGGATCTCAGTATTTACAGGGTTGAAGGATGGCCCGAACGGGCAGGCTCATTGGCCGTCGTGAAATAGGTCAAGGTCTAATGAGCCTTAGCCCTATCGTGATCCTGTAAATCCTGAGATCCTGTCCTAACCCTTTCCGGCCTGCGGCTCTATCTGCTCAGCAGCGCAAGCTGCTCCCTTCTGTCCTCACACCGGCGAGTTAGCCTGTCATCCAAGCATCCACGTCCAAATGCTTTTGAAAGCTTCCGTGTCCACATCATAATTTTACACCGATGCAGGCCACCCCCGAACTTGATGCACACCTGGCGCAAGCGCTGGAACGTATCGGCGAAGTGGCGCGAGCGCTGCGCTGGAAGCAAGCAGTGGAAGAAGGACTGAGCCCCTTGCAGATCCGGATCCTGGGTTTTCTGGCTCACCATGCCGATGAAGGCATCGGTGTCGCCCGCTTGGCTGAGGAGCTGATGGTGAGCAAGCCCACCATCAGCGACAGTGTCAGGTTGTTGGCGGACCGGAAGATGGTTGTGCGCAAGCCGGACAAGCGTGATGCACGGAGCCACGCCCTGCACCTTACCGCTGCAGGGAATCGGCATGTGTCCGCTGGAACACCGATGGATGATGCCGTGGCAGAGCTATCCCGTGAGCATAAGGAAGCCCTATTGACGGGTTTGATGGGCGTTCTGGAAGCCTTGTTCCGAAAGGAGGCCGTGCACGTACAGCGCATGTGCTTCACCTGCAAATACTACCAAGGCGATCGGACGGTGGATCATCAATGCCATTTGCTGGAGAAGTCACTGCCGGTGGCGGAGCTGCGGACCGATTGCGCCGAGCACGTGGTGGTGTGAGCCGGTCAGGATCGCCACAGCTCTGCGATACCCGTGAATGGCCCGCTGGGCATTCAATGCATGCCGATCTACTTAAGATCGGCGTTGTGCGACCTGAAGTGGAAATTCCGTCATCACTTCTCCTTCAAGCTTTACACTCCGCTCTGCAAACCTCACCTTCCCGTCCGTATCCACCAGCACTACCGTGCTACAGCGCGTGCCGTAACCCGGTGTTTGGATAAAGATCGATGAGGCAGCGCGCTCCATTTCCAACGGTAGGCCCGTGTCCGGCAGCGCTTCGTCCGGGGCGATGGCATCATCGGCGAGCAAGCGGAACAGTGCCTCGTGAAGTTCCGCATCCGGCAGATCCATCACCATCACCATCCTCATCTTCTGCTTCGCCCTCACCACCTTGGGCCAGGGCGTGTCAAGAAAATGATTGCTGAGCCCATGGATACCGGGGGTGAGCGCCACGTCGGCGCCTTCGATATTGTTGTGGTAGCGCAGGTTGTCCACCTCGCCGTAGATCAGGTTGAAACCGGCGTATGCTTTCGTTGTGCTTGTGTCGATGCCGTGCTCCAAGGCTTCGCGCACGAGCAGGCCGCGTGAGGGTCCGACCGGGAAGTTCATCCGCATCTCCCGGTAATTTGTGATGGCGGCGAACCTGCCGCTGCGCGTGATCCCCATCCACGTTCCACCGGCGCGTTCATCCCGACCGGCAAGAATATCGGGGGCATCCTTCCAGAAATGGGCGGGTTCCGCGGGGCGATCCAGGAACTCATCGCGGTTGGCGGCCACGATGAGCGGATAGCGCGGATGGACCTTGTAGGCCAAAGCGATCAAACACATGCCGCAAAGTTACCGGTGGCCGTTCCCGGAGGTGAGTTTCGTCAGCTTGCGACACGATGGGACCGAGGATCTTTGACCTTCATGAGCTCCGGAGCCCTTTCGACACCGATGGCCAACAGCGCCAACGGCCACAACGCGACAAGCAAAATGACGGACTACGAGTTGGTGGAGGATATCCATCGCCTCAAGAAGGAGAAGAACGCCATCATCCTGGCGCACTATTATCAGCAGCCGGAGATCCAGGAGCTGGCCGACTTTGTGGGCGACAGCCTCGGGTTGGCACAGGCTGCGGACAAGACAGGCGCGCAGACGATCCTCTTCGCGGGCGTACACTTCATGGCGGAGACGGCGAAGATCCTCAACCCGGGCCGTACGGTGCTGCTGCCGGACCTCAATGCCGGATGTTCGCTTGCCGACAGTGCCCCGCCGGAAAAATTCAGGGCATTCCTCGATCAATATCCGGACCATGTGGTGGTGAGCTACATCAACTGCAGCGCCGAGGTGAAAGCGATGAGCGACATCATCTGCACCAGCAGCAATGCCGTGCGCGTGGTGCAGAGCATCCCTGCTGACCGCAAGGTGATCTTCGCGCCGGACAAGCACTTGGGTGCCTATGTCCAACGCATGACGGGCAGGGAATTGGTGCTTTGGGACGGCGTCTGCGAGGTACACGTGGACATCAGCTTGGACAAGATGAAGTTCCTCTTGGGGAAGCATCCGGATGCCAAGTTGGTGGCGCACCCCGAATGCCCGCCGCACATTCTCGCTGAAGCCGATCATGTGGGCAGTACCACATCGCTATTGGATTTCGTTCAGCGCGATCCCGGACAGACTTTCATCGTGGCCACCGAGGGCGGTATCCTGCACAAAATGCGGCAGGCGGTGCCGGGCAAGACCTTGATCGCGGCCCCTGCGAATGCGGAGAATTCCTGTGCCTGCAGCGAGTGCCCGTACATGAAGATGAACACGTTGGAGAAGGTGCACTCCGCGTTGCTGAACGGCTCGCCTGAGATCATATTGGAGGAACGCGTGCGTGCCGGTGCGGAAGTCGCTCTTCGGCGCATGATGGAATTAGGATGAATCGACCGCTGAAATTGATCGTGGTAGGGAGCGGTGTCGCCGGGATGGCCTTCGCACATCGCTTGTCCGCGCTGATGGGCATCGGGGAGGTCGACATCCGCATGTTCTCCAAAGGGGCACCGGAAACAAGCAATTCGCATGCGGCACAAGGCGGTGTGGCCGCGGTGATCGATCCCTCGGATTCGTGGGAGCAACATCGCGATGACACCTTGGAAGTGGGCGCAGGCCGCAACGAGCCGGAAGTGGTGGAACGCGTGGTGAAGGAAGGCCCTGCTTGCATCCAAGAACTGTTGACAAAAGGGGCGCGCTTCGATCTGGACGCGGAAGGCCGGTTGGACGCTGCACGCGAAGGTGGGCATAGCGCCGCGCGGGTGGTCCATCGGGGTGATCGCACCGGTGCTGAGCTGGTCCGCGTGTTGCGTGGCCAAGTGAAAGGCGATCCGAAGATCACCGTAACGGAAACCTTGATAGCGCTCGACCTGTTAGTGACCGAAGGTCCGGACGGCCGGCGCTGCAGCGGTGTGCGTACGATCGATGTCCATACCGGCGTGGTCCGTGAGCAGTATGCCGATGTAACGGTGCTGGCCACGGGCGGTGCCGGGCAGGTCTATCGCCACACCACGAATCCTGTGGGGGCCACCGGAAGTGGCGTCGCCATGGCGCTTCGTGCCAACGTTATGCTGCGCGACATGGCCTTTGTTCAATTCCACCCCACGGCCTTGTACGCCCCTGATCAGGAAGGCACCTTCCTGATCAGCGAAGCGGTGCGTGGTGCGGGTGCTGTCCTGCTGCGACCGGACGGCAGCCGATTGATGGAAGGGCTTCATCCCATGGCCGATCTGGCACCGCGCAACGTGGTGGCCCGCGCGATCCACGCCGTGATGCGCGATCAGCATGCACCCCATGTCTGGTTGGATGCCACCCGGATCGGTGAGGCCCGCTTCGCACGGGAATTCCCCATGATACTGGACCATTGCTGGTCGATCGGACTGGACCCGAACAAAGAGCCTATCCCCGTTATGCCTGCGGCCCACTACCTCTGTGGAGGGATCCGTACGGATGGGCAGGGTCGCTCGGATCTCGAGGGTCTTTATGCCCTTGGCGAATGCGCAGGAAGCGGCCTTCACGGTGCCGACCGCCTCGCGAGCAACTCGCTTTTGGAAGCCTTGGTAATCCCACGGCACGCCGCTGCTTCGATCATGATCACCGAATGGCAGAAGCCCATTGCGGAGGACGAGGAGACTGGCAGGTATGTTTTCACCGAGCCATCCCCGATGACGCTCGCTACGCTGGATGAACTGCGCGATCGCATGATGGACAGTGTCGGTATCGTCCGTGACGACGCTGGTCTCCAAGCTGCGTCGGATGCCTTGGTGGGGTTAAGCTCACAGGCCGATGCCGCATGGTCGACCGGCGAACGGTCCATGGAGCTGCTCGAGTTGCGTGATCTGGTGCTGGTGGGCCAGGCCATCTGCAAGCAGGCCATGGCCGAGCCGGTGAACGTGGGTGCGCATTGGAACAGGGATCGACAAGCCCCGGGTTCTAAAGGAAGTGGTGTATCCGACCAATGCGGTCCGCATGGGCCTGAAAGGCACCACAAGGCATTGACCTAGTTGTCACACTTTCCAAGAGCAGGGATATGCATCGGAAAGGCAGATCGCGGAACCTGTTCTCGCCCGGATGCAGCGCAGAGTATAGGACCCAGCTCGGGCGCATTTCGCGATGGTGATGTCGACCGCGATCGTTTCCATGTCATTCCTCCAGTGGTACAGCTCAGATAGATCGACCGGTTCGGCCCTCCAATTTTGCCTGATCAACGTCATCAGTACTTTGATCGTTTTGCACGACCTTTGATAGGTTTAAGCAGCAGGACACGATCATAGGTCCTGTGTGCTTCGCTCAACATGACATCCTCCTGCATGACCGTTTCCTCTCCACATTCCTTCCACATTCCGGTGATGGGCCTTGGCTACACCATCGATACACCCGTGAAGGTGGCCCACTTCGGTATCTCCTCCGTGATCTCCATCATTGAGGACGAGCTTGTAGAACGTATGCGCGAGTTCCATTGCAAGAACGCAGGGGAACCTTACACCGAGATCCCGCTCAAGGAGATCGACCACCGCGCCCAGCGCATCACCGCATACTTGGACCTGGTGAAGCTCATCGTGGAGCGGAACACCGAGATCCTACGTGCCGAGGCCTTCACCGAAGGGTCCGACATTGAGAAGTACTTCCTGCTGCTCGCCGATGAGCATCCGTTACGGGCGAAATACATGGCAATGAAGGCCATGCCAGAGGGCGATAGCCGCCATCAAGCCGAGGTTGAGCTGCGCGCAGCGATCACTCCGGGCTCCATCGACGTGAACATCATGGCCAAGATCGACCGCACGGTCCATGCCAAGGACGGCACCGCATTTCCTGTGGAATATGCCGAAGGCATGGCGGCGTTCCGTGGCTTTGCATTGAGCTCGCTGAGTTCCTCCATCGTCATCAGTGCGGGCTACAACCCACGCATCTTCAGCTATATCCCCACCTTCTCGGATTTCTTCCCTGATGCCGAAGGTGTGATCCGTAAGAAGATCACCCTGAAAGTGAGCGATCTGCGTTCAGCCTTGATCCAAGGAAAGATCCTTGCGAAGAAGGGCATCTGGGTGTCTGAGTTCCGCATCGAGTCCGGCCTGAACTGCGGCGGCCATGCCTTCGCTACCGATGGTGTGCTGATGGGCCCGATCCTGGAAGAGTTCAAAGAAAAGCGTGCCGACTTGGTGGCGGAATTATCCGCGATGTGCAACCAGGCACTGCTGGAAGCCGGCCGTCCGCTATTGCATCCGTCCACTACCATCCGCGTCACCGTGCAAGGCGGCATCGGTACTGTGAAAGAGGACGAGTTCCTGCGCCATCAATACGGCGTCGATGGCACCGGATGGGGTAGCCCCTTCCTGCTAGTGCCCGAGGCCACCAACGTGGACGACACGACCCTGAAGCAGATCACCGTGGCGAAGAAGGAGGACTACTACATGAGCTGGGCCTCACCCCTCGGTATTCCCTTCCACAATTTCCGCCCCAGCACCGCGGAGATCCAGCGCAAAGCCCGTATCGCCAAGGAAAGACCCGGTAGCCCTTGCTACAAGAAGTTCCTCAGCACGAACACCGAGTTCACCGAGATCCCGATCTGCACCTCCTCGCGCCAATACCAGGACCTGAAGCTGAAGCAGCTGAAGGCGCAGGACCTCGACCCCTTGAGCTATGCGATAGCTGCGGCGCGTATCACTGAGAAGGATTGCCTCTGCGAAGGCCTTGGCGCCAGCGTGCTGATCAAGGGTCACATGACACCTGCACACAAGCTGGAGGCCGTGACCATCTGCCCCGGTCCGAACCTCGCTTACTTCTCCAAGGTCGTTTCACTCAGGACCATGGTGGACCACATCTACGGTCGGATCTCCTTGCTCAACGAGAATGACCGTGCCAACATGTTCATCAACGAGATGAAGCTCTATGTGGAATACCTCAAGCGCGAATTCGATCAGGTGAAACACGACATCACCGAGAAGCAGCGTCGCTACATCGAGACCTTCAAGGCCAACATGCTGAACGGGATCAAGTACTACGAGGATCTCGTTCCAACACTCCGCCAGCGCGGCTTGTCGAACATGGAAGGCTTCGCTGCGGACTTGAAGAAGCACGCCAGGGAACTTCGGGCGATCATCGCTCCCATGCCTGTGCCCGTGCCGGTCCCCGTTCGGGCCTGAGCTGGTACATCACGGGAAATGCAAGGTGCTTCCCGATCGCGAGACTTCTTGCTATAGGACTCTTTGGAGTGTAAGATCGGCGCGCCCCAACGGCTTCGTCGTTCAGCTTGAACCGTTCTGGCTCGTGTAGGAAGATCGGCTCACTCGTGGCGTTCTCCTCTGAGGATGTTGAAGACATGGAGCAGGTGGGGGAACACCGCGTCCATGGATTCCTGCGCTCCGCGTGTGGAGCCCGGCAACGCAAGCACGAGCGTGCCACCGACCACGCCGGAGACACAGCGTGAGAGCATGGAATACGGTGTGCGCTGCTGGCCATATGCGCGGATCGCTTCGCTGACGCCGGGGATCTCGCGTTCGATCAATGGCTTGAGCGCTTCCGGCGTCACATCGCGTACGGAAAGCCCGGTGCCACCGGTGAAGATGATCATGTCCGTGCCTTGCGCCACCGCCTCTTTCACCTTGGCCTGTATCTGTTCCACCTCATCGGGGATCACCGCATATTGCGCGATCGCCACAGCGCTCTGTTCCAGTTTCGCCACGATCGCCTTTCCCGCACGGTCCTCCTTCTTACCCGCAGCGATAGTGTCCGAGCAGACCACCACCATGGCCTTGAGGTCGCGCCGGAAGCGGTCGGTGTAGTCGCTCTTTCCACCCTTCTTCTCCAGTAGCTTGATGCTGTGGATCTCAATGCCCTTGTCGATCGGCTTGAGCATGTCGTACAGGGTGAGCGCCACCACCGAGGCGCCGTGCATCGCCTCCACTTCCACGCCGGTCTTGTAGATGGTCTTTACATACATGGTGATGATCACGTCGAGCCCGTCGATCCTGTATTCCACCCGGGCACATTCGATCGGCATCGGATGGCAGTCCGGCAGCAGATCCGCGGTTTTCTTCACACCCAGGAGTCCGGCGGCCTTGCCCATTTCGAAGACGTCGCCCTTGGGGACGGTCCTGTTCCGGATGGCCTCGATCGTCGCTTCGGCGCTGGTCCGCACGATGGCTTGGGCGGTGGCCTCCCGCAAGGTGCTGGCCTTATGTGTGATGTCTATCATGCTCGCACTGTTGCTATTGACCGGGCTTGTTCCAGGAACACGGACAACTGCCTGCCGTTCATCGGTGTCATTACGTACGTGTTGGTTTGATGCCAAAGGTCGTGCATGCGGGTCTTTGTCATGAATGCGACGTAGCCGTCAGAGGTGCTTTGTGGGCACCTTTATGAAGAGCGCTGGTGATCCCAACTGAAATGACAAGGGTCATATTCACATCCGGCCGGTATGCGGAATTTGGCACCGCCTATCAACGGCAGCTACATACATACGCTCGCCATCGAGCACGATGCTACAATTTGTCACTCCACGCTGAGGCCTTTTTGGACCTGGGGAAGTGACGGTAATAACACAGATCAACCATTTCATGCGATGACAGAAAAGCATACACCTTGGGCTGAACCCTACAAGATCAAAATGGTGGAGCCTTTGGCCATGACCACCCGCGAGCACCGCCAGAAAGCCTTGGAAGAAGCGGGCTACAACACCTTCCTCTTGAAGTCCGAGGACGTATACATTGACCTGCTCACCGACAGCGGTACCAGCGCCATGAGCGACCGCCAATGGGCGGGTATGATGATGGGCGATGAGGCCTACGCAGGCAGCCGGAATTTCTATCACTTGGAAGCGGCCGTGCAACGCTACTACGGTTACAAGCATGTGATCCCCACGCACCAAGGACGCGGCGCGGAGAACCTGATCTCGCGCATCCTCATCAAGCCCGGCGACATCATCCCCGGCAACATGTACTTCACCACCACGCGGCTGCACCAGGAACTTTCCGGCGGCACCTTCGCGGACATCATCGTGGACGAGGCCCACGACCCCAATGACACGTATCCCTTCAAGGGCAATGTGGACCTGGAGAAGCTCGAGGCGTTGATCAAGGAGCACGGTGCGGAGAAGATCCCTTATGTCAGCATCGCCACCACGGTGAACATGGCGGGCGGGCAACCGATCTCGCTGGCGAACATGAAAGCTGTGCGCGAGCTGACCAACAAGTACAAGATCCGCATCATCCACGACATGACGCGTGTGGCCGAGAACGCCTACATGATCAAGTTGCTGGAGAAGGGCCAAAGCCATCGGTCCACCGCGGATATCGTGCTGGAGCTCTGCTCACTCACGGACGGTGCCACCATGAGCGCCAAGAAGGATGCTTTGGTGAACATCGGCGGATTCCTCGCCACCAACGAATGGGATGTCTATGAGGAAGCACGCAACCAAGTGGTGATCTATGAAGGCCTGCATACCTACGGCGGCTTGGCCGGTCGCGACATGGAGGCCATGGCGATCGGCATTTCCGAGTCCGTGGACGAGGACCATATCCGTGCACGTGTCGGTCAAGTCTTCTACCTCGGCAACCTGCTGCTGGACGCTGGGATACCTATCGTGAAGCCCATCGGCACCCATGGTGTTTTCCTCGATGCGAAGGCTTTCCTGCCGCACATCCCGCAAACCTCTTTCCCTGCGCAGACTTTGGCCGCAGAGCTTTATCTGGATGCCGGCGTTCGTAGCATGGAGCGTGGCATCGTGAGCGCTGGACGCGACAAGGATACCGGGGAGGACTACCTGCCGGAACTCGAGATGGTGCGCCTCACCATCCCCCGGCGCGTTTACACTCAGGCCCACATGGACGTCATCGCTGCATCGGTGATCAACGTCTACGAGCAGCGTGAGAAGATCACGGGCTTAAAGATGGTCTATGAGCCGAAGTACCTGCGATTCTTCCAAGCCACTTTCGAGAAGCTTTGAGGAGAGAACCCCATGGGCCGTACCGCGAAGGACGCTAAGGACACAATGAGATCCGGGTGCATTGCCTACGACTTCGGATCCTAGCCGCGGAGGTGACATGCTGATACATCAATGAATTAAAGAACCCAAGGCGGCAGCGGCAACGGCTTTATCCGTGTCGATCCGTGTTCATCCGTGGTTCAACTCAAGATCAAAAAATGGAACACAAGACCATCATCGAGCCTTTCCGCATCAAGAGCGTGGAACCCATCGGCCTCAGTACCGAGGCTGAACGGGTGGAACTGCTGAAGGAGGCGCATTACAATCCGTTCCTGCTGCGTTCGCGGGATGTCATCATCGACCTGATGACCGACAGTGGCACCAGCGCCATGAGCGCGCACCAATGGGCGGGCATCATGGAAGGCGACGAGGCCTATGCGGGCTCACGTTCCTGGGTGCGCATGGAAAAGGAGGTGCAGGACCTCACCGGCATGCAGCATGTGCTGCCCACGCACCAAGGGCGCGCTGCGGAGCGCATCATCTACGGGCATCTTGGCGGTGTAGGCAAGATCTTCATCAGCAACACCCACTTCGATACCACCCGTGCCAACATCGAGTTCAGCGGGGCTACAGCTATCGACATCCCGATCCCTGAAGGACAGGACACGGCCTTGCAGCATCCTTTCAAGGGGAACATGGACGTGGGCGAGCTGGACCGCTTGCTGAAGCTGCATAAAGGACATGTGGGTGCGGTGATCCTTACCGTGACCAACAACAGTGGAGGCGGCCAACCGGTAAGCTTGGCCAATGCCGAAGGCGTCTCCGCCATCTGCAAACGCCACGGCGTGCTCCTGATGCTGGATTGCTGCCGCATCGCGGAGAACAGCTGGTTCGTGAAGCACCGCGAGGACGGTATGGAAGGTCTGACGTACCGAGAGATCGCGCAGCGGATGTTCGCCTTGGCCGACGGCGCCGTGATGAGCGCCAAGAAGGACGCCTTTGCCAACATCGGCGGCTTCCTGTCCTTCCGCGATGCTGCGCTGGCCGAGGCCTGCATCAACCTGCTCATCATCACCGAGGGCTTCACCACGTATGGAGGCTTGGCCGGTCGCGACATGGAAGCCATCGCCATCGGGCTGCAGGAGGTCTTCGATCCCCATTATTTGAATTACCGCATCCGGAGCACGACCTTCTTGGGTGAACAATTGCACAAGCTCGGTGTGCCGCTGATGCTGCCCATCGGCGGGCACGCGGTATACATCGATGCGAAGAAGCTCTATCCGCACATCCCGCCATCGCAATACCCCGGGCAGGCTCTGGTAAGTGAGCTATTCCGTTTGGGAGGCGTGCGCAGCGTGGAGATCGGCTCGGTGATGTTCGGCACCTATGCGGAGGATGGCACATTGAATCCTTCGCGCATGGAACTGGTTCGCTTGGCCATCCCACGCCGCGTATATACCCAGAGCCACATCGAGTACGTAGCGGAAACGTTCGAGTTCATCATGAAGGAACGCGAAGGCGTGAAGGGGATGCGGATAGTGAAGGAACCGAAATTCCTGCGTCACTTCACCGCACACTTCGAGACCTTGAAATGACCTCCAATAAACTTGTCCGCGTTACCAAGCGCTTCCACTTCGAAATGGCCCATGCGCTCCGTTGCCACGACGGCCTCTGTGCGAACATCCATGGGCATTCCTACGTGCTGGACGTTACCCTGATCGGCCAGCCACGCCAGGAAGAGAACCATCCGAAGAACGGGATGGTGATCGACTTCTCAGAACTGAAGAAGCTGGTGAACACGGCCGTGGTGGATCATTACGACCATGCCTTGGTGCTGCACGAGAGCGATCGCGACCAAGCCAATTCCGGCCACGAGCTCTTCGGCCGGACGCGCTTCACACCCTGGCAGCCCAGCTGCGAGAATGTGCTCTTGGACATTGTGGAGCGCCTGCAGATGGCCTTACCGGTTAAGGACGCGCTCTATGGGGTGCGCCTGCAAGAGACCGCCACGAGCTGGGCGGAGTGGGGGCGGAGTTGATCAACACCGCAGCGGGCTTGGGATTGCACGAGCTCCTTGAACAGCTTGGTCATTCCGAGTTGAACGCTGTTCTGCGCTTTGGCGGAATAGCGTTCAACGTTCTGGCTATGCGCAACCGGAGCGTTGGCCTGTGCGTGGGCGGTTGCGTATAGCCGTTGTTAGCTGTAGTGTGGTGTTACAGAGTCTCGTAATTGGTGTGCTTTGTTGGGTTATGTCAATTTTTGGGTTAATGGACAAAACGAATGGCGCAACCTTCGGTATGCCTTGCCTGGCTTAGGTTAGGGTCGATTCAAAGGTCATGAACAAAAAAACTGCTCTTGGTGTGATGGTCGGGTTATCAACAAATATGGCCAGGTCCG
>JBBSUV010000039.1:0-36025 GCA_038234075.1 Flavobacteriales bacterium | reverse complement strand
CCCCCCCCCCCCCCCCCCCCCCCCCCCCCCCCCCCCCCCCCCCCAGCCATCTGACGATCAATAGGTTATGCACTAATTAAAAAACGAAGAGTAAGTATTCAACCCTCGGATCCCGCCATCCTCTTCATCAAGCACGATCCCTACCCATATCTGATCTGCAGAGCAATATAGATTTTTTCCTCACATGGATAATAACCATATCGCAACTACTCTGAGGTCATTGTTCAAGCCATTTCGACAAGCGACCAACCGTGAAATGGATACTACCGCTTGTGAAACCGTTCCGACCACCCATGAAGCGCCTATTGTTTTGCCCTATCAAGAGCAAGTTGATTAGGCCTCGTACGATTCATAAACCTAACCCCAAAACCCAATGAGAAACGCATTACTGATCTTTGGAACAGTGCTCCTGAGCACAGCTTACGCACAAGAGGATTACCCTAAGGTACTCGCGTGCGATCCCTACATGTCCAACGGCTACTTCATCAAGGACTTACAAAAATGCCGAGATCTGGAGGTGTCCCAGATCGATGTGGACATCATTGCCGCCAAGCCGAACAGCGATGGCAGCATGAGCAAAAGAACGCTCCAATCCTTCTCGATCACCGACGGCAACTACGGAAAGGTGGACCGGAGCAAGTTGGAGGGTCTTGAAGAAGGCGAACACGCCTACTATCACCTGCTTGCGGAGAACAGTACAGGCGGCACAGTGGTCGACGCTGCATATGACGTGATCGGAGGTGGAGGCGGTGGAGGTGATTGGCTCTGTAGCAAAAGCTGTGTCGGGGCCACTTCGGCATGGACCCTTAACGCTTACCAAAGCAACACCACAGGCAACGTCGATATCCAGCTCAATGATGCTGCCAATGCATTTGGGTACTACTACTTCTTTGTTCCGCAGTCGCAATGGCAAACATGGGGGCAGGCTCATCCTCCCGGAGATTTCGGACTTGGGGCGTACGAATGGTCTGAGTGGGGCTCACTACACAACCAAACAGAAGTAGTTCGATTGGATGCGAATTTGGCTGGGGGCACTGGCGGTTCACCCATTGGTGCTTTGGGCTGGACGGGCTACGCACTGCCTGCTCATACTCCGGTGTGGGGCGTCCGGAAGGACCGTGGCGCCTATCGGGTGATCAGCGCAAGCGCGGGCCCATATAGCGCCGAAGGTGATATCTGCGACATCCTGCAGGAACTTTACAATTCCTCTGACGATGTCCAAGTTGATATGGTCGACCACAACTTCTACAATTTTTTGACCTGTTCCGGTTTACCGTCCACGGACGGGATCGGGAGCTTGGACCCGGATGGAAGTGACCCTTTTGAAAGTTGCCACAACATCCAAGTGGGCAGCGACGGGAACTTGTTCAACTGGGTGAATGCCGTACTCGATTGCATCGGGAATGTGGGAAACACGGGAGGGCCAGGAGGCGGAGGCGGAGGCGGAGGCGTGATCTCCGAGGTGCTGGTCAATCATTGGTTCTGTGAAAATGAGTCCACGGTGATCGATGTTCAAGTCCCCAATGAGAAAGACCCTAAACTGGTAGAAGTACAGAAGACCGAGCTCAAACCAGGTCTGTACGAATTCTTGATCGTAATGAACAACGGACAGATGGTGCGGCACTTTGAGGATTTCGACCAACCTAAGGTCATCAGTGCGGATTTTGCCGACTTCATCAACGTGAACATCTATCCGGTCCCGGTCAAGGACACGTACTTCGCGGTGGACTTCGACCTACAAGTTCCGATGCAGATCGACATGACGATCGTGGACAACATGGGCAAACCCTATTACAGCGAGCACCTGGATTTCGAACTGCCGGGTAAGAACAAACACGTGGTGAAGATGGACCAGCAATGGCCTTCGGGCATCTACCATGCCGTCTTCCAATATGGGGACGGCTCCACTAGCTCGCGTAACTTCACCGTGGAATAAATACCGGCTTTGCGAACGGGATCCCGAAAGACGGCTTGCCTGTAGGACAATGCAGGCAAGCCGTTCGGCATCCAACAAGTAGTCGATCGATCACCATGGGGTTCTTCAATTCCAATAGCATCTCCGGAAACCTACTTTTGAAGCTTAAGGATATGTTGGTGCGGTCGCATGCGGTTCTAAGGCATTGCTCCCAGTTAAACCGGTTGAACTTAGAAAACCTCACACCCATGTTCAAGTTGCTCCTTACCTCCCTTGCACTGGTCTTCGCCTCTACCATCCTTGCCCAAACCACGCCCGTGATTGAATGGCAACGTTCATTGGGAGGGTCAGCTGCAGAACTTGCGAGAGACATTCTTACCACCCCGGATGGCGGTTCCCTCATCGTTGGTGATTCTCAATCCAACAACGGAGATGCTTCCGGGAACCATGGATACAATGACTTCTGGGTTGTGAAACAGGACTACAATGGGGATGTTCAATGGCAACGGATGTATGGAGGTTCGGGATATGACCATGCCACATCAGTAGCCCCGGTAATGGGCGGAGGATTCGTGATCACAGGTGGCACCACCTCTCATGATGGTGATGTGGGGGGACTTGACGGCGGTAACTTCTCTGATATTTGGGTGATACGCATCGATGATCTGGGCAACTTGATCTGGCAAATGAGATTCGGCAGCTCGACTAGTGATACTGGGAGCGGGATCCAGCAAACTACCGATGGAGGCTTCCTGTTGCTCGCCGAGGCAAGCACGAATGATGGCGACATTGAAGGGAATCATGGGTATGCGGATTTCTGGCTGGCCAAATTGGATAGCAGTGGTGAGCTCTTGTGGCAGCGATCTTTTGGCGGATCAGATACCGATGCACCATTTGCGTTAAGCCTCACTGCGGATGGAGGTAGTATTCTGGCCGGATATACATTGTCTGATGATGGGGATGTGACAGGTTTCCACCCAGGTAGTTTTACCGGGGATGGCTGGGTGGTGAAGGTGGACAGTGTCGGGGATCTACAATGGCAAAAAGCGCTGGGTGGATCCGGCGATGACTACCTGCTTTCAGTGATCCAATCTGAAGATGGAGGATACATATTAACCGGCTGGACGGAATCAGCAGATGGGGACGTCACCGGCACACATGGAGAATCGGACATGTGGGTGGTAAAATTGGATGAAGGAGGCGACTTGCTGTGGCAAAAAGCACTTGGCGGCTCAGGTATCGATGCTGGCAGTTCCGTTGAACGGACCAATGATGGTGGCTTCATCGTAGCCGGGTATACCAACTCCGTGGACGGGGACGTTTCGTTCAACCATGGCAATTTTGACGGATGGGTCGTAAAGCTGGATAGTCTCGGCAACATGCTCTGGGAAAAGACCATGGGGGGTTCACTTGGTGACTCCTTCTATTCCATCCGATTGACAAACGACAATGGATTTCTTGTTGCGGGTGAATCCTACTCCAACGATGGAGACGTAAGCGGCCATCATGGTGACAAGGACGCTTGGGTAGTGAAGCTCGGTCCGGACCCGTCCGGCATTTCCGAGTTGCACGCCGCTATTGCTCTATCGGTCTTCCCCAACCCTACCGAGCACTTCGTGAGCATCCAGTGCGAGTTGAAGGCCGCAGGCAAGGTGAGGCTGGAGATATGGAATGCGGCAGGCCAATTGCTGAGGACGCCCATTCAAGAAAGGGCTTCGCCGGGCATGCATTCTTGGAACTTCGATGCTTCGGTTCTGGCAGCCGGTGTGTACCAGTTGCGGTTCACCACCAATGAAGGGAGTGCTACGCGATCTTTGGTGAAGGTGGAGTGAAGCTCCACTTACTTATCGACCTGTATCGGCAATTCCCCCATAGGGTGCGTTACCACGGCCCATTCATAGTCCGCGACCATCTTCCGCAACTCGGTAAGCCGCTGCTGCTGTTCTGCGTCCAGCTTGGTACCGTCCTTCTTCAACTGTTCCAGGTCCGCCAGTTCTTCATCCATCGTGTCCACACTGGGGCTGTGGAAGCTGCGTGACTCCTCCTTGACCAGGAAGAACGTGCCCTTGGCCTCGGAGTACCGGTAGTAGTGCCGCGTCTGCCATTGCCACGCGCTACCCCCGAAGAGCGCCACGATCAAGGTGTCGCCACTGATGGATATACCGCTGCAGCAGTCTTCGCCAATGGGGTCGAAGAAGCCGCCGGCGGACCGGCCGGGGAAGAAGGCGGGGAGGTAGAGCTTCTGTTGAAATCCGCTGTATGTGGTGAACACGATCTGCAGATCGCGGATGTTATCATCCGGATCCTGGATGGTGTCATCTTCCAAGGCAAATACATAGTCGTCAACATGATCGCCGTTCAGGTCGCCGATGGCGGTCCGAAACGCATGCTTGCGCGGAGGCATCACGGAACGTAGGGAGTAGCGCTGCTCTTTCGCGGGCTCTTCCGTAGGGTACTTCGTCATCCAATGCCGGGTAAGGTCCAGCGGCACGCGTTCAAGTTCATACTGTTCCACAGGTTCGCCGCCCTCGTCCGGGATGTACATGATACCCACCAGCCGCTTTTCGTAGAGCAAGGTGTCCACCAGGTAGGCCATCGTATCGTTCCCATCGCGGTAGGTCTCCTCGGTGGTCTTTGCAATGGTGAAATTGCCCCAAGGTTCCCAGTAGGCGTATTCCTGCGTGGTGACCTGGCCATCACCGTAGCTCGAGATCAGCGTATCCATCCCGTTCAACCGGTTCTCTTGATCATAACTCAGCCACAGCAGATCGTTATCATCGTTCTGTGTACTGAGAATGGTGATCTCGCGCCGCCCGCCATCACACAGAAGAACAGCGAAGAAGTAGAGTTCCGAGGCGGTGAACTGCGCACTGTAGCCTTGCAGATAAGCGGGGCGATCCGCGGCAGTGAGCTTCACCAGGCCACTTGTGCGGCCGCCACTGAAGCGCGCAGGGAATAGCGTATCCGGCCGCGCGACGCGGAATTTCGTGGAGTCGAAGCAGGTGCCCACATAGCCGTCCGGTGCCATCATGATAATAGCAGCGGTGTCGATGGTCGGTTCCGCTTGCGGGATCGCTGGTGCGGCATACGACCCATTGCCCATCAGAAGGAGCGCGGCCAGTAGGAGAAGGCGATCCATCATGGTGTGTATACAGTGATCAAGTCGATGGTGGCGGCAGGCTTTGCGATCCCTTGGAATACGGAATGCCCCGTAGCCTTGTCGGTGGTGTAGCGCCCCACGCGGTCCTTCTCGTTTGTCTTGAAGGTGACACGCATGGCTGGCTCTTCTATATCCGCGATCTCCCAGCCACTGATGGGATCGATCCGCAGGACGAGCTTCGGATAGTGTTGCAGCAGTTCAGCCCACGTGTTCCCGGTATGCACCCCGCCGACGATGTAGGTCGGTGAGATGGCAACGATATCCTTGATCCGTTCCTTCTGCGCTCCCTCACGCATGCGAACGAAACACATCGGGTTGTTTCCATCGGTCACCACGAGGCCGGAGTCATTCTGATAGGAAGGCTCGAGGCCGTAATCCAATTGGGCGGCGGTCCAGATACTCCCGTATGGATGGATGCGCGTCACATCATCCAACCACATGCCGGTGGCGATCGGGCCTGCATACCGGATCGGCACCATGCACAAGCGGTCCGGGTCGTAGTCCTGCGTCCGCGTGAGTGCGCGATTGCCGATCACATACACGCCGCCGGGGTCTGCGCAGGGAAAGCTCATCGACTGCTCCGCGCAGCTGTTCAGCAACGTCAGTTCCTTGCCTTGTAGCAAGGCCTGAGTGATCGAGGAGGCCTTACTGTCCGTCTGTTCTTCAGTGTCCGGGTCAATGGTCCACTCGAAGTTGTAGGAATAGCTCTCGACCTTGGCAACCGTTGCGTTCCGCGGATCGATGACCCACAGTTCATCGCCAGCGGTTTCCTGCCCACGGCTGAAGTTGGTTTGCCGAATGGACACCAGAAAGTAACGACCATCCGCCGAACGGGACACTGGGCCATGGCTCCAGTAGCGCTGGCCTTCCTCGTATACCAGATGATCGAACAACATCCCTTGCTGTTCCGAGATCAGTATCAACCCATCGTTGGCATCAACGGTATCGGGCAGTGGATGATAGGTGCCATCCGGCATGATCAGCTCGTAGTGCGTGCGCAACTGGTCCAGCTCGCCCGCACGCAAGGTGTCCGAATAATCCAGCGGTTCGAATGGAATGGTGTGGTACAGTTGGGCCTGGGAAACAGCTGCAACCGCCAATAGGAAAAGCGTAGGAAGGATCCGATTCAACATAAAGTGGTGGCAGGAATGGAGATGGCCGTTTTCGTTTGCTCTGAATAACGTGCCAAAGCGGAGGAACTGCGGGAAGGTGCGGAAGTGAGCGCCCAAAGCTATCGCGAGCGTCCGATGCAGGGCTTGCTGCATCTAGGCAGCTTATACGCCCAACACCCCGTCGCCGCGCTCTGCGATCCAAGACTTCAATTGGTCCCGCGCGATATGTCCCAATAAAAGCATTACGATACTTTTATTGATGACTACTTCTTACCTTTGCACACGTTACTTGATCACAAAGCAGAACCATGGAAACTACAACCGAAAACATCCTGGACGTGGCCCAGCTGGCACCGCCGATGAAGCACTCCACCATCTTCGCACGCATCGCCGAACTGAAGGACGGTGATAGCCTCATCCTCCACGTCGATCACGACCCTGCCCCACTACGCCTTCAATTGGGGCACACCCATCAGGACACCATTGGCTGGGAATACTTGGAAAAAGGCCCCGTCTCATGGAAGGTGAAGCTGACCAAGCAAGCGCCTCGCAACAACGATGCGGGCAGGAACATCCTGGACGTTACCAAGCTGCCACCTGCCATCAAGCACTCCACCATTTTCGAGCGCATTGACGCGTTACAGGATGGAGAGAGCTTCACCATCCACAACGACCACGACCCCAAGCCGCTACGCTACCACCTGGAAGCCGAGTACGGCCCTGCCTACAGCTGGGAGTACCTGGAGCAAGGCCCCGACTGGTGGAAGGTGAAGATCACCAAACGCATTGAGGAGAAGAATGCCACTGGCGAAAACATCTTGGACGTCACCAAGCTGGCGCCACGGGAAAAGCACTCCACCATCTTCACGCGCTACCATGCCTTGAAGGAAGGTGAGAGCCTCACCATCCACAACGACCACGACCCCAAGCCGCTCTACTACCAGATGCAGGGCGAGATGGGCGATGTCTTCACTTGGGAATACTTGGAGCAAGGCCCTGCATGGTGGAGAATAAAGATCACTAAGCGCGCCACTGGCCAAGGGGCCGAAACACTGGCGGACATCGTGACCAAGGACTTCGGGAAGGCGGAGGTCTTCAAGAAGTACGGCCTAGATTTCTGCTGCAACGGCCACCTCTCCTTGCGGGAAGCCTGCGCCGCCAAAGGTTTGGACGTGACCCGGGTGGAACAGGAACTGCGCGCGGATAACAAGGCGACCACCTCGACAGCCTTAGCCTACAACGATTGGGGAGTGGACTTTCTGGCGGACTTCATTGTGAACACCCACCACGCTTACCTGCGCAAGAACCTGCCCGATGTGCAGAAATATGCGGCCAAAGTGGAGCAGGTACACGCGAATAACCACCCTGAGCTGCATCAAGTGCGCCGCTTGGTGGACGAGGTGACCGCGGAATTCAACGCACACCTGCCCGAGGAGGAGCGCAACATGTTCGTCTACATCAAGCAATTGGTGGCCGCCAAGAACAGCGGGCAGCCGTTGCCCGCCAGCACCATGGGCCGGTTCAAGGACAACTTGGACGCGTTGATGAAAGAGCATGTGTCCGTAGGTGGGAAGCTGGACGAGATCGCAGAGATCACCAAAGGCTATACCCTACCGAGCGATGCGTGCGCCAGCTACACGCTGCTCTACCGCATGTTGCACGAGTTGGAGGACGACACGCACGTACACATCCATCTGGAAAACAACATCCTCTTCCCCAAGGCTACGGAACTGGAGAAGTCGTTCAAATAAGGGAACGGCGGACCTGATGATAACGGAAAGCGGGGCCGGCGGAACCAAGCGGACAACTTGGGAATGCCGGCTCCGCCTTTTCTTCGTCACTCCAGCAGTCCCGTTGGAAAGGCGCGGCAGGAATAGCGAAGTTTGGGCGCATCCGGAAAGACCATCGATACGCCTCGGTCAACACAGGAGCGCGGTGAGCCACTCTAAAGGCAAGTAGGCTGTCCCTTGCATCCCGTTCCATCCATGGTTCATTGAACACCCATGATCACGATCAACGCCAATACCAAGATCTCCGCGCTGTTGCGCGAGGACCCGGCGGCCTTGGAGGCCATCATCAGCATCGCACCCAAGTTCACCAAGCTGCGGAACCCGCTGCTGCGCAAACTGATGGCCTCGCGCACTACCATCCGCATGGCCAGCAAGATCGGCGGCGTAACGCCGGAGGCCTTCTTTGAAAAGCTGGAGCCGCTGGGCTTCGTCATCGACAAGGCGGAGACCGCGGAGGAAACCGGAACTCGCACACCCATGCCGGACTTCATGAAGAACATCACGCCGGAAAGCGTGCTGGAGCTGGACGTGCGGCCCATCCTCAAGGAAGGCAAGGACCCCTTCAGCCTGATCCTCGGAAAGGTGAAGGCCTTGGAACCCCGGCAAACATTGAAGATCATCAACGACTTTGAGCCCATCCCGCTGATCCTGCTGTTGGAGAAACAAGGCTTCAAGAGCTACTCGGAAGTGATCGACGGAAATACCTACCACACGTGGTTCTTCAAGTCGGACGCCAGCACCATCCCCGACGCCACGGTGAAGGGCAATGACGACGACTTCGAGGCCTGTGTGAAGAAGTACGAGGGCCATACCACTACCATCGACGTGCGCCACTTGGAGATGCCCTTGCCCATGCTCACCATTCTGGACGAACTGGATAAACTTCCCGCAGGACAAGCGCTCTACGTGGACCACAAGCGGATCCCCGTGTTCCTACTGCCCGAACTGGAGGAGCGGAAATTCGAATACCGCGCCAAGGAGATCAGCGAGGGCAACGTGAAGCTGTTCATCTTCAAACCCTGAATGTTCGGTCCAGCCCTGAGCAGCCCCGTGGCCCGCACCACCTCCTACAAGGTGGTGATCCCATTCTATGTCTATGCGGCGATCTCATTCTTGGTGGCCACCGTTCTGCTGCTCACCTCCGGCGGCGCCTTCACCGGCCATTATTTCCAGCCGCACATCTTGGCCATCACCCACGTGATGGCACTGGGCTGGGCCACCATGATCATCTTGGGTGCCAGCCACCAGTTGCTGCCGGTGCTGATCGAAAGCGACCTTTACAGTAACAAGCTTGGCCATCTGTCCTTCGGCCTGGCCGCTATGGGTATCCCGTTGTTGGTGTACGGCTTCTACACGTTCAACTTGGGCGTGGTGGCTCAATTGGGCGGCTCGTTGGTGACAGGCGCTGTGCTCGCCTACATCGCCAACATCATCCTCAGCATTTCCCATAGCAAGCGGAAGAACGTCCACGCTATGTTCGTGCTCACTGCCTCCATCTGGCTGCTGCTCACCGTGTCGCTCGGGCTGTCGCTGCTCTTCAACTTCACGTTTTCCGTGTTCCCGGAGAACTCCCTGTCCTATCTCCCCCTGCACGCCCACCTTGGCCTGGTTGGCTGGTTCCTGCTGCTGGTATTGGGCGTGGGTTCACGGCTGATCCCCATGTTCCTGATCTCCAAATACAGCGCCCCCCGCCTGCTGTGGGCGGTGTTCGCACTGGTGAACACGGGGCTGGTGCTGTATGGCTTGCTGTTCCTCTTTCATGCGGCCCCTGGCCTCAGCTTCATACCCGCGGGCATGGTGCTACTTGCGCTGCTGCTCTTCGCCTACTACTGCAGGCAGGCTTACACCCAGCGCATCCGGAAGAAGGTGGACGACCAAATGAAGATATCGCTGCTGGCTGTAGCCTTGCTGCTGCTGCCAACACTGGTGCTGCTGGCGCTGATCGGCGTGCTGCTGACGTATACCGACATGCAGACCAACGTGGTGCTGCTCTACGGTTTCACCATCTTCTTCGGCTGGCTTACGGCCATCATCTTGGGGATGACATTCAAGACCCTGCCCTTCATCGTGTGGAATAAGGTGTACCGCCACCGCGCCTCACTGGGCAAGATGCCCAGTCCTAAAGAACTGTTCAGCGAACCGGTGTACCGGGCCATGGCGCTGGCCTATCTGCTGGGCTTTATCCTATTCGGCTGCGGCATCCTCTTCGCTGCCCCGATCCTGCTAACGATCGGCAGCGTTGCGCTGCTGGCCACCGCAGTGCTTTACAATTGGAATGTCCTGCGTTTGGTGAACCACAAGCCTTTCAGAAAATGAACATCGAGACCAACAACGAGGAAAAGTGCGATATCGCCTGTGAAGCATTGCGGTTCGTGGACGACCCGGAGATCGGCTTGAACATCGTGGATCTGGGCCTGGTATACAGGCTGGAGTTCGGGGAGAATGACGAGCGGAAGGTGGCCTGCACCATGACCTTCACCACGGAGTTCTGCCCCATGGGCGAGTCCATCCAGGCCAACACCACGGAAGCCTTGAAGATGTCGTTCCCCGGCTATGAGGTGACGGTGAACATCACCTTCGAACCGCACTGGAGCCAAGAGAAGATCACCGAGGCCGGGCGCCTATTCCTTAACGGATATTGAACGATGCTCAGCCTCAGCTGCAAAGCCGCCATCAAGGCCGTGGTCTTCCTCGGCTCGAAGCTCTCTTCCGGGGAACGGATGAGCCTGAAAGAGGTGGCCGTGTTCATCGGTGAGAACGAACACACCGTGGGCAAGCTGCTGCAAAAGCTGGTGAGGGCGGAGCTGATCTGCAGCATAAAAGGACCGCGTGGCGGATTCTACCTCACTCCTCAACAGGCGGACCTGCCGGTGATCCGCATCGTACACATGATGGACGGGGAGGATGTTTTTAAGCAATGCGGCCTAGGCCTGAGCCAGTGCAGCGACAGTCACCCCTGCCCTTTCCATGACGGCTTCAAGCCCATACGCGAGCGGTTCCGCCAGCTGTGCGAAACCCACCGGGTGCGCGACCTTTATGAAGGCGTGAACAATGGGTTGACTCACTTGGTGGGGTGAAAGGGACGCTCGTGCCTACGAATTGTGCGATCGATCAAGCGTTCGAGTGCTACCACTCGCGCGGGAACGGGAGTAATTGGGAAAGGGATCGGTTCGGTGGATGATGCCGATATTCGTGTATGGCCCGCGAATTACCGAAACGCCATACCATCCGGATGCGGGGATACGATTACGCCCAACAGGGTGCGTATTACCTGACGATATGCACCGAACACAGACGCCATTGGTTCGGACGCATCTTGGATGGTGTGATGCATCTATCACCCATTGGCGAATTGGCCCAACGTTGTTGGGATGCGATACCGGAACACATGCCACATGTGGACATCGGCGAATTTGTGGTGATGCCGAATCACGTGCACGGGATCGTCATCATACGGGAACGGTTGGTGGACGTGCGCGGGGGTGTGGCGGACGGTGCGTCGGATGTACGTGGCGCAGGGACGCGTCATGACGCGCCCAAAATTGACGGTTTGGATGCGCCCCGCATTAATCCGGTGGATACGCCCGACGCCGATGTTGATAATCCCGTCACCACCCCATCGGATCCGAACGCCCCCGATCGGGATCCACCCAACACCGACATGCCCGACGCACCGGAAACCCACGCGCGGACGGGTCATGACCCGTCCCTGCCGGATACGCCACCCACGGATCAACGCGCCAAACCACCGGGAATACCGCACGGTGCGTTGGGCCAGATCGTGGCGTCGTACAAATCCGCGGTTACGCGCATCGCATACCGCGATGTTTTGTTATCCCGCGGAACGCGCATGTGGCAACGCAACTATTGGGACCAGATCATTTGGAACCAGGGCGAATGGATGCGGATCGCGAAATACATCCGGGATAACCCAGCCAATTGGAGTAAGGATCGGTTCAATTGGTGATGCGGCATTCCGCATCGCCAATTGCAGCGCCTTGCCATTTGTCCCTGATCCCCAATGATCCTCAGCGCAAGCCGACGATCAGAGCAACGCCCCCGTGGCCCAAAGCACCCACATGGCCAATGCGCAGACACTGCCCACCAACGCCAGCTTGAAGCCCAACGAGGAACGCTTGATGCTTTCGGGGGAGTATTCCTTCTTGCGCCGCATGGCACGGCCGCCAAAATGAAAGGCGAGCGCAAGCACGCCCATGATCAAAGCCGGTGCACAGAGCTGCCGTGCGAAAGCCAGCGGAATGCTGAGCACGCCGAAGACGAGCGTCACCATACTGAGCGGCAGTGAACGCAGTTCCGTCATGAGCGGGCTTTCTTCAGCAACTGTTCATGGACAGCCAGCACTTGCGGGATCACCATTGCCTTTCCATCGTTCACGATGATGGAATCCGCTACGGCAGCGCGTGCTGCGTCATCCGTTTGGTTGCTCATACGCGCACGGACCTGCTCTTCCCTTGTGCCATCACGACGCATCACGCGGGCGATGCGCTCCGCTTCAGGTGCATCCACAACAAGCAGATGGTCCAGTTGCTTGTAGGCACCGGTCTCCACCAAGATGGCCGCCTCGTTGATCACATAAGGCGCCTGTTGCTTTTCCGCCCAAGCGCTGAATGCCGCGCGGACAGCAGGATGCACGATGGCATTCAACCGATCCAGCGCATCGCGGTCATTGAACACCAACGCGCCCAAAGCTTTCCGGTCGAGCGCATCATGCACGAAGATGCCCGAGCCGAACGCAGCGATCAGAGCGTTGCGCACCTCCGGATCTTCCGCGAGGAGGCGTTTGCCTTCATCATCGGAGCTGAACACCGGGATACCGAGCACGCTGAAAATGCGGCACACGGTACTCTTCCCGCTGCCAATGCCACCAGTGATGCCGACCTTCAACATGGATCAGCCGTAACGGATCAGGCCGTCTTGGCCGTCTCCTCGGTGAGCTGCATGGAATTGTCCATGGCTACTGCGCTCTTCTCGAAGCGGAGCTTCACACCGTCGGAAACCTCCATCAGCACGGTCTTGTCGTTCACCTCCACCACTTTTCCGTGGAGGCCGCCGATGGTCACCACGCGGGCACCCTTCTGCAGGTTCTCACGGAATTTGCGGGCATCCTTCGCCTTCTTTTGCTGAGGGCGGATCATGAAGAAGTAGAACACCACGAACAAGAGGACCATCATGATGATGGTGGACATGCCGGAGCCGCCGCCGGGTGCTGCTGCTTGAAGGAAGATCGAAAGGAAGTTCATCGTTGTCACTCTGGGTTTTTCTCCGCGTGGTGCGGAATTGGTTTTCTGTTATTGGGTCGGAGGGGCGATCACTTCACCGCTGAGGGTGAGGACGGAGGTGGGCGGATCGGTATTGGCCACCACGGTGATGGTCTTGTGCTGCACACCGGGCCGTCCTTCACTGTTGAAATTCACGGTGATGGCGTTGCGTTCGCCCGGTCCCACTGGCATACGCGGCCAGTTCTTGGCGACCGTGCAGCCACAGGAGCCGCGCACGTCGGTGATCACGAGGTCGCTCTTCCCTGTGTTCACGAAGCCGTAGACCTTCTCCACCTGTACTCCCTCGGCGATCTTGCCCATGTCGTGAGAGGTGCTGTCGAAGGTCATTACGGGGCGCATCGACGGGTCCGCATTCTTGAAGCCCGACGCGGGCACGTTCATATCATTCGTCGTGATACCGCTTGCATCCCCTTCCGAGTGGTCGGTGATGCGGCATGCGGTGAACGTGAGCGCTACCAGCGCCATGAGCACGGCCATCGTGGCGATGCGCTTCGGATGATGATGGCGGCCTTCCGCTTTCTTCACGTGCTCCATTTGCGTTCAGCTTTCCAGCAGTCCCCGGCCCACCTTGTGGATGGCGCCGCTCTCCTTCATCTCGGCGAAGAGCTTGTCGAGGATGCCATTGATGAAATTTTTGCTCTTCGGCGTGCTGTAGGCCTTGGCGATCTCGATGTACTCGTTCAAGGTCACCTTCACGGGGATCAGGTCGAAGCTGCGGGCCTCGGTGAGCGCCATGCGCATCAAGAGCATATCGCTGAGCGCGATGCGCTCCGCCTCCCAGTTGCTCGCCCGCTCCGCGATGACTTTTTCGTCCGCTTCCTGGTTCGCGATCGTATCGCGGTAAAGCGTCGTGACGAGTGCGCGCTCCTCGATCGCCTCGCTCCCCGGCTCCATGAGCATCAGGTCGTGGTCTTCGAGCTGCATGGTCTCAATGACGCGCTTCACCATGGAACACGCCAGGTCCAGGTCCTCCAGCCAATGGATGCTCTTGGCCTCCACATGCTCGTGCAGGCTTTCGAACTGCGCGATGTGCTCTATGAAAAGGTCCAGGATGATGGCCCGGTCCATGGCCGGCGTGGTGCTCGGCGCGGACATGTAGGCAACATACTCCGCGCTGGTATTGATCTGCTTGTGGAGCTGCATGAGCATGTCCCTTTCACCGACCCAGCCTGTCTTGCGCTTCTCGGACTCCTGCAACAGGAGCTTGCTCTCGCTCAGCTTTACCAAGAACGGGTTGTCCACGAAACGCCTGCTCGGCGCGAGGTCATCCGCGGTGGGCATGCGCTTCACCTTCCGATCTTCGATGCGCGCCTCTGCCAAACTCCGTATCTCCCCGAAGAGCATCATCACATGGATGAAGAGGTCGTAGGTGCGTTCCACTCCCAACAGGAGTTCCTTTTCATTCTTGGCCGCACTGCCACCGTCGCTCTGTGCATGGGCATAGAGCGCTTGGTAGACCTTGATACGGAGAAAGCGGCGATTGAGCATGGAGTTGGGTCAGAAGCCGAGACCGGCTTGGCGAACGCTTTTGATGCGTTGTTCGGCAGCCTGATTGGCCGCCAGGTAAGTAGGAATGTTCTCTTCACGGCTGCGCTTGAAGATGGTCAAGGCCGTGTTGTAGATCTCTTCGGTCTGTGCCAGAGCGGCCTTCTCGTTGTAGCCGCGGCGCTCCCAGAAGCAGTTGATGATGCCTCCCGCATTCACCAGGAAATCCGGTGCGTAGAGAATGCCTTTCTCCATCAGTGCCCTACCGTGCTTGTCCTCATCGGCCAACTGGTTGTTCGCAGAGCCGACGATCACGCTGCACTTCAGCAATGGCAAGGTCTTGTCGTTCACCGTCGCGCCCAAGGCACAGGGTGAATAGATGTCCACATCCAATCCGATCACTTCGTCGGGCTTCACTAGGTGAACAGCGGAATGCTCCGCCTTGATGGCCGCGAGCTTATCGTCGTGGATATCCGTCAGGTACACGGTGGCGCCTTCCTTCAGGAGGTGCGCGACCAAGTGTTTGCCCACATTACCCGCTCCTTGCACGGCGACTTTCCGTCCGTTCAGGTCTTCGGTGCCGTAGGCGGTCTTGGCGGCGGCTTTCATCCCGCAGAAAACACCGTATGCCGTTACTGGTGAGGGATCACCGCTGCCACCCATGCTCTCGGGCAGGCCCACCACGTTGGCGGTCTCCTTGCGGATGTTCACCATTTCGGTGACGCTCATGCCCACATCCTCCGCCGTGATATAGCGCCCATTGAGGCTCTCCACAAAGCGGCCGAAGCGGCGGAACATCGCCTCCGTCTTGTCGGTGCGGGAGTTGCCGATGATCACCGCCTTTCCGCCACCGAGGTCCAGTCCGGCCAAAGCGCTCTTGTAGGTCATGCCGCGGCTCAGCCGTAACGCATCCTCCAAAGCATCCGCCTCGCTGGCGTAAGGCCACATCCGCGTTCCGCCCAGCGCAGGTCCGAGCGTGGTATCGTGCACTGCGATGATGGCCCGGAGGCCGGTGGTACTGTCGTTGCAGAACAAGATCTGTTCGTGATCGTGTTCCTTCATTTTATCGAGCACCGCACCAGTGGCGGTCGGCCGTTCGCTAACCAAGGTCATGGATCATTTGAGTGTTAAAGGTGCGTCCTCCGGAAAGGTGCGCATCCCCGGTGGCAGGCCCATCGCTCAGAGCCATGGAATGCACCGGATCGGTTGAACATCTGGGTCATCACTTCTTCACGGCCAAGGCCGTTCTACTTTTGCGGACACCCCCGCATGCCTTTTTGAAGGCGCGCAAAGGTAGCAAGCCATGCGTTCCCTCCTCCCCCTCCTTCCATACTTCGGCCGTTATTGGGGACGGATGATCATGGGGATCGTCTTCATCATCCTCACCGGCCTGTTCGCCGTCTTCACGCCGCAGGTGGTACGGGAAGCCTTCAATCTTATCGGCGATGGCATCGCCCAGCAGAAACTTCCCGTGGACCAGCGGCACCTGGAGGTTTCCGCGCAGTTGCACACGTGGACCGCATGGACCGGCCTGGACCTGCAGGAAAAGCTGGACGGGCCGCTCGACGATGCCGCCCTGCACCATAAGGTGATGTGGTTCGCGGTGTTCTATGCCGGACTGTTCATCCTTTTCACGCTCATCAGCGGCTTCTTCCTCTTCCTCACGCGCCAGACCATCATCGTGGTGAGCCGGTTGATGGAGTACGACCTGAAGAACGCCGTGTACACCCACTATCAACGGCTGGACCGGGCCTTCTACAAACACAACAGCACCGGCGATCTGATGAACCGGATCAGCGAGGACGTGAGCAAGGTCCGGCAGTTCATCGGCCCCGCCGTGATGTACATCATCAACCTGGTGGTGCTCACGATACTGATCGTGTGGGTGATGCTGGATGTGAACGTGGAACTGACGATCTGGTCCTTGGCGCCGCTGCCTCTGCTCAGCGTCGCCATTTACTTGGTGAGCGACACCATTAACAAGCGCAGCATGGCCACGCAGCAGCAGCAGAGCCGCCTTAGCTCCATGGCGCAGGAGACCTTCAGCGGCATCCGGGTGGTGAAGGCCTATGCGAAAGAGGCGCTGATCGTGGACCGCTTCCGGCACGCCGCGAAGGACTATCGCAAAACAAGCCTCGCCCAAGCGAAAGTGGACTCCATGTTCATGCCGGCCATCATGTTGCTGGTGGGCCTCAGCACGGCGCTGGTGATCTTCGTCGGTGGCACCTTGCTGATACGCGGCGGCACGGGCGTCACCGTGGGCAACCTGGCGGAATTCACCCTGTATGTCACCAAACTGACGTGGCCGTTCGCCAGTTTGGGCATGATCACCTCGCAGGTGCAACAGGCGGCTGTGAGCATGCAGCGCATCAACGAATTCCTTGATACCGTGCCCGCTATCACTTCTACAAGTGACAAGCTCGCCGAGGTGAAGGGCGGCATCACGTTCAAGGATGTCAGTTTCACCTATCCGGAGACCGGCATCGAAGCCTTGAAGAACGTCAGTTTCAGCGTGCCTGCGGGAAGCACGTTGGCGATCGTGGGGCACACCGGCAGCGGCAAGAGCACCATCGCGGACCTGATCGGCCGGCTTTACGATCCCTCATCCGGTACCGTGCTCATCGATGGCGTCCCGCTTCCCGACGTGGCCATGGAAAAACTGCGGGACCGTTTGGGCATCGTACCCCAGGACGTGTTCCTCTTCAGCGACAGCATCACCAACAACATCGCCTTCAGCCTGGATGCCGCTCCGGACCTGCAGGAGCGTGTGGAGGAAGCGGCGCGCACCGCGCAGGTCCACCACGACATCCGGAACTTCCCGAAAGGCTATGATACGTTGCTCGGCGAGCGGGGCGTCACCCTCAGTGGCGGCCAGAAACAGCGCGTAAGCATCGCCAGGGCCATTGTGCGCAAACCGCGCATTTTGATCTTCGACGACCCGTTAAGCGCGGTGGACACCGCTACGGAGGAGGCCATTCTTTCCGGTCTTCGGCGTGTGATGAAGGATCGGACCACCGTGATCATCAGTCACCGGATCAGCGCGGTACAGGCGGCGGACCACATACTCGTGCTGGAGCACGGAAGGATCATCGAAGAAGGCCGGCATACCCAGCTTATCGCCCAAGGCGGCACCTATGCGCAGCTTTACGAGGAACAACTGCTGGAAGAAGCAGCGGACCAGAGCTGACCACATCGTTCCGGAGATATTCCTGCGGGGATCCTATATTTGGATAGCCAAGCAAGGGGAATTACCATGATGGAAGAGCGGGAGGATGTGTATTCGAAGGTGGTACGAGCTGGAAAGCGCACCTATTTTTTCGATGTACGGAGCACGCGGGGCAACGACCTGTTCCTCACCATCACCGAAAGCAAGAAGCGCACCCATGAGGACGGCGGGGTGAGCTATGAGAAGCACAAGATCTTTCTCTACAAGGAGGACTTCGAAAAATTCATGGACGGGCTCAACCATACGCTGGAGGAGCTGGATCGGATCCGTGAGACAGGAGAGCGACCCGCTCCGGACGGACCACGACCGACCGATGCCACCAACGAGGACGAGGCAAACCCCGGCTTCAAGGACATCGACTTCGATGACCTGGGCAAGCCATGAGGCGATCGAGGACACCCCCTGAATAAAGAAAGCCCCGGATGGGGCTTGCTTTATTCAGGGACACGTTCGGTGTTCGTGCCGTTGCTTACTTGATAGGCTCGTTCGTCTTGGTGTTCTGCTTTCGCATATCCGCTTTGATCTCGGCCATCTTCTTGTTCTGCTCCGGGTTAAGAACGCTGGCGATGATCTTGTTATGCTCGATCATCAGGTTATCCTGCTTGGCAACGCGCTCCTTGGGATCCAGCTTTTCCAACTCCATCATCTGCTTGTTCATTCCCTCCTCTACGCTCTTCAACTTCTCCGATTGGTCGCTGTTGAGCCCGAGTTCCTGGGTCATGTAGTCCGCGCTCAGAACGATGGGGACCGCGTCCTGCATCTTCTGTCTTTCCTGCGCATCCTTGTTCACTGGCTGTGCGGTCGCCTTGTCGGTAGGGGTCGCTTTGACCTGCGCGAAACTGGCCGTGGCCAAGAAAAGGCCACCAAGAATGGCCGCGTTACGGATGAATGTGCTCATGGGTTTGTTGGGTTTGATGATGAACGACCTGTGCAATGCTTGTGCCAAGTAAAGTACCAAAAGTATTCGATCCTGTCCAAACCCCGGCCACCTTGCCAAAGAGGGTGTTGCGGGCGATCGACCGACCGTGCCACTACCCCACCTCCCTAAGCTTCCGGGCATGATCGCTATCAATAGCGAACTTTGTACCCCATGAAGAAGTTCCTGATCCTGCTCGCGATGCTTTCCATCGCATTCAACGCCTATACCCAGAGCAACGGTGCACATTTGGACGCTGAGGCCTTCAAAGCGGCCATTGACAAGGACGATGCGCTTTTGCTCGACGTACGCACTCCCGCTGAATTCGCCACGGGTCACATCGAAGGTGCCGCCAATGAGGATTGGTTGGCCGGCGACCTGCTGAAGGACGTTTCCGGTATTGACAAGACCAAGCCGGTGCTGCTGTATTGCGCCGTGGGTGGCCGCAGCGGCAAGGCCATGGCCGCAATGATAGAGGCCGGCTTCACTGATGTGCGTGACCTGAAAGGCGGATTCACTGCCTGGGAAGCGGACAAACTACCCGTGATCTCCCAATGAGCTTCCGTATGAACAGGAATGCCCTGAGGGGAGCGTTCTCCGGTATCGTCGCTTTCCTTGCAGTTGTCGCCTTCGCCCAGCCCCCCGCCGGTTATTACAACAGTGCCGAGGGGCTTTCCGGGCAACCCTTGCGCATCGCCCTGCACAACATCATAGACGGGCACACCTCCATCACCTATGCTCAGTTGTGGAGTGCCTTCCAATCCACCGATGCCAAGCCGGGGAACAAGGTGTGGGACATGTATAGCGACATTCCAAGCGGCACGCCTCCCTACGTCTACACGTTCGGCACGGATCAATGTGCAGGAGGTTACAACAGCGAGGGCGACTGCTACAACCGGGAGCACAGCTTTCCGCAGAGCTGGTTCAATGGCAGCAGCCCCATGTACACGGACCTCTTCCACCTCTACCCTACGGACGGCTTTGTGAACAACAAGCGCGACAATTTTCCATACGGCAACGTGGGCAGTGCGGACTGGACCAGCCAGAACGGTTCAAAGCTGGGCCTTTGTCTGGATCCAGGCTATAACGGCACCGTCTTCGAGCCGATCGATGCCTACAAGGGTGACTTCGCCCGCAGCTATTTCTACATGATGACGCGCTACTATGGTGAGATGTCCGGGTGGCCGGCACCGGTGGTGCAGAATGGCGATCTGATCCCTTGGGAGATGGCAGTACTTGTGCAGTGGAGCGACCTCGATCCGGTAAGCCCGAAGGAGACCGCTCGCAACAATGCCGTCTACGCCATCCAGAACAACCGGAACCCCTACATAGACCGGCCCGAATGGGTCCACGCCATCTGGGGAGCGATCCTTGGGGTGCCGGAGAACGCTGGCCCGGAGATGAGCTTGCGTTCGAGCGCTTCCGGTCTACACGTGGAGCGCGGTACTGCAGCAACTGGAACTCTTTTTGTGCATGACATGGCAGGCCGCACCCTGCTCAGCAGCCCGATCGGCAGCGGACGCAGCGATATCGCGTTCAGCGCACCCGATGGCATATACTTGGCCGAAGTGATCTCGCCCGATGGCCGCTCCGTACAGCGGTTCGTGTGGTGATCCCTGTGCGCATTTTCCCAAGCCCGACCGAGACCTAACGAGTTCCCGATGACCTACGAACAGATCCAGTACACCACTGCGGAAGGCGTTGCCACCATCACCCTGAACAGGCCGGAAAAGCTGAACAGTTTCACCGCGCGGATGGCGGAGGAAACTTTGAATGCACTGGATGCCGCCCATGCTGACAAAGCCGTGCGGGCCGTGGTGCTCACCGGCGCGGGGCGTGCTTTCTGCGCCGGGCAGGACCTCGCGGAGGCAACCGCACCGGGCGTGCTTATCGAGGATCTGGTGGAGAAGCAATACAACGCCATCATCCGTCACATACGGAGCCTGCCAAAGCCGGTGATCGCAGCAGTGAACGGCGTGGCGGCGGGCGCCGGTGCCAACATTGCTTATGCTTGCGACCTGGCCTTTGCGGCGGGAAGCGCCGTCTTCGTGCAGAGCTTCATCCATATCGGCCTCATCCCGGACAGCGGTGGCACCTATACCCTGCCGCGCCTTGTGGGCATGCAGCGCGCTTTCGGGCAGATGATCCTCGCCGACAAGCTGCCCGCCAAACGTGCTGAGGAACTGGGGATGATCTGGAAAGTAGTGCCCGATGCGGATCTACTGGGAGAGGTAATGACCGTGGCCAGAAAGCTGGCCACGATGCCCACGTTGGGGATCGCCCTCACCAAACAGGCCTTGAACCGTTCCCAAGTTGGCACGCTGGAGCAGCAACTGATGGTGGAAGGTGAACTGCAGTCCATAGCCGGCGCCAGCCATGATAGCAAGGAAGGCATTGCGGCATTCATGGAGAAGCGCAAGCCGGTCTTCAAGGGCGAGTAGCTCGCGGCACCACGCTGGTCGGGATCACAAGTCCGCATACTGCAAAAGCGGAATGTTTTTTAGCGTGTGCATTCTCCCTGTCCACTTATCCTGTGGAGAACAAGGTTGAAGCGCTTCACTTGATCTGCGGCCATCTGCGTTTTTTCTCCCATGTCCGCCATCTTTGAGGCATGAATAAGCAGATCCGTATCGGCGTTATCGGTGCTGGCACCATGGGTGCGGGCATTGCTCAGGTAGCGGCCCAGGCCGGCCATCCGGTGGTGCTCTTCGATACGCGTTCCGGCGCTGTGGAAGCCGCCATCAAAGAGCTGGCCGCCACGATGGACAAGCTGGTGGCCAAAGGCAAATTCACCCAAGCTGCCGCACACGAGCTCCTTTCCGCCATCACACCAGCAAGCAAGCTCGAAGACCTTTCCGCATGCGGTCTCGTGGTGGAGGCGATCATCGAGGACTTGTCCATCAAGAAGAAGCTCTTCGCCGATCTGGAGGCCTTGGTGGCACTGGACGCGATCTTGGCGACCAACACCTCATCCTTGTCGGTAACGGCCATCGCTGCGGCCTGCGCGAAACCCGAGCGCGTGATCGGCCTGCACTTCTTCAATCCCGCTCCGGTGCTTCCCTTGGTGGAAGTGGTGCCCGGCATGACCACGGATAGTGAACTTCCTGCACGGTGCGTCGCGTTGATGCGCGCATGGGGCAAGACCCCGGTGATCTGCAAGGACACGCCCGGCTTCATCGTGAACCGGGTGGCGCGTCCGTTCTACGGGGAAAGCATCCGCATCCATGAGGAAGGCATAGCTGACATGGCCTCCATCGATCATGCCCTGAAGAGCGTTGGCGGCTTCCGGATGGGGCCGTTCGAACTGATGGACCTCATCGGCAACGACATCAATTTTGCGGTAACGCGCAGCGTGTGGGAAGCCTTCTTCTACGATCCACGCTATAAGCCCAGCCTCACACAGCAGCGCCAAGTGGAAAGCGGAAGGCTCGGACGCAAGAGCGGAAGGGGATATTACGACTACGGGGATCCAGCGGTGAAGCCGACCATCGAGGTATCCCCGGACGTTGCTTTTTCCATTACCGAACGGGTGCTCGCGATGTTGATCAACGAGGCCGCCGACGCGCTTTTCCTGCAAGTGGCCACTAAAGAGGACTTGGACGTGGCGATGACCAAAGGCGTCAACTATCCCAAGGGATTATTGGCCTGGGCGGACGAAAAAGGTGCCGCTCACTGGTTGCGCCAGTTGGAAGCGCTCCAAGAGGAACAAGGCGATGACCGGTACCGCCCCTCCCCGCTTCTTCGGCGCATGGCCAGTTACGGATCGCGTTTCCATTGATCGTGTCCAGGTTTAGCATCCATTTACTTTCCATGTAAAATAAATGGATACCTTTGCGCGCTTAACAAAAACGCCCATGATGACCATGAACCGCTCTTTGATCTTCGGATCCGCCTTGGCCACCTTCGCAATTGCATCTTGCGGGACCCCGGAAACGGCCTCCACACGTGCTACCACTTCCGCACTGACGGAGGCGATGGACTATGCAATTGATACGGCCACCAGCGCCGTGGATTGGAAAGGGACCATGGTGGGTGTGAAAAGCCACACAGGCACGCTGCATTTCACTAACGGTGACCTACAGACCAAGGATGGCAAGCTCACGGGCGGTTCGTTCACCGTGGACATGCACAGCTACACTTTCACCGACACCAACTATGCCAAGGCTGGCTCTCCCCAAGGCACGAAGCAAAACCTCATGGGTCACCTGATGTCCCCGGAGTTCTTTGCTGTTGACAGCTTCCCTACAGCCAAGTTCATCATCAACTCCGTAGAGGGAAATACGGCCTCAGGAGAATTGACGGTCCGCGGCCATTCAAGGCCGGAAAAGGTGGAGAATATCACTCTCACAGCGGATGGCCAGAACATCAGCGCCACCGGTGACCTCACCTTCGACCGCAAGAAATACGGTGTGTCTTGGGCTTCGCCCATGAAGGATATGGTCCTCTCGAACGATATCGTACTGCACATTGAATTGACGGGAAAGGCCCGCTGATCACATCCGGCGCCAACGCGCGTTGGAGGCACCGTCAGTTACAGACGGACATCCTCCCGCGTGCTGGCGCACGGGGTGCCGAAGCGTGAGGTTCCCGGAAGGGCCGGTTCCTCTCCTGTGCCGGTGTTCACGCGGCCCTTGTTGATGTCCTTGTCCATCTTCATCGGTGCAAGACGAGCGCCGCTCAGCACTTCCTCCACCACATGGAATCCGGGGATACCCTGAAGTGGCACATAGGCAGTTGCTTGTCTGATCCGGCCGGATGGTTCAGGCCAGTTGGATGGATTTTTGGTCGTCATATTACCCATTGTCTTCAACGCTTTAGTCGTTATCATTGGAACGTCCATCCCGAAGTTCCTGCGGTATTGTTGGCTGGGTTCACCAGCATCACGGGTATCATGGCCGAATTGGTGATGATCTTTTCTTCATAGGGTACGCCCAGCGCCCCGAAGATATTGCTACCCACCATGTTCATCACTGCGATCAGATCGGCATCGATCTTCTCGGAATAGGCCAGTACGGCGTCCAGGAATCCTCCACTGCCGCTATCCGTCACCACGGCCTCCACTTCAATATTCCGCTCGCCGAAATACTTCTTCGCAAAGGCGATGTTATCGTTGAGCTGGTGGTGAAGGAATTCATCAGTTTCGTTGGGAACCATAACATGAACCTTGCTCTGGAAGTAGGCTGCCATGTCGGCCACCAAGCCCAGCTTCTGGCGCGTTTCGAGCTGCAGGTCCATCGGCACCACGATGTCGTGATAGCCGTTCGCTTTCAGGCCTCGTTCCTGCACGACGATGAAGGGAATGTTGCTGTTGGTGATCACCCTTAGGGCACGGCTGCCGGTGATGAACTGCATCCCGCGCATCCCATGCGTACCCATTATGATGAGCTCCGCACCGATCTCTTCCGCAGCCTCCCCGATGCCTGCATAGACACGTCCTTCCCGGATCAGCGTCTTCACGGATACGGAACCTTCTATGGCCATGGCGCGCTCCACCTCGGCGTTCAATCGGCGCTGGGTCACTTCCTCCTCGTCCGCGTCGGAGACCATATGAAGCAGATACACTTCTGCCCCTTGGGCCCGGGCCAATTTCATCGCATGGTCCATCGCATAATCCACCACCTTGGTGAAATCGGTAGGGACCAATATTTTCTTTGTACGCGCAGCTGTTCGGGGTGGGTTGGTGGGCTTCATGATGATCATGTCGCTACAGATCGCATGCCTATTGGCCCGGAGTGACGTGAAAGGGCTTCCTGCAAAGCGCACTGGCACGTTATGCATTTCTGAGCCTAGATCCGAGCTGTCCAATTCCGGGGAGATCCCGCCACAGTAGCAACTGAGGCAGGAAGGGGCATGAACGAGAAAGGAGGGCCGAGGCCCTCCTTTCCGATAAGCATAATTGCTGTGCCCTACTTCAGGAAGGTCACCTTGAATTCCACGCGACGGTTCAGTGCCCGTCCGGCAGCGGTTGCATTGTCGGCAACAGGCATGGTCTCACCATGACCGAAGCTCTGTAGGCGGTTCGCACTGACACCCTTGCTGATAAGGTACGCGCGAACTGCGGCAGCGCGGTCCTCGCTCAACTTCTGGTTCTTGGCATCATCGCCTTGGCTGTCGGTATGGCCGTTGATCTCGAGGTCGTAGCTGGGGTTCTCGTTCATCACGTCCACCACTTGGTTAAGGATAGAGTTGCTGGAGCTCTTGATGGTGCTCTTTCCGGATTCGAACTGGATACCGTTAAGGGCTTTCTCAAAGAGTTTCTTGGTCTTCTCGGTGATCTCCGGGCAACCCTGCATGCTGGCCACGCCTTTCACGGTCGGGCAACGGTCGAGGTTATCGGGGATACCGTCGCCATCGGTGTCTGGGCAACCGTGGAACTCCACAGGTCCGGCCACATCGGGGCAGGCGTCCATGGAATCGGCCACGCCATCACCGTCGCGGTCAGGGCATCCGTCCAATGCAGCGAGGCCGGGTACATCCGGGCAACGATCAACCGCATCAGGTACGCCATCGTGGTCGCGGTCATCCTCCGGATGCAGCGTCAGGGTCACACCGTCGAGGTAGTAATAGGCACGCTGGTTGTCCGCACCTACGATAACCTTGGAAGTCTCGAAACCTCCGTTGGTGAAGGCACCGATCACCAAGTACTTCTCATTTCCTTCTGCCGTGAAGGTGCCGGTGATCTCCGTCCAATCCTGCTTGTTATCCACGATCTTGGCGGTGGACACTTGAGGTTTTTCCTGCAGGAACTGGCTGTTGTGATACTTCAGCTCTACTGGGGAGAGGTATGCACCGATCCCGCTCACCGCACGGTCGCTGCCGTTGGCCAGCTTCACCCGGAAGGTGACGTCATACTTCTCGCCAGCTGTCAGGGGAGCGTCCAATGCGGTCTCCACATACTCCGAATACTTCTGGAAAGCTGGTTTGAAGGGTTCCTCCTTACCGTTCAGGAAGCGCTTCCAATTGCGACGCTGGTCATCCTTGTAAGCAACAAAGCCGGCAAAATGCTCGCCTTCGAAGGCCGATGCTCCGGTTCCCACTTCGCCATCCGGAATACCCACCGTATGGGAACAGGCATCCTTGGAGAATAGGTCGGCACTGGCATTGTTGGCGTTGGACCAGCCCTTGGCATGGTCAAGTTGGTCCCAAGTGCGCACGGGCTTGGTCAATTCCTCGAAGCCGCCGTTCTTGACGAGGTTCGCACCGGTTCCTTGGCCCATAGCCGCTGCGGAAAGCAGCGAACCCGCCAGCAGACTGAAGTAGTGGATCTTCATGTTGATCTTGATTTTGTTCTTAACACCTTTGAGTGTCAAATTGATCGTAACAAGAGGCTTTTTATCGTTCCAGCCGCGAAAGTAAGGATCCGTGTCACGCGGTCTATTCCGGTTCCACTTCTTTTACCACGATGTGGTCCAAGTAGTAGTAGGCGAACTGGTTGTCGAGGCCTTCGATGATCCGCTTCGTCTCGAAAATCGCGGTCGGGAAGGTACCGAGGATCAAGTAGCGCTCGCCTCCATCGGCTTTGAACCTCCCCTTCACCTCCACCCACTCACCCTTCTTCTCCAAGATCTCATCCTCAACCGCCTGAGGTCTTTCCTTGAGGAACATCCGGTTATTATACTTCAGCTCCACCGTGGAGAAAAAGGCCCCGATGCCGGCCACGGCCCGATCGCTGTTGCCAGCGAGTGCCACATGAAAGCTGACCTCGTAGGTATGACCTTCCTTCAAGGGAGAGGATAACGTCGTCCATGGATATTCTGAATAGGCATTCCAACCCGGCTTGAAGGGATCTTCTGCATCACCTTGAAAATCATAACGCTTGTCGTCCTTCCAAGCGAAAAACCCCGCGTAGTGCGCTCCCTCCTTCGGCTCCATGTGTCCGTAGAAGTTGTCCGCTATGCCCACGGTCTTCACCGAGGCGGACTTGCTGAAGAGATCGGCTAGACCAATGGTCACATCATTCCAGCCCTCAGCCCGGGTCAGTTGGTCGAAGGTGTTGGGTTCTTTGTTAAGCTGCTCGAAACCTCCATTCTGCACCAAGTTCTCGGCACCGGCGGTTTGGGCCATAAGGCCAATAGTTGAAAGGCCTGCAAGCGCGGTAGCTCCGGCGAGGCGCCCCCAGCGGGCGACAGTTCTGCTGTTCTGTTCTGATCTCATTTCAATTTGTCTTTGAAAGCGGTCCGGAATTTTTCCAGCTTGGGTCGGATCACCATTTGGCAATACCCTTGGTCCGGGTTGTTCGCAAAATAGTCGTGGTGGTAATTCTCGGCCGGATAAAATTCAGCTGTCGGGACGATCTCCGTGACGATGGGCCGGTCCCAAGCACCGCTCTGGTCCAGTTGCTTACGCTGTTCCTCCGCTTTTGCCCGTTGCTCCGGATCGGTATAGAAAATGGCCGAGCGGTACTGGGTGCCCACATCACCACCCTGCTTGTTCAGCGAAGTGGGGTCGTGTGTTTTCCAGAACACGTGCAGGAGATCGTCGAATGAGATCACCCGGGGATCGAAATCGATGCGGGAAACCTCCGCGTGCCCGGTATTACCGGAGCAGACCTCTTTATACGTCGGGTTCAACGTGGATCCGCCCATGTAGCCGGGCGTGATCTTCAGGACGCCCTTCAGTTCGGTAAAGACCGCTTCGGAGCACCAAAAACATCCCGTGCCGAAAATGGCGGTATCGGATGGGTCGTCAGTTCTTGATGATTGCGACATAGGTTTGGATTCAGCTGGCAAAGTTCGTCCAAGTGACCGAAGCGAAAAAGAAAAAGCCCCGATCGCGAGGGACCGGGGCCATGAGCGGGAAACGGGATTCGGACCCGCGACCCTCAGCTTGGGAAGCTGATGCTCTACCAACTGAGCTACTCCCGCTTGGTGGCCGCGAATGTAGTGCGGCCGCCGTATTCTCCGATCAGCACGTTGCCTGATCTTGTTGCCCAGGCAGGCATTTCGACCAGTTGACCGAGGATGGGAAAAAGTCGATCCCGAACCTGGTTTTCAACTCCGTGCCTTTCAAATGGGCCACAGGAGCATTTATATTTGCCGTCCCAAAGCAAGGCTACGGGGTGTAGCTCAGTCCGGTAGAGTGCTACGTTCGGGACGTAGAAGTCGGAGGTTCGAGTCCTCTCACCCCGACCAGTGCGAAGCCCTTGTGACAAAGTCGCAGGGGCTTTTTCATGCGCCATAGCCAAAAGAAGCTTGAGCGAAGGGGCACAGCCTCCCCATCGAGGTACGCCTGATCCGGACCAACCGCTCACTCCACCGGGTTCCCGACATCACTGACTATCCTACCGCTTCCGTCCTCAAGCGTGCCGTTCCTTGAATTCGATCATGGCAGAGGCATCCCTACCCGGGGTTCAAGCGTCTATAGAGCATACACGATGTCACGTTCCTACAAAATAGCCCTCATCCTGAAGAGCCGCAGCAGCTTGGCGATCTACAAGGACCTTTCATTGCTCAGCGATACGGAACTGGAGGAGCATGTGCGCTCCATGGTACGCCGTATGCGCGCCAACGAAAGTCACGTGATCGCCCGGATGGTCCTGCGCCAGCCCAGCTTCAGCATGAACTGACCTCAATGGCCGGTATTCTCGACCGTGACCTGCGCATGGTCGCTTTTACCTCGGCCCGCTTTCCCGCTTCGCTTTATATTCGCCGCACAAAACACGCGCATACCATGTCGGACCACGAGCAGGAAGGTCATTTCCCGGAAGAGGCTGAACAGAACGAGATCGGAAATCCCGTGGTGCTCACGATCATGGTCTTGGCGATGGTGATCCTGATCCTCTGGGCCAGTTGCTGACCGCCATCGCGGGTTGAGCGAAGTTTCTGGTGCTAGGCACCGGGTACTACCGACTGCTTTCTGCTACTGCCAATTGCAACGCCGTTGCCCGGTTCCATCTGTCAGGGATCGCCCGCCCTTTCCAGGTATTCATCGCGGCGTACCAGTGCGTACCAGTTCTCGCTGAGTTCAAGGAATCCGTGTTCGAAGCAGAACACGTAGACGTTGCCCACCTTGGTGCGGTAGATGTTGGTATGGTACATGAAATTGTATCCGCGTTCCACGAGTTTGTCGCGGTGTACCTTGATCTTACCGCCGGGGTTGAGCTCGCTTAGGATGCGGCGGTTGCGCTTAAGCGTGTTCACCACATTGCGCACGTAATTGATCGGTGCGTTGTTGGTGCGATAGTGGAACAGGTTCCTGCAAGCATCACAGCAGAACTTCTTGTCCGTGCGGCCCTGGATGGGTTCCCCGCATTCCATACAGACCTTTTTCCCGGTGGCGCGTTCCGCAAGCATGAAGCCGAATGTAGGGTTTGTTCACGAAAAAGCCCCCTCCGGTTCCGGAGGGGGCTTCGAACTTATTGTTTTCCGGAGTTACTGTGCAGCTTCCTCGCCGCCTTCCTCCTCCTCCTTCGCCTCAGGGGCAACGGGGGCGGCAGGGGCAACCGGGGCAGCGCTCTTCATCTCGGCGTGCTTGGCGAAGCGCTTCTTGAACTTGTCCACGCGGCCAGCGGTGTCGATGAGCATCATCTTGCCGGTGTAGTACGGGTGGGAAGTGCTGCTGATATCGAGCTTCACGAGCGGGTATTCGTTGCCGTCCTCCCACTTCATGGTGTCCTTGGTGTTCGTACAGCTCTTGCCGAGGAACATGTCGTCATTGCTCATGTCCTTGAAGATGACGATGCGGTAGTTCTGGGGATGGATGCCTTGTTTCATGGGGGGTCTTCTTTACAATGCGGCCGAAGATATTCCGGCGAACGCGGGCGCAAATGTAATGAAAAACGCTACTCCTTAACACCAATGTCGTCCTTCCTGCTATCAGCTTCCGCCATTCACGATCAGGCCGCTTTAGGCAATGATCCGGTCTCTTCGCCGTAATAGCCCGGTCATCCCATCTTTGCACGGTTTTGAAAATTATCCGTCCCTCCCTCCTGCTCATCTTGCTGGCCGCTGTTCTCTTCGGCTGCCGCAAGGACCAGCTCTTCACCGATTCGCCGAGCGCACAGCTGGAATTCTCACAGGATTCCATCTTGTTCGACACGGTGTTCACCACGGTGGGCACGGCTACCAAGCGCTTCACCGCCCGCAACCGGAACAGCGACGGCGTGCGGGTGAACATCGCCGTTGAAGGCGGTTCCTCTTCGCAGTTCCGGATCAATGTGGACGGCAGCCCGGGCCTGAATTTCAGCGACGTGGAGATCCCCGGCGGGGACAGCATCTACATCTTCGTGGAGGCCACGTTGGGTGCCGGTGGTGTGAACACGCCATTCATCATCGAGGACCACATCCTGTTCAATACCAACGGCAATGAGCAAAAGGTGACGCTGAACGCTTGGGGGCAGAATGCACACTTCTTCCCGAATCCCGGTCGTCCGTTGAACCATGTCACGGGCTTGCCTGCGTTCAGTTATATAGCTGGAGGCTACGACAGTTCGGGGAACCAGATCTGTGAGACGGTGCATTGGACCAATGATATGCCCTACGTGATCTCCAACTATGCCGTAGTGGACTCTTGCTGTACGCTGATCATCGACCCGGGTGTGCGGGTCTATTTCCATGGCGGCGGTGGGCTTTGGGTTTATCGGGGCGGCAACATCCAAGCGAACGGAACCTATGATGAACACATCACTTTTCAAGGCGACCGCTTAGAGGCTACTTATGCGGACCTGCCCGGTCAATGGGACCGGATCTGGATCAATGATGGACCAACGGACAACCGCTTCAACCACGTTGACATCAAGAACGCCTTGGTGGGCATCCAGCCACAAAGTTGGATCGGCACGCCGGGCCAACCTACCAGTGCGAACTGGCTCCTGCTGAACAACGTGAGCATCCGCAACTGCTCCGCGGCGGGGATCCTCTCGGAGAACTACCGGATCAATAGCACCAACCTGCTGGTGGAGAACTGCGGCCAGTACTGCGTGGCGCTCACCGGAGGCGGCGAGTACAAATTCAACCACAGCACCATCGCGAACTACTGGTCCTACGATATCCGCCAAGAGCCGGCCTTCATCCTCACCAATACCTTCGCCGACATCAATGGGGCCACGCAGGTGCGCGATGTGCAGACGAGCCTCTTCCGCAACGGGATCATCTACGGCAACAACACCAACGAATTTCAGTTGGCCTTCGATAACCAGCTTTCACCGGACTATACCTTCAAGAACTTTCTCTTCCGCACGGACCAGAGCACTTCCGATGCGGGGCATTTCGAACAGAGCACCACCTTCCGGAACCAGAGCCCAGGCTTTGTGGATGCGAGCAATGGGGACTTCCACTTGACAGAGAACGGTTATGCACGGGACAAGGGATCGGATGATTTTGGAGCCGACCCCGATGCGTTCAATGACCTGGACAATAATGTGCGGGCAGCGGACGGCGTGCCCGATCTGGGTTGTTACGAGTACACCCCCTGATCCAACTCCAGCAGGAACTTCAGCGTATCCACGTTGTCCGCGTATTCGCTGGGGCCGGGATATTGGGCTTCACCGAAGGGAATGTGGCCATGGCCCACGATGCACTGGAGCCTTCCCTCCTCTTCCTTAAGACTCGCCTCCAGGGCTGAAGCATCGGCATAGCGCTCGTAGTAAAGTGCAGCCACCGGACTGTTGAGCGCTTTTTCCTCCTTCACGATAAGGAAGCCGTTCTCCACGATCGGTGCACGGTCCAAGAGCCACACGGCCTTGTTGTAGTCGTAGTTGTTCGCGTACTTGTTGTGGTTGATGATCTCCTTCCAGGAAAAGAGCGCACCAAAGAGCCGGTCCAGATCGAAGTCCTGCGGGATGAAGACCTTCCCCACGTTGCGGCAACCGAGACCGAAGTAGCGGAAGACATCCTCTCCGAGCGCGGCCAGTTCAGCTTCCGTTTCGCTGCCATCCAACACGGCAACGCTGGTGCGGCTTTTGCGCACGATGCGTGGCACTTGGCCGAAGTAATGCTCAAAGTAGCGTGCTGTATTGTCGCTGCCGGTGGCGATCAGGGCGTCCACATCGCCGAGCTTACCCGTGGGCACTTCCACATGGGCGGCCATTTCCGGCGAGAAGCACGAAAGCAACTGGATCAACGCCGGGGTCAGCACCGCATCATCGGAAGCGATCTTCACCTTGGCGCGATGCCCGCAGAGCAGGACGCACAGCAGATCATGAAAACCCACGAATGGGATATTGCCCGCCATGATGATGCCGATGGTCTTGGGCGCATGCGACCCGTCCAGCCCGGGATAATTCGCGAGCCAGGTATCCAATGCCTGCTTCTCCAGCATCCTGCTGAGGCCTTGTGCAGCGAATCGGACCTGCTCGGCGGTGAACCAGCCGTTGCGCACGCGGGCTTGGGTGAGAACAGCTTCGAACGCGTTGTATTCATCCTCGGTGAGCCCGCTGGAATGGCCCGGCCACGCGGACTTCTTGGCGAATAGCTCCAGTGCGCGGCCCAGCTGTGCGAACGCGGAAATGCGCGTTGCCAGTTCAGAAGTTCGGGGTGCTGGTGTACGGTTGCTCACGGGGTGTCTACTTTTGCAGCGCCTAAGCCAACGTGTTCCACAACAAAGGATGCTGGCGGCGAGGGCGCGAATTTACCGGATACCATGGCCATCATCATCACGGAGGAATGTATCAATTGCGGTGCCTGCGAGCCCGAATGCCCGAACAATGCCATTTATGAGGGCGGCGCGGAGTGGAAATTGAGCGACGGCACCAGCTTGCACGGCCAACAGACCGTGCCCACCGGCAACACCTACGATGCGGACGCGGTCCAAGCCCCGGTGGCGATGGACATCTACTACATCGTGCCCGACAAATGCACCGAATGCACAGGCTTCCACGATGAGCCTCAGTGCGCCGCCGTATGCCCAGTGGATTGCTGCGTGGACGACCCCGACCACCGCGAGACCAAGGAGGAGCTGCTGGCGAAGAAGGAGTTCATGCACTTGTGAGGAGAATTATCGGGTTGTCTTCACCACGGAGGCACAGAGGCACGGAGCTTTTTTCGTGATCCCACTCAGGGTCTTCCGAAGGAGGCCTTGAGCATAAAGCTATACCGAGCAAGACCGCTCAAGCTTCACTGCTTTCAACAGGGCATCCGTGAAAGTTCACGCATGTGTGGCGTCCGGCTTTGAGGAGATCATCGCACTTTCGTGTAATGGCAAAAGCCAAGGTCATCATCGGTCGGCTGGAGTATATCGCTTTGCCCAAGCTGGGCGTTGCCCGGGTGCATGCAAAGCTGGATACGGGTGCCTATCGCAGCGCGCTGCACTACCAGAAGCTGAGCCTGCGCGAGGTGGAGGGTAAGCAGGAACTGGTGGTCACCTTCTCCATGGGACGCAAGCGCACCAAGGTTGTCTTCCATGAATTCACCCTTGTCACGGTAAAAAGCAGCACGGGCCAGCGCACCGAGCGCTATTTGATCACGACCACGGTGAAGCTGAACGGACATGCGGTAAGGACCCAGTTCACCCTGTTCGACCGAAGCGATATGAAATTCCAAGTGCTGTTGGGCCGAAAATTCCTGCAAGGCCGGTTCGTGGTGGACGTTGCACGGAAGAACGTGCTGGACTGAATCGCTGATCCGGAAAAATGAAGGACCTATTCAGCCTGAAACAGGAGGTACATGCAGCGTGCATAAGGGCTTTGCAGGAGCGGATCGGGCAGGCTCAGGCAGGCATGGAGCAAGCACGCGAGGCAAGCACGGCAGATACCAAAAGCAGCGCCGGCGACAAGCATGAGACCGCCCGCGCCATGGCCCAACAGGAACTGGAAAAACAAGCTTCCGCGTTGCACAACCTAAGAGAAATGGAGGATAGCCTGGCCCGGATCGACCCCACGCATCCACGTTCGCAGATCCAGCCGGGCGCACTCGTGGCCACGGACAAGGGCCTCTTCTACGTGAGCGCTGCAATGGGCAAACTGGAAGTTGAAGGGCAAGTGGTGCTGGTGATCTCCATGCAGGCGCCGCTGTTGACCGCCTTGAAGGAACTGGCGATCGGCGAGGCCGGGACCTTCAATGGCCAATCCCATCGCTTGGTGGGGATCGCCTAGGGAAAAACGTCCCGCTCAACCCAGCAGGAACTTGCTCATCGCGGCCATGGCGTGGTAGTGTTCCATGAGCGCATCCGGCAGCTTGGTGCTGGTCACCGCCTTTGCGGGTAGCTCTGCACCGTAGTAGAACTGCTTGTTGTAGAGCACGGGTTCCTTGGCGGCGGCAGCTTGGAATTCCGGTGGAAGGCGTTTGTTCACTTCGCCTTGTATAGTCCCGAAGTACTTTACGAATTCCTTGTCCTCACGGAGTTTCTTGAACTTGGTGGGGTCCTTTGCGATGCGGGAACGGATGCGGAGCACTGAATCCTTGTCCGGCATGTACGCGCCACCATAGATGTGCACCGCCTCAGGCCCCAGCTCGAAGTAGATGCCGGGAGCGTTCATGTCCTTTCTGCCCGCCGGTGTAATGAGTGCGGAGCGGTTCAGTTTGTAGGGGGCCTTGTCCTTGCTGAAACGCACATCCCTGTTGATGCGGAAGATCGCTTCCTTCGGTTCGATGCGCAGCTTGGGGTCCACCTTCGCGATGCGCTGGATCATCTCTCCGACGAAGGCCTCGAAAGGCTTCTTCACCTCTTTCTCATAGCGCGTGCGGTTGGCGTCAAACCAGTCCTTGTTGTTGTTCGCTGCCAGCTCGATGAAGAAGCGGTTGAAATGGGGGCTGAACCAAGCCATTGATCCGTAATTTGGCCCAAGATACCAGCGCAGCATGAGCCCCACGGTCAAGAAAAAGGAGCTTGAACTTTTCGGGCCACAGTACGTGGCTTCTTTGGATTCACCCATCGGGAAGCTTTGGGTGGAATCGGACGGTGAACGGATCACCCGGGTTTCGTTCAACAACCCGGGACGTGGCCGGAATACGAGACGTCCGAAGGTGCTGACAGAAGCCTTGACACAGCTGAAAGCCTACTTCGCCGGGCGGCGGAAAAAGTTCGACCTGCCGGTGTATCATGTGGGCTCAGCTTACCGGAAAAAGGTGTGGACCCAATTAGAGAAGATCCCCTTCGGCAGGGTGATGACCTACGCTGAACTGGCATCGGAGGTGGGCGGTGCCGCTCGCTCAGCGGGTTCGGCCTGCGGAGTGAACCTGCTGTTGATCCTTGTGCCGTGCCACCGCGTGATGGGTTCCAGCGGGCTTTTGACGGGCTATGCGGGCGGCCTTTGGAGGAAGAAGTGGCTGCTGGAACACGAGGGGGTGCTGGCGAAGGAGTTGTTTTGATGACACCGGCACTCGCGACACGCGAGCGCCTGCGCCGGGGCAAGAAGTGGTTGCTGGAGCACGAAGGCGTGTTGGCGAAGGAGTTGTTTTGACGACACCGGCACTCGCGACACGCGAGCACCTGCGCCGGGCCGCGAACCAGCGCCTCTGGCACTAAAGCAAAAGATCAAAGACTAAACCTCCCACGACTTTCCGGTACGGAAGACGGTGCCTTTGAAGAGCGCAACCGTCGTACCTTCCTGGTTCACCACAGGGATCTGGTACACGGCGATGCGATTGCTGAGGCTGAGCTCTTCAGCCTTGGCTGTGAGGACATCCCCGCTGCGCACGGGCTTGACGTGGGAAATGGACGTCTCGATGGAGACCGCGTGAATGCCATGCGAGTTGGAGGCGAACGCCAGTGCGCTGTCGGCCACGCAGTATGAAATGCCACCGTGGGTGATCCGGAAGCCGTTGTTCATCTCCTCACGCACGGTCATCCGCAACTCGCATGCGCCGGGCGATACGGAGATGATCTCAATGGCTAGCCAATGGCTGAGCGCATCCTCTTCCATCATCCTCGCCACCACACGCTGAGCCAGTTCCTGTGTGTCCATGGCCGCGAAAGTAGGGATGGTGAAGATGGTGAGGACCAACCGTCGTGGTCTCTTGGATCTTGTGGGTAATGGATGCTAAGGAGGTGAAGAAGGTAAAGGAAGTAAAGGATGTAAAGGAGGTAAGAAATGACCCTCACCTTCCGGGAGTATTCGAGAAAGTGTGTCAGGACTCCTTTTCATTGGTTCTCAAAGTGCCTCGTTTTTGAAGCGTTCCGGAAAGTGGTTCTGCAATGCGCGACGGATATCGGGCCAGTTGCGGATCTTCTTTTTCCAGCTCTTCT
>JBBSUV010000038.1:0-38488 GCA_038234075.1 Flavobacteriales bacterium | reverse complement strand
GCGGGTCGTACTCTTTGAAGACGACATTCCTTCGTGAAGCCATGCCCGAAGGTCGATCAACCAAAACGCTTTGTCAAGATCGAACAGCTATGGCTTTTCAACAAAACGAAAGGGGCTGCCTCCTTTTGAGACAGCCCCTTTCATTTCCATCGCCCGCGTTGATCGGGGCCCTTGCACTTATTCCTTCGTGAACTTCGCCACGCGCACCGCATCGCGCTGCTGGAGACGGACGAAGTACATGCCACCCGAGAGTCCGCTCAGGTCCATGGTCCACTGCACCGCGCCTGCGGGTTGGTTCCCCTCCATGATGGTGCGTACCGGGCGGCCTAACAGGTCCACCAGTTCCACCTTCACCGGGCCGGCTTCCTTCAAATTCGCCATGATCACCGAGCGGTCGTGGGCGGGATTCGGCACCACCGTCAGTGCGTTGTCGGAAGCTGCGCCCAACTCGGACACGCCGGTGCTCTGGCCTAGGATATTGATATCATCCAGCCACAGGTTGTTGCCACCGCCGCTTTCGAAAACGAACTTGAAGCGCAGGTTGGACACACTGAAAAGCCCACCGATGGGAGAGGTCTCATTGAAACCCCATTGATCGGGGCCGTTCGGCGTGAAGGAACTGCTGGTGATCGGCGCTGTGACCAAGGCATCACCACCCAAGGTGCGACGCAGGCTCCAGGTGTCGCCGCAATCCCGGCTTGCGTAAACGCGCAGGATGTCATTGTTAGCGCTGGTCCGCTTGGCATAAGCATAGCGGAAGCTGAACACCACGGGAGCATCGGAGGTGATATCGATCGTGTTGCTGATGAGTTCATCCTTGCGCCCCGTAGCGGAGGATGAGTTCTGGAGACGGATGCTCTTCGAACCCGTGAATGCTGCTGCCGTGCTCACTTGGAAGGTGCCGTCACCATCCGGATCGCTCACTGACCAATCGTTAGAGGGCACAGAGCTCACAGCTTCGAAACTGTCCATGAACGGCAGTGGCATGCCAACGAAGGGAAGGACACGTACATACTGCTGCTCAGTGGTGCTCTGGGTCTGGCTGCCATTGCCCACGGTAAGGCTGACACTATAAAGTCCGGGGGTGTCGTACGTGATAACGGGTGAGGCAGTCTCTGAGGTAGCGGGGCTGCCTCCCTCAAATGTCCAATCCCTTAAGGTCACTCCATTATAACTGGCATCGGTGAACGTCACTGAATCGCCGGCACAGATCACGCGCTCAGTTGCGTTGAACTGCACGGAGCAGATCACCGGGTCCAAAGAGACCCCAGTGAGCGTCAGGTTTGAGGCGGTCCACAGGTTGTTGCGCGAAGCTGTTGAACTGTTCAAGGCCGCGATCACGCGGTCCCTCTGACCATTGGTGAACATCTTGGAGCAATAGGAGTACTCCATGAAATTCTCGACATTGTCCAAGGCCGACCCGCAACTGGCACCACGGAGGGTGCATGTCTGCCATCCGATCGTATTCGGCGTGTCCGATACGTTGTCGTCGTCGCTGCAATTCTGTGGTTCTCCAGGAGAGTTGGAATCACCCCAGCAGTGCTTCAAGTTCAGCCAGTGGCCTGCCTCGTGGCTCAGGGAATGCGAGTGACTAAGATTGCTGGTGCCGGTAGCGCCAACATACGTGCTCAAGATAACGATACCGTCCGCGGCCGCCCCCCAACTGCCGGACACAGCGCTCGGATACATGGAATAGCCCGCCGCACCGCCCGCGCTCGCTGACACCCAGATGTTCAGGTAGCGGTTCCGGGGCCAATTGATCAGGTTCTTCATCGTCTGTCCACCATCATTGGTCAACGGGCTTACGGTGCGCGTGATCCCGTTGGTACAGTTGCCGCTCGGGTCCAATTGAGCCAACTTGAAGGTCACCCCCATGTCGGCCACCCGGCTCAGGAACTCCGGCTGTACGTCCTGCCAGTCCGGGGTCATCTTGTTCCAGTCCTCGTTCATCACGCGGATGGCGTCATAGACCTGTGCATCGCTGATATTCTCCGGACCGTTGTTATGAATGATGTGGAAGACCACCGGGATGATATAATTGGAGGTCCCACCGCGTTCGGGGTTATTCAGCCAGGCTTGGGTGAAGTGTTCCAGTTGCGCATCGGCCTGATGGATCTCCTGCAAGCGGGCAGGATCGTTGTTGATCAACGAGGCCATGTGGCTCAGTTCATTGGCACTACAGCTGAATCCAAGGGTTTGTGCGGAAGCGGCCAAAGGGGCTAGAAGCAGTGCGAAGAGTAGGAACCGAAAGGCACTTAGGGTCATGCGGGAGCTGTTTTTCATAGTCATGGGCTGTACCAAATTTACGGGATCTTCCTCTTCACCCACTTTCGGCGATAGCCAAGGCATAGGGAACTCTTGGGTTCCAAGGGACCCGCAGTACGAGGTGCTTAGGCCAGCGCTTGCTCTAGATCGGCAATGAGGTCCTGAACGTCCTCCACCCCTACGCTAAGCCGGATAAGCGAATCGTTGACCCCCGACTTCAGCCGTACCTCACGGGGAATGCTGGCGTGCGTCATGCTGGCGGGATGCCCCATCAGGGACTCCACGCCTCCAAGCGATTCCGCCAAGGTGAAGAGCTTGCAGGAACTCAGGAATTTGATCGCGTCCTCCTGCTTGTCACCCTTGATGCTGAAGCTCATCATGCCGCCGAAATCGCGCATCTGCCGCTTGGCCACCTCGTGGTTCACATGGCCTTCGAAGCCGGGCCAATAAACCTTGCCCACCTTGGGATGCTTTACAAGATATTCCGCGATCGTGCGCCCATTCGAACAGTGACGCTCCATGCGCAGGTGCAGGGTTTTCAGGCCACGTAACACCAGGAAGCAATCCTGTGGACCAGGCGTACCGCCGCAGCTGTTCTGGATGAAGACCAAGCGCTCGACCAGTTCATCATCGTTCGCGATCAGTGCACCCATTACCACGTCGCTGTGGCCGCCGAGGAACTTGGTCACCGAGTGCATCACGATGTCCGCACCCAGATCGAGGGGGTTCTGCAGGTAAGGCGAGGCGAAGGTGTTGTCCACCGCCAGCAGGATGTCCTTTCCTGCCGTGAGCTTCGCGATCGCCGCGATGTCCACGATGCGCAATGTGGGATTCGTCGGCGTTTCCACCCACACCAGCTTGGTCTTCGGCGTGATGGCCGCGGCCACGTTGGCCGGGTCCTCCATGTCCACGAAGGTGAACTTGATGCCGTAAGGCGCGAAGATCTTGGTGAAAAGACGGTAGGTACCACCATAAAGGTCATTGGTGCTGACCACTTCATCGCCGGGCATCATCAGTTTCACCACCGCATCGATACTGGCCATACCGCAGGCGAAGCAAAGCCCGTGCTTGCCATTCTCCAATGCCGCTAGCGCGTTCTGCAAGGCCGTGCGAGTGGGATTGTGCGTGCGGCTGTACTCATAGCCCTTGTGGTGCCCCGGCGCAGACTGCACATAAGTGCTGGTCTGGAAGATGGGTGTCATGATGGCACCGGTGGAGGGATCGGGCTCTACGCCGGCGTGAACGGCCTTGGTCGAGAATCGCATGGCAGGGATCTTAATTGGGCCACGAAGGTAAATATGCCTTTCTCCTTGGAGGACAATGGTGTTAGGCCCGCTCGCTCTCGTGGGTTCCAACATCGAAGAGCAAGATCCACTCTCCAGAGCCTCATTTATTTTCGACGAACGATTGACTTCCATCGACGAATTCAAATACCTTGCTCACAACTCAAAGCGACATGAAACAACTCTTTACCCTTGCCGTGTCCTTCACCCTGTGTGCTTCCCTGCAAGCCCAGGTAACCATTGGACAGAATGAGATGCCCCATAGCGGGGACAACCTCTTCAGCACCAAGGCCACCATTAACCCCTTCGTGAATTACGGGGCCACAGGTGCTGGCCATACTTGGAACTTCTCCTCCTTGACCGCTGCCGGCCAAGAGGGTACCAGCTATGTGAGCGTATCCTCCACGAACGTGGTGTACGCGCTGGTGTATGCTGACATCTTCTTCAACCCCAACCGGGCCAACCTCGCCAATTCCGGAACGGACATCGCCTTCAGCGACCTGCTGCCCATCGGGAATCCTTACATCTTCCGCCGCCAAAGCTCCACGGGCTATGAGACCGTCGGCTACGGAGCGGAGATCGCGAACATCCCCTTGCCCATCATCTTCGATCAGCATGACGTGGTGTATGAACTGCCGCTGCACTTTGGCGACAATACCACTTCCAACTCCTCCTGGAAAGTGGACCTACCATCCTTGGCCTACTATGGCTACAAACAGACGCGGCAGAACCAAGTGGACGGCTGGGGCAGCATCACTACGCCAAGCGGCACCTTCAATGCGCTGCGCGTGAAAACGACCATCACGGCCAAGGACACGATCAATGTCGACACGCTGAGCTTGGGCTTCGCCATCAATAGGCCCATAACACGCGAGTACAAGTGGCTCTCGCCGGGCATCCGCGTCCCTGTGCTGGAGATCCGGACAATGGAGATACTCGGCACAGAGGTGGCGACGGAGATATTCTTCTACGACCAACCACACACCATCAGCGTTCAGCAGCCCTTGGCGGCCATGCTCTGTGTGGGTGCTCCGGTGTCCGTGCCCTATGCCCGCACCGGCACCTACAACAGCGGCAGTCTCTTCGTCGCCGCCAATACTTTCCGCGCCCAGCTTTCGAATGCCAATGGAGACTTCACCAATGCGGTGAACATCGGCTCGGTGACCTCCACCGCCTCCGGGAACATCAACGCCACCATTCCGGCCAATACCCCGGTCGGCAGCGGCTATCGCATCCGCGTGGTGTCCACCAGCCCTGCTTTCACCAGCGTTGACAACGGATACGACCTTACGATCGGCACCGCGCCCGTGGCCATGGCCACCACCGACGGTGCTACCACCTTCTGTGCCGGTGGAACGTTGCAGTTCCTGGCGGAAGCGGGTACAGGCCTCAGTTATCAATGGCTCTTGGATGGCAATGCCCTCGCTGGCGCAACAGCGTCCACATGGGATGCGGATGCCTCCGGCAGTTATTCGGTGCTCGTTAGCAATACCTGCGGAAGCGATGTTTCCGCTGCGATGGACGTGGTGGTGAACCCACTACCTGTGAACGTGTCGGACGCCACCGAACTGCTCGCCTGCAACGGGGACGCCGTGCTCCTCACCGTCACCAACACTTCAGGCCAATCCGTCCTTGACCATCAGTGGCTGCTCAATGGTGTGCCTGTGGCCGATGCCAATGCCGCCGACCTCTCCACCACGGACGCCGGTGAATACACCTTGGAGGTGACCAACATCACCACCGGCTGCAGCTTCACCACAGCCACCATCAACGTGATGGCGGAAACCGTGGCCAGCCCTGTGCTCACTGCCAACGGCCCGGTCGCCTTCTGCGAGGGCGGCGCCGTGCAGTTGGCCACCGATGCCGCAGGATCCGACCTGCAATGGATGTTTGATGGAGCCGCTATCGTTGGTGCCACCGGCGAAGACCTGGAGGTTATGACCAGTGGTAACTACACCGCGATCGCTACCGGCACTTTGGGATGCATCAGCCAGCCCTCGGATGCCATTGTAGTGGATGTGCTCCTCGTGCCTGAAGCACCCTCCATCAGCGCATCGAGCGCTACTTCCTTCTGCGAAGGCGGCATGGTTGCCCTCTTGGCCGGTTCGGATGATGAGGTCTCCTTCCTCTGGAACACGGGCAGCACCGCAAATGAACTGGACGTGACCACCAGCGGGAGCTTCAGCGTGGAAGCCATTGCCATCAACGGCTGCTCCAGCGTGAGTTCGGAGACCGTGGAAGTGACCGTGTCTGAGTTGCCCGGGACTCCCGTGATCACCGAGTTCGATGCCATGCTCCACGCCTCAGGAAATGGCAGCTTCCAGTGGTCCTACAACGGAGTGGAGATCGCTGATGCGGACCAGTCCTCGCTGACGCCAGTTGCTTCCGGCACTTACACGGTGACCCTGACCAATGACAACGGCTGCTCCAGCACCTCGGAGGAATACGCATTCATCAATACCGCGGTAGCGCAGCATGCCAATGTCGAGGCCTCTGTATCGCCCAATCCCACCACCGGCGCATTCACCCTCACCATGCCGGGAGCTCAGGCTGGCGAACACTTCAGCATCTTCGACGTAACGGGCAAGTTGGTGCAGACGGGATCGCTCAACGGGATCCGCACTTCGGTGGAACTGACCGATCGCACACCCGGCCTCTACCTCTTGCGTATGGAAAGCCGAACTGCTACCAACGTGATCCGCATCATCCTGAATTGATCCAGGCTACTTTGAAAGAACGCCCCATCCGGCATATGCCGGATGGGGCGTTCTTCATTTCGGATCGGCCGAAGATCAAGCGGTCCTCTCAGAGCTATCGGTGCTGGAGCCCGCGCTTGGCGGCATAATGCGTTAATACGACTGAACCACGAATGAACACGGATACAGAACGGATCGTCCTCGCCTTCGGTCCATGTCTGATGTCCATGTGCCCGGCCATCCGTGTAGTTCCGTGTGTATCTTGGTTTACTTCAGAGACGGATGGCACGACCAAAAGCGCTGCAGAACCGATGGCCTTGGGGTATCTCTCCTTTGAGAAAGCAGGGGTCGGTAGCACTCCGCCATAGTCTGTGCCTACTTCGCGCGCCGTCGGCGAAGCACTTTGGCGAAAGAGCCCGAAGTGGCTACGAGGACCGAGTCGGCGATGGAGCGGGGTGGTACGCTCACTGAATACACCACCCCTGCCCCCAATGTCACTAAGTTAAGGAAACGGTGGAAGTAGGATTGTCATGCCGGTCCGCCCCGCAGGGTGGCGGACCCGGTATCACACCCACCAGCGCCGGAGAACGTTGGCCGCGAATGCCTGCCGCGTGTGACCCCGGGTCTTCGCCCGGTGTGACAGCTAACTTAACTTAATGACATTGCCCCTGCCCCTCCTTGAAGGAAGGAGGGGAGAACTTCAACCCTCTACAGACCTTCATGACCGGAAGAGGCGATAGGCCTAATGGACAAGGTGGACCTGTACTTAGAATTGATACAACATCCCCTCGCCTATTTTTCGCCCATGTCCATACTCGGCTTCCGTCCGCGGTTCAAATTCGGATCGCCCATGTCCGCCACGGACATTACCCATCGTATCCGCGAACGGATCGATACCAACAATCCAAAAGGTCTTGGGCAGAAGAATGTCCACTACCACATTACGCTCCACTTTCCCCATGAGCAGGCGCACATGTGGACGCCCCAATTGGACCTGAACCTGGAGGAGGAGACGGATGGCCGGACGACGGTGCGCTGCCTCATCGGCCCCGCTTCCAACGTATGGATGCTCTTCGCCGGGGGATACTTGGCCCTCACCCTGTTGGGATTGACCGGTGTCACGCTCGGGCTTGCCCAACTTTCGTTGGACCATACACCTTGGGGCTTCTGGGCGATGCCCGTTGCCGTTGGCGGCATCGCGTTGATGGGATACCTCGCCTACACGGGCCAACGCCGGGCACACGACGATATGCGCACCTTGAAGGAATTCGTGGACGGCGCCTTGGAGTGCGACTGTTTCAAGCTCGCGATGGAACAAGCGATCTAACGCCTGTGGCGGAACCTGTTCCGGTGTGCGCGATCAACGTATCAAGGTGATGCTGCCGACCTGCTCCTTAGCATCCTGGTAGAGCAGCCGATAGGCCACACGGTAGGCGTAAACACCGTAGGGCAGCTCTTTCCCATTCATGGTGCCATCCCATGCCTTGTAGGGATCGGTGGAAGTGAACACCACAGAACCCCAGCGATCAAAGACCGTCATGGAGTAGTCCTTCGGCTGGCAATCGCCCTGCCAGGTCCAGCCGTCGTTCGCGCCATCGCCATTCGGCGTGTACGCCGAAGGGATGAACAAGGCGCATGAATCAGAGCAGTCCGGTACGTTGACAATACGCTCCACAGTGACCACGCCACAGCTCAGGGTGGCTTGCAAGGTCACCTGCATTCTGCCGGGCTCGTTGAACCGCACCACGGGATCCTGGCCGTTGGTGTTCTGGGCACTTCCGTGAAAGTCCCAGTGGGCCGCAAGCACCGTGGAGTCCGCATCCAACGTGAACCGCACAGGCTCTTGCAAGCAGTGTGCATCCTCCGAGAAGTCCGCGACACAAAGGCATTCCACCGGCACCACCGTGGCGATCGCCTCATCGCTGCAACCGATCGCATCCACCGAAACGATCGTGTAACTACCCGCTTCGGTCACGTTCGTGGGATCGGGCACCGCTTGTCCGTCCAGCGTGTACGTAACGCTCGTTCCACTTACTGGGAACGCTGTGGTCAGATCCACAACTTGCCAAGGGCAGATGTTCAAGAGCTGGTCCGGGCCAAGGGATGGCGGGGTGTTCACCCACAGGTTCACCATCGCCATGTCCGAGCAATTGAGTGCGTTGGTCGCCACCAGTTGGTAGTTCCCGGAGGTCAGTACGGCAGAGGGGTTGTTCACCGGAGCAGTCCCGAGGGTCCATACCGCGGTGAGTCCCGCGGTGTTGAACGCTGTGCCCAGGTCATAGCTCTCCCCTGCACAGATCGTCACCGTCTGATCACTGCCCAACGCAGGTGACGCGTTGAACTGTAGGTTCACTGTAGCGGTATCGGTACAACCGGCCGCTGTCGTAACGATCAGCATATAAGAACCAGCCGCAGTCACCACATTGGGAGAGGCGACCGCAGCACCGTTCAGGGTCCATGCGGTATTTCCCGTTCCCGTGGAATAGAGGGTATGGAGATCCACCGTTTCACCGGCACAGCGGCTGAGGCTCTGGTCCGGACCCAGCGAAGGGCCCGGGGAAACGGCCACCTGCACAGCAGCGGTATCACTGCAACCATTGGCGTTGGTGGCCACAAGGGTGTAGAGACCGGCGGAGCCGATAGCTGAGAGATCGATCACCGGGGCACCGGCAAAGGTCCACATGGTCAGCAACCCTGTGGTATCGTAAACCCCGCTCAGGTCCGCAGTGCCACCGGGGCAAATGCTGACGAACTGATCCGCACCAAGTGCTGGAGCGGGATGCACGGTAACGGTAACCAAGGCGGTGTCCGCGCAACCCGCATTCGATCCGGCCACCAGTTGATAGACCCCGGAGGTGGTAACGCTGGAGGCCTCCGCATCCGTGATCGGCTGGCCGTTGAAGCTCCATGCCGCATTAAGGCCGGCGAGGTTGAACAAGCCGGGCAGTGCCACAGGCGTGGACATTGCACATTGGTCCACCACCTGGTCCGGCCCCAATGTCAGACCCGCACCGTCGATCACGTTGAAAATGCCGTGGTAATAATTGTAGCCGTCAAAGTAGTCGAGGGAATAGTCCCCTGCTTGGGTCACCGCATAGGGATCGGTGACGAGAGTTCCCGACCACGTTTCATAAGCGGTTAAGACAGGGCCAGGGCCATTCGGAAGGTTAGCAAAGTAGGTCATGATATCGACCGATCCACCGGGGCAGAGCATAGCGGACTGCGAGCCCAGATCATAATCGTAGTAATTCGGCGAGCCGGAGTTGAAGCCAAAGGCGAACGCTCCTCCACCTGCGCTGCCGTCGAACCAGCCCGGGATCCAGTTGCCCCCAGGGCCGGTGCCACCATTGGCGCACGATGTGTCCACTACCGTGATCACCCAGGTCCCATCAGCGATCTCTCCGACGAAGGCGTTCAAGCTGCCTCCCTGCGGTTGGAACTGGCCCGTGAAAGGGGCCACACCCGTGGTAATGGAATTGTACGCGCCCCTGTAGAACTGGGTGTTGGTATAATTCTGTCCGCCGGCGCCGTTGAAGGCCGAGAGTAACAGCGTGGTGCCATAGGGCGAGGTCAACCAGACCTGGAGGGTTTGCGGATGATCGGTGGTGATGTTCATCAGCAAAGCATCCAGATACGCGCCAGAATAAGAATAGTCCGGATCGATCAAGTAGCCTATGCCGCTCACATTCGCGGTGAACGTGGTTGTGTCACACAGGGGGATAGGACCGCTGGTGAAGGGGAAGACCCCCTGTGCCGAGGAAGGGCTCAACAAGATCAACGAAAGAAGCATGGGTAGGAACAACCGAAGCGAATAGCGGACGAAAAGCATGGCAAGGGATATCAAATCGGGTTGGAAAAGACCGGACCTGTGAACATGACGTACTTTAGGGTGAAAGGTTGCCCAAGGAACCTACAGGAATTCCCCTCAAATGTATCCGCCGCAAGGCGGATCACAACCTATTTATCGTTCCTCTTCCGTTGCACTCAGCCGAGCGGTTGTCTGCGTTCGGGACAAGTGAAGAAGGCGCGTGCGGAAGCGCGCTCCTATGGCTTCACGAAGCGCAAGTTGATCTCCACATCGGCCTTTCCGATCCAGAACACGTGCATGCCCGGTGCTTGATCGTTCACGGAGATGGACCAGCGGTACGCGAAGTGCGGATATTCCACCCCACGCACGGGTAAATCCCAGCCCAGTACTTGGCCACTGATACCCTCGCGCCCCTTGTTCCAAAGGGTTCTCAGGAGAAGCACGCTTCTTGCCAAGGGCGTTAAAACATCTATCATGAAAAGCATAAAGTCAGCTCCCCTCATGCTCGCGATCGCCGCTTCCACGTTGCTTGCAGCACCCACATTTGCAAAGGAGCCCCGGTCGCAGTTCCGCATCGACTCCGCCAATTTCGAAAAGCTGAATGCCAAGGAGCAGGAGCGGGTGATCCAGATCGGCGAACGTTGGGACGCCATCGCCAACATGGACCGCTCGGACATGACCAAGGCTGAGCGCCAAGAACTCCGAACGGAGGTGAAGGCGATGAAAGCGGAAGCGAGGACATTCAACCGCAACGGCACCGTGATCTACCTCTCCACTGGTGCGATCATCATCATCATCCTTCTGCTGATCATCATTCTGTGATCGGCGGCTCCGCACTGCATTGGTAAGGTCCGGCGACGTTCTCAGTTGCGCGAGCGAACGTGTGTGGATCATCGATCTGCGCTAGGCTGATCCGACAAATGTTTCTAGGTTGGATCGTGTAGCTTGTTATGTTTGTGGTATACACCAGCAACATGATGCAACGCTACGCAACCCCTCTGTTAGCATTCTTCGTCCACCTCACCTGCTTCGCGCAGACAGGCGTGCTCAACAGTAGCGAAATGTTGCCGCCCGGCTCTATCGTTGTACAACGGGTCATGTCGGACGTGTCCGTGTTGGACACCACGATCCAAGGCCAGAACGTGACCTGGAATTTCACGGCCATCACACCGCTTATGTCGCAACAGCCCTTCAACAATGAGGTGATGTTGCCGTCAAGCACGCCACATCCCACCACGTTCCCTGCTTCAAACTATGTGGTCTTCGAAACAGAGATCCCGCGATACAGCTATTTCTCCCTTACCCCGCAATCCTTTTCCCGCGTCGGAGGTTGGGTGGACCAGGCAAGCATCTATTCAGACCCACAGATCGAGCTGACCTTCCCGTTGAGCTACGGAGTGAGCAACCTCGATACGTGGGACAACAACATCTCCAGTTTCGGTGGTACGTACCAGTTCACTTGTATCGGGTCAGGAGCACTGCAGTTGCCCGGGCATACGTACAGTGATGTACTGATGCTGCGCGGTAAGGCACATGAATTATTCGATACCGAGTTCTACTCGTGGTACGATGCCACCAATGGTGCCATGCTGTTGTTGTACTATCCCGGCGACAACTTTTGGGTACCAACAGCAGCCGCCTATGCCACATCCACCTCCGTGGGCGTTGATGAACTATCCGACGACCTGGGACTGCGCATCCATACGCTCGTGCAAGACCAACTGCCGGTGACCTATGCATCATCACGGTCCTTGGATTGGACGATGATGGATGTAGGTGGCCACCTGCTGAGCGCCGGGAATCTGCCCGCGAACACGACCTCGACCACCGAGTTTTTGGATGTGAGCGGCTTTGCACCCGGGGTTTACTTGCTCGTGCTCACCAGCGATCGCGAGCGGAAGGCTGTGCGTTTCGTGGTGCAGTGATCGCTTTCTGCTGCGGGCGTTATGAACCATGCCTTCGGCAGGCAAGCACGCAAGCGATTGCGTGAGAGAACTGAGCAGGGCGGCAGGCAAACCAGAAAGGCCGACAGCCCTGAAAGGACATTGTGCATCTCGTGATAATTGACTTGTTTTGTTAATCATGGCAACTGGATATACGCGTCTTTGGTCTGCAGTGGTGCTTAAGATGGCGCTCGGCTTGCTATGCGTGATCTCTTTCCCGTCTGCCAGCCATGCGCAGGTAGAGCAGATACAAGCGGTGATCACGGGCATCGTTTCGCCGCAACACGCCGCCGAGATCAATGCGGTATTGGCGGCCCAGCCGAACGTGGTAATGAGCAGGACCGATATGTACACGAAGAACCTGCTGATCCATGCCTTGCCCGAATGCACGCTGAACCTCGCCGCTATAAATACCCTCATCCAACCATTCGGTGTTGTTGCACGCTGTTTCAAGCGTGGACCCTTGGTCCATGGCGAATTCAAACATTTGGATCCGCAGACATGTAGCGGCGTTCCGGTGCTGGTCCGGTGAACGAACACAGGATGAAAATGGCACGCCTTCCGACATCCATCTTACGCCCCCTGTTGTGCGCGATGGCCGTCGGATGTATGATCACAGTGAGTGGGCAATGCACCAACACGACGGCATACGGCTCTGCCGCCGCCCCCACGAGTTCTACCCCCACCAGCATCAGCACTTGCAATTTCCAATCGGAATACAGCACCGTAACGGGCATCGTCGCGGGAAACACATACAAGGTCACCAGTTCCTGCGGCGGCTACATCACCGTAAGACGAGGCACCTACAACGGAACATTTGTCGCGAATGGTAATTCGCCATTGACCTTCACGGCACCGGTGGCGGGTACCTATTACTTTCACTGGAACACCAACGCGGCTTGTGGAACGGCGAGCACCTGTTGTACTACGACGATCGCCTGCACATCATGCCCAGCCCCTCCAGGATTGTGCACGGCGGTGAATATTCCGAGCCTACCCGTGACCGGGCAGTCCGTTATCTGTCATGCTTCCAACCTCCTCACGAGCGCGAACGTGGGTATCTGCGGCTCGGGCAGTACGCTCTATCTCGGAGGCAACGAAGCCTTGTACACGGTTACGCCCACCACCACGAACAATTACGTGATCAATTACTCCGGACAGACCTACAGTTCGATCTGGGTTTACAGTGGTGCATGCCCTGCTTCCGGGGGAATGTGCCAAGGATCGGTGAGTGGCGCCGGTACCCTTCAAAGCCTCGTGGTGACCATGACGGCCGGGGTGCAGTATTGGATCATCTTCGATACCTGGCCAGCACCTCAGAGCCCCTGCTCCGGCACGTTCAGCATCACCGTTTCCTCAACACCTCCCCCGGTAACGGCCAGCGATTGCGTCGTGGCGGTGCCGGTGTGTACCAACATTAATTTCCAAGTCGACCCCAATGGCTTCGGAAACACCAACGAGATCCCTCCGCTCGGCTCGTACGGCAATCCCGACTATGGCCCATTCTCGATCACGCCACCGTACTACAATTCCTGGGGCACCACTAACGAGGGCTGCTTGCGCTCCGGGGAATTGAACAGTACTTGGATGGTGGTGAACGTGCTCAACGGCGGCTTGTTATCCTTCACTTTCGGAGGCTTAGGTACACAAGCAGGCTACTACGACTGGGCCATGTATCCGTACAATGCGGGTGCATGCGCTGCCGTTGCCTCCAATACACTGGCGCCGGTACGCTGCAATTGGAACGGAGTTTCGTTCGGGGGCACCGGTCTGGCAGCTACGCCTCCCGCCGGGGGGGATCCCACCAATTTCGAACCACCCTTGAACGTAGGGAACAATACACAATGGCTCATTTGCTTCAGCAATTGGAGTTCAGTGACCACTTCCGTACCCCTACAATTCGGCGGTACTGCCACGGTGAGTTGTACTCCCTTGCCTGTGGAACTCTTAAGCTTCGAGGCCAAGGCGATCGATCGGGAGGTGGCTTTGGAGTGGGTCACCGCGACCGAGTTGAACAGTTCGCACTTCGATGTGGAACGCTCCGGCGATACAGAGACATGGGAAAAAGTGGATGCGGTCGATGCCGCGGGAAATTCACAGATGCCGATCCGCTACGCCACCACGGACCATGCACCGCTGCCGGGCATGAGCTATTATCGGCTGCGGATGGTGGACTTGGACGGGAGCTTCAAGTACTCGCCGATGGTTCCGGTGCAAATGATCCAGACCGCATTGATATGCCATCCGAATCCGAGCAATGGAGCGTTCACGGTATCGAATGTTCCTGATGGTGCCGTGATCGATGTACGGGATGCGCTTGGCAGATCGGTCGCAGTGGATGTGCTTTCGGGGCCACGGGCGATGCACATGTGAAGCTGCGGTCTCCAATGCCAGGCGTGTACAGCGTGCTCGTGAGCTACAACGCTGCGGTATTGTCCACCAAAGTGCTTATCGCCGAGCAGTGAACTTTTCTCCTTCAACTGGAGATCGATCGTGACCGGTGCATCATCGTATCTGACGCACGCGCTCGGCCCCGGAGCCTCATCCGGGGTTTGCCGAGTGCGTTTCGCACTAGGGCCTCCGGCCCGCCTCACTCATACCCGTTCAAAACCAAAGGCCCGTCATCATGCGCGCTGCTCAACAGGTAATGCGCAGGCTCGCTGACCAACCCGCTCACAACCGGGTTCATGTGGATGTACTCCACCTTCTGATCGAACACCTCGGCTGTATAGAGTTCTATAGGATGGCTGTCCTTTTTCCAGAATGCGAATTCCTTGTTCTGCGCGCTCGTCATGCCGGCATGGTTGAAGTGGCGCAGCAGCCATTCGCTCCGGCTTTCATTGGGCAGCGTGGCAATGAGATGCAATAGTTGCTTCGCCGTATAGCTCTTGAAGTCGCGCAGCAGATCGGCCAGCAAGCCTTCAGTGCGGCGCATCACGAAGTGCATGTGGTTGGACATGATCACATAGGCGAACAGCTCCAGGCCTTTGTTCGCTTGGCAGTAACGGATGTTCTTCAGCAGCTCGTCCACCAACTCTTTGCGCGTGAAGACATCCACCCAGCTGTCCACGGTCAAGGTGACGAAGTAAGTCGCTTCCGGCACGTTGGCCTTTCGTGTTTCGGACATGGATGAAAGGTAGTTGTGAACGCCAAACCATGGACGCACTGGACGCACGCGCTCGGCCCCGGAGCCTCATCCGGGGTTTGCCGAGTGCGTTAATGCTTAGGGCCTCCGGCCCGCCTTATGATGTGATGACCACGGAACGAGACGGGCCGGAGGCCCTAGAAAGACTGCCACTCGGCAAAAAGCCGAGCGGCTGCATGCGTTGGGGACACGCGAGCGAGTGCGGGGGCAGCAAGCCCTCAGTGCGGCGCATCACGAAGTGCATCTGGTTGGACATGATCACGTATGCGAACAGCTCCAAGCCCTTGTTGTCTTGGCAGTAGCGGATGTTCTTCAGCAGTTCGTCCACCAGCTCTTTGCGCGTGAAGACATCGACCCAGCTATCCACGGTCAAAGTGACGAAGTAGGTGGCTTCCGGCACGTTGGCCTTTCGTGTATCGGACATGGATGAAAGGTAGTTGTGAATGCCAAACCACAGATATACTGGACGCACGCGCTCGGCCCCGGAGCCTCATCCGGGGTTTGCCGAGTGCGTTAGTGGATAGGGCCTCCGGCCCGCCTTATGCGCTGAAGCTTTTGGAACGAGACGGGCCGGAGGCCCTAGAAAGACTGCCACTCGGCAAAAAGCCGAGCGGCTGCACGCGTTGGGACACGCGAGCGAGTGCGAGGGTGCAGCATTAGCAACTACAACAATATTTATCTTGAAATAACTAGATGGGTTAATAGACTTTATATGAATGCCCAAAATCTTGATGACTACAGCTCGTATCGTATTTACTCCTCTCGATGTAATTTATACACTGATGAAATTGAACAATCACTATCTGAGGAGCACGGTGTTTTTCAGCTTGCCTTAACACATGCGTGCATATTCGAATCCCCACTTTCGGAAGATCCTGAACAATCAAAGGATCTCCAAGGCATAATAAATACAACCAGAAAAGTATCTGAGGCGTTCATTTACATGGATAAGGCCATTCCTACTATTTTTAATTCGACCGTCCTTGAATTAGATAATTCAACCCTCCTTGAATTAGACAATAAGACCATGTTCCTGACACTAGTCGAGCCCTATATATCGAACTACATGACTGAACATGGGCATAAGAAGGCAGAGGAGGTCATGGAGAAGCTAGCCGCTTCAGATCTTATCAAGCGGAGTCTTGATAAGTGCATCGCTAACGGATATGTTCCCACAGTACGAGAATTGAGCGCCGCAGTTATCAGCGCTTACTGGATGCTTGGCTTTGCCAGTCAGGCTAAAGTCAACTTCGCTTCGGCTTTTTTCCTTTATGCTTTGTACAAGAAGCATGAGGCGCTAGGATTATACCCGAATGAAGAGCTATTCACTATGAGGCTTATTGAACTGGAACAGAGCGGATTTCATTGATTAGATTGTTCTGGGTCTCTACAACCTGGATGCTCTCGCTAGACGAGAGGCCTCCGGCCCGCCTCATGATGTGGTACTTACGAAACGAGACGGGCCAGAGGCCCTAGAAAGACTGCCACTCGGCAAAAAGCCGAGCGGCTGCACGCGTTGGGGACACGCGAGCGAGTGCGGGGCTCTAATTATTATATGCAACTCATTGGGAGTTATAGCTCATACAACAACATTAATTTTGGATAGTGGTGAGCAATCCGTTTTCAAAATACAGATACGACTTCATGTTATACACCCACTGCTCGTGAACACCAAATGAACCCGTTGTGGTATTTACGTCGCGCGGTCTTCCCCAGGCATCAATGCACATCTCTTTGGTCATGCCGATTGCAACGTGTCCTTCCAAAATCATGGCCGCCTGTTTCTCTCCGTATTTCTTAATCAAATTCTCACGCCGCTGCCTTTTTGCCGCTGCCGAGGCTTCCGCATTCTTCTTGGCTTGGACGGCTGATTGTTCCTTCGCTTTCTTCTCTTCAGCAATCTGCTTTCTCAGATCTTCGTCTTGCTGCGCCTCTTCCGCCATGACCACTTCTTTGCTCCTGAATTCACTTATAGCTGCTGGTATGCCATCCACTATACGTCTCATTCCCACAGCGATTTCATTTGAATTCGAATCTTGAAAAATGAATATCGGCTCCCAATAGATTCCCCCTTTCGTTTCGGTCAAGGTGACCTGTTTGCAGGTCCATTCTGAGCCTTCCTCACAGGACAGTGGCTTACCGTTGTTGATGTCATTAAGTTCGGCAATGTCTTCTTGTGCAATGAATATTTTGCCCACATTCAGCTTCTTCAATTTTTCGTAGTATCCTGTGATTATGAATGGATACATTGCATGTTCATTGTCATTTACATGACCTGCCAATTTACCTAGTTGATAATACAATGTATCGTGTGTTTCTTGATTTTCAATCTTAATATAAAGACCCATTTCATAGGTTTTATATTTGCCATCATTATCCGTTTTGTCGATGAAGCTCAATATATCGAAATACTTTCCGGCAAGTGCTGAAGAATCCGAACAATAATTGTACTTATCCCACATTACGGGCCGGTATAAAACCGATTTCGACCCTCCAGCATCTTCGGGGAGTATTGAAAATCCATTGTAGCTTATTCCGCCTTGCCATCTGTATAGTTTAGACTTAGGCAATACGAACAACGTTTGTCCGATAAGCTCTTTGTAATTATTCATGTTTATGTGGAAGTCCAAACTGTCATATTGCGGTATTGGATCCTCCACTCTATCGGCTATTTGTCTGGTTGTGATTTGGCACATTACGGGTACCGTTGAAAATACCGATAGGAAAAGCATGTAGCGTTTCAAGAGCATCATGGTCTGAGGTAGTGGCGTGGTGAATTGACTTCCAGTCTAATGAGCAATGACAGCTACAAGTATAAGTATTGATGCGACCAGTAGCTACCGGCCATTAAACACCGGCACAGCGTCTCACTCTATTGCACCAACGGCAGCTGTCAACTCGGCGGAATACAGTGTTCTTGGTTTCTTGCGTGAGGGACATGAGCGGAAAGCCCGGAAGCCGGTTCCTGGCTCAAGGCCGGGACCGGCTGAGGACTTGCAGCGTTGGCCCGACCCCTTGCTGCATTTGAGCAAGGGGGCACGCCCAAATCATTCATCCGCACAACCTTCACTACTCCTACCCCGAACACATATCACACCCCTCCGGATCATCCAATGAGCAAGCGATCTCCGCTTGCGCCTGGTTGCTCATGGCAACCGAAACTGCTTGTGCGGCCGCCACGGATTCGGGTGTGGCCTCTCGCACCTTTTCACTCTTCTCACCCTCACTCACCGCCGGTTGCGCCAGTTTGCTCTTATCGAGCGTGAACTTGATGGCGTCCGCAGCGGCCTTGGTACGGAGGTAGTACATGCCGGTCTTCAGGCCGCTCTTCCAGCTGTGGAAGTGCATGCTGGTGAGCTTTGCGAAGTTCACGTTCTCCATAAAGACGTTGAGGCTCTGGCTCTGGCAGATGTAGGCCCCGCGGTCGGCACTCATGTCGATGATGGTCTTCTGGCTGATCTCCCACGCGGTCTTGTACAGCTCCTTGAGGTTCTGCGGGATCTCCTGGATGTGCTGCACGCTGCCGTTGCCTTGGATGATCTGGTTCTTCATCTCCTCGCTCCAGAGGCCGAGCTTCACCAGGTCACGCAGCAGGTACTTGTTCACCACGATGAACTCACCGCTGAGCACGCGCCGTGTGTAGAGGTTGCTGGTGTAGGGCTCGAAGCACTCGTTGTTGCCGAGGATCTGCGCGGTGCTGGCCGTGGGCATGGGTGCCACCAGCAGGCTGTTGCGGATGCCGAACTGTTTGATCTCGTCGCGCAGGATGTCCCATTCCCAGCGGTCGCTCGGATTCACTTTCCACATGTCGAACTGCAGGATGCCTTTGCTGACGGGGCTTCCGGGATAGGTCTCGTAATGGCCTTCCTCCTTCGCGAGCTCCTTGCTGGCGGTGAGGGCCGCGTAGTAGATGGTCTCGAAGATCTCGCGGTTGAGCACCTTGGCCTCCACGCTCTCGAAGGGGTAACGCATGAGGATGAAGGCATCCGCGAGGCCCTGTACGCCGATGCCGATGGGGCGGTGGCGCATGTTGCTGCGGCGCGCCTCGGGCACGGGGTAGTAGTTCTCGTCGATCACCCGGTTGAGGTTCTTCGTGAGCTCCACGGTGATCTCGAACAGCTTCTGGTGGTTGAACTTGCCCTTCTCCACGAACTTCGGCAGTGCGATAGACCCGAGGTTGCACACGGCCACCTCATCCGGCGCGGTGTACTCGATGATCTCGGTGCAGAGGTTGCTGCTCTTGATGGTGCCGAGGTTCTGCTGGTTGCTCTTGCCGTTGGCGCTGTCCTTGAAGAGGATGTAGGGCGTGCCGGTCTCGATCTGGCTTTCGAGGATCTTGAACCAGAGGTCCTGCGCCTTCATGGTCTTGCGGCCCTTGCCTTCGCTCTCGTACTTCTCATAGAGCGCCTCGAACTTCTCACCCCAATTGTCGCCAAGGCCGGGGCATTCGTTGGGGCACATCAGCGTCCAATCGCCGTTCTGCTCCACGCGCTTCATAAAAAGGTCCGGGACCCACATGGCGTAGAAGAGGTCGCGGGCGCGCATTTCCTCCTTGCCGTGGTTCTTCTTCAGCTCGAGGAAGTCCTCCACATCGGCATGCCATGGCTCGAGGTAGATGGCGAAGCTGCCCTTGCGCTTTCCGCCGCCTTGGTCCACGTAGCGTGCGGTGTCGTTGAAGACGCGCAACATGGGGACGATGCCGTTGCTGGTGCCGTTGGTGCCTTTGATGTAGCTGCCCTTCGCGCGGAGGTTGTGGATGCTGAGACCGATACCGCCGGCGCTCTGGCTGATCTGTGCGCACTGCTTCAGTGTGTCGTAGATGCCGTTGATGCTGTCGTCCTTGAGTTGCAGCAGGAAGCAGCTGCTCATCTGCGGCTTCGGGCTACCTGCGTTGAAGAGCGTGGGCGTGGCGTGTGTGTACCAGCCTTCGCTCATGCTGTTGTAGGTATCGATGGCGGCCTCGAGGTCGTTCTTATGGATACCAATGGCCACGCGCATCAGCATGTGTTGCGGGCGCTCGGTCACTTGGCCGTTGAGGCGCAGCAGGTAGCCGCGCTCGAGGGTCTTGAAGCCGAAGTAATCGTACTGGAAGTCGCGATCGTAGATGATGGCGCTATCCAGCATTTCGGCGTTCTTCTGGATCAACGCGTGCACATCGTCTGCGAGCAGGGGTGCGTGTTCGCCGGTCTTCGGATCGATGTAGTCATAGAGGTCCTTCATGGTCTCACTGAAGGACTTCTTGGTGTTCTTGTGCAGGTTGCTCACGGCGATGCGGCTGGCGAGTTGCGCATAGTCGGGGTGGCGCACCGTCATGGTAGCGGCGACCTCGGCAGTGAGGTTATCCAACACGGTGGTGGTAACACCGTCGAAGATGCCGTCGATCACTTTCAGTGTGACCTGTGTGGCGTCCACGATGGGGTCCAGCCCGTAGCAGAGCTTCTTCACCCGAGCGGTGATCTTGTCGAATTTCACGGCCTCCCGGCGTCCGTCGCGCTTAATTACATACATGCCTTTTGAGTTCTTTTTACTCCCCGAATGAGCTCCCGCTCGTCGAAGGGTGTTGATGAGTTACTGAAATGCGTTACGGGTTGGCGGGTTACGGGTTACGGGTTCGTCGCGGTTCCAAGGTCTCTCTCTCTTTGACGCGCCCGGACTGGGTCGCCCTGTGTTCTTCAACTACTGAATGTGGGATCATGCTTCCGGAGGCCAACCCGTAACTCGTAACCCGTTAACCCGCAACCGAAGACCTTCCTCCGGCACTTAAAACTCAGCATCCAAGGAAAACTTGTTGCCCTCCTTGTTGGTGTTCATCACGCCGGCCTTCTGGTACTCGCCCACGCGCTTCTCGAAGAAGTTGGTCTTCCCCTGCAGGCTGATCATGTCCATGAAGTCGAACGGATTGGTGGCGTTGTACACCTTCTCGTTGCCGAGTTCCATCAGCAGGCGGTCGGCCACGAACTCGATGTACTGCTGCATCAGCTTGGCGTTCATGCCGATGAGGTTCACGGGCAGCGCATCCGTCACGAATTCCTTCTCGATCTCCACCGCGTCGGTGATGATCTTCTCCACGGTCTTCTTGTTCAGCTTGCCCTTGAGGTGCTTGGTATAGAGCAGGCAGGCGAAGTCGCAATGCAGGCCCTCGTCGCGGCTGATCAGCTCATTGCTGAAGGTGAGGCCGGGCATCAGGCCACGCTTCTTCAACCAGAACAGACTGCAGAAACTGCCGCTGAAGAAGATGCCCTCCACGGCGGCGAAGGCCACGAGGCGCTCCGCGAAGTTGCCGGTGTCGATCCAGCTCAAAGCCCAGTCGGCTTTCCTCTTCACGCAGTCCATGGTGTCGATGGCGCGGAAGAGCTTGTCCTTCTCGAAAGTGTCCTTGATGTAGGTGTCGATCAACAAGCTGTACGTCTCGCTGTGGATGTTCTCGATGGCGATCTGGAAGCCGTAGAAGAAGCGCGCCTCGGTGTATTGCACTTCGTGCAGGAAATTCTCCGCGAGGTTCTCGTTCACGATGCCGTCGCTGGCAGCGAAGAACGCGAGTACGTGCTTGATGAAGTAGCGCTCGTCCTCGTTCAGCTTGTCGTTCCAATCCACGAGGTCGGCGCTCATGTCGATCTCCTCGGCGGTCCAAAAGCTGGCCTCATGCTTCTTGTAGAATTGCCAGATGTCGTTGTGCTGGATAGGGAAGAGGACGAAGCGGTCCTTGTTCTCCATCAGCAGCGGCTCATGTTCCTTGCCCGTGTTGGCTGTCAGTGCACCGTCCATGCTCAGTTGCTCTTTGCCTTGGTTCTTGTGAGTTGCTGAGCTGTGGGTATCGGTGTTCGACATGATGCAATATGGGTTCAAAGGGTATTCAGGGAAAACGGCCTTCACTGAGGTTCCTTTCCGGAACTGGAGATCGATATCCTCAACTGGACAAAGATGTCCTCGATGGCCGTCCCGGGAGGTCGAACTTTATCCCAAGTTCTTAACACGTGTCGCAAGGGCGCATGGATCGTGAGGATGATCCATTCGGCATACTTCCAAGCAATACTTCTGCACGATCCATCCACGATCCTGGAATGTGTGGAAGGGTGCGGGATCAATCGCATGCGTACACGCCAAACCCTTCCCCGGAAAGGATTTTGTTCGCCAAGAGCGAATCGGGCACGAGGATGCGGCGATAGCGCATCCCAGGCTGCTTCCCATCCGAGGCCTATCGGGTCATTCGGGATAGATCACCAACGGCTCTGTCAATAGCAATTCTCATTGGATCACCAGTTGCCCCCTTCGTTCTGCACTGCCATCCAAAGCCCGGAGCCTCACCATGTACATACCAGCTTCCAGGCCATTAAGATCAAGTGGCAATTGGGTCCCACCTGGACGAACTGTTCGGACCTCGTTGAATATTAGCTTTCCTATGGCATCATGCACAGACAAATTGAATTGTCCTTTTAGTTCAGCCGGTAGAGATATGGCAAAAATCCCCTCGCCTGGATTCGGAAAGATCAATAGCAGTGAACCGTTCTCACCAGCATTTGCATGCTCCTCTATCCCCACCCCGTGACCATGCCTTAGGTCGGTATAGAATGCCTCCATGGTGTTGGGCAGCATGGTGGCGTAGGTGAGGTAGCAGTACGGGTCGGTGGTGGACGGGCAGGCGAAGGGATATTCCGAAGTACTCATGGAGGAACCTCCTAAATAGATCGGGCCGCCAGTTGATACCGCGAGCATGTGGGGTTCGTCATTACCAATACCCCCCATGTAGGTTCCATGAAGTAGTACATCTTGGGGGCTGAAAGAAAATACCATGGCATCCGAGCCGGTGGTAGTTTGACCGCCATCACCATGCACATCCTGATAGTACACACCGCTCATTTGAGCTAATGGGATGTTGCCCGAACCAGATGAACTACCATTTGTGCTGCCTGCAACCCACACATTGCCACCCTCGTCAAAATGTAACGCACTCACTTTGTCGAAACCTTCGCGGCCAATGAACGTGGACCAACCTAAACTGAGATCGGAAAGAGGGAACCGGGCTATGAAACCATCAACATTCCCACCCGGCGCATATTGGGCTTGTGTTCCGCTTGCACAGGAAGGGAAACCATTACCCGTGGATGGCTGGCAATTATTAGTCCCATATCCCGTGGAACTTGTTGTCTGGCCCCCAACGTACAATTGGTTGCTCACGGGGTCAACGGAGATGGCCCGGCCCACATCATAAAAACCACCACCAAGGAAAGTTGACCAGTGCAGGGATCCGTCGTTATCCAGGGCGACCACAAAAGCATCCGATGCCGAGATGGGTTGATCATTGTTCAGGTCTGCTTGGAAATAGGACCCAGGAGCGTGACACAAAGGGAAACTGCCGGAAGTGGGGGGCTGGCAATTGGTATAGGCAAGTCTGGGGCTGGTCGTTTGGCCGGTGATGAATACGCGCCCGTTGGATGATTGAATGGCGAGTTGAAGGCCAAGATCCCCGGAGTTGCCGCCGAAGAATGTGCTGTAAACCAATTGCCGCTGGGCATTGAACCGCGCGAGGAACACATCGCCTTGGCCTGCATTGGACGTCTGTTGATAGGCTTGAGATCCCAGTTGGTTGCACATGGGGAAGCTGCCGTTTGAGCCGTTGCAGGTGCTTTGCACATTGGGACCCGGTATCCACGACGTGCCACCCAATATGTACAGGTCACCCTGCGGATTTTGGCGAATACACGTAGCACTTCCGATGCCATCACCGAAGTAGGTGATCCACTGCGGTGCGCCGGGAGGAGCACTTGTTCTCGATAGTTGCGCGATGTAACAGTTCTTGGATTGGGGGCTGCTGTCCATGAACGCCCCTCCACCGGGGTTGGTGATCAGAAGGTTGGTGCTGTTGGTCATGCCGAACAGGTATACCGACCCGGCATCGGCCGAAAGGGCTATACTGTTGCCATCATCGCCACCGTTGCCACCGAACAGCGTGGTGTAGATGCGGGTGTACTGCGCATCGAACTCGGACACATACGCCATTCGCGAGCCTTCAAAAAGACCAACCTGTGAATTGAATACCGGAAACAGCGGACTATAGGTCGTTCCGGCCACCAGCAGGCCACCGCCGGGCAGGACGGTGCCATCGTTGGCCCAATCGTCGGCCGTATTTCCATAGAAGGTGTTCCATTTGGGCGGTGTGGTCTCATCGGCGGCATCGGCAGGGCCCATGGCGCTTATGTCGATGATCAACGGATAGTTCGGGTTGTAGCTCACCGGCAGAAAATTCGCCACAGCAGTGCCTTCGTTCAGTTGGTAGGCCAATTGTGCATTCACCAGCACCAAGTTGCCGTTTATCTCCTGATAGCAAAGACCCCGTGGCAGCACAATATTGCGCCCTTTGATGTAGGGTTTCAGGTAGCCGAAGGCATCCATGATCACACTGTCCTGCCCTATGAATTTCATGCTCAGGTCCGTGGGGTCCGCACCTGGACGCATGACCATATACAGCTTTGGACCCCACTTGTTGCTATACACATGTACGTCAATGAAAGGGTACACATCGCGGTATACCACGCGCCGGTAGCTCGTCTGCCCCAGCAGCGGATCGGTCAGGTGGCCCAGCACGAAGTTGTACTGGTCTGCGAGTGGCTCAGAGAGGCTTATGGTACTCGCCGGGTTTAGGTGATCCCCGATGAACTTGATATCGACCTTCAAGATAGTATCCAAGGTTTCCGGAACGGTATCCCGCATATCCAAGGCGATCGAGATGGTGTTGTCCTTTTGGATGAACATTTGCGGGTAATACTGCATGCTGTAAGCAGTCACACGCGCTGCCCGGCTTCCTTGAGTATCCAGGAGCTGGCCCTTGTTCCATATGAAGCAACCGTTGGGCGAAGGGGCTTCGCCCTTGTAGTCCAGCGGGATGAAAAGAGTATTGACTTGAGCGACCCCGCTGGCAAATACGGCCAGCAACATCAGCGTTGTGATTTTCCGGAAGTGTATTGTTGCCTGCATGTGAAAGAAGGTTAAGGGGTTCAACGGAACAAGGTTAGGCCATTGATGCCTATAACCGGTTCCATCCAGTGGATTTTTCTTCCACTGGATGGAACTGTCCTCTCCGTGGAGATTTTGTGGAACACTGGCATCGGACAAACCTTGGAAAAGCGGAATGCCCGGAAGCGAATGCTGGCGCGCAAACAGCTTAACCTACGATCAATCCACGATCACCCGGCCTGTCAGGCAATGCCCATCGGCGGTACAGATACGCACCAGATACATACCGGGCGAGGCATCATCAAGTCTAATTGCAAGACCGTGAACGGCTTGGCGGTCCGGCAACCTTTCGTACGGCACCAGGTTACCGAGGACATCATGAACGACCACTGTACGGGCATCAACGGTTGCAGGCAAATTGATCTCGAATGTGCCGTTCGAGGGATTGGGATGGATCATCAACAAGGGGTCATTCATGTAATGTGACGATATACCGGTCGGCAAAGCAATGCAGGTGTCAAACCCTTGCGAGATGTCGTACCGCGATAGATAGCCCAGGTCCAAGCCATCAACTATAAGGTTCGGGACATTGAAGGAGACATATAGACCTTGGGGGGATCCTGCAATAGCAGTCACAGCGGCATTGATGTTCTTACCGAACAGGCAGAGCTGCTCTCCATCATAGCGGGCCAACATGTAGAAATCCTGGGGATCCGAAGCGATCCGAACCTGCCCCGAAAGGAACAAATAACCATCATACATGTCCAGGTCATACATCTGGGAAGTATAGACAACTCCTGGAATGGGGTCGTCCCAATTACTGCCATTCCATGTCATTATCGCGCTGCCGGGGTTGCCCCAGCCCGCATAGAACTCGCCCGCGACAAAAAGTTTGCCATCGTACACCACCATATCGTTCACCCAAGAGTCACCCAATATGCCCGTTCCCATGGGTCTTAACGAATCATTGACCAGAACGCCTATCTCATTCAGGTCCGGAAAATCACCATTGATGTTTCCACCAAAAATGTATTGGCCTTGATATCGTGTTGCGGCCGTGTAATACTTGTATCCGCTATTATCCGGATATGAACAAAGATCCTCCCATGCCCCATTGCGATAGCGGGCAATGCCATGGGAAGGAATGCCTCCAATTTCCGTGAAACCACCCGCCATGGTCCAACCATCCTCGTTGGCTACCATGCCTCCGGCATTGCCATTGCCACCGATGCCTCCGATGCTCTTCCACTCCATACCATTCCACATGGCGATGCGTTTGGTGTTCGGTACACCCACCAAGGCATTAAAGGCTCCTGATATCATCACACTATCATTGTGTACATGTGCGTCCCAGACGTTAAAGACAAATACACTGTCAACACCCGCACCCATTGGATGCCATTGGCCATCTTGCATGTAAGTGGTACCATTCACCACCTGCCCCCCTGCCTCCAGGAAACGGCCAAAGGCATAGAGACGGTCTGTGACACTATCATAACAGAGGACCCGCACATGTTCATTGGGTCCATCGGGCATGGCCACCCATTGTGCAAATGCACTGGGAAGGGCGGTTCCGAGCAACAGGAGCATAGTCAAATGCCTCATGGTTTATCCGTGTGGTCAAACGCAGGTCTGCGGATTGATGGCATTTCTCCTCCATCCAAAAACACCTCTTCACCATGCACGAATGCTTTCATATCAACATCTTACATTAGCTGCATGAAATCCGCCATCGTTGTTCTCTTCCTCGTGCTCTGCTCCTGCACCAAGGATCAGGTGGAGATCCGTCGCCCCATCGTGGAGGTGGTGGCACGCATGTGCGCGATGGAGATCACCGAAGGCGACAAGGTGATCCGGGATACCATCATCGGCCAAATGGTGTATGACGGAGGGGTGTCCGTGGACACGATTTCCGGTACGGCGCTGTACAACCTTGCCCTGCGTGAAGGTGAAGGAATGAGTGTGCGGGTTACGCACCTCCGCATCCCCGCGATGGACGGCCAAGTCTGCATCAAAGTGCGCGGCGACATCACCGGCATTGCATGCAGCGGTGATAGTATCGTATCCTTTGTGCCGTAGCTGCCTCAGGGGCGTGGTGCAGAGCCGCTTTGCCCGTGGTGAGTGATCCCACATGTCCGGAAAGTTAGGCCGTTCATTTCAGGAACCGGTTCCACGGACTGGAATTTTTCTCCAATTGGGTGGATTTTTCACCAACTTGCAAGCCTTTCAATGTCACCGACATGAGCGAGATCAACAGGATCATCAGGGGCCGCAAACTCACCAAGTATCGCGAGTTACGCGACTTGACCAAGGAGGCCATGGCCGATCGGCTGGGTGTAAGTCCCAACACGTATGGCCGATATGAGAAGGGCGAATTCGAACCCAAAGTCGATCAGTGGGAAAAAATAGCTGAGATACTGAATGTGCCAGTTGAAGAGCTACTGAAGACGGAGCCGATCGTGATCAATATGACCAATAGTCATGGGCCTAACGTTTCCGGGACTAATAATAACAATTTCCCGACTGAATTACTTGGCAAGTTCACCGAACAGTTCGAATCCCGTATAGCTGCATTGGAAGGCTCGAATCAACGTTTCTTTGACTTGATCGAGAAGTTGATCAAAGCGAAAGGGTGAGATAAGTTTCGCACTGATCACATCTTTCAGTGCCTCTGTTTACCCTGAGCGGCGTCGAAGGGTGGTGAACCTTCCCGCTTCTCCCACTCCGCATAGATCACCTCCAGCTCCTCGTACCAATCCGCGCCATAAACACGCGTCAGCGATTCCTTCAGAAACCGGAACACCGGTACGCCAAGCTTGGCACCGAACTTACAGGCCGGTGCACAGATGTCCCACTGGTGATAGTTGAGCGCATCGTGGTACTTCAACTTCGTAACACGTATGGGATACAGGTGGCAACTCTTCGGCTTGTTGAAGGGGATCTTGCCGTCGTGGAAGGCCTGCTCGATGCCGCACTTCCAGATGCCCTTGCCGTCCTTCTTCGCATAGACACACTCGGCATATTCCTGCACGATCGGCGTGACAAGCTCACCATCGATATCCACCACGCTGGTATAGCCCTGGTCCTTCACCGACTGCTTGCCGCGCGGTGTCATGTACGGTTCGATGGCGGCGTAATGCTTCTCGATCAGCTTCGCCTCTTCCGGCTCCAACGGCGCACCGCTATCGCCCACCTCGCAGCACGCGCCCTTGCAGGCATCGAGGTTGCAGACGAAGCGTTTCTCGAAGAGTTCTTCGCTGATGAGGGTGTTGCGATGTTCGATCATTGAGGTAGGGAGAGGATTGGACGCGGAGGCGCGGAGACGCGGAGAAGGGTGAAAAGCGAAGTCATTTATACTGTTTGATGAAATCGGCGGGTGCCAGTATGCGTGTCTTTCCGAACCTCTTCAGCACAAGTAGGTCCTTGTCCCCGGTGATCAGCATGTCGGCCTTTCCATCCTTGCACAACGCCAATAGATGGTTGTCATCCGGGTCGCGGCAGAGGTCTACTTCAGAGATCAGTTCCACTAGTTCTCCATTTTGTGCAAGGCTGTTGAACAGGTCATCCTTTTGCCCCGGCAAGAAGCGGCTCCTGAATTTGGGTCGGTCCAAGACATCCTTCAACTCGAATAATTGAATTGTCGAATAGACCAGTTGATGGTCCCGTACGATGACCCTTGCGAGTTCCATCATCCTCACGTACAATAAGGAACTGACCAGGACATTCGTGTCAACGACGAGCCTGAGGCTTACGTGCGGCGGCATGGCGTCGTTTATTGCGGACGGCCTTTACCTCCGCATCTATCTCTTCCTGCGAGATCGGCGGTTGCTTCTTGGCATGCTTCTGTATGTCCGCGATCACCTCGGCCAAGCTCCGAACTTTTTTCGGCCGTAGTGTGATCACGCCCAAAGCCTGAAGCTGCTGCAACAGAGCCTTCGCTTCCTTGCTTTGCACTTCCACCTCGAAGGTCTCCTGTTTCATGGTCTCGCAAAGATAGTGAAGGCCGAAGTGGCTAACCGCCTTGCAACTTGGGGCATCTGCGTCCATCCACGTCGCCTTATAGGCTTTACATCTGCGTCGATCTGCGTCATCTGCGGTTCCTCTTCTTTGAGGTTGAGCCCTTTTGTCCAACTTGCCCCCCATGTCCTACCGCGGCAAGATCAAACGCTATCTCCTCATCCTCGAACGTCTGCAGCGCCCGGCCCACCTGAGCGAGCTTCAGTCCTTCCTGAAGGAACAAGGGTTCGATACAAGCGGTCGCACCCTCCAGCGCGACATCGAAGACCTGCGTGATGAGTTCGGCATCGAAGTACCCTACGACCGCAGTACGAACACCTATTCCGTAGCGGGCGGCCATGCCGAATTGCAGGGGGTGATGCACCTCCTGGAACGCGCGCAATTGCTGGAACTGGTGCGTGATGGCAAGTCATTGAAAGAGCTTCGCCGCTATGTCCGCTTTGAGGAGCTGGGACGGCTTCAGGGCGTTCATCACTTGGGGCCCCTGTTGCAAGCGATCCGCACACGTTATAAAGTAAAGATCGCCCATCGTAAATTCCAAGGCGACCAGAGCAAACAGCATCTTATCGAGCCGCATCTGCTGAAAGAATACCGCGGTCGTTGGTATGTACTGAGCCATTCCGAGAAACATGCCGGCCCCATCGCACTGGGCCTGGACCGGATCGAAAAGCTGGAAATCACACGCACCAAATTCATCCGCAAGAATGATGCGGTGGCCGATTTTTACGAGGACGTGATCGGCGTGGACAGCAGCCCCGCCAAGCCCGAGCTTATCCAGCTGCGCTTCAACCCCGTGCAGGCGCGCTACGTGAAGGCATTGCCGATCCATCACTCGCAACAGATAGCAAGTGAAGACAAGGACGGCGTTGTGTTCTCGATATTCGTGATGGCCAACACCGAGTTGCGACAAATGCTGATGGGCTGGGGCGACCTCGTGCAAGTGCTGGAGCCGAAGCACCTGGCGGATGACATCCGCGACGCGCACAGGGACGCGGCTAGGAAATACGAATAGCTGATGTGATCGATCAGCTGATGGAGGTTCTCTGGGCTACCATCAGCTAATCAGCTAATCAGCTAATCCGTCACATCAGCTAATCAATTTAGGACCTACGACACCTTTTGGCGTAGCGACTTCGGAACCTTGCGGAATGAAACCCGCAACCTCTTATCCTGATCTGTTCAAAGACCGCCAAGCCCGCCTTCACGGTCTGAAGGAAACGCTTTCCTCTACCCACTTCGGTATCGGCAGCGAGATCGAGCGGCTGTTGGGTGCGTTCGCTCCGTGGTACCTCTTCGCAGGATCGCAATCACGGCCCCGCACCATCGGCCTTTGGGGCATGACAGGCACGGGCAAGAGCAGCTTGGTCCGCGAACTCGTAAAGCATCTGGGGCTGGAGGATCGCACCTATTGGCTCGATGCGGGTGAATGCCGTGATGACTATTGGTTGGGCAATATGTTCAGCCGGGTCGAACAAGACCTGAGCGGTGCACCTTTCATCGTGGTCGTGGATGAGTTCCAACATGCCCGAACGATCAAGGGCGGTGCAGAGCAAAACGAGCCGAACTCCTTGCGCCGCCTTTGGGAGTTGATGGACTCCGGGCGCATCATCACGTGGTCGGATTCCAGACCTTGGCATCTAATGTCACTGATGGACTTGCACGATCGGTTGCGGGCGGCCTTCAATGCCGGGGTACATGTGAGAAAAGGCAAGGTGGTGAGTAAGTCCGATGCATTCAAGAAGCTCGTGACGGACCACTACAACGAAAACCGAAAAGGCTCAGAGGCCTGGGCCGTCCCCATAGAAGTATGGGACGCATTACGTGAGCTGCATCCAACGCCCAAACCCACCTTGAGCGAGCTCCAGCACAAGCTAAGCTCGCTCGATGGGCCGGGAATATTGAACTGGTTGGAGGAGGTGAGCCAACTGGGACGGGGGCCGACCATCGTGGATGCCAGCAAGGCTCTGGTGATCGTGCTCGGCAACTTGGACGAGCTCTACGCCACTGGTCGCGAACCACTCGCGGAACTGGATCCGGACGTACTCCTCCAGCGCCACCGCGACATCGGTACCGGCGGCGTACACAACGCACTACTGAAGCTCTTCCGAATTGAACAAGTGGCTCGCATGGGCGCAGACCACGTTGTGTTCCCGCCGATCGGGACGGACACCGTGAATGCCATGGTGCATACGGAATCGCTTTCGCTGGCTGCTGCGATCTCCGAGCAATGCGGCAAGAAGATCACCGTGGACGATGCACTCGTGCATGCCATTCGCGATAGTTCCACCATTGCTGTGATGGGCGCGCGTCCCGTGGTGTCAGCGGTGCATCGGCTGTTGCCCAGCCTGCTCACGGAAGCATTGTCCCATCCGGAATTGGGCAAGGCACGCTCCATCCAACTGGCATTGCGCAATGGCCGGGCCGTGGCACTTCACACCAGAAAAGGACGGGAACAGACCGTAGAACTTTCGTGGCCGCCAGCAAAGGACCGTAGACCGTTGGCAGCCGATCTGTTGCGCCACGCCGTGCATGAAACCGGACACCTGCTGTGCGGGGTACTGCTATGCGGCATGCGTCCGCTGCAGGTGTGTGCGCGCACGAACGACCCGGTAGTTGGCGGGTTCGTGGTGTGGGACCGCCCGCGATCAACCGTGTTTCGCCGCGAACAAATAGTCCCGCGGTTGGCAATGATGCTGGGCGGATGGGCAGCAGAAATGTTGCGCTACGGACCGGAAGGAACCTCCACCGGATGCGAGGACGACCTTCAAAAAGCCTCCGGATTCGCCTTGGACCTGATCAAGCGAAAAGGCTTCGGCACGGACCGGCTCCGGCACGAGGAGAATCCAGCGCTCTTTGCTGGAGGCTTTCTCACTACCACGGATGAAGTGGAAGCACAAGCTCGCCAATGGATCGAAGCCGCCGAGGCCATGGCACTGGACACGCTCCGCGAAAACGCGGCCTTGATGGATGAATGCGTGGAACGCCTATCAGCCAAAGGTTCCTTAGGGATAAAGGAGCTGGAAGCGCTTTTACCGCGCGAAGCGGAAGCACATACCTTGAACGCCGTTCAATTCGAAGAAGCATGAGAGCGAAAGAATTCATTGAGGTTTGGAAGCGGTTTATAGAAAAAGTCGTCCCGGACGGTGATGTGTTGCGCGATCAATGGATGAAGGATGCAGAGTGGACAAGGCGTGTCATCGGTAATGCCCACTCCACTGAAACGGATAGCCCGCTTGGGGAAGCCCTCTTGGATGAGTTGGATCCGAGTCCAAAATCGAAGCCGCCGAAGTGGCGCTACCGCACCGAAGAATGGAAACTGGACCTCGTGATCGCCAAGCACGAAAACTGGCCAACGCCAAAAGATTGGCAGAAGGAAGAATGGCAAGCAGAATGGGATGACACCTTCTGGCCAACCACCTACGAGGTCATCGTAGAGCACGAAACTTCCGGTGGGCTCAGTTGGCAGGAAATGGTCAAGCTGATCCATTTGCGAAGCCGGTTGAAGGTGCTCATCACCTACACCTACGATGTCCGCAACCCGGAGGAATCACAAAAGAAAAGCCAAGACTTTCTCGATGAAACCCGCAAGCAGTTCGAAGCCATGTTGAAAGCCGCATGGAAGAACTTTCCGGAGAACTGGGACACGGAGTACCTGCTGATCGTGGGGCAGCTGGACAGCGGCGTACCTGAAGTGAACTGGCACTTTACCACATTTGCCCCTTGGGGAGAAAAGGTCTGTGAGGATCCCACCAGCGAATCGAATATCAAAAAACACAACTAATGAGCCTTGAAGATCAACTCAAAAAGAAGTACGGCGAGATCCACATCAACGATCAACCTGATGAAAACATCTGGATCAACGCAGACGCTGCAACCCCGTTCGTCGGGGACAACTATGGCGCGATTGGCCTGCCCAAGGTCCTCGTTTACGGCAGCGCGGAAAACTTGACCTACGCGAATAATTTGACATTGTCAGCCACACGAAATAGAGACTTCTTCGAAGAGGGACCGCAAGGCGCGGACCAATTTTTCCCACGGGTTCACATCACCCCCATAACAGATGGCAGCCTGCTCACTGCCGCCCGCTATCTGTTGGAGATCTTCAAGAAGGACGGATTCTCCGCCGAGCCAAAGGGCTTCCTCCAGCAGATCGCTGTGAGCAACTATGGGAAGTTCAGCTTGAAAGGAAAGAAGAATTCTGACTACGCCTCCAAGCCGAAATTATTGAAAGCCTCGCATCAGTATGTACTGGCTGACCTGGAGGTGCTCAAGCCTGATGTTGTCATACTCCCGAGAAGCATCTATCAGCACTCGTTCAATGGCTTGCTCAAAAACGAGAATTTGAGCCGCCCGAACACTTAGACGATATACCAGACTAATGCGGGCGTGATCAACCGGCACATCGAGAAACAGCTTAACAAGGCCGGTTGCGGAGGAAAAGCACACTCCGGATGGGCCAAGGATTGGGTCGGCCATGTGCAACACATGCGCATGGGTCGATACTTGGATTGGCTCGACTGGCGTGTAAAAAGCAAACCCGAATGGCTTCACGGCCAGGCATAGCCCTACCGCTCCCGCAAAGCGGGGCATCTGCTTCCATCCAAACGCCCAACAGGCATTCATCTGCGCTATCTGCGGTTTTTCCTCTTCGCGCCCTTTGCGTTCTTCACGGTACAAAGCGTTGCGTTCGTAGCGCCCGTTGCTGTTCCCCTTCTTCGTGCCCTTAGTGTCCTTCGTGGTACAAAAACGTTGCGCCACCGTTGCGCCGTAGCGTCGTTGCGGTTAAACCATCCCAAGCCCCCATCTTTGCCGCCGCGCCACGTCAAAGCATTCCAAGACGTAGACGTCCTACGACCATGAGCAACCAAGAAGACCGCCTAAAGACACTTATCGGACACGCCAAGGAATACGGATTCGTGTTCCAGAGCAGTGAGATCTACGATGGCCTCAGTGCCACCTACGACTACGGCCCCTATGGTGTGGAACTGAAGAACAACCTCCGCCGCTACTGGTGGGAGGCCATGACCAAGCTCAACGATAACATCGTGGGCTTGGACGCCGCCATCTTCATGCATCCCCTCACGTGGAAGGCCAGCGGACACATCGATGCTTTCAACGACCCCTTGATCGACAACAAGGACAGCAAGAAGCGCTACCGCGCCGACGTGCTGCTGGAGGAGCACATCGCCAAGTATGAGGACAAGATCGTCAAGGAGGTGGAGAAGGGCCGCAAGCGCTTCGCCGAGGGCTTCGACGAAGTGCAGTTCCGAGCCACCAACCCGAATGTCACGCGGGCACAGGAGCGCATCGATTCCGTGGAAGCGCGCATGAAGTCCGCACTGGAGGCCAACGATCTGGAGGCCTTGCGCCAGCTGATCGTCGACGAGGAGATCAAGTGCCCGGTGAGCGGCACCGCCAACTGGACGGAGGTGCGCCAATTCAACCTGATGTTCGCCACCGAGCTCGGAAGCGTGAGCGGCGAAAGCAGCACCATCTACCTGCGCCCCGAAACGGCACAGGGGATCTTCGTGAACTTCCTCAACGTGCAGAAGAGTGCGCGGATGAAGATCCCCTTCGGCATCGCGCAGACGGGCAAGGCGTTCCGCAACGAGATCGTCGCGCGGCAATTCGTGTTCCGCATGCGTGAATTCGAGCAGATGGAGATGCAGTTCTTCGTAAAGCCCGGCACCGAGATGGAGTGGTACGAAAGCTGGAAGGCGAAGCGCATCGCTTGGCACAAGGCGCTGGGCATGCCGGAAGAGAACTATCGCTTCCACGATCACATCAAGCTGGCTCACTACGCTAACGCCGCCTGCGACATCGAGTTCCGTTTCCCGATGGGTTTCAAGGAGCTCGAAGGCATACACAGCCGCACCGACTTCGACCTCTCGAACCATGAAATGCTCAGCGGCAAGAAGCTGCGCTACTTCGATACGGAAACCAACGAGAGCTACATTCCATACGTAGTGGAAACCTCCATCGGCTTGGACCGCATGTTCCTCGCTGTGTTGAGCGCTGCCTACCAGGAAGAGAAGTTGGAAAGTGGCGAGGACCGCACCGTACTGCGCATCCCTGCGCCGCTGGCACCAGTGAAAGTCGCTGTGCTGCCCTTGATCAAGAAGGACGGCCTGCCGGAGAAAGCGCGCGCCATCATCGACTCGCTGAAGCTGGACCACACCTGCCAGTACGACGAGAAGGACAGCATCGGAAAGCGCTATCGCCGTCAGGATGCCATCGGCACGCCCTACTGCATCACCGTGGACCACGATTCACTCACCGACGATAAGGTGACCATCCGCGACCGTGACACCATGCAGCAGGAGCGCGTGGCGATCAGTGAGCTGGGACGTATCGTGAGCGAGAAGGTGGATATGCGCGGGCTATTGCGGAAGCTGTAGGGCGCGACTTCCTATCTTCGCCATACCATGGCCAAAAAGAAAAGCAGTTCTGCGGAAGCGGTGAAGGCGCGTGTGCGGCGGGCTGCGCCAAAAAAGGCAGCCCCGAAAAAACTTGCGGACACAACCAGCGTCCGTGAAAAGAAAGCTGTGATCCTTCAGCCACCGAAGAAGCTCTTCGATGCCATGAAGTGGTGCGGGGTTCTCCCAGAACTCGCCGGCGATTCCTTGAAGATCCAGCGGAAGTTACGCGACGAGTGGACCCGCTGAATCCAACTGCATGCGCGTTGTCGTTGACACAAGCTTACTTATCGATCTTGCTGCGGGTGACAAGACCGCAGCAATCGCCTTGGATCAACTTGAGGTCTTTGTCTCCATCATCACTTGCATTGAATTCTTGTCCTGGCCGAAGCTGACAGAGGCAGGGCTTCCTATTGCTGAAGCCCTATTGAACCAGTACAATACGGAGGACATTGGAAGAGCAGTCCGTGATAAATCCGCATTCATTAAGCGCACATTCGGCCTGAAACTCCCCGATGCCGTCATCGCCGCCACTGCGTTGCATCTGAAGGCCCCGCTGATCACCCGTGACAAAGGTTTCCAAAAGGTTGCTGGGCTGATCGAGGTTCGGATGGTGTGAACGAGGGGTAGTCCAGGGCAGTGCGGATTTCCGATACATCACCACGCCGTTGCTCGCCGGTCGTTACCTGTCGCGCCTACTTCGCCGCCACTCCTTGTTCCAGATAAGTGCCGGTCCGTGGAAGTTGTAGTTTGGCATTTGTTACACCAAAAACCCACACCGATGAAACACATATACGCGATCCTTTCATCCGCTGCACTGCTGAGCGCTACAACGTTGATGGCGCAACAGTCCTCCGGCTACAATATTTTGGACATGAATGATGTGTCCGCTCGTTTCTATTCGACCGGATTGATCGGCATGGATCGAGCGAGCGGCGCTCCTGATTTCTTTGTTCCTAAAACAACAAGCAACGCAGGCCCCTCGCCGCTGTTCGCGGCTGGTATGTGGGTAGGAGGTCTGAGTCCGGACAATAACTTGCACTTCGCCGGTGAGCGATTTGAGCAGGTCGGCCGCGACTTCTTCTCCGGCCCTTTAGGCACCAACGCCAGTATTACACCGGCGACCTCCGCACAATTCGACCAGGTCTGGAAAGTGAGCCAAAGCGATGTCGCTTTGCAGATGGCCTATTTTCATTGTTTATACGACCCGGACTGCGATGCGCAAACAGCGTTCCCCGGCTATACTGTTCCAGCCAGTTTCTTTGCTTGGCCAGCCCACGGGGATGTGTCGTTAGGCCAAGCATACGATCTAGCACCGTACATCGACTTTAATTCGGACGGTAATTACAACCCCGAAAGCGGCGATGCCCCTTGCATCTTCGGTGACCAAGCACTCTACACCATTTATAACGATAGGCTGGCCCCGCACACCGAAAGCGGCGGGCTACAGATCGGGCTGGAGATCCACATGATGCCGTTCGTCTATTCCAGCAATGTGCAGGCGGTGAACCAAACCATCTTCATCCACTATAAGATCATCAATCGCGGTACGCTGACGCTGACCAACACCTACATCGGACTCTTCAATGATTTCGACCTAGGCTGCGGAAATGATGACTACCTCCAGTGCGATGTAGGCCGGAACTTGGTCATGGTGCTCAATGGGGACAACAACGATGAAGACTGCAATGGACATGTTGGCTATGGTCCGCAACCACCCGCATTCGGCCAGGTGATCCTGCAAGGACCGCGAATGGACATGGACGGTCAGGACAACACGGACACACTTTCCGCCAATGGTTTCAATGGCATGGGGTTCGATGACGGGATCGTGGACAATGAACGATATGGGCTGAGTCGGTTCATTGGCTTCAGTAATGCAAGCGGCCCCACTTCGGACCCGATCACGGCCGCAGAGCACTATGGATACATGAGAGGGAGTTGGAAAGATTCCACGCCCTTGACCTATGGAGGGAGCGGTTATTCAACGTCCCCTACTGCTGTGCCGGCCCGCTTTGAATTCCCTGGCGCAAGCGACCCGTTGGGTGTGGGCACCAATGGTCAAGTGATGCCGCCTTGGACCGAGGCAAGTGCGGGAAACCCACCAGGTGACAGGCGTGGTGTAGCATCCATGGGGCCGTTCACTTTGCAGCCCGGCCAGGAAGAAGAGATCGTGGTGGCCTACGTGTATGCGCGCGCCGCTAGTGGCGGCCCGGCAGCCAGCGTTGCCGCCCTGCAACAACGCACCGATAGCATCCGGGCCTTCGCACAGTCCATTCCCGGCTTGTTTGGCGCGGGATCTCCATGTGCTGGGTTGGTAACGGGGATCACTCCTCACGCGGCCAAAGACCCTGGCCTGCGTGTGTATCCCAACCCGGCGAACGACCGGCTCCATTTGGTGTTGCCCGGTTCTACAACGCAAGGCACGATCTCCGTTTTCGATAGCCAAGGCGCGTTGGTGTTGAAGCGAGGTGCGGTCGGATCCGATAATGCCATCGATGTGGCACCGCTCAACCCTGGCCTCTACTTGGTGCGGGTACAAACTGCAGGTAAGACGTACAGTAAGTCTTTTGTGAAAGAGTAAACACTGGAAGGGATCATGAACACTCGCGACATGCGAGCGTTAGCCTGCGGAAAGGCGTACAGCCGGTCCTTCGGGAAGGAGTAGGAACTGGAAGGAGTCTGGACACTCGCGACACGTGAGTGTTATCCATCGTGGATCCTGGCACGGATCCCTGCTGAGGTACGTGCACGAGCGTTAACATGGGGGATCATATCCCCGCATTTAGCTCAGATCGGTGTCCATTCTAAAAATCTGCGTCATAATACCATTTGGAATATGAACACCGACCAATGTTGATATCATTTTGCGCTGGGCCTTGATCTTGTGATTTGAAGTTTGGATCCTTGTGGCGAGAAACCCACAGAAGATGGCGCATCCCAAACGGTTCACGATCAAAGAAG
>JBBSUV010000037.1:0-39488 GCA_038234075.1 Flavobacteriales bacterium | reverse complement strand
GAGGCCATTGAGCCCACCCGCAGAGAGCACCGCACCATCAAGCCGCACCGCAGGAGCCCAACGCGTCACCCCTCTCTTTGGGAGAGGGGCCGGGGGTGAGGCCATTGAGCCCACCCGCAGAGAGCACCGCACCATCAAGCCGCACCGCAGGAGCCCAACGCGTCACCCCTCTCTTTGGGAGAGGGGCCGGGGGTGAGGCCATTAGTTTCTTCAACAGATGACGCAGTACCTGTTCTGCCATAGCGGAATGTCACGGATAAATGCAATGCGGTGGCATTGAACATGATCCATCTGTGTCATCTGTGTCATCTGTGGACAAGCAACCTAACGGGCTTCGGAACGCCTAGCGATGACGTCAGGTGTGCTTCCTAAATCCGTTCTTTACTCCCCCATGCACCTCCTCTCCAAATCCACCTACATGCGGGGCCGTCAATGCCCGAAGGCGCTGTGGTTGTACAAGCACCATCGGGAGCTGATGCCGCCGCCGGATGCCGGCAAGCAGGCCATCTTCTCCTCGGGTACGGCGGTGGGGTTGTTGGCGCAAGGGCTCTTCCCCGGCGGGGTGGACTGCACGCCGGCCAGCTATTATGAATTCGAGCAGAGCGTGATCGATACGCAGGCGGCCATTGCGCGCGGCGAGCGGGTGATCTACGAGGCGGCTTTCATGCGCGACGATGTGCTCGCCGCCATGGACATCCTGGTGCTTACCGATGAAGGCTGGAAGGCCTACGAGGTGAAGGGCAGCACGGGCGTGAAGGACGTCTACGTGAACGATGCCGCACTGCAATCCTATGTGATCGAGGGCAGTGTGCCGTTGGTGGACGTGAGCATCGTACACCTGAACAACCGCTATGTGAAAGAGGGGCCGATCGACGTCCAGGGCCTCTTCACCATCGCCTCCGTGAAGGAGCGCGTGGACCGGGAGCGTGTGTACGTGCCCGCGCGCATCGCCGCGCTGAAAGCGGTGCTGTTGCTGCCGGAAGCACCGGTGATCGACATCGGTCCGCAATGCGATACGCCTTACCACTGCGACTTCAATGCGCACTGCTGGGCGCACGTGCCGCAGCCTTCGGTGTTCGACCTCACCCGCGGCGGGGAGAAGAAGTGGGAGCTCTACGGTCGTGGCATCGTGCGCTTGGCGGACATCCCGGCCGAGGAGCCGCTGCGGGCGGACCAGCGCCGACAGGTGGAGGCCTGCATCAGCGGCGAAGTATCCATGGACCGCGAGCCCTTGCGGCAGTGGCTGACCGGTTTGCAGTACCCGCTGCACCACTTCGATTTCGAAACGATGAACGCCGCCATGCCGCTCTACGATGGCACGCGCCCCTTCCAGCAGCTGCCCTTCCAATACAGCCTGCACATACAGGCCGCGCCGGGCCACGAGGCGGAGCACCACGAGTTCCTCGCGGACGGCAACGGCGATCCCCGCGAAGCATTGGTGCAGCAACTGTTGGCGGACATCGGTCCGGAAGGGGACATCCTGGCCTATCATGCACCCTTCGAGCGCCGCGTGCTGGCCGAGCTGTCGCGGGACCTGCCGCACCACGCCGCGGCCATCGAGCGCTTGTTGCCGCGCATCAAGGACCTGATCGATCCCTTCAAGAACGGCTGGTACTACGCCCCGGGGATGAACGGCAGCAACAGCATCAAAGCGGTGCTGCCCGCATTGGTGCCGGAGCTGGACTACCACGATCTCACTATCCAAGAGGGCGTTACCGCCAGCCTGCGCTACGGCCAGCTAGCGGCCGGCACCTTCGAAGGCGATGTAGCGCAACTGCGCGCGGACCTGCTGGCGTATTGCCGGTTGGATACGCTGGCGATGGTGCGGGTGCTGGAGGTGCTTGAGAGAGTCGGGAGTCCTGAGTCATAGTCCCGGCGCTCGGCTTAACAAGAACCTCACAACTCTGCCGAGTGCCCGGCGTTGATCCGCCTCTGGCGGGTTCTGCGAGTTCCTCCATTCGCCCGAGCTCATTATGTTAGTACGCGATACTCACCTGAATGAGCGGACATCTCAAAGCCCACGTTCCAGGAGCTTCCTATTTCTGCACGCTAACGGTGGTAGGATGGGCGGATGTGTTCACGCGCGGACGCTGTGCAAAAGTGGTATTGGATAGCTTGGCGTATTGCCAAGCCAATAAAGGACTGGAACTCTTCGCTTATTGTCTGATGCCGAGCCACCTGCATCTGATCGGACGTGTCCAAGAAGGTCGATTGTCGGATGTGCTGCGCGACTTCAAGAGCTTCACGGCCAAGCAACTCTTGAACTTGGTGGTGGACCAGCCGAGTGAGAGCCGTCGTGAATGGATGAGCAGGTTATTCAAGGAAGCCGCAAAAGGCACGGCACAGAACCAACGGTACATGTTCTGGCAAAAGACGAACCGGCCTATTGAGATCATGGGCTCCGCGATGTTCGACCAGAAGATGGACTACATCCACAACAACCCGGTGGAGGAGGGGCTTGTTACGTTGCCGGAGCACTATGCCCATAGCAGTGCACACGCGGAAAGCCCGTTGACAATGTTCGGGAGTGAGTGTTGAATGGCCGGAGGCCACAAGCGTTGGCACTCGGGGAAAACCCGAGCGCCGGTGTGGAGCTGGCTTCGGGGAATATGGCTACAGTCGGCTATCTTTGAAGCAACCCGATCATTATGGTCCATATCGTTAACAAACGCACCCCCAAAGGCAAAGCGAGCGCGATCGTGAAGAGTGCTATCAAGCGTTCGCGCAAGAAGAAGGGGGCCGACTTCAGCGACTTGGTGGGCACTGCCCCGCTGCATGGCGATCCGGTGAAATTCCAGCGTGCGCTCCGCGATGAGCAGTGAGCGTGTGGCCATCGACACCAACATCCTGCTGTACATCCTCGGCGGTGACAAGACGGCCAATGAACTGCTCAAAGGCCATGATGTTGTAGCGAGCACCATGGTGCGCATGGAGGCACTGGTGTACCACGGTGATAACGCGGGTCACCTGCAACAAGTACACCGCTTCCTGGAGCGCTGCCAGTTGGAAGAGATCCATCGCTCCATCCAGGACCTGGCTGTCGATCTGCGCCTACGTCACCGCTTGAAGCTGCCCGACGCTGTGATCGCTGCAACAGCTATTCACCTCGGCATTCCCTTGATCACGGCCGACAAGGTCTTCAGCAAGTTGAAGCCCGAGTGTGAGGTGGTGCTCTACAGCAAGTGATCGGCCTGCGGCCCACCCGCGCATCCATGCCCCACTACTCCCGCCAAGTCAAATACACGGAGACCAACCAGAGATTGGATTCATTCTTCTCGTCGTCCAGTTTCTGCGCTTCCGGGATGGCGATGGACAGGACGTGTTTACCGGGTGCGAGGTCGTGCAGGTCCACCACTACGGGATCCACTTTGCTCCCCGGGCACCAGCCCGACCGGGAGAGGTCCGAGGAGGCCAGTGATTGTTCCTCCGGCTTGCCGTGGTAGTCCTTGGTCTTCACGCGCCACACTCCGGAGGTCGGGTTGAAGCGGCGGAAACTGGCACAATCGTCCCGCCATGGGGTGAAGGCATGCACCAAGTTGCCGTCCAATGAGATCCTGTTCTCCTTGCGGACGAATTCATCCCCGCCGTCATGGCCACCATGGCCGGTGGCGATGTAGTGGAGCTGCACATCCTTGGCGGAGTCGGGCAGGCTGAAGGGGATGTCCAGCGGCCCATCGTGAAAGCCGCCGTATGCGTTCTGCGGATGCACATAGCGGACGGTGTTGCACAGGGGGAGCACTTGTTGCCTTTTGATCAGGTCGCACGCGATATCGCTCTCATCAAAGGTCAGTTCAACGGTGATCGAAAAGCCCTCCTTGGTCCAGGTGTCGATGTAGCAGCCCACCCACACCTCGCCCTCCAACGCGCTGAGCAACGGGGTGATGTCCGCCTCCCAGGTGACGCTCTTCTCCCATTGCGGCACATAGATCGGGGGTCTTACCCGTGCCGTATCGCTGAAGTGCCCGATCCCGAAGGGTGTCATGAAGCGGAGGAGTTCGATCGCCGGCTTGTAACCGTCCTGCGCCACCACGCCCGGGTATCCTGTGGTATCCATCGGTAGGGTCCCGTTCTCTACTTGCTTGAAAATAGGAAGCGCCGCACCGGGCAGCAGGAAGACGGACCCCGCTTTGTCCCACGGGTCCCCGAGCGAGACCAAGCGCATGCGCACATGCACGTCCACCCGCTTATCGAAGTGGGGGATGGTGACCTTGGTCATCACCACCCTTCCCGCATCCAGCCGCAGCAGGCCATTGGTGTCGGGCCCTTCGCTTTTCTTCCAGGCCGTGTCGAACCGCACGTGGCAGGTATCGAAGACAGGGATCACAAGGTCGCCGTTCGACACGGGGCCTTTCGGCGCGGTGCACGCCGTTGCACCAAGCAGCAGAAGTACGATGAACGACCAGCAGGAGGAAAGCGTCAACTTCATGGCTAGGCGAAAGAAGAGTTCGTTGTGTTCCGGCAAATTTCCACGGCGGGCAAAGGTCGGTTGTGGTGGGGGAGTTGTGCATCGTGTTCTGTGACGTGATCGAACATCGGCGCTTGCGGCCCACGCTCCCCGTCGTCATCGCGAGCGGTAACCCGCGAAGCGATCTTGCATCGGCGCCTGCGGCCGACCCGCTCTTGGATGGTTACGTGAATAACCCGCACATGCGACCCTCATACACTCTTCCATCCCCCGCGCACCAGCCCACCCGCTGACAGGATCGCCACGTCGTCCCGCCCCCTTCGGGCTGCGGGCCTTCTCGCGATGATGACAAGTAAGTATGCCTCGGCCGTCAGACCCCATCTGTGTCATCTGTGTCATCTGTGGATAGGAGCTCGGAGAATGGCATTCCTCAGTGATCGCATTTGACCCATTCCATCCTGCGATCCGGTCCAAGCATTCGCGTTGCTGAACTCTAACTTTGATGCCACCCCGATCATCCCGCACCATGCCCCTCCTCGAACTCGGCCTCGACACCTTCGGCGACATCACCCAGGATGCAAGCGGTAAGCTCCTTTCCACCCCTGAGGTACTGCGCAACGTGGTGGTGGAGGCGGAGCTCGCGGACCGGCTCGACCTCAACTTCTTCGGCGTGGGTGAACACCACCGCGCGGACTTCTCGGTATCGGCGCCCGAGGTGGTGCTGGCGGCCATCGCATCGCGGACAACGCGGATCAAGCTCGGCTCGGCGGTCACGGTGCTCAGCAGCGATGACCCGGTGCGGGTGTACGAGCGCTTCGCCACCCTTGATGCCATCAGCAACGGACGTGCGGAAGTGATCATCGGCCGCGGCTCCTTCACGGAATCGTTCCCGCTCTTCGGCTTCCCGCTGGACCAGTATGAGCTGCTCTTCGCGGAACGCCTCGACCTCTTCGCCCAGCTGCTGAAGGAAAAGCCGGTGACCTGGACCGGTAGGACACGTGCGGCGCTGAAGGACCAACGGGTGTACCCACCGACGGCCAACGGCAACCTGCGGACGTGGATCGGCGTGGGTGGCACGCCGGCCAGCGTGGTGCGCGCGGCGCATTACGGCTTTCCGCTGATGCTCGCAGTGATCGGCGGCGACCACTTGAACTTCGTGCCCTTCGTGGAACTCTACGAGCGCAGCTTGGCGCAAGAGGGTCGCGCCATGCTGCCCATCGGCGCGCATTCCCCGGGGCACGTGGCGGCCACCGACCAGCAGGCGAAGGACGAACTGTGGCCCCACTATGCAACGATGATGGAACGCATCGGCCGCGAGCGCGGCTGGGGCCCGCCCACGCGCGCAAGCTTTGAACAGGCCGCTGGCCCCACGGGTGCGCTCTGCGTGGGTTCGCCCGCAACGGTGGCGACGAAGATCGTGCGTGCCGCGAAGGCCTTGCGGCTCTCGCGCTTCGACATGAAGTACAGCAACGGCCCCATGCCGCACGAGCAATTGATGCGCAGCATCGAGCTCTATGCCACGGAGGTGATGCCGCTGGTGCATGCGGGCCTGGCGTGAGGCAGACCACTAACCCCATTCCTGATCGCGGGTGCCGGAGGTCCGCGCGGCTTACCTTGGTTCCATGAACAACTCCGCACTCATCGACCTTACCGGCAAGGTCGCTATTGTCACCGGTGGCGCGAACGGGATCGGCAAGGCCACGGCGATCATGCTGGCGAAGGCCGGCGCCAACATCGCCATCGGCGACTTCAAACTGGAAGATGCACAACAGGCGGCCCAGGAGATCGAGGCCATCGGCGTGAAAGCGATCGCCGTGTCATGCAACGTCCTCAAGGATGAGGACCTCGTGAACCTCGTGGATACCACGGTGAAGCAATTGGGCGGCATCCACATCCTGATCAACAATGCGGGCGGCGGCGGAGGTGGGCGTGAGAACCCGTTCAAGATCGAAGTGGACGCCATCAAGCGCGACTTCGAGCTCAACGTCTTCAGCGGCTGGCGGCTGTGCCAGCTCTGCGTGCCGCACATGAAGAAGGACGGCTATGGCTCCATCGTCTTCACCACCTCGATGTCCAGCATCAACAAGAGCCCGAACATGAGCGGCTATGCCGGCTCCAAAGCTTCCGTGAACCACATGGTAGCGCACCTCGCGCACGACTTCGGTCCGGAGGTGCGCATCAACGCTGTCGGTCCAGGTGCCACGCGCACAGCGGCATTGGCCTCGGTGCTCACACCGGAGATCGAGGCGAAGATGCTGGCCCACACGCCCATCAAGCGCTTGGGTACCGCGGATGACATTGCCGGCGCCATGCTCTACTTCGCCTCACCCATCAGCGAATGGGTAAGCGGCCAGACCATCTTCGTGAATGGCGGCGGCGAGCAGGTGTTGGAGTAGGGGATAGGAATTGGGAGCGCTGCTTTCGATCCCCCGGTCGTCATCGCGAACGTGCTGCGCGCGGAGCAAAGGCGCAGGTGAAGCGATCCCGCATCGGCGCCTGCGGCCGACCGCCTGGTCGTCATCGCGAGGATGCATTTGCGACGAAGCGATCTTGCATCGGCGCCTGCGGCCGACCGCCTGGTCGTCATCGCGAGGAGGCATTTGCGACGAAGCGATCTTGCATCTGCGCCTGCGGCCGACCATCTCATCGATGCTTCCATACGTGGGTCACCTGCAACCCGGTTCCAACCCCAAGGCAGGCGAACAACTAACACCAGCGCCCTCAAGGCACCTTCACCAGCCCCGTATCGGCGGGCACCGGCATGGTATCCCGCCCGATCTGTGCATTCTCCTTCCGCTCATAGCGGTTGATCACCGTGTCCACGGGCGCGACGGTGGTGGTTGTCGGCGCACCCATGTTCTCAGTTGCCTTGGGCTCCGAGCTGCAGGCGAGAACGAGCAGCGCACCGATCGAGAGAAAGAGATGTTCGGGTTTCATTGGATGGTAGATTGGTTGATGGTGCAGGATAATGGACCGTGTCTAAGCAGGGTCCCGCTGCATGGGAAATAACAAGCGTGCCATAAAGAATGTGCTCAGCGGCGTGCGTTTTATTGTTGTGTCAGCGCATTGCTGGTCAACAAGCACAACAGGAGGGGATATTCCGCCAACGCCGCATTCATCCATGGCTTCATTACCCGGGTATTTATTCCCGGAGATCCGTCGCAAGAGGCGATGTTCCACCGAGCTTCGTTCCATGAGCGACGCCGTCATCCTTCCCCTTACGTGGCTCTTCTTCGCCATTCACGTTGCCGCTGGAGTAGCGGCCATTCGCCACTGGACCATACTCCCCTTGGTCCTTATCGTGAACGCTGTCGTCGCAGCGGGTGTATTGGCGTATTGGATAACGCGCTGGTACAGCTACATCTTCCAAGGCATCAAATGGTACATGAGCGATCAGGCGCTTCCGCTCTACGCGGTGGTGGTGCTGGCGTTCAGCGTGGCCACCTTGGCGGGTTCCTTCAAGGGCACCGTGCTGCACGGTGTGATCCTCAGCGTCGATGGTCTGGTATTGCTGGCCGCAGCGCTCTTCTTCACCTTCTTCAAGATGGACCGGTTGATCTGAGTTGACAGATGTCCGCCTGCGATCCATCGGACCTTACGCGAGCCCTCTTCGTAATGCACGGCCGTAGCTTTCTTAAAACTGACTGCGATGGCCGACACGAAGAAAGTAAACCCGCTCTTCCCCGACCAACCAGCCGCCAAGAAGCGGACGTTCAAGGATGACATCACAGTGAAGCCTGGCGAAAGCCATCCGGGACGGACGGCAGAGCATGGCCCGGCACATGACCGGAAAGGCTCACAACCGGAACAAATGAGGCACCTCTACCGGAACGGTGCTGTGCCCAAACAAGGTTCCTCGCGCAGCAACAAGGATCCGAAGGCACGCACCGGCGCTTATAAGAAGCACAGTGAGAAGTAGCGTGCGGAGCAGTTGATAGCTGTCCGTTGGCAAGGCGCGACCAGCTTTTCCGGTGTGTCTGTTTGCCGATCCCCCGGCGCTCGGGTCCTGAGATTCTCGAATATTCCCGAGTGCCAAGCGGTTGATCCGCCTCTGGCAGGCTCTGGCGTCATCGCACATGCGGAAAGCCGTTCGAAGATGTTCGAAGAAAAGTTTGTGGGTGTCCAGAGGCCGCAAGAACCGGGATCGATCCCCACCAGGACTTCTCTACTGCTTCACGAAACGCGTGGAAAGGATCCCGTTCGCCGTATGCGCTTTCAGGAGGTAGGTCCCGGCTGCGATGCCTGTGACATCCACCGCATGCAGGTTACCGGTAAACGCCGGAAGCTGCAGGACCACGCGGCCTTGCAGGTCCAGCACCGATAGCGATCCCAAAGCAAGGCCGGTGGAGGATCCCACCATAAGCTGCCCGTTGGCCGGGTTGGGCCAGGTGCGCAGTTCGCGGCTCTCACGTTGCTGGACGGACAGTCCCGTCTCCACGTAGAATATGGCCGGCTCGGTGATCACCGGTTCGTTGAAGTCGAAGTAGATGTTCGCCACGTTCTCGACGGCATCACCGACGGTTAGGCTGGCGGATGGCATGATGCTGAAACTGACATAGCCATGGCTGTTCGCTTCGTCGTTGGTGCTGTCCGGCAGGTTGATGCCGTTGTAGAACACGTGCAATACGCGGTGCCGGATGTACCACGTGCAGGCATGGCTGGTACCGGTGAGCTGCATCGTTGCCGCTTGAACGCCCGCAGGCAAGGTATCTGTGATCAACACGCGTTCCGCGGAGAAGGTCCCCGTGTTCTGGAAACGGATGGTGTAGTTCACCCGGGTGCCTGCGGTGATGTCCTGCTGCATCAGCAGCTCGGGCTCCACGCGCTTGTCGTTCGGGTCGAAGCTGCCCACCACCACGTCGTTCAGCACCGCGGTATTGTCCGCGGGCGTCATCTCCCCTTCCAGTGACGTGGCCGTTGCCGTATGCATGATCGCTGTGCCCAACGCCAAGGTGGGGGGAGCGTAGAGGCTCACACGCACGGACCAGGTCTCGCCGGGCTGGATCCACGGCATGTCCCATACCAGTACGTTGTTATTGATCCCCTGCGGCGCGATGTTGCTGCTGAGGTAGGTGAGCGCGGGGTCGAAGGTCAACTGCACGGGGGCGCTGAGGTTATAGGTGCCCACGTTGTTCACATGTACCCACATCTCCGTGTTGAAACCAGGTCGCGCTTGATCCGCTACCAGGGTGGTCACAAGATCCGGCATGTAAGTCTCCAAATAGAAGCCGATAGGACCCACATTGGGCGATTGGCTGCTCTGTGACAGGTTGACCGTGTACGGCGAGGTCGTTACAGGCTCGTACAGGCCGGGTACGCCCGTCACGGTGAAGGAACCGAGGTCCGCCGGCAGCGTGAAGTTGCCGTTGATGTCGCTCGCGGTAAGCAGGTCGCCCGGTTGTGCAAGCACTAGGCCGTGGGCGCGCACCTGCTCGAAGCTGTCGAATTCGCCGTTATTGTCCCAGTCTTGGAAAGTGGTCCCGGTGATCACGGGATACCCTACCGGGCATGGTCCGGTGGTGATGTTACAGAGCACGGGCGGTATACCGATGTTGGAGGTGTTAAGCCCCGGTGGGATGTTCGGCAAGCAGGTCACACCGGAACCAGCCACGTTCAGCCCCGTCAGCGCGCTCGGCAGGGGAGGTAGGCAGGTGAGCAAGGGACAATTGGCAACGCTCACGCTGTGGGTGCTAACGTTGAACGGGGGCAGGGATGTGATCGGATTGTTGTTGGCATTCAGCGACACAAGTAATCCGCCCGGGTAGTTGATCTCGCTCATTCCGCAGGAATCGACGTTGAGGCTACTGAGGAAGCCGCTCATGGGGGGAAGCACCGGTATGGGATTATAGCTCACGTCCAGCGTGCCGAGCACGGCCGGTACGGGCGGCAACACGGTGATCTGGTTGCGGCTTGCCCTCAATATCTGGAGTGTTGAAGGCAGCGGGGGAAGCGAAGTGAGTGAATTGTTGGTCACGACGAGGGTCATCAGTGTGGATGGGATCGTGGGCAGGGAGGTCATCCCCGTGTTGACCGCACTGATCTGCAAAAGTCCCTCGGGCATGTTCGGCCAGTTGCCGGGAAGGGGATTGTTGTCCACCGTCAATAATTGAACGTTGGGGACCGCAGGCAACCAGGTCAGGTTGCAGGAGAACAAAGCGAGGCTGGTAACGCTAGGCGGCACGGTGAGCGTCTGGCCGCCGAGATCCTCATCGATGTACATCATCCGCGTACCGCTGAAGGGGGGCAAGGTGCCCAGTCCACAGGTTTGACAAAGGATATAGTCCAGCGATGGAGGAAAGGACAGGAACGAACCGGTGAACAGCCCGACATCCACGAGGCCCAGTTCAAGCTGGGTGATGTTCCGGGGATAACCGGACCAATTGACCGAGATGTGGTTGGCCTGTCCGTTACGTATAGTGAGCTTGCCCATCTTCAGGTACTGGATGTTCTCCAGGTCCACGATGGTGCCATCGGGCAGCGAATGGATGGACAGTTCCACCTCGTTCGGCGGTTGGGCGTTCCACAAAGTGGTATCGCACTGGCCGCTCACATCCACGCTGTTGGGTTTGGCAGCGTTCATTGCCGCGCGCAGCACTAGGTCCGGGATGTACATGGTCTGGGACTGTACAGTAAGCCCGCACAAGAGGAAGAGGAACAATAGGGTACGGTGGATCATGATCATAAGGTTTGGTCCAAGGTAGACGAAGAGCGGAGGAAAGGTTGTCCGTGGCTGCTAAAAGCTGGAATATTTGCCAGCGCCCTACGGCCGTTCGCTCCGGTCGACGCTCACGGACGTGCAGCGGGCACGGGGATCACATAATCGCACCCATCATCAAAACCGCTGAGGTCGTCGCTCAAGCGGTGCGACACCACCTGCAGCGTGTTGTTGCAGAGCCTTACGCTGAGGTAGTGGAAGAGGGGATTATAGTCCGGCTCGAGGCAGACGTTGGGGCCGGGGTTCTTCCGCAGCGGGTGGTGGGACCCACCACCGCCACCGATCACGAAGAAGTGCTTTTGGTCCGTGCTGTAATGTTGGAAGAGGTGCGCGTGCCCGGAGATGAAGAGACCCGTTTTACGTGCCTTCAGGAAGGGATCCACGAAATGGGCCTGCACCGCGGTGTTGTTGCCCACCAGCTTGCTGGAGCTGTAGGGCGAATGATGGCAGCACACCACGATGCTGCGCACGGAAGGCAGGCTGTCCAGCTCGTGGAGCGTGCGCGCGTACCAAGCATCCTGCACGCGCATCCCTTCCTTACCGAGCTTGCCGAAATTGCTGTTCAGCAACACCACGGCGATGGAATCCTTCACCACGGTGTAGCCCGTGCGCACGTGGCCGGGGAAACGCTCTTGGAAGCGACGCTCTCCACTGGCAGCACGACCCATCAGTTCGTGGTTGCCCAACAGTGCGTGAACGTGGAAGCCACGCTCCTTGGCCTGCGTCAGCGCGCTATCGATAAAGGTCCAGCGGCTGTTCTTGTATCCGAGGTTCACCACATCGCCCAGCAGGAAAAGCTCGGTGGGTTCCTGTGCGAGCAGTTCAGTGAAGAGCGCGCGCGTGGCCTGCTTGTTATCGTTGTCCGTAAGGAAGAGGCTCTCCACCCACATCGGCTCCTGCGTGTCGCTGGCGAAGAGCAGCGCAGTGGAGCAGCCGGTGCTGTCCTGGGCTTGGGAGGGGAACGGGGTGAGCATGAGGAGCAGGAGTACGATGAAGAACGGCATCGTTCACCAGCGATACAATTTCCACACCAGACCGATCTGGGCCAGCAGCAGGGTGTGCCGGGTTTCGGCTGCGTCGTACCACTTCACCTCCGCATCCAGCCCGACCGTTTTGCTCAAGGGGTACACATAGGAAAGCGCGGCGGCATAGCCCAGGCTGAAGGTGGAGGAGTGCGTGGTGCCGAGGTAGTCCAGTTTGCTGGTGAGGCGATACGTGCCGTAACCGGCGAAGAGGCTGAAGTGCTTGGTGATCGGCATGGACCACATCAGCAACAACGGCACGGCCACCTGCTCCACCCGCCCGCGGGGTCCGGGCCCTTCGATGGTATAGGAATACAGCGGGGTCCATCCGCTCTCGAAACCCACCCGCAGGCGGTGATCGGGCATCCACATCAAACGCGCGGTGCCGGAGGGTGCCCAAGTTGTGACGTGCGTATCCAATTGTCTGGGCACCCCCGGCTCTGCAGGATACCAGGAGAGCCCGCCGGTGGCATAGAGCACCAACGCATACTTCCCGGCCTGCGTGCTGTCCGGCCGGCCCACGTCCTGGCCGACCGCACCGCTCGCCCATAGCGCAGCGACCAAGGGGAGCAGGTATCTATTGCAGCACATCATGGTTGTAAGCGACCAGTGAAGGGTAGTTGCTCAGGATCCCGTCGAACGTACGCGCCTCCACGTACTCGCGCACGCGGATCGGCACATCGAGGGTCCAAGTAAAAATGCGTCGTCCCTCCGCATGCATCTGCGCGGAGGCGTCGGCTTGCAGCCCCAAGGTCCAGCGCGGTGCGTACACTTCACTGTTCGCTTGGTGTACCTCATTCACGCCGAGTTCGCAGAGCGAAGGGGCGCTGGCATGGTCCGGTAGTGCGACGAAGTTGCTGAGCTGATCCTCTACCGGTATGCCGATCAGCAGGTGGACGTCGCGGCCCTCTGCCGCCGCTTGGTCCATGTATTCCTGTTGGATATCGCGCACCACCTGCATGGAGCCGACATACTTCGTGTCGATCCACACATAGGCCAGCGGCGTCTCGTGCACCACGGTCGACAGCGCTTCCCGCAAGGTGGGGATGCGCTCCCCATGGATGAGCCGCACGATGCCGGAGAGCTGGGCGTAGGAATAGTCCTCGATGGGGCCGAAGAGCCCGCACGGTTTGATGCAGCGCACGTTCAGCGCATCATCGTGGTAGAGCACGGGTATGCCATCGCTGGTGAGCCGCACGTCCATCTCCACCCCGGTGGCACCGAGGCGCGAGGCCATGCGGATCATCTCCACGGAATTCTCCGAAGCCGGCAGCAGGTCCGCCGTGCGGCCACCGCAGCGGTGCGCGATCACTTGGAAGCCATCGGCAGCGGGCAGCGGCCGTGCATATACCAGCGTGAAGGGCCGGTCAGGTACATCACCATCCATACCGAACAGGCCGCTGATGCGCACCTCCCCAGCGGCAATGGGCCCTTCGCCCTGCAGCTGTTGCACGCCTTCACCGGGCTTGATGGTGAGCCGGCACAAGCCCGTCCCGGTGTTGACCAGCGTGCGCCAATACATGTTCAACAACAGGGTGCTGTCCAGTCGCTTGCCCGCGCCGGTGAGGTAGGCGATGTCCTTCTCGCAGAAGATGGAGACCTGATAGGTGGTGTCCATTCCCGTGCGGGTCCACGTCCAGCGCAGCACAGCCTCGGGACCGAAGAAGGTTTGTCCCTCGGTGACCGTGTACACGCCCTCCATGCGGCTCTGCGCGTGGGTTCCCACGGGCACCGCCCCACTCGACTCAAAGAGGTCCCATGTGGTATCGGGCACCGGCGCCTCAACCTCCTTCCGGCAGCCCGGGAGCAACACGCACGCGGCTATGATGAACAGGTACCTCATAGCATTAGCGCGGTGGTGATCTGTGGATAGGGCAGCTTGCGATCAAAGGTCTGGAAGAGCGACCAAGTGCTCCACATGAACTTCGCGTATGCCAAGGTGAAGCCCAAGGTGATGCGGGTCTTCTTGAAAAAGGGCTGTTCCATGTAGAGCGAAAAGGCATAACCGCTCAACCGGTCGGCCTCGAAAGTGCGCGTGTTGTCCTCCACACTGAATGACTTCTTTATAGTGACCAGCAGTTCGCCCTTGGCGGTGAAGAGCAGATCGCGGCGGCTCCGGAAGCCGAGGGAAACGCTCGGGTAGTTCATCCAGCCATGGGCTTTGGCGGCGAAGCCTTGGATAGGAAGGTTGCCACGCCAATAGGCCATGTCGTCCCCCATTCCGAAGGAGAACTTATCGTTGAGCTGCGTGGCCCAGCGTGCGCCTAACGAAAGGTGGTTCTGCACCACTTGGGCGAGTAGTCGACCGTCCAGCGAGAAGCCTGCGGGAAGTCGCCGCACCACGTGGAGATCCACCGCAGGTACGCGTACGCGGACCTCCTCGGTGAGGTCCTGTGGAGTGGTGAACGTTAATATGCCGAGAGAGACGGTCCAGTGCGGGCGTTCCACCGGGCTGGGGAAGAAGATGCCCAAGTTCCGCACTGCCGACGTGTCCTGCGCAGCGCAATGCACGCCGCTAAGCACCAGTGCGGCTGAGATCAACACGCGCGCCCACGGCGTTCCGTGGCCGATGCAGAGCTTTCCAAGATGGGAGGGTGGCGCAGCCATCAACTACCGAACAGCCGATCGCATGCCATTGCGCCACGGACCTTCATGGCGCGACAGCACGCTCATGAGGCCGCAGCCATACCACCGTCGTCGGCGCGAGCCAGCTTGCGGAGGCCGGCTTGCATGCCCTGGGGCATGGCCCGGGATCCATCCGCTCAGTGCCCGCTCAGTCCGCGTGGTGGTAGCGCGCTTTGGCGATCATGAACACGCCGAAGAGCAGGAGTCCTACACTGACAGCACCCAGCAGGATGAAGCCGAAGGTGCGCCCGCCGAGGAATTCCAGCGCACCCCTGATGCCCCGGTATTTATCCGGTTCGTGTGTCATGGCCACTCGGATCAGGAAATAGCCGATGACGGCGTTGACCATTCCCCAGGCCACGTAGCCGGCCATGCCGATGGCGCGGTAGGCACGCCGTTTCCACTGCTGCATGTCACCAGGGTCCAAAGCCTCCATCAAATGTTGCCTGCACCCGCGCACGGCCAGGAAGATGCCGACCAGGATGACGATGGCGCCCACGAGGCCCACCAACCATTCTCCCCAAGGGATCTTCAGGGTGAACCGGAGTGCCTTCTCGCCCCCGTTGCCCGTATCGCTCTTCGGCTTGATCCACAGCATGGAGATGGCGAACAGGGACAGCAGGATATAGAACGCACCTCCGATCACATGGGCCACGCGCTCGCCGATGGCCACGACCTTGGACTGTCCGTCGCTGACTTTATCGAACACCTTCCACCAGCGCCACGCGCCATGGGCCAGGAGCCCCAAGCCAAGAAGCGTGACCAGTGCCTTCCCGAACGCCTGTTCATGCACCCAGACCAGGACATCCAGAAGGCCTTGCGGATCGCGTACACCGCGGATCATCGCGTAGGTGCCGAGCCCGCCGATCAGGAAGAACACAACGCCCTTGGCCACATGGCCCACAACGAACAGTCGGTGTTTCCACAACGGGGCTTGTGCCTGATCTGCCATGCTGTTACTGCTTCGTGCCACGTGTGCGAGTTGCAAATTCCTGAAGTGCTGCTATGCCTTACAGCACCTACCGACCGCTCCCGGCACACAATGTATGCGAAGGGACTGACTTGAATGCGTACGCGGGAACAGGTCGGCAGCACCTTCAACAGGCGTCCTTGCAACCGGCGTTCCGCGAGGCGCATCAACCTTTCACACCTCCACCTCCACCACTACCTCGTTCTTCCTGCCGAGCAACTTGAAGGGCGGGTCGTAACCCAGGAAGCTCCACTGGCCCGTGTGCTGTATACCGGTTGCGGCGAGGAGCTGGAAGAGCTCATCCTTGTGCTTCAGGATCTTCGCGTCGTTGGCGAAACCGCCGAAGGTGATGGCGGCCACGGTGCGTTCCTTCTCCGTGGCGAAACGCACTTCCGCATTGCTGGGCTTCGGCAATTGGTCCATCGTGTATTGCGCCGGCACCAAGAACTTCATCGTCACGTCACTGTCCATTTCCATCACCACCGGTGAGGTCATCGCGATCTTCTGCTGCCGATCATTCCCGCCGAAGATGTAGCCGGCGAGCGTGCGGAAGCCCCTGCTGGAACCTTCCGCATAGGTGCGCGCATCCATGGTGACATAGATGAAGTTGGCCCGCTCGTATGTGCGCACTTCGAAGCCGTCGTACTTCTTGACCACACGGTAGGGATAGGTCTCAATGCCGCTCACTTGTCTTTGCGCCCAGATCTGGGATACCACGAAGAGGACCAGCAGGACGATCAATACAATGTAGAGGATCTTCATGGTCGTTGTGCTGTCGGGTTGTTCTGTAAGGTAACAAGGTAGGTTGGTCTTCTTGCGCATCCTTTTGATCCGATGAACAACACCGCCGATCCTTTTCGCGACCCCGGCTCATAGGCCGGGGTGACAACCATGGGCGGGTCTGGTGTAAGGTTAGCCGCGCCCAACGCGGCTAACCTTACACCAGGCCCCAAGGCGCATGTCATTCCGGGCCCGACCCGGACTCGCGAAAGTGTGTGGCCAGGGTTATCATAGAGGCCATTGAACGTGCGATCCTAATGCACATCGAGCGGCGAGTAGATCAGGTGCATGTGTATGCCGCCCGCCGCGTACCTTTCACGATGCGCATATTCCTCACCGGTGCCACGGGCTACATTGGCAAACGCCTGCTCCCTGCGCTGGTGGCGGAAGGGCACCACGTGATCTGCTGCACGCGGGACCGGGCGCGCTTCCACGTACCGTCCGCGTTGCAGGACCACGTCACGGTGGTGGAACTGGATTTTCTGGAACGCGCATCGCTGTCCGTCATCCCGGCGGGCATCGATGCCGCCTACTACCTGATGCACTCGATGGCTTCATCCACCGACTTCCAGGAAGCGGAGCTGCGGTCGGCTACGAATTTCCGCGAAGTGATCTCCACCACCGGAGCGAAGCAGGTGATCTACCTCACCGGCATCATCAACGAGAATGAACTCTCGGAACACCTCGCCTCGCGCAAGGCGGTGGAGGAGGAGCTGAAGCGCGGGAGTTACCACCTCACCTGTTTGCGCGCGGGCATCATCATCGGTTCGGGCAGTGCCTCGTTCGAGATCATCCGGGACCTGGTGGAAAAGCTACCGGTGATGATCGCGCCCATTTGGTTGAGCACGCGCTGCCAACCGATCGCGATCCGCGATGTGATCGCCTTCCTCACCAAGTCGCTTAGCAATGCCGCGACCTACGATCGCGACTTCGACATCGGTGGGCCGGGCATCTACACCTACAAGGAAATGCTGCTGGGCTACGCACGGGTGCGCGGCCTCAAGCGCTGGATCGGCATCGTGCCCGTGATGACGCCGCGGCTGTCCTCTTACTGGCTGTATTTCGTCACGTCCACGTCGTACCGCTTGGCCACGTCCTTGGTGGACAGCATGAAGGTGGAAGTGGTGTGCCGGAACGCGGAGCTCAACGGCATCCTCGGCGTGCAGCCCATTGGTTACGACACCGCGCTCCAGGCCACGCTGCAGAAGATCGAAGGCAACGACGTGGTCTCCGGTTGGAAGGACTCCTTCGCAAGCAGTGCGTTCACCGCCAAGCTTTCCGGCTTTCTACAGGTACCCACCTTCGGTTGCCTGAAGGACCAACGCAGCAGGAAGATGGGTTCACCGGAACGCACCCGCGAACGCATCTGGCGCATTGGCGGCAGCACGGGTTGGTATGCCGCGAATTGGTTGTGGCGCCTGCGCGGCTTCATGGACAAGCTGGTCGGCGGCGTGGGCCTGAACCGCGGACGCACCCACGCGGACACGCTCATGATAGGGGACTCCGTGGATCTCTGGCGCGTGCTCTACGCTAACAAGGAAGAGGGTCGGCTGCTCCTGTTCGCCGAGATGAAACTGCCCGGTGAGGCCTGGCTCGAATTCAAGATGGACGGGGAGATGTTGCAACAGACGGCGACCTTTCGGCCCAAAGGCCTTTGGGGGAGGATCTATTGGTACGCGGTGCTGCCCTTCCACGGCTTCGTTTTCAAAGGCATGTTGGCGAAGCTGACCGAGTAGGGAACCCTCTTTGGCCATCGCTCTCCCTCGTTATCGGGAGCGCCTGCGGCCCAGCCTTTCTGAGGTCATTGCGAGGAGGTTCTGCGGTCCCGGCCTCCGAGCCGGGAAGCGATCTGGCATCGGCGCCTGCGGCCGACCCGCTCATCCATGGTCAAATGAGTGATCCTCACATGACATCCTCATACACACCTCGATCCCCAGCGCGCCCGCTTCCCGCTGACAAGATCGCCACGTAGTCCCGCCCCCTCCGGGCTGCGGGACTTCTCGCGATGACGTCAATTAACGGCTTCTCCTTTCCGGCCGTTGCGCGCAAGGGGTAATTTTGTTCCCATGCGCAATCTGTTGTTCGTGCTCCTGATCTTTTCCGGTGGTCTTTGCCAATGCCAGCCCCGTATCCTCTTCGATGCCAGCAAGGCCGAGACGGCGGGGAACGCCGATTGGGTCATCGATGCGGACCAGCACGACCTAGGATTTTACAACGGACCTGCGGTCCTCGGCCAAGGCTATGAAAGCGACCCGCAGCGGTATCCGACGCCACCGCAGTCCGGCATCACGGCTAGCACGAGCGAGACCTACTGGAACGGCGGCATCTCGGCATGGGGCGTGGACCTCGTGAAGCGCGGCTACCAAGTGGAGACCCTTCCCTACAATGGCGCCATCACGTTCGGTGCCGCCGGCAACGACCAGGACCTTTCGAACTACGACGTATTCGTGGTATGCGAACCGAATATCCGGTTCACCGCCGTGGAGCGGAATTCCATCGTTGCATTCGTCCAGGCCGGTGGAGGCCTATTCATGATCAGTGACCATGACCAGAGCGATCGCAACGGCGACGGTTGGGATTCGCCGAGCATCTGGAACGACCTGATGTCGAACAACACGGTGCAAGTGGAACCGTTCGGCATCACTTTCGACCTGCAGCAGTTCAACCAGGCAAGCAACAACATTGCGGATCTTCCGGGCGACACCTTGCTGCACGGACCGATGGGGGAGGTCACCCAAGTACAATGGAGCGCCGGCACCTCCATAACGCTGCACCCGGAGGATGCCCCCAGCGTTACCGGTGTGATCTATCGCACATCAGCGAACAACGCCGGCACCACGCAGGTGCTGTGTGCAAGAGCCCACTTCGGTCAAGGACGAATTGTAGCGATCGGGGACAGTTCACCCTGCGACGATGGCACAGGCGACCCCAACGATCAGCTGTATAACGGATATTACCAGGACGCGAACGGCAACCATCGGCGGCTGTTGGTGAATGCGACCATCTGGCTCGTCGGGGGAAGTGCCGATGTGGCGGTCACGGAACAAGCAGCTCCGTTGGCGTCCACCATTTTCCCGGATCCCGTAACCGACGCGATCGGATTCCTGTCCACAGGCCGCGGTGTCTGCGAGGCGGACCTGCTGGACGCAGCAGGCCGGACGGTGCGTTCTTGGCACATGCAGTTAGCCGAGCGCAACACGCTTTCCGTTGCCGGTTGTGCCCCGGGCATCTATCTCCTTTCCCTCCACCAAGGCGGTTCCAGGCAGTTGCTTCACTTGGCGATCCAGTAGTGAGCAGGGTACATCTGGAGAGTGAATTTCCAGTACGACATCCGGGGCAAATGGTGAACACCGCGAGCCGCATGGAAAGCAGCGGCGCGGTGGCGCTGGTGAAGATCAACGAGGCGACGTATTCCTTGGTGAAGGAATTGCTGGAGTTGAGGGACGGAGGTGCCGGCATTCACGTTCACCTCGCTCGGTAAAGTGGAGGCGAAGGGGAAAGGGAAATGGAGATGTACTTTGTGGAGCTGAGCGTCTGACGATGCCTTCGACGGCGCTGTGAGCGGATCATAAATAGATACTTACTGTCGGCCTACCACGCAAGTAGTATTGGTGGGATACCTTACAATGACGCAATTTCGTCCAGCAAATGAAAAAGCTCCTAGGGATCCTCTCGATCGCCGTCCTGCTCACGCAATGTAGTGGGCCATCCGATGCACCTCATCACCGCTTGACGTGGTCCACAGCAGTGGATAGCCTCTTGCAGGATACGGTGGAGCTCAGTCTTTTGGCAGACTCCATGCGGAGCATGGTAGGCCATGCGGGCTCGGATACCGCTGCACTGGACCCGATGGCTGAACTCGCCCAGCATTTACGGGGCCCCATCGCGCTTCAATTGGTTGATGAAGTGATCGGGCAAAGCAAGGATATCGGATATGCATATGGCGTTGCCAACGGAACATGCCGACGGGGCATCTATTACCTGCGAAGTGGTTCACAGCCTCTTGCGGACAGCTTGTTCCGAAATTCCTTGTCCCTTTCCGAAAACGTGCCGGGCAGGCGCGGTGAGATGCTACAGGCACAGGCCCGGATGTGGATGGGTGAAGTGAAGCGCCAACGGGGCGACATGGTAGGTGCGATTGAACAGTATGATAGTAGCTACACGATCGCCGAACGCGTCGATGATCGAAAGCGGATGGCAACCTGCTTGGGTGTGAAGGGAGCGGCCTTCATAATGGCGGGACAGTTGGACAGTGCGTCGCATTTCCTGGAACGCAGCTTGACCATTTCCCGCACGATCCATGACCAGGAACGGGAGGCTTTCTGCCTGTACTGCATCGGGGATATCGCCCGATTCGAGAACAGGATCCCCGAGGCGATCTCCGCTTATCACGAAGCTATGGGTCTCTGCGAGGTGTTGAACGACCGGTCCCGGATGTCCTACGGATATGGGTCGCTTGCGGACCTGTACAGGCTTGGTTCAGACCTGCCGAATGCCCTGCTCATGTATGATAAAATGCGCTTGGTGGGCCTCGAAAAAGACGATAAAAGCACGGTCGCGTCCGCCAATTTCTCCATCGCTGAGGTGTATGAGGATCTGGATCAACCGGATAAAGCGCTGGAATACTACAACCTCGCACTCACTCATGCCACGGAGATCGAGCTGGCACAAGTCATGGGCCCGAGCTACCTCGGGATCGGTAAGATGCAAGCCCAGCAGGGGCATACTGAACTCGCCCTACAAGCCTTCCAAGCGGGGCTGGACATCGCGAGCGCCACAAAGAATACGTGGATCGAGGTCACATGCCACCATGGTATTGGCGACTTGTATGGAGAGCTCGGGGACATGGAGCAGGCCGAGGAGCACTTCCAAAAGGCAGTGGTGCTGGCACGTGCCACCGACGACCGGAGCTTGCCCATCAACCTGCAACGCATGGGCATGTCCCGCCTGCATCGCGGTGATCCACGTGGCGCAATAGCGTATGGTGAAGAAGCGCTCACGGCCGAGCAACGCATGGGTGCCCGACCGAAGGAAATGGGTATCATCACCAATTTGCTGTACCGGACCTATGACACATTGCAGATGCCAGCCAAAGCATTGGCCATGTACAAACTACATGAGCAATGGCAGGATAGCCTGGAGGGTAAGCAGGACAGGGAGCGCGCCTTGAAGATCGACCACAGCACCAAGGAGCGGGACCTGAAGGCCGGGCACGAGAAGCAGCAGGCGCTGGCCGCGCAACGTACGGAAGAGCAACGGCGGCAAAAGCTGAATTTCATGATCGGTTTCGCGCTGGTGGCCATCATCGCCGCCTTGCTCTTTTGGTCGCTCCGCAGCACACGCCGCAAGAACGCCGAGATCCTGCTGGCGCAGCAGCAAGTGGTGGAAGCCGAGAAGCAGCGCGAGAATGAACAGGTGCGCACTCGCATCGCACGGGACATCCACGACGAGATCGGGAGCGGCCTCACCAAGATCGCCTTGCTGGGAAGTGAAGCGCGACGACGCCTTCAGGACAGCACGGAAGAACTGCGCATTACGCTCGATCGCATCGTAGGGCACAGCCGGGAGGTGAGCGCGGCCCTCAGCGACATCGTGTGGACGACGGACCCCCAGCACGATAGCAGCGAGGAATTGGTGAGCCACGCGCGCAACGTGGCGCAACGCCTGCTGGAAGGCAGCGGTACGTTCTACCAACTCAACTTCCAGCACACCGATCCCGGGCACTCCGTGGCGCCCGGCACCAAATACCACGTGGTGATGGTGATGAAGGAGGCCATCCACAACGCCTTGAAATATGCGGGTGCCGAGCGGATCACCGTGGACCTCACCGCCGGTGCGCAACACGTAGTACTGGTGGTGGCCGATGATGGCAAGGGCTTCGATCCGGAAGCCCAAGCCCGCGCGGGCAATGGCCTGCGCAATCTGAGGGCACGCGCGGAGGCCATCGGCGCCACCCTCACCGTGGAAAGCATTCCGGGAAAAGGAAGCACCGTGCGATTGGAAGGACCGCTTTTGTAAGCGCCCGCCGACTATCTTGGCGGGCATGTCAGCGAAACCCGTCCGTGTAGCCATCGTGGAGGACGATAGCGAGATCCGGCAGTTGTTGCGCAACCTGCTGATGCGCGCGGAGCAGCTACAGGTGGTCGGCAGCTATCCGGATGCCGACGCCTTTCTTGCCGATCGGGAACGCATCAACCCAGACGTTGTATTGATGGACATCGGCCTGCCAGGAATGAACGGCATCGAATGCGTGCGTCAAGCCAAGCCGCTGAACCCCGGCACGCAATACCTGATGAGCACGGTGTTCGAAAATCCCGCCTACATCCACGAGGCGCTGTGCGCAGGGGCTACAGGTTACCTGCTGAAGAATGCCGAACCGGAGGAGATGATCGCTGCTGTGCATGACATCGATGCGGGCGGATCACCCATGTCGCCGCCCATCGCAAGGCTGGTCGTTGCTTCCTTCCAACAGCAGGCCAAGCAGGCGATCCAGGACCACTTGCTCACCGAGCGGGAGAAGAGCGTACTGGACCAGCTGGCGAACGGCCTGATGTACAAGGAGATCGCCGCGAAGGCCAGCATCAGCACCGAGACGGTGCGCAAGCACGTGCGCAACATCTACGAGAAGTTGCAGGTGAGCAGCCGTCATGAGGCGGTGCGCAAGGTGTACCCGGGAAGGGGTTGAGCACCATCTACCACTAAGGTGTTATTGCCAGCGGCGATCGCTTCCGGTTGCTTTGACCATGCACAGGTTCCAGCCTGTTCCATGTCATGGCGACCCCACGGGATCATCGATCATTCCGGCTTGGCCCATTGGGCTCAGTGGCCTTGGCATGCCTGCTCACCTTCACGGCCGGGGCGCAGGACCTGGCCACTATCGGAAAGGAGAAGCCGTTCCGGGTGAACGGAAGTCTTTCCCTGTTGGGCGGCCCCTACTTCTACAGCGGCGATGGCAAGCCCCGCAACGATCCTTTCTGGTGGAACACCACGGGCTCCGTGACCTTCAGCTTCTACGGTTGGCAGGTACCTGTGAGCTTCAACGTCGGCTCCCAGCAGCGCACCTGGACACAGCCCTTCAACCGCTATGGCATGAGCCCCTATTACAAATGGGCCAAGATCCATCTGGGCTATCGAAGCATCCGCTTCAATCCCTACACCATGGCCGGCGTCCAGTTCTTCGGCGCCGGTGTTGAACTGGAACCGAAGGGATTCCGCTTCGCCGCGTTCTATGGCCGCTTCAACAAGTCCGTGGCGCAGGATACGCTCGCGGCCGTCGCGCCAAGGACCGCTTATGAGCGCACCGGTTATGGTATGAAGATCGGCGTGGGCAACCGGCGCAACTATTTCGATCTGATGTTCTTCCGCGCTGCGGACGACACCACGTCCATACCGGAAGTGGTGGGCTACAGCCTTGCTTCAGCCCCAAAGGAGAACGTGGCCTTTGGCATCAGTTCCCGGCTGGCATTAAGCAAGCGGGTCACTTGGCAGTTTGATCTGGGTGCGAGCGCCATGACCGAGGATCTGCGCGCTCCGGAGATCGCAGCCAGCGATGTGCCGACAACCGCGCGGCGCTTCTTCAACCCGCGCTTCGGCTCCCAGTTGCTTTTTGCCGGCAACACGTCGCTGACCTATGCCTACAAGATCTTCACCCTGCGCGGGGATGTGCGGCAGGTGGATCCCGACTACCGCTCGTTGGGTGCGTATTACCAGGCGGCCGATCTGCGTGCGATCACCGTGGCACCGAGCCTGCGCTTGTGGAAGAACAAGGTGCGGATAAGCGGAAGTTACGGCCATCAACAGGATAACCTCAGCGGCCGCAAGATGGCCACCAGCGTGCGCCGCATCGGTTCGGCATCCGTGGGCTGGAACCCTTCTCGATCCTATGGCGCGGACCTGAACTTCAGCAACTACGGCATTGCGCAGGAAGCCGGTCTGCGTGTGCTGAGCGACACCTTCCGCGTGGCGCAAGTGAACCGCAGTTTCACGCTTTCGCAGCGCTACATGCGCACCAACACGCACCGCACGTTCACCATCACGCTGACCGGTGGGCTGCAGCAACTGGAGGACCTGAATCCATACAACACCTATGCTTCCGCGGAGAACCAGGTGATCTATGGCAACCTCTACGTGAGCCGTATGCGCCATGCCGACAACCTGAGCGTGAGCGGCGGCGTGAACATGAGCAGCAACACGAGCGCTGCGGGTGACAACGTGTTGGTGGGCCCGTCCATCGGCCTCGCGCGCACCATGGCCAAGCAAAAGCTCACGGCTTCGTTCAATGCCGCGTGGAACGCCGCCATGCAGAACGGACGCAGCGCAGGGAATACCCTGAACGCCGGTACCACCTGGCAGTATCGGTGCTCGCCCATGCACCGCTTCCAGCTCACGGCCACTGCGCTCTTCAACAGCACCACGTTCGTGGCCTCGCGGGAGTTCACCGAGGTGCGGATCCTTGCCGGTTACGTGTTCGTTTTCCAACCCAAGTCCAAGCCCTGACGCGCCATGACCCATCGACCCCTTGCCGGCCTCTTCATCGCTGCGTTCCTGCTTGCCTCCACCAGCCTGCTGCATGCACAGGAGTATCCGTTGATGTTGAACACCACGGTGAACGCGCCCTACACCGCGAGCTACGTGGAATATTTCCAGAATCCGGCGCAGATCTCAGTGCTCATACACAACGACTTTCCCGGTGCGGTGTCGCACGATATCTACCTCGCGGGCAGCATTACCAGCATCAGCAGCACGACCGGAAATGTCTCGGTGAGCATTGAAGGTGGCCAAGCGTGGAATGCACCACCACTCTACGTCCCGGTGGGGTTCTCCGCGCTCAACGGTTCGGATCTGGAGCCCTTCGTATCCAACAGTTCCGGCCAAGTGAATTACCAAGGGATCGAGGAAGTGGACATCCGATTGGGCCTTCTGCCGGAAGGCGAATACCAGATCTGCCTGCAAGCCTTCGACTACAATACCAACGAGCCGCTTAGCATGGGCGCGCCCAGCGATGGCTGCTCCAACATCTTCACCGTAACGTACCCGCCGCCACCGCAACTGCTGGCCCCTGCATGCGGAGCGACCGTGGACGGCATCCAGCCGCAATCCTTGTTGTTCAACTGGATCCTGCCATCCGGCCCGCCTATCGGTGCGATGATGCAGTACCATTTCAAATTGGTGTTGCTGCCCGAGGGGGATGTGATCGATCCACTGTCCGCCTTGGAGACCTCCAACGATCCGGTGTGGGAGGACGATGTGATGACGCCCCAAGTGCTCTACACGCAACTGATGCCCGTTCTGCTCAGTGGCAGGCGGTACGCATGGTATGTGCGTGCCGTGGATGCGATCGGCCAAGTCGTTTTCCAGAATAACGGGTGGAGCGAGCCCTGCACATTCACGTGGAGCGGCGAAGGAAGTTTCACACTGGCCTATCCCCTGGTGAACGATACCCTGCCGTGGGACTTTCTGCCCATCGTGGCGCGCTTTGATCCGTATCGCGGCGACATCACCCAGTTCAACAGCGAACTGACGTTGATCCATGTGGGTGGTGAACAGCAGACCTACGATCGGGATATCGTCTGGGCCGACGGGCCACAGCTTTCCCAACAAGCCGTGCTCGGGATCCCGATCACCGAGGATCACGCGCGACACATCAACATCTATAAGCGGCCCGGTGAGCCGGACGTGATGTACTTCGAGTCCGGCGAGGAGCATGTGCTGAGCGCGGAGATCACGTTGAGCCCCGATAATGGCGACCCGATCACCGGCCACATCGATGGCGGCTTTGCGAGCGGGATGGGCGTGCCCCGCATGATCAGTCCGGCGAACGATGCACACTTGGCGCGCAATGGTGGTGATCCGGAGGCGATCGGCTATGCCGCCGTGCCCTTACGCTTCAAGACCGCTGAACCACCTGCACGCCTGTTGCCGCCCTTCCGCATCCTCCAGAACGTGGACGGCCAGAGCAGCCAGACGGACGGAAGGATCTATCAACGCTGGCGATTGGATGTCTCGAAGTCCACCGACTTTGTCGTGAGGGACTCGACCTTCAGTGCCCGGGTGGGTGATCTGTTGAACCTGCTGGAGGAAGGATGCGACGAGTCCTGCATGGTGGCTCAACTGTACAAGGAAGTGGAGTTCGATTTCACGCCCGATGCGGACGGCACCTACTACTGGCGTGTGGTCTGGCTTACCGATCCGAACAGTGAGTTCGGTGAGCATTATCGCGCAAGCCCCACGTACCGCTTCACCATTGGCGATGGAGCCGGCGGAGGCAGTGAAGGTGAGATCACGACGGAAGAAGAGATCCCACCTGCGCAATGTCTGGCGGAGAGCCGTCGCACGCCCACTCCTGTCGCACAGCGCGTTGCAGTGAACACCACACAGGTGGGTGACACCGTGCAGGTGGGCCTCTTCAAAATGAAGGTGAGCACCATCTCCCACAGCGGCGATATGGCCACCGGTGTAGGCTTGATCGATGTGCCCGTGATGCGCGCCCAACTGCGGGTGCAGTTCAACGGTGTGCGCATCAATGCGCAGAAGCGCCTCTACATGGGCGACGTGACCGGCCTGTACGACAACGCCGGTGTGATCCCTGCGGCATGGGTGCAAGGCACTTCCCTTGCGGCAGGTTTCAATACGCAGACCGCGGAGGCCTTGGATGCGTACCTGAACACGGCAGGCCGCTTGGTGAGCCAGTTCGCTGGTGCGACGCCCATGGGCTTGCCCATCGGAATCGATAAACAGACCGAGACCGGTCGCGTGGTGATCGGCATCCTCGGCGTGCAGTTCACCGATACCATTGCGCGCCTCAATGCCGGCATGGCGTTGCCCATGTACGAACTGGGGGAGACCGTTGGTCTGGGCAACATGGCCATCCCGTTCCACCCGGGCGGCATCGGTGATGTGACCGAGGAAGCCACGCTCTACCTGCTCGGCGATCTCAACATTCCCATCGGTGCGGATACCCTCAAGTTCAAGGGTGCTCGCTTCGCAGATGGCTTCACCACCGTACAGGACAGTGGCACTTTCGTGGCTTGGGACTGTCAAGGTTTCCGCGCGGTGACCTTCGATCTGGAGTACCGCTTCGATCGCGAAAAACTACGCGAGGACCTGCCCAGCGGAGAGGACGGTCCGCAGAAGGTGATCGGTTCCCTGCGCGTGCGCACCGGTCGTGCAGGCATCATGGGGCGCCTGGACATGAACACGCCCTTCCACCTGGCGCATGCCAAGGGCTGGGGCTTCGATGTGCAAGAGGCTTGGCTCGATCTGGCCAGCTACGTCAACCCGCCGGACCTCTACATGCCGGCACACCACCTGATGAACAGCGAGTACTTTGACGAAGCAGGAACGGTGGATGTAGCGTGGACCGGCGTGTTCGTGAAACGCGCCATGCTGCGCCTACCCACCACCATCCAACGCTTCGAGGGAGTAGGTCGCACTACGGCGCAAGTGGACAACCTCGTGTATGGTTTCGGCGAGGGCCTCTCGGCCTCGTTCAAGATCGCCAACATCCTGGATACCGATGAAGGCACGCTCGACGGCTGGGGCTTCTCCTTGGACACGTTGCAGGCCGACATCGCGCTCAACAGCTTCGTGCAGGGCGGCTTCAAGGGCCGCATCCACATGCCCTTCTCGGACACGCTACTGGTGTACCCGGGCATGATCCAGCACCAACCTACCACGCACGATCTGCGCATGGAATTCCTGCTGCATCCCGATGGCACGCTCAACGTGCCGATGTATGTGGGGCACATGGAGCTACTGGAGACCAGTACTATACGCGCCATCCTGGGTGATTCCAACACGGGCAACAGCGCGACCGCAGAGCTGGATGGCAAGCTCAGCATCGACATGAGCATGCCCGAAGGCGTGAAGCTCAACTTCCGCGACATCGCCTTCCAGAATCTCACTTTCCAGACCAAAGCGCCCTACACCAACATCGACGACAACGGCGTGTTCTCCTTGGCCAGCCCGCAGAAGTACATGGGCATGGAGGACGAACTACTCGATGCGGAAGAAGGCGAGAACAAGGCCGGCGGATTCCCGGTAAGCATCACCCGGGTGACCACCGAGCGGCGCGATTCCGAGGGTAAGGTTATGGCGGGCATCGGCTTCGATATCAACCTGGACCTGAGCGGCGCAACGAACATCTTCGTGGCCACCACGCGCATTGCCGTGCTGGGCGAACTGAACACGGAAGCCTTGCACAAGTGGGGCCATCACTCGGTGGAACTGGATTCCATTGGCGTACACGGAGAGACCGGTGCGGTGAAGATCCTCGGCGCATTGCGCTGGTACCACGACGATCCGGTGTACGGCAACGGCATCAACGGCATGGTGAACGCGTGGTTCATGAAAGGCGCGTTGCAAGTGCGTGCGGCCGCGCAATTCGGCACGGTGAACAGCATGCGGTACTGGTACGCCGATGCGATGATGGCCAAGGAGAATGGATTCTCTCCGGGTCAGCCGTTCAATATCTATGGCTTTGGTGGCGGCGCATGGTACCACATGAAGCGCACGACCGCCCTGCCCAATGCACTGCAAGTGACACAAGCCACGCTCGCGCACCAGGATGATGAGGAGTACGAACCGGGCCTCACGTTGACCAGCATCCGCTTCGTGCCCGATGCGGCTATCAACTTCGGGTTTCAGGCAACGATCATTTTCGGAGATGGAGCAAGCGGTCGCGCGTACAACGGCGACCTGACCGCAGGTATGTCCTTCAGCGAAAGTGGCGGCGTGTCCACCGCGTTCCTCAATGGCAACGTGTACATGATGAGCGAGCGCAGGGATGACCGCGAGCGCGACTACATGCCGATCCATGGAACGGCAGCGATCAGCTACGACTTCCCCAATGATGTGTTCCAAGCCAACTTCCAGGTCTTCGTTGCGCTCAGAGCTGGCATGGTCACAGGTACGGGCACCAACAACCTCGCCGGTGCCGCGGAGATCCTGATCACGCCGGACACGTGGCACTTCTTCGTGGGCACACCGCAAACACCGATAGGGCTGAAATTCATAGGTCTGTTCAACACCAGTGCATACTTCATGGTAGGCAAGGACCTGCCTGATCCACTACCGCCGGATTCCGCCACCGTGATGGCATTGTTGGGTGATCAAGAATTCAACTGGCCCGGAGGTGTGGGGCAGGCCAATGGTATCGCGTTCGGCGCACGCGCCGATCTGGACCAGAAGTTCGACTTCTACTTGCTCCGAATGCAGTTGCAGGCCGGCCTTGGTTTCGACCTCGTCTTCGTCTCCTCTGATAACATGACCTGTACGGATATCAGCGACCCCGGCATCGCGGGATTCTACGCCACCGGACAGGTATATGCCTACCTGGCCGGCAGTGTGAGCCTGCACGTGGATGTGTGGTTCGCAGAAGGTGACTTCGAGATCATGAGCCTCGGCGCGGCCGCGTTGCTACAAGGCGGCTTTGCAGACCCCAGTTGGGTGCGTGGTGAAGTGGGAGGCCGGTACAGCATCCTGAATGGCTTGATCGATGGCCAGTTCAACTTCCCCTTCTCCGCAGGACATCCCTGCACCGACTACGGAGCAGGTGCATTGGCCGGGCTTGATCCCATCGGTGACATCACGCCCCGCAACGGCGATGGTATCGCATCCGGCACAACACCGGTGGATGTGGGCACCAACTGTGAAGTCGCCTTGAACATGCATCTCGATACGCCTTTCCAACTGAAGGAATACCGCAGCAACGGAAGTACTTACTGGCGCAAGTTCCGGTTGCGACTGGAGAATGTATCTCTGAAGAAGGGCGGTGCTGAACAAGCCACCGGCGAAGAGTTATCGGCAGCGAAGGACCAGATCCTGGTGACCCCAAGCCGCTACTTTGACCCGCGCACCACCTACACGTTCAGCGTAGCTCTGTACGTCGAAGAATGGCTCGATGCGAAGCATGAGATCATCCCTGGATCATACCCTCTGCGATACCAGGACACTCCCGCAGCCTGGTCCATCGCGATGAACGATGGCAAGCTCGCGAAGTGGGACAGCACCGTGACCTTCAGGACCGGCGATGGACTGAAGGAGCTTCGTGAGCAGGACCTCGACTACACCTATCCCTTCATCGGGCAGCGCTACGTGTTGCAGGATGAATGCCGCGCGGCCATCATTCAATGCAAGTCGGATCTCTCCGGTGAATCGGATGTCTTCGGACCTGCCGCACAGGGACGCACCCGCCTGTACAAGGTGATGTTGACACCGCACTTTGGTGGCAGCACCATCATCTGTCCTGCAACGGTATATCGCCTCGCCAATGACGCGGGCTACAATGGAGGCGATGCCGTTAAAACGACCATCACATACTCCTTGCCGCAGTTGCAGAACAGCACGCAGTATGTCGCGCAATTGATCTACCGCGATAGCTTGTTGAACAGCGGCGGACATTTCGGGCTCCATGGCTCCATGATGGACATGGGCGTTCTATCGGTGACCACGACGAACTCCAGCTCCGAACAAGGTGGTATGGTGAACGTGAACAACAGAAAGCTCAGTGGTTATTCCGTGCGACAGAATGAGAAGCTGCTCTTCTCGTACCAGTTCGTCACCTCGCGTTACAACACCATTACCACGAAGGTCGCGGCATTGGCGAGCGTTCTCACTAATGTCGAGGGTGATGGTGCTGTTCCGCCGCGTGAAATGCTTCGGACCGGTTTTGCGGGCGAAGGCTTCGATGTGTTCGATGTGTTGGGCTATCGGTCGAAGGTATCAGGTTCATCCTTCACACTGCCTCCGTTGATCCGCTTGGATGATGCCTTGATCGACACCTGGTCGAGTCAGTGGACCAAGCCCGTGCTCTACGACTACTATGCGCAATTGAAGGCGCGGGGATGTAGCAACCTGGACCTGCAACGTAGCGTGGGCACCAATTCGTTCGGTATGCCAAGCATCTCCGACAGCCCGGACGCGATCGGCATACCCCCTTACCGCACCGTGGTCTGGAGGGTGAACAACCCGACCACGCAGCCACTTAACAGTGTGGAAACAGCACCGCCTCCATCCTCCGGGCCGGGTACCATGATGGTGATGGGTGGACCGGTTGTGTTGGTTGAAAGTGGTGCCAGCAATATGGGCAACGTGCGGCTGGACCAAAAGACGTCCTACTGGGTGAGGGACGATCACAAGCGCTTGCAGACCATCACCGCCGATGTGATCGCCAAGTGCGGACCATTGGGCTCAACCGGATCTGGCATGATCGAGCCGCTCCGCAGCATGCTGGTCCGCTATCAGAATTCCGGCTACAAGCGGCCGTACCGTGGCAACTACGGCGTGCGCTTCAGCTTCGATCCACCGCCCACTTGCAAGCCCTTCTTGGATTCCGGACAGTCGGCGCCAGCGCTGAGCTCAGGCACAGCTTTGTTCAACTACACCTCCGGCCCGGCGGGACCATTACCCTCCACGGGAATGGGTGGCCCTTCTGGTGGGATCCAAATAGCACCTTGATCATGCTTCGCACCCTACTCATCCTTTCCGGCCTTATCGTATGGGGGTACGCCGATGCGCAAAGTGTGCAGGTCACCGCGTACAATGCTGCCGATTCCATTGTCGTGCGCTGGGCGCCCAGCTCGGTGCAAGCATGGGAGCGATTCAACCAATACGGTTGTCGCATTGAACGCGTAGACGTGAACTCAGATGAACGAGATGCAAGGAATCTGAACACCGACACCTTGAAGCCGATCACCTTGGAAGTGATGAAGCGGCGGCTCGTGAACAACCCGTATGCACCCATCATCGCACAAGCACTCCATGGCAGCGAGATGGCCCCGAACGCGGGTAACCTCGGCGCACAAATGGCCGCCGCCGATCAGGCCACATTGCGTTGGTCCTTGTGTGCGCTCTATGCGGATATCGACCCTGCCATCGCCAACGCATTGGGCTATCGCTGGGTGGACAAGGATGTGAATGCAACGGGATACTATCTCTATCGCGTGATTTCGCTGGATCCCGAACATGGCGACACCGCTATGGTCGCAGTGGACCGCGCGCAAGGTCTGGATGCGGTGCCGCATGGACCATCGCTTTCGGCGGTGGAAAAGGAAGGGAGCATCGGTGTACGCTGGGAGCGTGAATTGGTATACGGATCTTTCAGCGCGTTTTGGATCGAGCGACGCCAAGGCAGCGGTGCATGGCAACGCCTGAACAACGTACCCTTCGTGCCCATGGACAATGAACGCGGTGCAGCGTCCTACTACACCTACACGGACACCACCATCGCACGCGACTACCTTCCCTACACCTACCGCGTATTGGGCATCACGCCGTTCGGAATGGTGAGCACCGAAGCACCGGAGATCAATGCGTTCGGCCGCGACCGTACTGCTCCGAAGAACCCGGTGATGATAGGCGTGAGGGACGAACGTGGCCGCTTGGTGGTGCGTTGGGATCAACCCGAAAGCCCGAAGGACCTGAAAGGTTTCCGGGTTGAGAAGACCTACCATGCGCAAGCAGCGTACGTGCCTTTGCATCGTGATCTCCTCGCACCGAATACGCGCCAATTCACGGATACATCTTCCTTTCTCCTCGGGGAGAACCACTACCGCGTTTGGGCCGTGGACACCGCTGGCAACGAGTCCGTGTCGCTTAGCGGCTACGGGATCTTGGCGGATTCCATCGCACCCGCACCGCCTGTCCGTTTGCAAGGCACCATCCACACCACCGGTCTGGTCACTGTGCATTGGCCCTTGGGCAAGGAGAAGGACATCTTCGGTTATCGCGTGTTCTTCGCCAACGCCGCCGACCACAACTTCAACAACCTTTCCCCCGAGCCGATCCAGGACACGGTGTTCCACGATACGATACCCTTGCGCACGTTGACGAAGGATATCTACTACCGCGTGGTGGCCGTGGACCGCAACTTCAACCACAGTCCGATGAGCGCAACCCTGCGCTTGCGGAAGCCCGATGTGGTGGCGCCCGTTGCACCGGTGTTCGAGCGCTATGCCGTCAATGACAGTGCAGTGGTATTGCAGTTCGTGCCGAGCAGCAGCGCGGATGTCAAGCAGCACCGCCTTCTGCGTCGCAGTGATGCGGATACCACCTGGCGCGAAGTGATCAATTGGAACGCAAGCAGCACGCCTCGCATGTGGACCGATCGTACCGTGAGTTCTCCGAATGCATACACCTACACGATGCTCGCCGTGGACAGTGCCGGCAACAGCTCGCCGCGATCGGTCCCCTTGGAAGTGCGACTCTCTGCACGCACCGAACATACCGCCGTGACGCAAGTGGTGGCAACCGCCATGGACGAGGTGGTGCAGGTGGGATGGGTCCCTCCTTCCGGAAAGGTGAAGCATTGTGTGATCTATCGTTCGCGCGATGGTGCAACGGCCACTACCGTCGGTTCTGTGCCTGCCGGCACCAACACCTTCGTGGATATCAGGCTGCCCGGCAAAGGCAGCTACACCTATGCCGTGAAGGTCGTGTACAGCGATGGTGGATCGTCGCGCATTTCCGAAGCTGTTGCACCGGTGGTGGTGAACTGAGGAATTCCCGATCCTACTACTCATGTGGTATTGCTGGCATTCAAGGGGCTCCGGTACTTCGTGTCGTTATCACGAAACCCGCATTGAACATGCTTCGCACCCTTCTCTTTCTCGCACTTGGCGCGCCGTTAGCGACGCTTGCCCAACAGGTGATCGCGTCCGGCGGCGGGGCTTACAGCTCAGCTACCAACGCCATCAGTGTCACGATCGGTGAACCCATCATCATTACGGCATCGGGTCCCGCCAACACCCTCACGCAAGGCTTCCAGCAGCCGTGGGCGGATATCACCACTACGGTTGAGGACTTTGGCAATGGCCCCTCGATCAACGTGTACCCCAACCCCGTTCGGCATACCCTGTACATCGCGATAGATGATCCGTCGCGGTTCGGCCAAGTTCTGCTTTTGGATGCGGTAGGTCGACAGGTCGTTGACAGTCGCATCACTTCCACCATCACGGAGCTGGACATGCAACAGTACGCGAGTGGTGGTTACATCCTGCGCGTATTCAACGCCGATCAACGCGAAGTCAAATCCTTTAAGATCTCCCTTACCCACTGACCCATGAAAAAGTACATCCTCCTTCTGCTTGCTGTTGCATGCGTGTTAGCTGCCGCTGCACAATCCCCGCAACGCATCAGCTACCAAGCCATCCTACGTGATGCGGGTGGTACTATTCTGCCGAGCACCAATGCGACCTTAAGCCTCGCTATTCTTCAAGGCAGTTCATCGGGCCCCGTGGTGTACAATGAGGACCATGCAGTTACCACCAATGGATTCGGACTGGCCAATGTGGCCCTGGGCGGTGGCACTGTCGTGAGCGGCACCTTCGCCGGTATCGATTGGAGCAACGGGTCCTACTTCGTGCGCACCAGTATGAACGGGACGCAGATGGGCACCTCGCAGTTGCTGAGTGTGCCTTATGCGCTCTTCGCAGAGGAAAGCAATACACCGGGGCCACAAGGACCAGCTGGGGCGCAAGGCGCGCAGGGTGTTGCTGGCCCGGCAGGTGCCAACGGCGCAACAGGCGCAACAGGACCTGCTGGTGCAGCCGGAGCGCAAGGAGCGCAAGGCAATCCAGGACCAGCCGGGCCAACAGGACCACAAGGACAGTCGGGGCAGGACGGTACGGGAGTCACGATCTTGGGATCACTGACCAACGTCAACCAACTCCCCGGCAACGGCGATCCCGGGGATGCGTACTTGGTGAACGGCAACCTGTTTGTCTGGAGCGACAATACGAACACATGGGAGAACGTCGGATCCATTCAAGGCCCAGCTGGACCGCAAGGCCCCGTAGGTCCAACGGGAGCAACAGGTGCGCAAGGGACACAGGGGGCGGCCGGAGCTATCGGAGCTACGGGTGCTGCTGGTCCGACAGGCTCGACGGGTGCGCAAGGTCCTACGGGGAATGATGGCCGAACGATCTTGAGTGGCACTTCCAACCCCGCAGCAGGCAGTGGTTCGAATGGTGACTTCTACATCAACACGACGAGCAACAGCTTGTTCGGGCCGAAGACTTCAGGCGCTTGGGGAACCGGCACTCCTTTGGTCGGACCCGCTGGTGCGACCGGCAGTACGGGGCCACAGGGTGCAACAGGAGCAACCGGTGCGCAGGGGCCACAGGGAGATCCAGGAGCAATGGGACCGGCAGGAACGCAAGGAGCACAAGGCACTCCCGGATCGACCGGCGCAACGGGCCCACAGGGTGCCGCCGGATCGCAAGGAACACCGGGCACGAACGGTACAAATGGAACCAATGGTGCGCCTGGGACCAACGGCATGGATGGAAAGACCGTGCTTAACGGCACGACAAACCCGACCGCAGGGACAGGTACACTCGGTGACTTCTACATCAATACGGCGACCAATACGCTGTATGGTCCGAAGACAGCTAATAACTGGGGAAGCGGCATTTCGCTGGTGGGACCAGCAGGCCCTCCCGGAGGTGGTAGCGGCTGGGCATTGCTCGGTAATGCAGGCACGGACACCACGAGCAATTTCATTGGAACCACGGACGCCGAACCCCTCATCTTCAAGGTGAACGGCATATTCTCCGGTTGTGTCATTCCTGATAACTCAAATGTGGCGCTCGGTTACAATGCACAGCGCGCCGGACACGCCACTACGCAGGGCAACGTTGCTATTGGCGCGAACACCTTGCGCAATGCTGTATTCCCGGGTATCGCCAACGTGGCCATTGGTCGCAATACCATGCAGAACTCCACTACCGGAAGCATCAACACCGCTGTTGGCGACAATTCGATGACCGCAAATACAACAGGCGGGAGCAACGTGGCTTTGGGCCATGGAACACTTGCTTTCAGTACCACGGCGAACAACAACGTTGCACTCGGCTATAGGGCCAGCTACCAGAATGTCAGTGGAAATAGCAACATCGCTGTCGGTATGGGAGCTCTTCGTCTGAACACCAACAGGTCCAACCTGGTTGCTATTGGTGATAGTGCTTTATTCAACAATGCGGTCGGACTTGGACCCCTCTCAGGCGAAACCCCAGCGCCCACCGGCTATTTCAACACCGCTGTTGGAAGCAAGGCGATGTATGCCAACGTTACCGGATATCGGAGTTCTGCCTTTGGATACAACGCGCTGAGAAAGTCGCTCGGATCACAGAACACGGCTGCGGGAGCGGAAGCTCTGTCGAACAATACGACCGGTGAGTACAATACGTCCGTTGGAGCATTTGCCCTTTTCACCAATTCCACGGGTTCTGGTAACACCGCATTGGGCTCATCCGCACTTGGCTCCAATACGGGCAACGGTGAGTACAATACAGGCCTAGGGTACAATTCTCTTGGGGCTAACACAGTAGGACGATACAACACCGGAGTAGGGTTTTCCACAATGGCCAACAATACGACCGGCCACAACAATACCGCCATCGGGCGGTCGGCAGGCACATCGGTGGATGGACTAAGCAATACAACAGCCGTAGGCTACGATGCACGGCCAACAGCCACCAATATGGTCCGCGTCGGCAACACGCTTGTCACCAGCATTAATGGTGCGGTGAATTTTACCATGGTGAGCGATGCGCGATTCAAGCGCGAACTCCGTACCGATGTTCAGGGACTGGATTTCATCCTGGCCTTGAAGCCGATGACCTACACCTATGATGTCACGGGGCTACGCGAATTCCTGAAAGAGGGCGTCGAAAAGGATAAGGATGGCAATGAAGTACGCGTCTCCGACCCCGAGGTCGATCGTGCGATCGCCGAAAAGGAGGCGATCCGGTACTCCGGATTCCTGGCGCAGGACGTGGAAAAGGCAGCGCAAGCAGTAGGTTACGATTTCAGCGGGGTGGACGCACCCAAGAACGCGGAAAGTCTCTACGGCCTGCGCTATGCTGAATTCGTGGTGCCGTTGGTGAAGGCTGTGCAAGAACAACAAGCGCTCATCGAGCGATTGGAAGAACGCATCCGGCAACTCGAGGTTCGTTGATCGCAGGGCGCCTGAATACCGACAGTAATAGCGATACTGGTCCGGCATGCCTTCAGGGCACTCGAAAGAGGATACCGTTCATCAAAGAATGGGATAGCCGGACCAGCTCCTGTGAAAGGAAAGGCTAAAGGTCGTAATGCCCATGCGCACCCAAGGCGGTGGGCAAGCATGGATAACTGCAACGTTCACAGGGCCGAGCATTCAACTCCCCCAGCTTTTCCCGAACTTCATGGCCGAAAACCATCCGACCATGAACTATTCCACGCATACCCACATCGGCCGCGACCACTACCGCATGGAAGTGCGCACGGCGACGTTGAAGCTGATCGCTGACGAGCCTGCGGACAACGGCGGCACCGGTCAAGGCTTCAATGCGCACCAGCTGCTGGCCGGCGCCTTGGGCGCCTGCACCAATGCCACCGTGCGCATGTATGCGGACCGCAAGGAGTGGCCACTGGAGGCCATCGATACCGAGGTGGTGATCACCCACGGCGAGAGCTTCGACATCACCAACATCCAGCGCAACATCCGCTTCACAGGCGATCTGGACGAGACGCAACGCAACCGCCTGTTGGAGATCGCGAACCGTTGCCCGATCCACCGCACGCTAAGCGGCAACATCACCATCAACTCAAAGCTGGCCTGACCTGCGATACTCGCACTGCGGACGGCGTGCGAAGCAGGTTCTGCGCCTTCTGCGAATTTCCCTTTGCGTCCTCCAACGCCGAAGGCGTCCCTCCTCCTCGTCTTCTCCGCGAACTCCGTGCTCCTCGCCTGGGCATAGCCGCTTCGGCGGAGTACGGTCTGCTGTTCCCCAGAAAGGCATCAACAAGTCTCTAATTATCTGATCATCTGATTTTCTGATCGTCTGATCCACCTCATGCCCACCGCCTACACCGTCTACGTCATCGAACTCAGCCGGAAGGTCTTCAACGAGGACCGCAAGTTCCGTGAGGCGAACCCGCAGTACAACGGCGTGCTGGAATGCCTCTACGTGGGCCAGACGAGCAAGACACCGCAGGAACGATTGAAGCAGCACAAGACGGGCTATCGCAACGCGAAAGGGCAGAAGCTCTCGTCCAACATCGTGGAGAAGTACGGCCGCTACCTGCGCCCCAGCCTCTACCAGGACATCGGGCCGCTGAGCCGTGCGGAGGCGCTTGAAGTGGAACTGGGGCTGGCGCTGGAGCTTCGGCGAAAAGGCTACGCGGTGTGGACGAATTAGTAGGCTGTTGTCAAGCTTTCTCCGACGCTGCCGCGGACGGGAGCATGCATGTACTGAGCTATTCCCTACTCACTGAACAGCCGAAGGGCCGCCTTGCGATCGCAGGACGGCCCTTGGTGTTGGAAGGAAAGGATGCCTACTTGGAGGCTGGTGCCGCCGTGTCGGTCTTCTTGATGAAACGTCCTTTGGAGTCGCGGGTTTGGCTCGTGCTCTTCTCCGTTGTAGGCTTGTTGGCGTCAGCTTTCACGAACCGTCCTTTGGCATCGCGTTGACGGACGGTCTTAGGCTTCGAGGTCTCCACAGCAGGCTTTGCGGTCTCAGTAGCAGGCTTGGCAGTGGCAGGAGTAGCATCCACCGGCTTCGTGAAATGCCCTTTCGCATCGCGAGGCGGCGTCGCCTTGGTCCTCGTTCCGGGGGCGGTCGTTTTATGGGCATTCACCTGGTCAGGAGGTGTCTGCGTTTGCGCGCTCGCGGCAGTGGTGAATAAAACTCCGAGGCCCAAGGCCGCGGCGATCAAAAGCTTTTTCATGGTCAGGTGTTTTTGGTTCCTGCACAAATCTTCAGTCGATCCAAAAGCAACAACGTGAACACGTGACAACTTTAACGATCGGATGTAGCTCCACATGCCGATGCTGCCACCATGCATAACGAAGGGGCCGTCTCAAAAGGGGCGGCCTCTTCTTTTTAGGTAGCGGGTTAAGTGGTGGTAGTTTGGAGACTCACGCAAGCCGGATCGCACGGAACTGGCCCAAGCTGTTCACCCCTACGGGGCAGAGGGTGGTTTTGAGGT